>DATKYQ010000054.1:0-2731 GCA_035528415.1 Myxococcota bacterium | reverse complement strand
GGTTGCAAACGCGGGAGTTTCACAGGAAGCCAATGTCGGCGACTGGGCGCAGCTCGACGGCAGCGCGAGCAGCGATCCGGACGGCGACCAGATCACGTACATGTGGTACCAGGTTGAAGGCCCGGCGGTGAGGCTCGACGACCCGGCCTCGGCGACGCCGGGATTTATCGTGCCGCCGAACGTCGACCTGGGGTCGATGGTGTTCGAACTGGTTGTCAGCGACGGCGAGCTTTTCAGCGAGCCGGATCAGGTCGCGTTGCTGGTGCACGCGCCCTCGCCGGACGAAGGCACCGGCGATCTTCTCGGCTCGGTCCAGGGCGCCGACCTGAACCCCGGCCACGGAAAGAAGCTGGAAGGTCTGCTGGAGGATGCAATTGCAGCAACCGACTGCGCTACGAAGCTCGGCCTGATCGAGGACTTCATCTTCCAGGTGGAGCAAGGTCAAGGTCACTGGCTGGACGACGCCACGGCGGCCGCCTGGCTGGACCAGGCGCAGACTCTTGCCGACGAGGTCGGCCCGTGCACTACGAGCTGCCGCGAGGACGGCGGCATCGAGGGCAGCAACCTGGCGCTCGATGCGCGTATCGCGAGTAGCAGCGCAGGTACGCAGCCCCAGCCGACATGCTTGACGTGCCCGCCGGGAGCATCGGTGGCGGCTGTCATCGACGGCGACGACTCCTCGGCCTGGATCGCGCCAGGCTGGGGCCAGGAGTTGATCGTGGATCTGGGGGCCAAGGAAAAGGTGACCGGTATTCGAGTCGTCTCACCATACTCCCAGACTTACAGGCTGGAGGCCTGGAACAACCTGACGCGCGCCTGGGAAGAAGTGGCGCACAGGACGGACGCGGTGGCCGAGGGCGTGGAGGACATTTGCGACACGGCGACCAGGTTCGTGCGCTACATCAACGAGTCGACGGACGGCAGCCCGGACACATGGCTCTCCGAGCTGCAGGTATTCGGGCATCGTTCACGGCAGGCGCGAATGGAATGGCTGGGGACGGATGCGGCGCTCGAGCACGAGGCCGGGCATGCCGAGGGCACGTCCTGGGTGGTCGGAACCGAGGATGGACAAAATGTGGTCATGTCTACGGGGCCTCACGCACGGGTTACTGCCGGCAAGCGCTGGGTGAAATTCTGGATCAGGACGAGCGGAGATCGGGTGAGCGACGAGCCTGTCGGGAGCGTGCTGGTTGTCCGCGAGGTCGACGGCCAGGTTTTCATGATCAAGGAGTCGAAGATACCGGCGCCTGCGGGCGCCGGCGAGCCGCCAGCGTTGTCGCCTATCACGATGGATTTCACAGCCGAGGTCGGCAGCCGCTACTCGTTCGAGGTGCAATACAGGAGTGATGCCGAGTTAATTCTCGACAAGATCGTCGTCAAGGATCATCCGGGCTTGTACACGACCGAGGCGCTTTCATTCAAGGTCGAGGGCGGCGGGCGGCGATTCACCATCGATGACGGCGAGCACGTTCTCAACGATTATGTCTTCCAGTTTCAACCGGGCAGCCTGCCGGACGGAACGATCGTGCGCGTGGGCCTGGGTCAGCCTTTTGCCCCCGTGGGAGTCAGCTCCCCGCTTTCCGAGACAGTCGGAATTGCAGCCCTCGGTAAAAGCCTGGTGCCTTTGTCCGGCCAGATGCATATCAAGATACCCATCGATCACAATGCCCTGCAGGCGGCCGGGATAGGGCCGCAAGACGCCCATCTGATTGTTCAGACAGCGGGCGGGACTGTTTATGACTTGGGTCCGAACTTCGGAGGCAACTGGCAGATCACTCCCTACGATCTGGGCGGGCTGAACATCGGTGACGTCATGGTCAACGGCAACGGTTTGGACATCCAGATTGGTAACATCCAGAACCACCCTGATCCCGGTTGGGTATATCCCGAGGCCGGTCCGACGCCGCCCGAACCCACGGGCTTTACGGCGGACTACGCGGACTACAACCTGTTTCATTTCGCGCTGGACGACGCGATCGGATCCGGGACGGTGGAAGACTCGAAGGAGGATCCGAGCGAACCGAGGCATAACGGTACAGTTTCAGGAAACGTCGATCTGCGAGCCCCGGGATATTTCGGCGCGGCCGCCCATTTCGACGGCGGCCACATCAGCGTCGACATTGGCGAGGCGCCGAAGGCGTTCGCGTTCGAGGCATGGGTAAAGTTCGAAGCAGGTGACACCGAAACACCACAGATCCTTGTATCTCAGGAAGGCAACTTCAGAATTGAGGCAAATCCTCTAACATTTCTCAATACCGAGATACTTAGACTTTATATTTTCGATGAGGCAAGCAATCAATATCGTCTCATGGCTTCAAATGCTTATGATTTGGTTTATCAGTCACTCACTCGCCAGCAATGGCATCATGTCGTAGTTATTTACGATGGTCACTTCAAGGGCCGAATATACGTCGACGGTTTTGTGAACACGAAGTTCATAAATCGTTTCGAGGGTCCTGAAATCATGAATACACCATATGATCCGACATCGAGCCCAGGCTGGCCGAGGACAGTGTCATCGCAGCCAGGACCAGTTGTAATTGGTGCATTGATCAAAGAAGACACGGATCCGGAATACTTTCACGGATTATTAGACCGAAGTTCCCTATAAAAACGAGTGCAAAACACCTTTGATTCTATCATGTTCGTGCATCATCGTACTGCGCCTTTCTGTCTACAGTGATATCTGCTTTATCAGATTATATGCCCGCTGCTGTGAGGGGCTTGGCGT
>DATKYQ010000053.1:0-75308 GCA_035528415.1 Myxococcota bacterium | reverse complement strand
GATGGTTATCCCTCAACATCAACCCTCACCGGAAGAGGAGGCAGAAACGTCCAAGGCGGTCTCCTGTGCATCGAGTTCGAGCATGGAGGCGCTACACTAAATGCGTTCGTCGAGTGTCCCAAAGTCGTTGACAGGTTCCGCCAAACCAGAGAAAATATTGAACAGCGACTACCCAGGTAGTCGATCAAGGCTTCATAGGTGTTACCTCGGGGCTCCAAGGCAATGTCAATAGTTCTCATCATTTTTTAGTGTGCCTAACGTGCCGGTTCACGCGCCGGCGCAGCCGGTCGCGTGGAACCGGTTGTTATGCGGTTTGTTTATGGCCTGAAACATCTAAAGCCTCAAAAAGTTCGGTTTTCATTTCCTCTACCTTTTCAGGATTACCATGCTTGAAATCCTGGAACGGCTTGAAGAATCGGTACACCTTCGCAAACTGAAACGGCCGGAACACCACCGCCAGTGGATTGAAGGCACGCCACCCGCCAAAACGCCGAAAAGCGAGAACAGCTAAGGAACTTTTCCAGCGTTTTCTTTCGGACCAATTTAACACCACGGCACGGCCCTCAAGCCGAGGCAAGATTTCCTTTTCTATATATTCGCGCCAAATCGGACTGTCGGAATATACAAGAAGGACGTGACCCCCGAAGGCACCAGCCTAGCCAGACAGCTACGTAAAGAACAAGACCAGACAGGCCATACAGAATGGCCCCGATCAAGATGAGCGGCGAAAGCAAGACAAAGAGGCCAATACCGACAACAGCGCCTAAACGTTTTCCACGATCTCTCGATTTTGGTTCAGTCATGGCTTAAACCGCATAACAATGAGTATACCGGTCAGTATAAGACCCTTATCTCTTCCATTTGACAGTATAACATGCCTGGAAACCAGTCATGTGAACAACGCATAAATCCATTTTTTCAATGCCTTTCGCCTCTGTGCTCCTTGCCTCTCCGGAGTTTATACTGGTCAGTATAATACCCCGATCACATCTCGTCCATCGGACTCCGCACGCAATTTGGCCCCTGATTGAGGACATGAGTATAAATCATGGTGGTTTTCACGTCTTTGTGGCCCAGGAGTTCCTGGACCGTCCGGATGTCATAGCCCGTCTCCAACAGGTGAGTGGCGAACGAATGACGGAACGTATGGCAACTTGCTCGTTTAGTTAACCGGGCGCGCGCAACTGCAGCCTTCACCGCGCGCTGGACGAGCGATTCATCCACATGATGCCGACCCTGCTCGCCGTTTCTTAGATTGCGCCATCTGCGTTTCTGCGGGAAAACCCACTGCCAACGCCAATCGGTGGCGGCGTTCGGGTACTTTTTCGCCAGAGCATACGACATCCGGATTCGTCCCCGGCCTTCGAGTAGATCGATCTCATGCAGCCGCAAGATGAAGCCGATTTCTGGATACTGCTTCTGCCGTTGGGTTGACCACGCCGGTCTAGGGAAACCGGCTCTACGAACATTGCTCGATGTAATGGAAACTACTTCTCTCATTACCCCGCCCCTCAACCGTTTGAGCGCCATCATGATAAGCCGTTTCCTTGGCTTGTCAAATGCCGCTGTGCAAGAGGCAGATGTTAGCCCTCGAATGCTCTGGTCACCTGAAGCGTTCAATCCAACCGTATACTGACGCCGTAGTAGAGCATTCCGCGCTGTAGAGGTTTTCAGTGAGAATCGGAGAGATCGCAGAAACACCTCCCCCCGGCTGGCAGGCCGAGGGGGGAGGTATAATAACCTCCCCGTATTTCAAGTGAAAAACCAAGTCGGTCTCCAGGATCCGATCTTGGGGTATTTTTTCCTGAAAAACCTTGAAACTTGGCTTCCGGCGCGTCTGGTCTCCTAATCTTCTGGGGTATCGCTGTCTGCGCTCCTCGTGCTTGGCCATATATAATGCTGTCTTGCTGACAGCGCGGAATGCTCGAAGATTGTCAGTAGAGAACAAAGGGGGATATACTGGTAGGAATGCGGGCTCGGCTTTCTATAACAAGCACATGGCTTTGGACGGTGGCCGTAGTGGTTCTCTTTTTCACGGCGCGGTCATTCGCCGTTGACGGAATCTCGGTCACGGCGCACTGGACCGGCAGTAACGAGAACCTCTACGGCGGCTACGGGCAGATCGTGCGCCATGACATCGTCGGCAGCGAGGTAGTCAGCCACACAGTGCTTTACGACAACCCCGCCAATCCGGCGCGCAACCCGGTCATTGCGCCGGACGGCAGCCGGGCGGCCTTCCTGCTGCAGGACGGCTCGATCGCGGTAATGAGCGTCGCAGGCGGCCAGGCCACCATTCTGCAGAGCGCCCAGTCCCACGGCGAGGCGTGTTTGGACTGGCCGGCCGGAGACTGGATTTACTACACCAAGGGCGGCTTCAGCCAACCCTCGGGCTCCAAGCTGCTCCACCGCGTGAACGCCGTGAGTGACAGCGACGAGTACGTGTTGACCTTCCTCAAGGACGACGGCCTCACCGAGAGCGGCACCTGGCGATTCCACATCGCCAACGATCTCACCCACGCTTCCATCCGGCCGGACGACACCAACCCGATGCCGGCCGGCTGCATCACGGCTTTCGACATGGTCAATGATACCCACCTGCGCAGCAATCGCTCGCTGGGCTCGGTGGGCGACTACCGCTGCTCGACCGGCATCGATCCACAGGGAGTCTATCTGCTCGAGGGCAATCAGGCGCACGACGGCACCACCGTCCGGCGCTGGGACGATCTCTCGGCGGTCAAGACCTTCCTGTGGACGGACGCCCTGACTTGGGGTCCCGACACGGCCGACACCGGCAACTCCCACAACCGCAATTCCTGGTCGACCAACTCTCAGAACTGGCTATGCATTCACATCGGCTTCGGCACCCGCGGCGCCCGCGGCGCCAACCAGATGCTTATCAACTGGGCGGACGGGGAGGAGGAGCGCATCGTCGTCTCGGAGAACCAGGATGACGAGTCGCCCCGCAAATTCGACGATGCCGGCGATTTCTGGGTTGGCGCGTCCGTACCGCAGCCTCCCGAGATTACGAGCCAGCCGCAGGATCTTACGGTCTCGGTGGGAGAACTCGCCCATTTCGATGTCCAGGCCACAGGCTCAGGCCCGCTGAGCTACCAGTGGCAGCGCGAGGGCGGCGACGTCTCAGGCGCAAACGCGGCGACGTACTCTTTCACGGCCGCAATAAACGACAACGGCGCGGGCTTTGGCTGCCGGGTCTCGAACTCGGCAGGCTCTGCCACCAGCGACTCGGCCAGCCTGACCGTGCTCAGTGACACCACGCCGCCCGTGATCCAGGCGGTCAGCGCACCGGGAGCCCCCGACTCGGTCTGGGTGACTTTCACAGAACCGGTCGCGCAGGCCGGCGCGGAGACTTTCTCGAACTACGCAATCGACCACGCTATAGGTATTAACACGGCCACTCGTCAGGCAGATCCGGCGGTAGTTCTGCTCTCCGTCACACAGCTCTCCGGCGGCACGAGCTACACCTTAACGGTGAACAACGTCACCGATGCGGCCCAGCCGCCAAACGCCATCGCACCCGATTCGACCTTCGGCTTCAGCTACGCCGATCAGAACCTGGCGCCCGTCGTCAGCGCCGGGCCCGATGCTTCCGTGCGGGTCGGCGAAGACCTGCTGCTGTCCGGTTCGGCCAGCGACGACGGCCTGCCCAGCGGCAGCCTGAGCTACGCCTGGACAATTGTGTCCGGCCCCGGCAATGCTACTTTCAGCGCTGCAAGCGAAGCTTCATGCTACCTGCGCCTCGACGCCGTCGGCGACTACATTCTGCGCCTGACAGTGGACGACGGCGATAAGAGCGCTTTCGACGAGCTGGCCGTCTCGGCCACTCCCCAGCCGTCTATCACCATTGTCTCGCCGGCCGGCGGCGAAGAGTGGCAGGCGGGCACGACAGAAGCCATCCAGTGGACCGCGGTCGAGGTTAGCAACGTCAGTCTGGATTACTCGACGGACGGCGGCCAGAACTGGCGCATCATCGCGGCCAGCGTCGATCAGCAGAACGATCCCGACCTGTGGGGACACTATCCCTGGAGCGTACCCAACGATCCCAGCCAGCAGGCCATCATCCAGCTCAGCGTTTACTCGGATCCCGAAAATGCCGTGCGTTCGAACCCGTTTACCATCCTTGGCTCGGGCAATCCCGAGATCAACTTACTCAGCCCCGTTGGTGGCGAGACCATGATCGGCAATTCGACTTTCGAGATCACCTGGGAGACCGTCGACGCCGAGGCGGTGGTGCTCGAATACAGTCTCGACGCCGGCGACAACTGGCAGGCAATCGCTTTAATCGATTCCGGTCAGCAGGAGTGGTTCGACTATCCCTGGAGCGTGCCCAACGTCTCTTCGGACCTGGCCAGGGTGCGGGCCAGGTCTCCGGGAGGCGGCGCCGAGGACAGCTCGGATCTTTTCAGTATCGAGCCCGAAGCCGGGCCGGCCGGGGATCTCGAGCTGACCTCGCTGACCGTCCGTGGCGCGCTGCCGCCCGAGGCGCGCGGAACCGACAGCGTCAGCGTCGGGGGAACAGATTTTCCGGTTGCGGCCGACGGCAGCTTCGAAGCCGAAATCATGCTGCCCGGCGGCGCCGAGCAATTCACCTTCGAGATACGGGCCGACCTGGAAGAATCGAGTTGGAACCGGGTAGTGGATCTGAAGGTCTCCCAGACCATCCCCGGGCTGGGAGTATCGGCCGGCGAGTTGCGCGAGTTTCTCGGGGACAAGGGCGGCATACTGGCCTGGGTTAATGCCGGCGGACAGATCCAGGTTCTGGATTTCAGGCAGGCCGATCCGCAGGTGCAAACGCTTGGATCCACGGCCGACAGTGTTAATCCGCTAATCTCTCCCGACGGTACGCGCATCGTCTACAGCCAGGGACGGCCCAACGGCCCCAAGTTGATCCGCGTTCTCAGACTGTCTGACGGCGAGTCGAACCAGATAGCCACCGGCGACATCGGCTATTGGCACTTTTCGAACTCGGGCGACGAGTTGATCGTCTACTGCGACTGGTCGGACAAGAACGATAACGGCGCGGGCGCGAAGACCTACACTGTCCAATTGGCCGCAGGGGACATCACGCTTGCAGGAAGCGCCAACGAGATCCTCGACCGGGCCATGGACGCCGGACCTAACGCCGACCTGGTCTGGCTGGGCCAGGTTTACGGAAACCTATGGGCTCACAATCAATCCAGCGGCGCCGACTATCCGACCGACAAGTTCTTCCTGGCCGGCGGCTCCGTGGCCGATCACCAGACCTGCAACGGCTCGATGGCGCCCGACACCAGCGGGCGGCTGATGTGTCTGGTGATCCCGCACGACTTCATCAGAATCTTCAGCCACGACAGCGGCAGCGACACTTTCAGGCAGACCTCGGAGTTCCAACTTCCCCAGGGCATGACCGAGTGGGAGTTCCCGGAGTGGTCGACTAGCCCTGCCTTCTTCAGCGCCGTGCTGCGCGCCAGCGACTTGCAGAATCGCCTGTTCATCGGAAAGACAGCCGAGGGCGAGCTGGTGCCCGAGTTGCTCGAGATCAGCGGAGAGCAAAAGGGCGCCTCTTACAGCCATCTGTGGCTCGAACCCTGATGGTATCGACCGGAATAACGGCGACCGGGGAAAGAACCGGCTTGGAGCGACGTATACTGCGCAAGCTCGGCCGGGCCGTCACAGACTTCGGGATGATAACAAAGGGCGACCGAATCCTGGTAGCCGTTTCGGGTGGTAAAGATTCGTATACACTGTTGCACGTCATCGAGAAGCTGCGTCGCAAGTCCCCGATTTCCTTTTCTCTCATTGCCGTAAACATCGACCAAGGTTTTCCAGGCTTCCGCCAGGACCTCATCGCGGCGCACCTGGATTCCTGCGGCTTCGAGTACAGCATGTGCCAGCGCGAGATCGCAAAACTGATCGAGACCAAGCTGAAGCCGACCCAGACCGCCTGCTCACTGTGCTCACGTCTGCGCAGGGGCACGCTCTACGGCCTGGCTCCTGAACTCGGTTGCAATAAGATCGCCTTGGGACATCACAAGGACGACCTGATCGAAACGCTGCTTCTGAACATGTTTTTCGCCGGCGAGTTGAAATCCATGCCGCCGCTGCTGCACTCCGATGACGGACGCAACCTGGTGATCAGGCCTCTTGCCTACGTCGACGAGACGGACATCGCCGCCTATGCCGCCTTGCGCGAATTTCCCATTGTGTGCTGTCCCTGCCCCGCCCGCGGAGTGAGGGACAATAAGCAGCGCAGGGCGATCAAGGCCATGCTCGAAAAACTGGAATGCCGGTACCCCGGCCTGAAGTCGAGTATCCTGACCTCCATGCGCAACCTGAATCCCGCCCAACTCCTGGATCGATCATTGATGGACTAACTGCCTGTGCGCAACAATGAGCGCCTCGGCGGCCAGGCGCACCTGTTCTGTAGTCGTCGATCTTCCAAGCGAGAGACGCACGGCGCCCAGGGCCGATTCTGCATCGAGTCCCATCGCCAGCAGCACCGAAGAAGGCGACTCGCCGCCTTCATGGCAGGCCGAACCGGTCGAGGCGGCGATCTCGGACGCGATTTTGAGCAATTCGCTGCCCCGCACTTTTGGAAAGCGCACGTTCAGGGTATTTGGAAGTCGCTCGGACGGATGGCCATTAATCTCGATGCCGGCAAGTCCGGATTTCAGTTGCTCCCACAGTTGATCGCGCAAAGAACGCACGCGCTGAGACTCGTCTTGCAAAGTTTCGCGGGCAATCCGGCAGGCCACACCCAGCCCGACGATGGAGGCCACGTTTTCCGTTCCCGGCCGCAGGCCACGCTCGTGGCCGGCTCCCAGGGTGAACGGGCACAGCGGAGTTCCACGGCGAACATACAGGGCGCCTATGCCCTTGGGCGCATACAGCTTATGTCCCGCGACCGAAAGCAGGTCCAGGTCGAGATCGTCCACGCGCACGGGAACCTTGCCCACGGATTGGGCCGCATCGGAGTGCACCAGGACGCGGCCACTGGCATGGGCTTCTTGCGCAATTCGCCGGATGGGCTGAATTGTGCCCACCTCGTTGTTGGCGTGCATGATCGTAACCAGCGCCGTGTCGTCCCTGACATGCGAGACCACCGAGGCCGGCAAAACCTGTCCTCGCTCGTCGACCGCGACCCGGGTCACCTCGAAGCCGTGTTGCTCGAGATAGTTGCAGGGGTTGGCGACGGCCGGGTGTTCGATCACCGAGGTAATCACGTGGCGCCGCTCGGGCAAGGCCGCCGTGACGCCGCGAATGGCCAGGTTGTTGGACTCGGTCCCGCCCGAGGTGAAGACGATCTCGTCGGGAGAGCAGCCGAGCAGGTCGGCAACCTGCGCGCGGGCGTGCTCCACGGCGTCGTGAGCCCGGCGCCCGTAGGAGTGGCCGCTCGAAGGGTTGCCGAAGTGGTCACGCAGGTAAGGCAGCATGCGCTCCAACACCTCGGGCAACACCGGGGTGGTTGCGTTGTGGTCCAGGTAAATCATAGCGCCTCGTTCATGGCGCCCGAACGGAAACCCTCCAGATCGAGCGTTACGTATATATAACCGATCTTCTTCAGACCGGCCAGCAGTTCGGCCCTGATGTCGGGATCCAATCCACGGGTCAACTCGGCGGGCCCGACCTCTATACGCACCAGGTTGCCGTGATCGCGGGCGCGGACTTGTCTGAAGTCCGCCCGGCGCAAAAGGTCCTCGGCCTGCTCGATGCGTTCGAGCCGCTCAGCGCTTATCTCGTCGCCATAGGGAATCCGCGAGGCCAGGCAGGCCGCCGAGGGCTCGTTCCAGACTTCGAGACCGCGCAGCCTTGCCAGATTGCGAATTAGCTCTTTGCCGAAACCCATCTCAACGTACGGTGAGCGTACTCCCAACTCGGCTGCCGCGCGCATCCCGGGCCGGTAATCATCCTGGTCGTCGAAGTTGGCTCCGTCGAGCACGACCGCCAACCCCTCCTCTGTGGCCATCTGCATTAGCCTGCCGAACAGGTGTTTCTTGCAGTGATAGCAGCGTTCCGGGGTGTTGGCTCGAAACGCTGGGTCGGCAAGTTCATTGGTTTCGATCACCCTGTGCCGCGCGCCAAGCTGCGCCGCTATCCTGCGAGCGGCCTCCAGTTCCCTGGCGGGAAACAGTGGCGAGTTGGCTGTCACGGCCAGAACCCTGCCGCCGAAAGTATCCAGCGCCGCGCAGAGGAGCAGGCTGCTGTCCACACCGCCGGAAAAGGCCACCAGGGCGCTTTTCAGCGGGCGCAAGTGGTCTTTCAACTTCTCGTAGCTCGGCGACATCAGTCTGTCTCCTGAAATAGCCAGGTACTCAGGTAGCGTTCTCCGCTATCCGGCAAGATGACGACAATCAGCTTGTCCTCGCTTTCCGGCCGGCGGGCCACCTCGAGCGCCGCCCAGACGGCTGCCCCGGATGATATGCCGGCTAAAATTCCTTCCTCTTTTGCCAGGCGCCTGGCCAGCGTTCCCGAATTTTCCGCGCTCACACCGATGACCTCGTCCACCAGATCCATGCGCAGCACCTTGGGCACGAAACCGGCCCCGATGCCCTGGATCTTGTGCGCCCCGGGTTTGCCGCCCGAAAGAACCGCCGATTCGACGGGCTCGACGGCCACGGCCCGGAAAGAAGGCTTGCGCTTCTTGAGCACCTCGGCTACTCCGGTAATGGTTCCTCCGGTGCCGACGCCGGAAATCAGGATGTCTACCTTGCCGTCCGTGTCTTGCCAGATCTCCTCCGCTGTCGTAAGCCTGTGGGCCTCGGGGTTGGCCGCGTTTTCGAATTGTTGTAAGAGCAAATGGTTGTCATCCGCGGAAAGCTCCTCGGCTTTGCGGATCGCCCCCGGCATGCCCTCGGCTCCCGGAGTCAGAATCAGCTCGGCTCCCAGGGCGGAAAGCAATTTGCGGCGCTCGATGCTCATGGTGTCGGGCATCACCAACACCAGCCGGTAACCTCGCGCGGCGGCCACGAAGGCCAAAGCGATGCCGGTGTTGCCGCTGGTCGGCTCGACAAGCACGGTGTCGCCCGAGATCTTCCCCGCCTTCTCGGCCGCCGCGATCATCCCTAAGCCGATGCGATCCTTGACGCTCGAACAAGGATTGAAGCTTTCGAGCTTGGCAATCACCTTGCCCGGCAACCCCGCCCCGATCTTTCCCAGTTCAACCAATGGAGTCTTACCCACAAGCTCGGTAATGTCTTTTGCGATTTTCATTTCAGCCTCTCCTTCCACCAGTGTCCGCTTCCGTTCTTACCCGGAGTGTCTCCGAAAATCATACAACCTAATGTCAAGCAACTTTGTAGACTATAGTGATCGATCATGGCACTGTCAAGTGTTTTCAGAACAGTTCCAATTGGTATGTTTCTTGCTAAAATAACGAACTCGCGTGATCTCGACAATGGAGGTAAACCTTTCATGGCAGAAAATGACAATGACAGCAAGACGACTCCGGTGACCGAGCAGACTCCAGTGACCGAGCAGACTCCGAACGAAACTGCCGGGAACGGTGATTCTTCCCAACACGACAAGCGCAACATTCTCCGCGGGATCCTGTCTTTTTTGCCCCGCTTGTGGGGAAACTGGGTATCCCTGACCGGCACGGCGATCACAACGGTATCCGCCTGCACAATCATCCTGGCTTTGGCCGCTCAGGCGGTCTCCGAGACGACCAGTCCCTACACTTCTGCACTGGCCTTCCTGGTCATACCCGCCATGTTCATTTTCGGCCTGCTTTTAATCCCGTTGGGTCTCTGGTTCGAGTCGCGGCGCAAGGCGGTGCTGCCCGATCCTATTCAGGCGGCTTTTCGGGCGGCGGTTAGCGATCGACGGGCGCGCAGGCGGATCGTGTTTTTCGCGACGGTATCTTTTATCAACATCGTTATAGTCGGCGCGGCCGGCCACAGCGCTTTAGTGTTCATGGACTCGACGGCCTTCTGCGGCAAACTCTGCCACAGCGTGATGGAACCAGAGTACAATGCATACCTTCGCTCGCCGCACTCGCGGATCAAGTGCGTCGAATGTCACATAGGCTCGGGCGCTTCCTGGGCGGTCAAGTCCAAGATCTCCGGGCTGCGACAAGTCTGGGCGGTTTTATCAGGTTCTTATCACCGGCCCATCCCCTCGCCCGTCAAGGAGTTGCGCCCCGCCCGCGATACCTGCGAACAGTGTCACTGGCCGGCCAAGTTCCACGGCAACCGGGTCGCGTTTTTCAGGCACTTCGGCACCGATCGCGAAAACACGCCCAAGGTCACGGCCTTGTTGCTCAAGGTGGGCGGCGCGGACGCACGCGGTCGCTATCACGGCATCCACTGGCACGTCAGTCCGGACGTGCAGGTACGCTACCAGGCTTTAGACGACAAGCGCGAACGAATTGGCAAGATCACCCGCTTGGAGAAGGGCAAGGTGGTTGCGGAGTTCGCTCCAGGGGAACCCGGCACGCCGGCCGTGGCTGAAGAAAGGGTCATGGACTGTGTCGACTGTCACAACCGTCCCACCCATGCATACGACGGTTCTGCCGAAGCAGCCGTCGACAAGGCGCTTGCCTCGGGCGCTCTCGATCGTGGCGTTCCCTTCCTGCGGGAGGTTACGGTCGGCCTCTTGAAAAACGAAGCTACCGACCGCGAGCATGCCGCCGAGATATTCGCCCGCGCGATGAAAACGATCTACACCCAACAGCATAAAGAAGTCTCTCTGACTCCTGAAACAATCAACTCACAGGCACAAGCCCTGGCCGAAATTTACAGGCGCAATATTTACCCGGCGATGAAGATCGGCTGGGACACCTACTCGAATCATCTGGGACATCGCGGCGATGAAGAGGACAAACGCGGTTGTTTCCGCTGCCACGACGACAAACACGCGACTAAGGACGGCAAGACCATCAGCCAGGATTGCGATCTGTGCCACGAGATCCTGGCCGAGGATGAAAAACCCGCAGACTTGCCCGAATCGCTTCAGGGGCTCGCGCAGCTTACCGAATAAAGACAGGTCGTATAGAAATTTGGGGGGAAGGCATAGGCCTTCCCCCCTTTGTCATGTCAGTTGTCAAGATCCTGGATCATGGTGGCGTTGATCACGTCCTGAACGAAGCCCGGGTTGTGGACTCCCTCGCTGCCGTCGCCGTGGAGCAGAAAGTAGTTCCATGCGGCCCGGGTCATGTTGCCGTCCATTCCATATACCGGGGTGCTTCCGGCCGCGTCCAGGTACAGATTGCCCAAGTTGACGTCGATGATATTTGTCAGGCCCGCGCCGAGATCGACCTGGTTCGCCATGGTGAGTTCTAAAGCCTCCTGCCCATGGATCTCCGTTAGAACCGCCGCGTCAACCGTGTTGGCGGTCAGATCCACTTGCACCAGGGTCCCGCTAACGTCGACCCAGAAGCTTGCCAGGCTGTTGAGATTGTCCATGGCCTGCTGGCCTATGTAGTCAGCCAGCGCATCGAGTTGAGCCTGCATTGCGTCCTGTAGGCCGGCGCCGTCGAACTCGCCGTGGCAGTTTGCGCAAATAGACAAGCCGGCCGAGAAGGAGTGGTTCGTACCGCCCAACTCGTAGCTCAGATCGGCGGGCGGATCGGTCTGCTCCATGTGGCAGTTGGTGCAACTGTCGGGAAGGTACGAGTGCGGTGAGCGCTGGCCGACCGATACGAAGTAGGCGTTTTGGCCCATCAAGACGTCGGTCTGCGACGGAGTGTGCGGCGCCGAGAAGTCGCCCGGGTCTCCGGCCGTATCGTTGTGCGCCCCGTTGCGCGTGTTGTGGCAAGTCATGCAGATTGCGCCGCGCCCGACGCCAATCGCCGCGAATCCCGCCGGAAGCATAGTGGTGCTGCCGGCAATTCGCACGTTGGCGTTGTTGGGCTCACCCGTAATCGAGCCTTCGTCGTGCGGATCGTGGCAGACCACACATGTCTGGGGCTGCACGCTGGCGTCGGTCATTCCGAGGTCCGTCAGTTCCTGGACGGTGGCGTTCCCACCCGCGCCCTGGATCCATTTAGTAAGATCACCCTGGTCGATCCAGGCCAAAAAGCCTTGGCCGGCATGGCAGCGGCCGCAGTGCGCAGCGGTCGAGCCGCGGCCCTCGACGGTCGCCTGCTCGATCGAGAGATCGAAGTTGGCGTGTCCGCTTCGCTGCCATTGCTGGAAGCGTCCGTGGCGTTCGGGCTCGCCGTGGCACGCGCCGCAGACGTCGGCGCTGATGCTTACGCGCTCGGAGTCGCCGGTGGTACCGTTCATGTGCAGGTCGCTGTTGTTGGGACCGTGGCAGTTCTCGCACTGGACGTTGGCGAGCTTGGCGGTGTTGGGGTAGTCGTTGAGCACTGTGGCCCAGTTGTCTGCGCCCGCATGGCCGAGCAGACCGGCATTCAGGAAATCGGAAAAGTCGGAAGCATCGTCGACACCGCCGTTGACGGCATCCGTGTTGTAACCGACCGTGTGACAGACAAGACAACTCTCGCCGTAATGGCCGCCAGCGTTGAGGTTGTCGGTGAAGATCTCGGCATGGCCGGTCTCTTTCCACTCGTCGAACTTATCGGGCGCCCCGCCTGGTTTGTGGCAGCTGGTGCAAGCGCCGGCCTCAGGCCGTCCGTTGGCGTCCATGCCGGTTATCCCACCTTGCCAAGTGCCCGCAAATATGTCGAGACTGTCGCCGCTGACCGAATCCGTCAGTGTGTACTGCCCGGCAACATCGGGTGTGAAATCGGGTATTACCAGTGTCGCATCGTTGACGGATGCGGCAGAACCTGCAGGCTTGGCTGTCAACGACCAGTCATAGGATGCCGCGTCGACACCCTGAACCAGGATGGGAACGCCGAGAGGCACATTTCTGATGCCCGGGTTGACCTTGAAGGGCAAAGCGACCGTGACATCCACGCTGTCGGTGTATACTCCGCTCGAGGTTGTCACGCTAAGCTCATACTCGGCCATTTCGACCTCTGCCAGCGCGTGCGGGTTGATGCCCAGCACCATCAGGCGGTCGGGGACCATGAGCAATTCGGCCAGGACCGCTTTGTATTCCGGCATACCGGCCAGGGTCACAGTGGCGCTGTCGCTGTCTTCGCCGCTGATGGCCACGTCCGGCGCCTCGCCTCCGCTGCGAGTCCAGGCATAGCCGCTGATTGTCGATCCGTCCATGATCTCGACCGTGCCCATGAGGGTGACATCTCCGTCTACCGCGCCGATCTGATCGCCTCCGGCGCTGACAATCACCGGGCTGGTCGGTACCAGGGTTACGTCCCGCACCAAAGCTCCTCCGGCCACTATCGAGATCGTCTCCATGTCGGAGGTGAAGTAGCCTTTCTCGAATGTGAGCGAGTAGCTGCCGACCGGCAGCTCAGCGCTATAGTCTCCGTTGTTGTCTGTGCTGATGGTAACGCCGACGTCCGGGTCGAGCGTAACGGTTGCCCCGCTTACAGCCGCCCCGCTCAAGCTGTTGGTTACGGTTCCCGCTATCAACCCGATCGACTGACCGGCGCAGTCTGCGACGGTGCAACCGCCGTCGCCGTCGATGTCTTCGCTGGCCGCGTCGCAGCTTCCGTTGTTGTCGAGATCCCAGCAAGCAGATCCGGCTTGTCCGGGCTGCCCGTTGGAAACCGTCGCCGTCGTGCCGTCGTCACAGGAGATGGTGCTGCTACCGTCTCCATTGTCGGTCACGGTGCAGCCGGTGCCCGAGGGACCGATCGGCCCGTCATCGCCTGCCGGGCCCGTGCAAGCTCCCAGCCCCAGACCAAGAACGGCAAGTGCGCCGATGAGAATAAGCAAGCTGCCGATGCTTGTTCTCGCCTGAAACGTGACTTTGTGCTTCATATTTTTCTCCTTTTAAATTGAATAGAATAGCATTTGGGTTGCGAAAAGCTTGCAAAAAACATACCTGCTAGTGAGATTACACAGAATTTTGCTGCCGGGTCTTGATGATTTCAAAATACGCTCTGTTCTCTACCTGTTACGCGTAGGCAGATCGAAAAAAAGCACTTACCGGTAATTGTCATCTGTGTTTCAGACCACATTCCCCCTTAGGCAACTACAAACGACACCAGCCGACAACTCGGCGCAGAAAAAGCGGGTCAATTTGGAACCTGGTTCTTCTTTAGGCGGATAAAGCCGGGTCATCTGGACACCCAGAATGCATACAGCCATTTCACAAGCGTTTGTCCTCGCTTCCGATCTCGCGGCCGCGCAGCATCATCGAGGCAACCAGTGAGGCCGAGCCGAGGGCCAGGACGGCACCAGCCGCAAATTCGCCGTCAAGCGATGGCAAATCCAGCAGCGTCACCTTCAAGGCCAAAGCAGCCAGGCCGATCATGGCAACCCAGCGCAACGACTTGCTGCCTGCCCGCTTACCCGCCAACATCGCCCCGACCGAGATAAAGGCCAGGGCCCAACTCTGTGCCAACTCGAAGGCGCCGCTGCGGCCAAAAACAGCCAGCAGGCCGACTCTGAGCGAACCATAAAATGCGGCCAGCGCGAGCATTAGTGATATTGCCGATGCGGATCTCAAAGGCGAAATAATCGTTGGCAGCCAGAGCAACCTTCTTGGGTCGAACAAAGGCTGTGTTTGAATCAACCTGGTGTAACTTGTTTTGCGGCCCGGTTTCGAGGCGCGCTACGCGCTTTTCAAGGCGCACAAGCGCAGCCCGGTTTTCCTCTATCAGATCACGGATGCCGCTATCGTCCACGATTCCCCCCGCGAACCGTCAGCCCGAATCGCCGGCGGCTCCGGGAAACAAGGGGATCGCCCGGTTGAACAGCCACAGGATGCCGAACGGCAAGGTGAAGATCACCGCCGCCATCAATAGCCCCTCTTTGTCCCACAGCCCGGGAAAGTAGCTTGTGAATCCGCGCATCGACTTTGACAGCAGTTGACCACCGATGACCACGTTCCAGCGCATCAACAGCACCTGGAACAACAGCATGGCCGAAGCGATCCAGGCCAGGGCATTGGCCAGGCGCCGACTCAATCGAAACAGCACGCTTATGCCCAACAGTACGAACGGAATCAGCGAGAAGATCAAAAGCTGCAAGACCACGTACGAAAAGAAAAGCTTGTTCTCGATCAGCCGTGACAGCACTTCCCATTCCTCGGTCTGCTTGTAGGCGATCGATAGCACCTCGAGAAGTTCCAGGGCGACGGCTACGATCATGAAGCCCCACAGGTAGCGGGTCATCGACCTGACGCAAGCGTGATCGGTCTTCCAGCCGTTTATCCAGCTGACGATGTAATAGTGGAAGATCAGCACGGCGATGCCTGAGACGATGGCCGAGAAGATGAAGATCACGAACATCAGCGGAGTCGACCACCACGGGTTGGCCTTCAACGATCCGAACAGGAAGCCCACGTAGCCGTGCAGCAGGCAGGCCAAGGGAATGCCGAGCCCCGCCAAGAAACGCGATATCTTGTGATCGGCCCGCCTGGTGGCGTCGTTCTCTTCCAGGTTGAATAGCAGAATCAGCCTGAACAACCAGGCCACGGGGCCCTTGCCCTTGGCCCGGGCGATGAAGTCGCTGCGCATGACGAACCAGATCTCGAGTACGACCAGAAGCATATAGGTGGCATAGATGTAGCCGAAGCCGGCCATGGCCGAACTGAAGTGCGGGGTGATCATGATATTGAAGGCCCGTTCGGGATGTCCGAGGTGGATAAGAAGTGGCAGCGTCGCAAAAAGCAAGAACACGAAAGCCGAGGCCAGTGAGAAACGGGCGATCGGCTTGAGTTCAGAGCGACCGAAAACATGGTAGAGCGACGAGACGATGAAGGCACCCGCCACCAGCCCGGTGATATACGGATAAAGAACGATCATCACCGTCCAGGTGACGTTGGCCTCGTTTGGAAAGACGAAGTTCACTAAACCACCTCACGATCCAGGCCCAAGTAAAAACACTTGGGGTGAGTACCCATCTCGGGTTTCAGAACGCGGTAGCGTTGCTGTTTGAGCAAAATGGAAAGCTCGCAAGTTGGATCCTTCAGATCCCCGAAAATCCGGGCGTGCTTGGGGCAGGCCTGCACGCAGGCCGGAGCCAAACCGCGGGTGATGCGATGGTAGCAGAATGTGCACTTGTCTGCGGTATGACTGCGCGGGCTGATGAAACGCACGCCATAGGGACAGGCCTGAACGCAGTATCCGCATCCGATACAGTGCTCGGAGTCAACAAGAATGACGCCGTCACGCGTACGGTAGGCCGCGCCGACGGGACATACCTGGTTGCAAACCGGCTTCTCGCAATGGTTGCAAAGTTTCGGTACGAAAAAGGCCTTGACTACGTCGCCAGGCAACTCTTCGAAGACGAAGTCGTCTTCCGTGGCGGCGTCGACAGAGACCCGGTCGGC
Source organism: Myxococcota bacterium (assembly GCA_035528415.1). Classification (GTDB taxonomy): domain Bacteria; phylum Myxococcota; class B64-G9; order B64-G9; family B64-G9; genus DATKYQ01. The sequence goes on along the minus strand of DATKYQ010000053.1, from coordinate 59,000 downwards.
GGCGTCTATCCGGTAACGCTCAACCCAGGTTCTGAAGTTGCCGGGCGGCACGTCGTTTTCCGCCCGGCAGGCCCGCATGCAGGCGCAACAACCTATACACTTGGTGGTGTCGATCGCGTAGGCCCAGTAATGCTTGTCCCAGTCGTAGTCTTTCTTGCGAGCCCCGGGCGGCGGGGACGGTAGGCCGCAGTGGACAAGCAACAAACCGGATCCGGCTGCCAGGAATTTAAAGAAATCGCGGCGGGAAATGTCGTCGTCACGGCTCATGCTTGCAAACCTCGCGTAACTTGTGAATCTTGTCGCGGTGGCAATCGATGCAACTCTTATTCCGATCTTCGGGTTTCTCGGCCACATCGTCGAGATGATCGTCCGGCCAGTCGATACCAGGGGGAGCGCTGTCACTCCTGAAATCGGCATTGCCATGGCAAAGCAAACAGAAACGCGGATCGGCGTCGCGGATGATTCGCCCGGCGAACTCCGACTGCTTGACGAATATATGACAGGTCGTGCACTCGATTTTCTTGTGCTCCCGTTCGGCGAAATCACGAACGATATCCCTGTGACAGTACGAGCATTCGAAGATGGCCGGGTGACCCTCGGGCCGCGACAGCTTTTCGTTGCTCCTGCCGATGTGGCAGTCACGGCAACGCTGTATTAATGGGTGCAGGCGAGCCTTTCGCAGATCGCGGTCCATGTACAGCGGTTCGTGCGGGCTGTGGCAGCGAGTGCAGGCGATGCCCATGTCCTTGACTCCCACGAACCTGAAGTGCTCACGCCAGCTGATCTGGGGAAACGCCCCGGGACGGGCGGCCAACTGGCGATGGCAAGTCAGACACTCCGCTTTGCCCTTGGGCTTCGGCAGTTTGTTCTTTTCGGGATCGGCCACATGCTTCCAGGCCGCCCCATGGCAGTCCTCGCAAGGCACCGCGGCGTGGGCATCCTTGTCGTGCAGCGCAATTTCCTTTTTATGTTCATGGCAGCTGGCGGTTGCACAATTGTCCTCGCCGATATAGCGCGGCACGAAATCGCGCGCCTGGTCGACGGCCGCGGCCCTGAAATATCCGTAACGCCCGAATGACTCGGGCACCGCCAGGCGGCGAGCAACCAGGGCCGCCGCCAACACCAGGGCCACCAGGACGAACAAGCGCAAGGTATGCCGGTAGTCCGCAGCGGGCAGTTTTTCGCCGCCTGCGACCCTGTGGATGCTGAGCAACTGGTCCAATCCCAGCGTGGCCAGGATGACCGTGCCGCCCCCCGTCAGGACCAGTAGCGCAATTGTTACCGAGGACTGTTCTTTACTCAAGCCGGCGTAAATAATGGCGCCCAGCAGAACGGCACATATGGCGGCGCCCGCAAGCAGGCCCACCGCCAGAAGTCTTCTTTTTCGATCCACGCGGTCTTCCCCTTTTGCCTTTACCCGGTGGAAAACTACTAGCAATTAACATGCCACCACTTACGGATAGGATCTATCGAGAAGAATAGTCGAGTGGCACGACTGTTGCTAAACATTTGTGGCGGCAAACGGATTGTCGAGGAGCCGACTTTGAATATATGCGCCCGAATAGAAGAGTTGACCGGAGTTAGGCCGCCGAAGGAGCCTGACATTCTTGAGGACACCAGCGCCTACATGGCAATCGAGCGGGATAACGTTCTTCGCCTGGGCTGTGAGCTGTATCTGGTGCGCGGAAACGCGCGCGAGGGCCGTTTCGGGCTGCACGACCAACCGAAGTTCTGGGTCAAGAGCGCCATCGCGCTCAGCGACGGGCGCCGTGTAATGCTCAAACTAGTGTTTCACGAGAAGTTCAGCGTACGCATCGGCAACATGTCCTTCAGGTGCCGGCGCAGCGAGCAGAAAGAAGCCCGGGTGCTAGAACTAGTTCGTGGAGATACCGGCTTTATGCAGGGAAAATCGGTGCGTGACGAGTGCAGCAACCTCGTGCGCGTTCTCGAATTCATCCCGGGAGACGACTTGCTCACTCACGTGGTCATGCAAGAGAAATCTCATGAGAAATACTTCTGCGAAGACTTCCCGGTCTTGCTGGTCAAGACGATCGACGGGTTGCGGGGAATCATGCGGCTCCACCAGGCGGGACTGAGCCACGGCGACATTCGTAACGACCACATCATCATCGATCGTGACTCGGGACGCTTTCGCTGGATCGACTTCGACCTCGAGCAAGACTTCACCGATTTCGATGTCTGGAGCGCCGGCAACATCCTGCAGGTTGTGGCCGGCCAGGGGCTGGTCACCATACAGCGGATCAAGCAAGAGTTCCCTGGCAGCCTGACCCGCTTCAACTCGAGTGATGCCTCGGTCTTCTTCCCGCACCGCATGATGAACCTGCGCAAGATCTTTCCCTACCTGCCCGAGAAGCTCAACGCTGTCCTGATGCGTTTCTCGACCGGCACGCAGGCGTACTACGAGCGGATCGATCAGATAGTCGCTGACCTGTGTGAGGTTGCCGAGGCACAGGGCTGGCCGTGTTCTCAGCCCGTGGTGAGCTTGGTGTAATAGTGCGCAATAGAAGCTTAGCCTTCGATGTCTCCGCGATCGTTCTGCTGGTGATCACTTCCCTGTTGGCAGCGGCTTTCCTGGTGTCCTCCCGCTGGCAAAATAACTGGCTCGAGCAAGAGTCGCGGCGCGGGTTGCTCTTGGCAGGCGACACACTGCGCGCGTCGTTGCGCTCTGGGATGTTGCTGAACCGGCGGGAAGAAATCGAAGCCGCCATCCGGCGGGTTGCTGACGAAAGTCCGATAACCGAGATCAGGATTGTGTCACACTCTGGCCGGATCGGCCTTTCAACGACTCCGGGCGAAGTGGGTCGCGAGTTCATGCCGGGCTGGGATGGCTGCCGGACTTGTCATTCTAGGGATACGGCGGTCCCCGATGCTGGACGAACGGGTCGCACGATGATCGACAAGCAGCGCCTGCGATCTTTCACCCCTATTTTTTCTGAAGCAGGATGCAAAAGCGGTCGCTGCCACCAGAGCAACGGCCATTCGTCGGTACTTGGGTTGATCGACATGAGCCTGCCGCTTGCCCCCGCAGAGGCCCCTCTCAACCAAATCCACCGCAATCTCCTGCTCCTGTTCGCGGGCGTTGCTTTCGTCGGCTCCTGCCTGATCTTCTTGTTTCTGTCTCGGCGACTGAGAAGACCCCTGCGCGAGCTCGTCTCCGGAATGCGCAGGGTTTCCGGCGGCGATCTGGACTACCGTATTCCCGAAAAACACACAGACGAGTTGGGAGCGCTGGCTGCCTCGTTTAACCGCATGAGCGAAAGACTCGGCGGCCTGAGGGAGAGCCTGATTCGTAACGAGCGGCTGATCTCCACGGGCAAGCTGGCGGCCGGAGTGGCCCACGAGATTAACAACCCGCTTACCGGCATACTCTCGTATGCCGAGGATCTCGTAGAAAGCACAGCCGAGGCAGATCCACTCCGAGCGGACTGCGAGATCATCGTACGCGAGGCCATTCGCTGTCGTACCATAATCCGCAACCTGCTGGATTTCGCCGGGGACGGCAAACCGCGGCGCGTACCGCTGCGTCCCGGCGAGGTGATCGAGCAGTCTCTCGCCCTGCTGGCTCGACGCAAGGACTTCGCTGGCATCAGCCTGTTGAGAGAGGTCGAGCCCGATCTGTCAGAAATAATCGGCGACCCCGTCCAGATCCAGCAGGTGCTGATCAACCTGATTGTCAACGCCCGGCAGGCAATGCCGCAGGGCGGGACAATCACGGTCGGTGCGTACACCCGAGGATTGAACTCGGTGTCGTTGTTCGTACGTGACGAGGGCCAGGGAGTTCCGCCCGATATTCGTGAGCGCATCTTCGAGCCATTCTTTTCTACGAAGGACGGTCACAGCGACGGACTCGGCCTGGCGGTCTGCCTGGGAATTGTCGAACGACTCGGCGGCCGAATAGAACAGGAAAACGCGCCCGAAAGCGGAGCGATTTTCAGGGTAATCTTACCGGCCAAGGCCGGGGAGGTAGATGATGACCAAGAGAATTTTGGCGGTGGATGACGAGCAGGTCGTCCTGGGGGCGATTTGCAAGGCTCTTGGAAGAGACGAACTTGAGATCGACACGGCACGCGAGGCGGACTCGGCGCTGAAGTTGCTTACGCAACATAACTACGACCTGTTGATCACCGACTTGATGATGCCTAAGATCAACGGACTCGAACTCCTCGACCGCTTGTCAAACATGCAGATCGACACCCGGGTGATCATGATCACCGGCTACCCGGCCATCCGCACGGCCTTGCAGGCCAAGCGGCTCGGCGCTTTCGAGTACGTGTCAAAACCCTTTACCAGGCAGGAACTGCGCAGTGTGGTCATTAGGGCCTTGCGAAGCGCGCCTGAGAGTCAATCCCGTCATATAAGCAACCCGATTGCCAGTGGATCGCGCTACGCGATCCCGCATCACAGCTGGGCCAAGTGGCACAGCAAAGATATCTGGCGAGCCGGCATGATGTCGACTTTCGCCGCCGAAGTCGGCTCTACCCGATCATTGCAACCGCCCTGCGTGGGCAGCCTCGTCGAGCAGGGCAGGATCGCCGTCGTTATCGAAGACATCGAAGGAGTCGAACATTTCCTGCACGCCCCGCTCAGCGGCAAGGTGATCGAAGTCAATCCGTCGCTCGAGCAGGATAGTTCGCTTGCGGGAGCAGAGCCGGAGGGCAGAGGTTGGCTTTTCTCGTTGGCGCCCGTCGATCTGAAGAAGGAGCTGTCAAACCTCGTGCCCTGCTGAAGCTCCGCTCAGGCGGCGTGACCGGCGTGGCATGTATTTTGCTTTGAAAGCGGCGGAGGTTTTCAACTGGAAAACAAAAAAATCGATAATCTGATCCGCCGTCTTCCTCACGCAGTCATCCTCGTATTGGCCTTACTTTTGGCCGGTGCCAACACTGACGAAGATTGCCTCGAGTGTCACAACGATCCCGATCTGACGACGGAGCGGGGCGGGGAAGAAGTTTCCCTGCGTATCGAGCCCGTAAATTTCTCGGCGTCGGTGCACGGCAAGATTGGTTGCACGGGCTGTCACCTCGATCTCAAAGAGGCCGAACTGCCTCATGACGATCTGAAGATAGCCGGAGTACATTGTGGGCGCTGTCACGCCAAGATCCAACACGCCTATCAGGGCAGCCTGCACGGCCTGGCCGCGCGTCGCGGGGAGCGCCTGGCGCCCAGATGCAAGACCTGCCACGGGAACCATTACATCCAGCGCGCCGAGAAATCGGGCTCACCCGTGGCCAAGTTCAACGTTCCAATGCTGTGCGGGCGCTGCCACAAGGAGGGCACCGCCGTCAGCCGCACCTACGACATTCCCAAGGATCGCATCTTCGAGCACTACTCACAGAGCATTCACGGCGAGGGGCTCTTCAAGAAAGGCCTCTCGGTCACGGCCGTCTGTACCGACTGCCACACGGCCCACGACATCAGGCCGCACACCGACCCGCTCTCATCCATCAGCAAGAAAAACGTGTCGCACACCTGCCAGAAGTGCCACGGATTGATCGAACAGGTGCACCGCAAGGTCATCCGTGGCGAGCTATGGGAAAAGGCGCCGCACGAGGTGCCGGTGTGCGTCGACTGCCACGCGCCGCACAGGGCCCGCAAGGTTTTCTACGAGTTGGGCATGGCCGACGAAGACTGCCTGGCCTGTCACGCCAAGGACGACCTGGTAGGTACCCGGGACGGCAAGAAGATCTCGATGCACATAGAGCGCAAAGAGTTGGGCGCTTCGGCGCACAAGGGCGTGGCCTGCGCCCAGTGCCACAACGGGGTCTCGCCGGTCGCCAAGCGGCCTTGTGAGGGAATCAGCGCCAAGGTCGATTGCTCAATCTGCCACGCCGAACAAGTCGAAGCCTACAAGACGAGCACTCACGGCAAATTGCATGCCAGGGGATCCGGCCAGGCGCCGACCTGTATTAGCTGTCACGGCACACATGGAATAAAGAAAAAGGACGATCCTTCATCACGCACTTTCCCGATCAACGTGCCAAAGCTGTGCGCCAATTGCCACCGCGAGGGCCAGCCGGCGGCCAATATCTACAAGGGCACTGATCACGACATCGTCGAGCACTACACCATGAGCATTCACGGCAAGGGCCTTTTAAAAAGCGGCCTGGTGGTGACGGCCATGTGCACCGACTGCCACACCGCTCACCACGAGTTGCCGGCCAGCGATCCCGATTCCACGGTGAACAAAGACAATGTGGCTAAGACCTGCTCCCGCTGCCACAATGGCATCTACGAAAAATTCGCCCGCAGTGTCCATTTCCCAGGACCAGGCGGTAAGGATGGAAGAAAATACCCCGCCTGTACCGACTGCCATTCCTCGCACACCATCAGCCGCACGGACAAGCAAGATTTCAAGCTGGAGATCATCACCCAGTGCGGCCGTTGCCACCAGGACGTGACCCAGAGTTACTTCGAGACTTATCACGGCAAGGTGTCCAAGCTGGGCTACACGGCCGCAGCCAAATGCTACGACTGCCACGGTTCACACGACATCCTGCCGCCCTGGGATCCGAACTCCCATCTCTCGCGTCGGAACATCGTCCAGACCTGTGCCAAGTGCCACCCCGGCTCGCACCGGCGTTTCGCCGGTTACCTGACACACGCCACCCACCACGACCCGGACAAGTACCCGGTGCTTTACTACACCTTCTGGGCGATGTCGTTTCTGTTGATCGGCGTCTTCGGCTTCTTCGGTCTGCACACCTTGATTTGGCTGCCGCGCTCGCTCGCGGAGCGCCGCCGACGTAAACCGATCAGGTCGGCCGGTAAGCGATACGTATTGCGCTTCGGCACACTCGAAAGCCGCCTGCACATTCTGGTGGTCATCAGCTTTCTCGGGCTTGCAATCACCGGCACGACTTTGAAGTTTTCCTATTTCGAGTGGGCCCAGTGGATCTCGCACGCCCTGGGAGGTTTTCAGTCGGCCGGCTTCATCCACCGGGTTTGCGCTTTAATCACCTTCGGCTATTTCGGTGCCCACCTGATCGATCTTGTTCGCAAGAAACGCCGCGGCAAATCATCATGGTTGCGGTTCTTGTTCGGACCAGACTCGATGATGCCAAACCGCAAAGACTTGCGCGAGTTCGTAGCCTCGTTCAAGTGGTTCATTGGCCGCGGACCGCGCCCGCAATACGGACGCTGGACCTATTGGGAAAAATTCGACTACCTGGCCGTCTTCTGGGGAGTGGCGATTATCGGCGCGACAGGCCTGATCTTATGGTTCCCCGAGCTGGCCACCCACCTGCTGCCGGGCTGGATGATCAACGTGGCCACTATCATCCACTCAGACGAGGCCCTGCTGGCGGCCGGCTTCATATTCACAATCCACTTCTTCAATACGCATTTCAGGCCCGAGAAATTTCCAATGGACACCGTTATTTTCACCGGCAAGATGCCACTCGAGGAGTTCGAGGAAGATCGCCCGCTGGAGTACCGCAAGCTGGTCGAAGCGGGCGAACTCGAGAAGCGCCTGGTGGATCCGCCTTCAAAGACAACCAGGCGCGCGGCACGTATTTTCGGTGGGTTGGCCCTGGCACTGGGCGTCGCGCTGATAATAATAATCATCGTGGCCGAGGTATTCGGCTACAGATAATTTACGATAAAAGTGCCCAAAGGGATGCCGATTGGCATGAATAGTGCACTATTCAAAGCTTGATGCTCACCAGGCATCGTGGTACCCAACCAGTTGGAGGGGTCCTAACAGGTGATATCCAAAAATATCGAATTGCTACTGGCATCGGTAGTGGCAGTTTTACTTGCAGGCACGGGGTGGGCGCCGGCCGACAACGGAGCCTCGTCGACCAGCAATGAGATCAATGCCCTGGAGAATGGGGGAGCCGCCTGGGATTTCTGGTTTAACGCCCAGGAGGAATATCGACTGCGCGCCGTCGTGGCGCCCGGCGGTACAGCAGGCGATCTTGTAAATCCTGCCCCTGACAGCGAGACCGACAACGACCTGCGCCTTTTTCTTGAAGGCGGCCTGCGCGATCCGAGCGATCACTTCGGCGGCGAGTTCGCCCTGGGCCTGTGGTGGGACGTAGACGGCGTTGCGGCTGCCGGCGACAGCACCGGCCTGGGATCGATGTTCGACTACCGCCAGCCGTGGTGGGACGTTTACAAGCTGCAACTCGACTACCAGTCGGACGGCTTTTGTAAGCTAGCCCGGGCGGGACGCCAGGCCGCGCCTTTCGGGTTGCCGGTCACATTCGACGGGGCCGCGGTCGTTGTCAGTGCCGTGCGGCCCATTCTCGATCTTTTCATCTTCGGGGGTCGCAGCGTGCACTTCTTCGAGACCCAGGCCGACATGTTCGAAGACTGGCTTGCCTCGGCCGGCGCCGTCATCCGGCCGCTGCGTTGGCTCCGAATCGAATTGGACTACCGCCTGCAGATCGAAGACGTCCTGCAGGCCGACCGCGTATCCAAGGCCGACCTCACCGATCACAGCTACGGAGTGACCAGCTGGTACCGACCCACCGACTGGTTGCTCGGGCGACTCACGCTGCGCGGCCTGAACAACTCTTTCGCGCGCGTCGGCGCCGCGGCCCGGCTTGAATGGAAGCGCATCGAAGCGGGCATACAGTTGAGCGCCGACGCTCAGACAATCTCGCTGGATGAGATCCACGAGAGCGCGGATCCTTTCTTTACCCTGCTCGGTGAGAGCCTGCCAAACCTTCGATGGCAGGCTGATGCCTGGAAACGCTTCAGCACGGCTAAAGGCAACTACACTCTGCATCTCGGCTGGAACGGACGCCAGGTGCTCAATGGAGATCCGGGCCCATTCAATCGCAACATGGGTCGTGCATACTTGCTTTTCGACGCCGCCGACGTGATTTTACCTGGAATATTCTTCAGCCTGTCAGGCGAGGGCCACTACACTTACCTCAATGGAAGTCTTCTGAGAGACTGGATTTTTACCGCCGGCGGATCGGCCGGCTACAAGAACAAGAAGCTGAGTGCCGAGCTAGGCACATACTACCAGCGTTACAAGTACGACTACTATCGCGACGTGCGCGAGGTCAGCGACGTACGCACTTTTTATGCTTCATGCGGCTTCCGCCCGTTGAGCTGGCTTTCATTCAGGGTGCGCTACGAATTCGAGCGTTCCGATCGTGATTTTCACGTCGTCACGCTGTCTATCGGCCAGATGTTCCAGTGAGGCCAACCATGAAAAACATCAATTTAGCGGCCCTTGGCACCGTTTTCGCGATGGCTATCTGCACACCGACGACAGTGGCGCGCTCGGGCGAAAAAAAGATCTTCTCGCACAAGGCACACATCGAAGAAGGCGCAGACTGCGACACCTGTCACAAAACCGATAAATCCGCGCCCTTGCCGCAGCTTAAGAAAAACGGTTGTGACGATTGCCACGATGACGGAGCGCCGGCGTGGAAGCTGCCTTCGCGCTCCAGGCGGCTGGATATTCGTTTTCCGCATGCAAGCCATGCAGAAAATCTGTCTTGTAAAGACTGTCACAAGCCGACGATCGAGGAAACTCAGCCGGACGGTAGTCCCCTGCTCACTCGAGAGCAATGCGACGCCTGTCACAAGGAGAACGATGTCGAAGTCAGCAGCGCGCGCTGCATAGCCTGCCACGGCGCCGACAGGCGCCGCCGGGCACCCGCGGACCACGCCGCCGGGTGGCTGGAGGCGCACGGCGGCGAATCGCGCTGGCGCGTCTTCGGGCAGCATGGCAAGGATTGCCGCCTGTGCCATCGCAGCGACGCCTGTACGACATGCCACAAGATGAACAGTCCGCGCAGTCACACGGGCCTGTGGCGCACACGTACCCACGGAATATCGGCCGAGTTCGACCGCGACTCCTGCAAGACCTGCCACAACGCCGGCGCCTGCATCCGCTGCCACCGAACGACCGCTCCCTTGAACCACAAGGGCGCTTGGCGGGCTACCCACGGGCTGGCGGCCCAGATGCGCTCGAACGAACACTGCTCGGTTTGCCATACGCCAGCATGGTGTGCGAGCTGCCACGCCGGAGGAAGGTAATGTTTTTCCAGCGACCAAACATCATACGGCGCCAAGTGTTGCCGGCGCTCTGGCTGCTGCTGGCCCTGGTATTTTGGGGTTGCGAATACAACCCGCTTCCGGACGGGTTGCCCGCCGACATCAGTTGCACCAGCTGTCATGGTCACGACCAGGACCCGGCCCCGCCGCCTTCCGTCTCCGGAGAGCGGAATACTGCCGCCGTCGAGGTCGGCGCGCACTCGCAACACTTGAACGACAGCGCGATCCGCAAGGAGATCGCCTGCGGCGAGTGCCACCTGGTGCCGGAAAGCGTGGGTGCCGAGGGCCACGTCGATAGTTATCCAGCCGAGGTGGACTTTGGTATTCTGGCAAGTTCCCAGGGCGCCGAGCCTAGCTGGGATCACGCCGGGGCAACCTGCTCTTCGGTCTATTGTCACGGGGCCACTCTGACAGGCGGTCTGCACACTGAGCCGCTCTGGACCAGGGTCGACGGAACCCAGGTGAGTTGTACAGGATGTCATGGCGACCCTCCGCCCGCACCGCACCCGGCAAACTCGAATTGCAATTTGTGCCACCCGGAAACCGTCGCTGCCGACGGCAAGATTGACGTCGAGGCCGGCACGCACATCGACGGTGAACTGCAAGTGAACTCCGGGTCGTGCAACTCTTGCCACGGAAGCGGCGAAAACAATGCCCCGCCGCTTTCGACAAGCGGTTCATCGGCGACTAGTGACGTCGAAGTCGGAGCTCACCAGTCACACCTTCACGACGGCCCGATCCGTGGCGCAATAGGCTGCGACGAGTGCCACCTGGTTCCCCAGAGTGTGGATGCCCCCGGGCACATCGACAGTCCACCGGCCGAGGTAATCTTCGGGCAGTTGGCAACGACCGACTCATCCGATCCAAGCTGGGACCGTGGTTCCGCGCGCTGCTCCTCGGTATACTGCCACGGGGCCACGCTGGCCGGGGGCACTTTGACCGAGCAAATTTGGACGGTTGTCGACGGCAGCGGGGCCGCCTGCGGGAGCTGTCACGGGCTGCCGCCCCCATCGCCGCATCCCGTTTTCACAGACTGTAATCGCTGTCACCCTGATACAGTTCTTCCCGGCGGCGGTATCGATGTAGCCGCAGGCAAGCACATCGACGGGCAGATCGAGGTTACGACATTTTCCTGCCATGATTGTCACGGCGATAGCGACAGCCCGGCGCCGCCGCCCGACACCAGCGGGAATACCGATACGACGGCCCCAGGGGTCGGTGCCCACCGCCAACACTTGGCCGATTCCGATTGGCACGCCAGCGTTTCTTGCGACGAGTGCCACGTTGTTCCTGCAAAGCTAGCCGCCGCCGGCCATGTGGACAGCGAGCTTCCCGCCGAATTGACCTGGGGCCCACTGGCTGCGGCCGACGGCGCGCAGCCGGACTACGATGAGAGCAGCCATACTTGCTCGGGCACCTACTGCCACGGAGCAACTCTTCTGGGAACCGGCACCAACCGGACTCCCACATGGACCAGCGCGGGGACGGGCCAAGCCGCCTGCGGATCCTGCCACAGTCTGCCGCCCCAGGATGGACACCCTCAGGTCAGCGATTGCTCGACCTGCCATCCCTGCGTTGCCAACTCCGATCAGTCTATTCGCACACAAGGCGCCTACCTGCACATCAACGGCAAGGTCAATTTTGAGCAACTCGGCTCGTGCCCGCCCCTCCATGAAGGGCAATGAAAATGAGTATTTGGGCTCTGCGGGTCAAAAAAACACTTCTCTTTGCCGCCATGAGTGTCATTATGACACTAGGAGCTAGACTTTCTGGTATATAGAGTGTAATTATGAGCCTATCTGCACATAGGGAATTTTGTCCATTACCATAATGGAGAAAAACCATGGATGAGGATACGTCGCAGCAGTCAACTGCGGCTTTAGGAGCAGGTGTCCGCAAGAAACGTCTGTCTTCCGGATTTGGATTGTTGGGCGCGCTTTTTATGCTGGGGGTCCTCCTGCAGCACATCATATCGGGCACGACACAAGCACAGGCCCTGGGTACGAGAAGGCTCGCGGTCATAGTTGGTTTGTTGGCCTTCATCGTGGTGATCGCGGGCGACCTCAATCTCAGATGGCGACGTTTTTTCTCATCGAATCGCTTCGCGGTGCCGCTGCTTTTCACTCTGACGGCGCTCTCCGTGATCGGCACGCTGATCCTGCAGGGCCAGAGCGAGGCGGTCTTGGCAATTTCTTACAGCAAAGCTGCGCTGGCCGTAATCCGTGGTCTTTTCCTGAATGACATGTTTCACGGCTTCGGTTTCGCGATAGTCCTCGGAATGGGCGCCGGCGGCCTGGCCACGGTCATTATTCGCCGGCCCCGCCTGGGTGTCAGGCGCTTCGGATCGCTACTGGCTCACCTCGGGCTGGTCGTCACCCTGGCTGGTGCCTGCCTGGGATCCGTCTGGGGTGTCAAGGGCCGTATCGACCTGCACGCCGGAGGGGCAACAGAAAACTTCAGCAGTACAGGACCGGACGGCCATATGCATCAAAGACCGCTCGGATTCAAGTTGTCCCTGGACGAATTCAAAATCGAAAAGTACGAGCCCGACTTCCGCCTCATGGTGTTCGACATATCGGGTAAAAAGGAAAAGCGTCTGGCCAGCACCGATCCGGCAGCGCCCGACAGCGAATTATTGGCCGGCTATGATCTGAAGCTTCTCGACTACTGGCCCGATCATTTCAAACGCGACGTCGTAGAGCAACCGAAGGCCGGAGCAGGAACTTCCGGTCAACCCGCAACGGCGCTCATACGATTAGCGGGTGATGATGACAGATGGATCTTCGACGACCGCCGGGCGAGCGGCGGTCGAGAGGAACTTGCCGGCCAGCGGCTGGCCTTCTTCTGGGATGCTGAAAGGGCCGACAAATACGCTGCCGACATTGCGGAAAAAAGCTCAAACCCACCGCATGTAATCATTGCCGGCAAGCAGCGTCTGTCTCTCGAAACAGGTCAGAAGGTAAAACTGCCAGGCAGTGATCACAGCCTGGAAATAAAGCGCGCTTTTCTCGATTTTGTACTCGACCCGAACAGCAAGCAGCCGCAGAACCGATCTTCTCTTCCCGACAACCCGGCAGTCGAGGTCATTGTTCGTGACGCTGCAGGCAAGCAGATCGCGAGCGGCTGGCTGTTTGCCAAGTTTCCCGACTTCCACGGGAAGGGAGAGGGGGCCCTTGGCGACCTGCGCTATGAATATTCGGGTACCAAGGGTCGAATGATCGATGCAATCCTGATAGGCGAAAAACCAGAAATGACGTTCATGCGCGACGGCAAAATCGCATCTCGCGTTCCGGTCGAGATCGGCAAGGAGTTGGCGATTGGAAAGACCAAGCTGGTCGTCAAGACGCTTTGGCAATACGCCATTCACCGGGTCGAGGACGGCACGCGAAGCGACCATGAAAACAATCCCGTGGCGCGAATAGAGATCAAGGGGCGCAAGCAGCCTGTGGACGTAACACCGCAAAACCCGGTGCGCCTGTCCGACAATCGAGCCCTGCTGCTCGGACCTAAGGGCGGCGAGATGGTTCGCGACTATCTCAGCCTTGTTTCTGTCTACCAGGGCACCCAGAAAGTCCTGTCCAGAATAATTGAAGTCAACGATCCTTTGTCTTATGGGGGATTCTCCATCTACCAGGCTGATTACCGGCCCGAAGATCCGACCTACTCGGGGTTCGAGGTGGTCAGCGATCCGGGCTTGTGGATCGTCTATCTGGGAATCCTGCTCAATCTAGCGGGAGTTTTCTGGGCCATGTTCCTGCCAAACATTCTGAAACGCCGGCGACGAGCGGCCGGCAGCGGAGGCGCGAAATGAGCCTGACACCCGAGACGCTCACGATCGGCGCCCTTGTTCCGTACACAATTGCGGCACTTCTCTACGGCGCAATGTGGTTGACATCCTCCAGGACCTTGCGGCTGTCGGCCTCGATTATGCTTGGCGCCGGTTTGTCGGTAAACCTGCTGCAACTCGTCATGCGCGCGATCGAGGCCAACCAGCCGCCTTTCAAAACTCTGTTCGAGTCGCTGGTGCTGTTGGCCGCCTGTATCGCCATCGTGTATTTGTTCGTCGAACTCGTATACCGCGCGCGAATTCTCGGCCTACCGGCCGCGGCCGGGTGCGCTCTTACCATGCTGTACGCCTTGCTGCGTCAGGACAAAGAAGCGGTCAACCTCCCGCCGGCGTTGCAGAGCGGCTGGTTCATCCCGCATGTGGTCGTCTATTTTTTCGGTTACGCAGCCCTTTTCGTCGCTTTCTGCGCTTCTTTCGTGTACCTGCTGCGCCCCAAGCCGATCCACCTGCGGCGCCCCGACCTGATCGCCGGTGAACATATCAACCTTGAATCGCTCCTGGACGGCGCCGTACGTTTCGGCTTCGCCCTGCTGACAACCGGTTTATTGATGGGCGCTGTCTGGGCCAAGTCGGCCTGGGGTGACTACTGGGTCTGGGATCCCAAGGAAACCTGGTCGCTGGTGACCTGGCTGCTGTTTGCCGCCTACCTGCACCTGTACTATCTCGGCGGCTGGCGCGGGCGCCGCCTGGCCGTTCTGGTGCTGGTCGGCTTCTCGGCGGTCATGTTCACCTACCTGGGAATGCACTTGCTGCCGACAGCGGAACAGAGCGCCCACGTCTATCAGTGAAGTGGGCCGGGCAAGGAGGCTGTCATCTCACCCGCAGGACAGGTAACGATTCAACCGGCCGGACAAGCCCAAAGAATGCGCCGGGTCGTGCGCATCGTCGTGGTGTTGATGATCGGAGTGCTGGCGTCCCTGTCTGTCTTCTTCTGGGGCTATACCGAGCGGGCCATAGTGCAACAGTTCCAGCGCAGCTCCCTGGTGCTTGCCCAACTGGGCGCCAAGCGGGTCGAGGCGTTGTTCGTGCGCATAGAAAAGGAGCTGGCTATCCTTGCGCAAATATGTCCGCCCGGTGAAGAAATAATTTGCGCATCTAGGCCGGCAGAAGCGCTGGCCGAGTTGAGGCCTTTTGGGGCGCGAGAGGTGTTCATTGCCAATCGGGAGGGACGTATAACCTCGACAGTCAGCACCAGACCGGAGATCATGCAGCCGCTCCTGGATCGCTCGCTGAAAGCCTGCCGGCCTCGCAGCGGCGTATGTTTCGGACTGCTGGGCGGCGCCATGCGGCCCGGCAGTCCGCACCGGAAATCAATCATTTCTCTCGCCCGCGACCACCAGTCAAGCAACGCTTCGGCATGGCGCGTTGGAGTGCTTTTCGATTGGACCACATTGGGGGAGAAGATCAACGAGGAGGTCGGCCAGGGTCGTAAAGGCATGGCCTGGCTGCTGGATGATCGCGGCCACCTGATGTACCATCCTTCCAACCCGGCCATCTGCAACCAGGGCGTCCAGCAGCGCGACGAGCGCTGCCAGGTCTGTCACGGCGAAAGTTCTCTGGCGAGCAAGATGCTGTCAGGCAGCCCCGGGGTGGCCGCGATAGACGTCGCCGGCTCCGAGCGCAAGCTGGTCGCTTTCGCCCCGATGCAGGTTGCCGGGCACCGCTGGTCGCTGGGCCTGGCATCGCCTTATACCGCCGTCGTCGCCGGCAACCGCCGCATGGTGCTGATCGCCGTGATCGTCTCCGGGTTACTGATCGGCTTGCTGCTCTTCGTCACCTACTTTCTCGACCTGGAAAATCGCCGCCAGATCCGTGTTCTGGCCGAGAGCCAGGCCATGGTTCAGCGCCTCAACGTCGATCTTGAAAAGAAGGTGTACGAGCGCACCACTGAGCTTTCCCGCGTCTACGATTCGCTGTCGGAGTTCAGCCGGCGCCACGAAGGCCGCGAGCGGCTCGCCATAGTCGGCGAGTTGGCCTCGATCGTGGCTCACGAGATCCGCAATCCGCTCAACGCCCTGGCGATCGGCAGCGAGCGCCTGGTGCGTAAACTGAAGGCTCCCGGAAACCTGGATCCCGCGCAGGCGCTGCAGATGGTCAAGTCCCAGCAATACGAGGTGCGGCGCATCAACGACTACATCGAGCAATACCTCAAGATCTCGAGAGTGCCACGGATCAAACCCCGACGGATCGACCTGAACAAGCTGGTTGCCGATCTGCTCGAGTTCGTCGAGATGGAAGGCGGCAGGCTCGGGATCGACCTGCGCTCCAGGCTATCCGCCCGACCCGCTATCGCGCTGGCAGATGAAGACCAGATGCGCCAGGTGCTTCTCAACCTGATCCTGAATGCCTTCCAGTCCATGGCGGACGGCGGCCAGGTAGAGGTAGAGACAATTTCAGGAGAGGGCGGTGTGGTCATTCTCATCAGAGACGATGGCCCGGGAATTGCAAAAGAAGACATGGACAAGATCTTCCAGCCTTTCTACACAACGCGGGACGGCGGTACAGGGCTGGGACTTGCGATCTGCGCACGCATCGTCGGCGAGCACGGTGGGAACCTTAGCTGCGAATCGGAGGCAGGCTATGGAACAACTTTCCGAATCAGTCTCCCGACTGGGCGGACAGACGGAGAAGACAGCCAAGACGACGGTGCTGGTAGTTGAGGATGACCCCAGCAGCCTGGAGAACCTGGTAGCCGGATTGCGTGAATCCGGTCACGAGGTGCACGCGTCTTCGAGTGGGAACGAGGCAATCGAGAAAATGGACAGCCACCCGATCGACGTAGTGGTTTCCGATGTCCAGATGAAAGGGATGACCGGTCTCCAGTTGCTGGAGCATGTCTCTCTGCACGCCCCTCAGACGGCGGTGATCATGATCACCGGTTACGGCACAATCGAGTCAGCGGTGGCGGCGATGCGCGCCGGTGCCTACGACTATCTCAGCAAGCCGGTGGACATCAACAAGCTCGAGTTGTTGATCGAAAAGGCCCGCGAGAACCGCAGGCTGGTCCGCGAGAACCTGCGCCTGCAGCGCGAGCTAAGAGAGCGCTACTCGTTCGGCAACATCATCGGACGTTCGGGGCCCATGCGGCGCATCTTCGATGACATCGAACAGGTGGCCGAAACAAACGCGACCGTGCTGATCATCGGTGAGAGCGGCACGGGTAAAGAACTGATCGCATCCGCCATACACCACCATTCCTCCAGGATGGACAAGGCTTTAATCAAGGTCAACTGCGCGGCCTTCGTCGAGAGCCTGATCGAAAGCGAGTTGTTCGGCCACGAAAAAGGAGCTTTCACCGGAGCCTTTCGCACCCGCAAAGGTCGCATCGAGCTGGCCGAGGGCGGCACGCTGTTTCTTGACGAGATCGGCGATCTCAGCCTTGCGACTCAGCTCAAACTGCTCAGAGTGCTACAGGAGCGGGAGTTCGAGAGGGTCGGCGGCAGCACGACCATTCCCGTGGATATCAGGTTGATCGCGGCCACCAACAAGAACCTGGAACAGGAGGTTGCGCAAGGCAGGTTCCGCGAGGAACTCTACTACCGTATCAAGGTAGTCACGCTTCGGGTACCGCCGCTTCGGGAGCGAACCGACGATATTCCCTTGCTGGTGAATTACTTCATCCGGTTGTTCAACAAGGAACACAACAAGAGCGTCGAAGACCTTAGCGCACAGGCAATGCGTCTCGTGATCCGCTACGGCTGGCCGGGCAACGTGCGCGAGTTGAGAAATATCGCGGAGAGCCTGGTGGTGATGGCCAAATCGACGGTCATCGACGAGCGCGAACTGCCGAACGATCTCCACGATCTCCAGGGGGCCGTCTCCGATATCAGCTTGCCGCTCGGGATTGCCCTGGCGGAAGCCGAGCGCCGCATGATCCAAGGCACGCTGGCATGGCACGGGGGAAACAAGGCGCGCACCGCACGCACCCTGGGCATCGGAAAGAAGACGCTCTACAGAAAACTTCAAGATTACAGTGAGCCAAAAGGCCGGGATCTGGAAGAAGACCTGACCGAAAAAGATCCTGGCTGAGGGCAACGGAGTCTAATCTCATAGGAGGTGATAAAATGAAGTGCACCAGATTCCTGCTTGTTGCTTGCATCCTCTCGCTGGCCGTCGCCGGCATAGTGCTTGCGGCGGAGCAGGACAAGGGTCCCGAGAAGATCACAATCGACACCAACAAGGCCAAGAAGAAGGTCGTTAACTTCCCGCACCGCAAGCATCAGGAGATGCAGAAGGGTGACTGCCAAAGCTGCCATCACAAGACTAAGAAGGGCGAGAAGCCGCAATCCTGCGGAAAGTGTCACACCCAGGTCAAGGACGAAGATCCCAAGACCAAGGCCATCGGTTTCAAGAAGGCCTTCCACAAGAAATGCCAGGGCTGCCACAAGAAACACAAGGACAAGCCCGAACTGAAAAAGTGCAAGAACTGCCACGGCAGGAAGTAACTTCTTTCATCGACGACAACCTGTCTTTCTATTTTCAGGCCCCGTTGTGGCTCGGGCCGCTGCCCCACATGCTCCAGCCATCGGCAGTGCCCACAGGTTGAATATCGATCTTATCCGTGCTACACTTGATCCGTGTAGCACGGACAGGAGAATCACATGGCCAATTTGACAATAACGGTAGATGACGAAGTTCTGCGCCGGGCACGAATCAGGTCGCTGCAGCGGGGAACATCGGTGAACGCCCTGCTTCGAGAATATCTCACGGCCTACGCGGGTGATGCTCCGGCCATCGAGGCGTTGAAAGAAGTGATCGACATGGCTCGCAACTCCAATACGGGAAGCGGCAGTGAAGGACGAACATGGACAAGGGATGAACTCCATGATCGATAGAATCTTCCTGGATACGAATGTCCTGGTGCACGCCTTTGATGACAGTAATCCCGAAAAGAAGAACCGCTCGCTGGAAATCCTGGCACAGGTGGGCGACAAGTGGCAGGCAGTCATAAGCACTCAGGTGCTGCAGGAATTTTACGTGGTAGTGCTTCGGAAACTGAAGCGGCCACTCAGCGAAAATGATGCCGAGGGCGCGATCAGGCGTTTTGCCAAGCTTCCAATCGTGTTGATCGACTCTCCAATGATTATCTCGGCAATCAAGACGAGTCGAGAGAACCGCATGTCCCTTTGGGATGCGCTAATCGTACAGTCGGCACTGGAAAGCAACTGCCGAAAACTGTTGACCGAAGATCTCCAGCACGGTCGACAAATAGCTTCGCTTCAAATAGAAAACCCGTTTTTATCACGGGAATGAACATGCTCGGCGATCTCGATCTCAAACGAATCAGCGCCGAACTGGGCGGGCTGAATGTACCGCTCGAGATCCTCTTTCATCTCGACGAGAGTAAACCGGATCTCTCGCGCGAGATCGAGCAGACCGCCCGGCAGATCGGAAAAGCAGCGGGTTCGAGTGTCTTGGTCAAGGCCGGTTCCGGTGCCGGGTTGCCGGGCTTGCCGGCTCTGTCGCTTGCCTACCGCGGCAAGAGCAACATCCACTACCTTGGCGTTCCCGCGGGCCCCGAGGTGATTCCCTTCATCGAAGCCTGCCGCGGCATGCCCCTCGGCGCCGCTGGGCATGCAAGGCCCTGGGCCAGGGAACTTGCCGGAATCACCCAACCAGCCGAGTTGCTGGTCTTCATGGCCACAACCTGTCCCAATTGCCCGCACGCCGTCCGCGCGGCCATCGAACTCGCACTCGTCTCGTACCAGGTGCACACCTTCGTTGTGGACGCCCAGCGCTATCCCGAATTGGCCGAAAGCTTCGCCGTCAAATCTGTGCCCACAATTGTGCTCGACCGCGTTTGGACCAATGTCGGCGTGGTACGCGCGGCCGAACTTGCCAAGTTGATAGCCTCCCGCAAAGAGAAATCCTTCCGGGTCCAAGCCTTCGCTTCGCTGGTCGAGGCCCGTCGCCTGGATGACGCAGCGGCCTACCTGAAAGAAAACGCCGCTCCATTTTTCGAAGCCTGGAAAACAAGTACGACCTCGACACGCATGGGGCTGATGCTGGTGGCCGAGAAGGCCCTCGAACTCGACTCGGCGCTCATGGACTCGCTGGTCGCGCCTCTGGCAACGCTTTGCCTGAGCGATGACGCCGCCCTGCGCGGCGACACGGCCGACTTGCTCGGACAGATAGGACATCCAGCGGCCAGCGAGGCTCTCGAACGCCTTTGTTCAGACCCGAATCCCGACGTTGCCGAAATCGCTTCCGAGGCGATCGAGTCGATCCGTGCTCGCTCGGTTACCCTGGCAGAAATGAGAGATCAGTAGCGCCGGCGCCTGAGCAGCAACGCCCCCAATAGCATCAGCCACCAGCTGCCGCCGGCGTTTCCTCCGGCCGAGCAGCCGCAGCCGCCCGAAGATGGAGTGCAGACACCATCCTGGCAAGTGCCGTCGGCGCACTCGGTGCCTTCGGGTGCGAGCGGGTTCGAGCAGGAACCTGTCTGCGCGTCGCATGTTCCGGCAAGGTGGCACTCGTCCTGCGCCTGGCAGGTGACCGGGTTCCCGCCGGTGCACATGCCCGCCTGGCAGGTGTCTCCGCTTGTGCACAGACTCATATCGTCGCAGACGGTGCCGTCGGCCTTTTCCGGGTTGGAGCAGGCGCCGGTCGAACTATCGCAGCTGCCGGTGTCGTGACACTGGTCTATGACCTCGCACACCACCGGATTCCCCCCGGTGCAAACGCCCGTCTGGCAGCTGTCGGTCTGGGTGCAAGCATCGGCGTCGTCGCAGGCGGCGCCGTCGGCCTTTTCAGGGTTGGAGCAAACGCCGGTTGATGTATCGCAGCTGCCGGCGTCGTGGCACTGGTCGAGGGCGGTGCAAACCACCGGATTCGCCCCGGTGCACACGCCGGCCTGGCATGTGTCGCTCGGGGTGCAAGCGTCGGCGTCATCGCAGGCGCTGCCGTCTGAGACCGCCGGGTACTCGCACTGCCCGCTCTGGGGATCGCAGGCGGCGCCGTGGCACTGGTCGGGCGTGGTGCACTGCACTTCGCTCGCCCCGGTGCACACGCCGGCCTGGCATGTGTCGCCGGTGGTGCACAGGCTCTGATCGTCGCAGGCGCTGCCGTCGGTCTTTTCCGGGTTGGAGCAGGCGCCGGTTGATGCATCGCAGGTGCCGACGTCGTGGCACTGGTCGAGGGCGATGCAAACCACCGTATTTGCCCCGGTGCACACGCCGGCCTGGCAGCTGTCGCTCAGGGTGCAGGCGTCGGCGTCGTCGCAGGCGGCGCCGTCGGCCTTCTCCGGGTTGGAGCAGGCGCCGTTTGCCGGGTTGCAACTGCCGGCGTCGTGGCACTGGTCGAGCGGCTGGCACACCAGCGGGTCGGTGCCCGCGCACTGGCCGTCCTGGCAGATGTCTTTCTGGGTACAGGCGTCGGCGTCGTCGCAGATGACCTCGGTGCTCTGGCCGCCGGCCTGGCAAACGCCGTTCAGGCATACCCCGTCGGAGCCGCACAGGCTGCATTCGGCATGCTGGGTGTGCGAGCAACTGCTTCCGGAAAAGTCGTCTGTAGTGCAGGGCTCGTTGTCATCGCAGTTCCAGACCGTGACGTTGACGTTGTCTGTGGAAGTGCCGACACCGTCGCTCGCGGAAAGCAGGAAGGCAAGGACTTGGGAGCCGCTTACCTGGGGTGCAGTGAAAGTGGGATTCAGCGCGTGAATGTCGCTCAAAGTGACCGAGGCGCCGGCGGTCTGGCTCCAGGTTAGTTGTACAGACAACCCTTCAGGGTCGTGGGCGTTTCCGGCAAGCTGTGCCTGGTCGCCGGACTGGACGTTCTGATCGGGGCCCGCATCCACCACCGGCGGCTGATTGCAGGATTGCTGCTGGCAGATGGGAGTCTGGGTGTCAATGGCGAAGTCGTCTATCCACCAGCCGGTTGCGTTTACGTAGCCGTCGCTGGCGAAGCGGAAGCGGACGACAACGTCCGCCGGCCCGAAGGAAGAGAGATTCACGCTTACCTGCTGCCAGTCGGCAGATCCCGCCCAGGCGGCGCGGCCGGCGATGGTCGAGTCGGTCCACTCGCTGATGGTGTCGTTGTAACCGTTCTGAGTGATATAGCCGCCGAGATCCTGGTAGGCCCCGCCGTTTACGGAAATTTCCAACACCCCGCCGTCATATTGGGCCTCGCTTTCAATGCGATGCCAGAAGGTCAATTGAGTGGACGCGCCGATGGAAAACGACGGCGTGAGCAGGAACTTCTCCGACTGGGTGCCCGGATCCGAGCAGAACCAGGCGTGGGTGGCCGAATGATAGGAGCTGGTTACGTATGCCCAGTCATCTGTGCCGATTGAGGCGGAGTGCGACCAGTCGTTTGGAGGCGTGCCCTCCATGTTGTCTGAGAAGGTGGATTGCTCCAGGTCGGCATTCACGTTTTCATCGAAGCCCGAGGTGTCCGGCTGGGGAAGCTCGGCCGCCTGGGCGGTCATGATAAAGGGCCAGTTCGAGGCCGGGCAGGCGATGGAGGCAGAAGGCGTCACCGTGAAGTCGGCATCGGCGGTTGCGCCGGCCGCGATGTCTCCCACGCTGACTGGACTGGAAACGGCGCAATCGGAAGCGCTCAGCGAAAGAACCACGTTACTGGCCGCCCCGCTTCCCTGGTTCTGGACGGTAACCGTGAAGACCGCAAGTTCGCCGGCGTCGGCGATGCCGTCTGAGTCACAACCGGCGGCCGAGTCGTCCAGCGTGTGCGCCAGGTAAACAATCTGCGGACGCTGCACGCTCACAGTGAAGTTAACTGTTCCCGAATATCCGCCCGATGCCGTCCAGGCCAGCGCGAAATCGAGATGCGCGCCGTCCGCGGCGGACGGCGCGATGTCGAACTCGGCGTGAGTAGTTGAGCGGCCGTTCGATCCGGCGACGATGTTCGCAAATACCGAATTGGCCTGGGTGATGGTGACCTCGGGGCTGGTGCTCGAAAGCGTGGTTACAATCCCGGTGGCATCTTCCGTGCCCATGTTGCGCAGCGTAACGGGCATCATCACGTGCCGGCCTGGGCCTGCGGGAATGGGTACGGTCCCATCAGAGGTTATTTCGTGGCTGACATAGCTGAGGTAAGGTCCCTGCATCGGCAAAATCCCCTGCAGGGTCACCTCGGGATCGCCGAAGAAATTTGCCACGTAGTACACCCACTGGATGCCGGTGTCCGTCCAAACGAACGGGCTCATTTGGACCAGCGAGTAGGAATGCATCTCGCCGGGCTGTGCAATGGTCTGGCGGAAGGCCGCATCCCAGAAGTAACGGTTAAAGTAATTTGAGTACCAGCCCAACCCGTAACGGGAGTTCATTACCGCCGCAAAGGCTCCGTAGTATCCGAGCGTCAGATACTCGACGAACGAATCCTGGGAGGTCACTCCATAGTAGACGCTTTGGTTGTCGAACGCGGCGGGATAGCAACCCTGGGAGTAGTCGAAGAAGGGCAGCGTGTTGGAAAGGCCGCCGGCAATGTCGTCGCAATAGAGGCGCATGTTGTAGTTTACGTCGGAATGGCCGAGGTGGTTGATCACGTGGTTGCCGCCGTTGAGGACCGCCAACATTTCATCCGGCGTCCAGCAGGGGCTGGACTGGCCCGAACAGACAGGGCCGTCCTCGAACTGGTCGTCCATCACCGTCACCTGGTAGAAAGTGCTCTCGGAGAATCCCTTGGTGTCGTAGCCGTCGGTGGTGGATGAGTGGTGAACATCGGTCAAGAAGTTGTAGCCGAAGCTGTAACCGGGGTAATCGTCCCACAGCCATTCGCCCACCAGGTATACGTTGCGCAACCAGTCACCGCTCGAGCCCTGGTAGGTGAGGGTCTTGCGCACGAAGTTGGAGATCTCGGTGCAGCTGTCGGCGGGAACTCTTCCCACCCAGACCTCGGGAAGAAGGTCGGTGCCGTCATTCTGCTCGCCCCAGCAGTTGTCTCCATCTGAATTGAAGGTGCCGTCCAGGGCGGCATAATACAGATCGCTAGGAATGTTGTAATCGGTTCCCATGCCGTCCAGGTAACAACAAAGGCCGCGCACCGGAACGATGGGCGCCTGAGTCTCGCCGCCCACGTCCTGCAAATCGGCGTCGCCGGCCAGCAGCACCCAGTCGGTGCCGGAATTCTGGTACATATCGGTTATAAAGGCGCGCACCTTGGCGGCGTCGTCGACACCGGAGTACTGGTTGCGGATGTCTTCCATGGTCATAATCAGCGTGGTGATGCCGCGGCTCTGCTTGTCGGCTTCGAGCGCCTGCAGGTTGTAGGGCCCGGCGCAGGTGGAAAGCGCCTGGCTGGTCACCATGACGTAGCGGCTATCCAGCCTGTTCGACTCTTTCCGGGATGGGTACGAGGAAAGCTCATCCGGGTTGCTCACCAGCGTTCGCAAGGTGTCGAAGTCGCGCCCATAGCCTCTGTAAAGATCGCCCATTCGTCCTTCCCCGTCCGGCACGGTCTTGATACGCAAAGTCAGCACCGGAAAGTAGGCCAGCTTTCCGGAGGCCGGGTTGTAGACGACCGGGTGCACTGTTACCGGCAGGATGGGAAATCCGCGCATGTATTGCAGCGGCTCAGTCCTAAACAGCCTGGCCGGAAAGAAGGCGGATTTACTGTATATGTCGGCGCTGGGCTGAGTGAAAGGCGGTTGGCCCCAGCTGAGCGGCCATGGGCCCTGCTTGGGAAACAAGGTGTGGCTTCCGCTCAGTTCAACCGACTCGGCCGAAGCCAGCGACACCGATTCGACTCGCTGCCCGGCCGGAACCAATGCCCGGACGGAACCCACAGGAAGCTCTGGTTCTCCCGGCCGGCCCACTTTGATCAGGCCGGGAACCTCCACGTGTGTATAACCCTGCGAGTCTTGCCAGAGCATCGGCTTTTGTACCTTGACTTCGATCTCGACCATCCCGGCCCGGGCGGGCAGGGAAAGGAGCAGCAACGCCACCATCATGTTCATCCATTGCCATCTTTTCATCGTTTCCTCCGGGTGGGGAAGGGTATGGGAAACATGCTAAACAAAACCGGGCTTGATTTCAACCGGTTACTGCTAGCGGCCGTTGACGTAGTCGTTGTGGAAGGCGATCCACTCGGGAAGGACCTGCTCGAGCAATTCCGCAGGCGGCAGGAAAGCAATTCTCAGGTGCTGCGTGCCTGATTTTTGTCCGAAACCCGAACCGTTGACGGTGCACAGGCCGGTGTTCTCCAGCAGACTCATGCAGTAGTCGAAATCAGTCTTTCCGGGCGGCAGCTTTTCCAGCCTCGGGAAGAGATACAGTGCCCCCGTCCGTCCGAAGCACTTGAGTCCCTCCATCTCGTCGAAGGCCCGCCTGATCAAGGTCGCCTTGTGGTGCAGGGAATCCAGGATGTCATACCTCTCGCGGACGAATCGATCATGGGCGTCGCAACCCTCCGGCGGCGGCCTGACCATCAGGTAGACCAGCGCCTGTCCGGTGGTGTTGGCGCACAGGCTGACCGAGGCCTGCTTGAGCATGATGTCGCAAAAATTGGTGTTTCCACCCGCGATGTTTGCGGGGTTTCTCAACTCGACATAGCCGCCCCTGCGCCCGCACTCGCCGTAGAACCCTTTTGAGGTGCTGTGCAGGCTGAAAAGCGGGATGTCCCGGTCGCCAACCAGACTGGCGAAGGACACAAACTCGGCGCCGTACAGGTTCTCCTGGTAGACTTCGTCGGCGATGATCGCAAGCCCATACTCCTCGGCAAAGTCGACTACTTCGCGGGCGCTCTCCCTCGGCAGCACCGCCCCGGTCGGATTGGCCGGGTTGATCACCACCATGGCCTTTACCTTCACACCGCGCGCCATCGCCCGCGCCATGGCCTCGTCCAGGATCGAGCGTTCCAGCGTCCAGCCTGCGTCCTCGTCCGGGTAGTAGCCGACTTGCTCACCGCCGGCACGACAGATGGCCGCGGAGTAGAGCGGGTACTGCGGAATGGGAATCATGATGCCGTCAGTGGGATCAGCGATGAGGATGTCAATGATACTCCTGACTGCCTCGCTGGCGCCGTTGGTGAGAAAGATCAGCTCGGGATCGGCGCGCAGGCCGTTGTCTTCCGTCACACCGTCGCGTTTATCTATAAAATCCGCGACCGCCTGGCGGATGAATGCAAGCCCCTTGCTCTCGGTGTAGGCGCCGAGCCCGCTCGGCAATCTGGTGAGAAACTCGTCCGCCACCGCCAGCGCATGCTCGGACACCAGGTCATCGATCTTGATGCCTTCGAAAGCCGCAGGCTGTAGCGTGAAGACACGTCGCAGGGCACGCTCGCGATCCAGGCTGAAAGGCGCATCGAGCAGGCTGAGCACCTCGCGGCAGTAGGTGATGGGCTTCTGACCCAGTGCCTGGGGGTTGCCTATGTTGCAGGCGATCGTCCTTAGGCCACCAGCGGCCAGCTCGGCTGCCCTTTGTGGGATGGGCCCGCGCACCGCGTACTCCATCCTGGCGATATTCTTGTTCACTCTCGTAGACAGGGCCATTCTCGACTCCCGTTCGCTATCGACACTCAAGTTCCTTTCTTATCTCGTAACCTCAACCTCATCAAGTAACAACTGCTTATTCGGCATGACATATTCATGACAAACAGGATTACCAAACGAGTATAATCACCAAGCTGAAAAAGGAGGTGAAATGAATTCACGCGAACGTTTCCTGGCAGCCTGCCGCGGCCAGCCCGTGGACAGGCCGCCGGTATGGATCATGCGTCAGGCCGGACGCTATCTGCCCGAGTACCGCGAATTGAGAAAGCGACATACGTTCTGGGAGATGATGCGCACGCCCGATCTTGCGATCGAGCTTGCCCTGCAACCTTTGCGACGATTCGGAATGGACGCCGCCATACTCTTTTCGGACATACTGGTCGTGCTCGACGCCATGGGTGCCAAAGTCAGCTACCAGAAGGGCGGGCCCAGAGTGCATCCCCGTCTGCGCGGGCCCGACGACCTTGGGCTGCTTTCGGCGGTCGACGCCCGACAATCTTTCGGATACATCCGGGAGATCATCGAACGACTGTGCGCTGAGCTGCATCCCGACACCGCCGTGATCGGCTTCAGCGGGGCTCCCTTCACCCTGGCTTCCTATCTCGTGGATCCCGGTCCCGCGGGTGATCTTTCCAACCTGCGAAAACTAGCCGACAGCCGGCCAGACTCTTACCGCGATATGCTCGAACGCATCAGCCGCGTGGTGGTTGACCTGCTCAAGCTGCAGATCGAAGCCGGTGCGGACGTGGTTCAGATCTTCGACACCTGGACCGCCAAGCTGTCGCTTGCGGACTACCGCAAGCTGGCCCTCCCCTTCGCCCGCTCGGTGGTCGAGGATCTTGCCGATACGGGCGTTCCGATCTTGCTCTACGTGCGCAACGCGGCCGAGCTTTCGCCGGCCGCAGCCTCTACGGGCTGCGACGTTTTGTCGATCGACTCGACGCTGACGTTGTCTCGTGCACGTGAGCTTTTAGGACCACGGGTTGCGTTGCAGGGAAACCTTAGCCCCGAGATTCTCTCCGAATCCCCGGACGCCATTCGCCAAAAAGTCCAGGCGACCATCGACTCGCTCGAAGGGCGGGGGCTTATCGTAAACCTCGGTCAAGGCCTCACACCGGCATCACCGGTCGACGGAGTCGCGGCCTTCGTTGAGGCAGTAAAGGAATGGGCAAAGTGACAATAAGTTCGCAAGACCCACGTCGCATCGATCCCCGCCTGCGCGAGAAGTACGACGTGCGCGGTCCGCGCTATACCTCGTATCCACCGGCCAATCACTTCCACGCGCTCGATGCCGAGCGGGTTTTCGTCCGCTGGCGCGAGCGCAACGATCTGGCCGACGATCCCGGCTTGTCGCTTTACCTGCATATACCTTTCTGCCGCCGGCGCTGCCTGTTCTGCGGTTGCCACACCTTCGTCGCCTCGCGACCAGAAAAAATAGACGACTACACTCGCAGGCTGACTCGAGAGATGAATTTGGCCGCAGGCATCATCGATCCTTCCCGCCTGGTGCGCCAGATAGCAATGGGCGGGGGCACGCCCAACGCCCTCAGTGAAGAGCAACTCGACAGCCTGCTCAGCGCGTTGCGCTCAGTCTGGACAATAGCGCCGGAGGCCGAGCTGTCTGTCGAGATCAACCCCCGCACGGCGACGCCGGGCAAACTGGACGTTTTTCTGAGCCACGGCTTCAACCGCTTCTCGCTCGGCATTCAGGATTTCACGCCTTCAGTACTCGAAATTGTCAAGCGCGACCAGGGCTTGATGGAGGTCGACGGCGTCGTCTCCCAGCTGCGATCGGCGGGCGTGCAATCGATAAACTTCGATCTAATTTACGGGTTGCCGGGCCAGTCACAAGATAGCTGTCTGGCCACGGCCGAAAAAGTTATCGCTTTGGCTCCCTCGCGCATCGCTCTTTACTCTTATGCCCACGTGCCCTGGATCCACGCCCACCAGAAGGCGCTGGAACGCATCGGCCTGCCCGAACCCGAAGTCAAGGCTTCCCTGTTTTTATCGATGATGGATCGCTTGATGGCGGCGGGCTACCTGCCGATCGGCATGGATCATCTCGCCCTGCCCGACGACCCTCTCGCCAAAGCCCTTGGCGAGCGCACTCTCAGGCGCAACTTCATGGGCTACACTGCAGGGCGCGGGCTCGATCTATTAGCCTTCGGCGCCTCGGCCATCTCGTCGATCGGAACGGCTTACTCGCAGGACGAGAAGGGGCTTAGCGAGTACGCAGCCGGTATAGAGGCCGGGAACCTGCCGATCGCCCGCGGCTTTTTGCTCGAGCGCGACGATGAGATCAGGCGCGAGTTGATCCTCGATCTGTTTTGCAACTTCCACGCCGATCTCGATTCTCTTTCGGGGCTCTTCGAAATACGCGCCGCCGAATACCTGGCGCAAGATCTCGAGCGTCTCGCGGAGCTTTCCGCGGACGGGCTGGTGAACTGGGACGAACATTCCATTAACGTCACTGATAGCGGGCGTTTCTTCATCCGTAACATCTGCATGAACTTCGATCGTTACCTGGAGCATGATCCGGGCAAGCGAGTGTATTCGAGGACGATCTGATGTCATCCGGGAGTACAGGCGTCGTGTTGATCAACACCGGCGGTCCACGAAGCGAGGCCGAGGTCGCTGACTTCATACGCGCCATGTTGTCCGATCCCCTGGTGATGCCGCTGCCCTGGCCCCTGCGTCCCCTGCTGGCCGGGCGCATCGCTCGCCGGCGAGCGGCAACTGTTGCGGCCCGCTACCGCCAAATTGGATTTCCCAGCCCGGTGATCGAAGGGACCCGTGAGCTCTCGGATAAGCTTTCTAAAGTCCTGGGAGACTCGTTCGAGGTCGCCTGCGCGTTTCGCTATTGCCGGCCGGATGCGCAGGAGACTGTCGCGGCACTAGCAGCAAAAGGGATCTCCAGGTTGATTATCCTGCCGGCCTATCCGCAACGCTCCCGTTCGACGACGGCGACTGCCGTAAGGGCGTTTTCCCGGGAAGCATCGCGACTGGGTATCGCCTGGCGCGAGAGCGGTTCCTTTCCCGACCAACCGGGTTTTATCGCGGCCATGTCTCAACTGCTCGATCCGCTTGCTGACAAGGCCGAGCACGTCATTTTTTGCGCCCACGGTCTGCCCCAGAAGACAGTTACGCGCGGCGACGGTTATCCGGACGAGGTCAGGCGCACGGCAGAAGCGCTGGCAGCCAGGCTGCCGTCCGGCAAGCAATATTCACTTGCCTTCCAGAGCCGGGTGGGGCGCATGCAGTGGACGCGTCCCTACCTGACCGACGAGATCCGCCGCCTGGCAGGAGAAGGCGTAGTCAGACTGCTGGTGGTCCCAATCTCGTTCGTCTGTGAAAACCTGGAGACCCTTCACGAACTCGATGTCGAGGCGGCGCAGCTTGCGGATTCCGTGGGAATCAGTTCTTTCTTGAGGGCTCCCGTGGCCGGGGCACACCCGGATTTCGTCGCCGGTCTCCGCGGGCTGGTTATAAAGACCGCCCGCGCTGCCGGTTGGGAGGCGCGCCATGGCGCCTGAAGTAATCGTAATCGGCGGCGGCATCGCCGGGCTGGCTTGCGCCACCAAGCTAAAGGCCGCCGGGATCGACGTCCTGGTGCTGGAGAAAGAGGACCTGCCGGGAGGCAATGTACGCACCGAGATGGTGGCCGGCTTTAAAATCGAGCGCGGCCCGCACACTTTCATGCCTTCGGCCGATGATATCTTCGATCTGGTCAAGATGGCCGGTCTCGAATCACAGCTTCTGCCTTCGCGGCCGACGGCCAAGAAACGCTTCATCGTGCGCGGCGGTAAGATGCACATGGTCTTCAGCGGTCCCGGCTCTTTCGTAACCAGCCGCCTACTCAGCCTGCGCGGCAAGCTGAAGCTGATGGGCGAACCTTTCCGCACGCGCAGGCGCGGGCAGCCCGGCGAGACAGCCAGCCGCTTTTTCGAGCGCCGCTTCGGACCGGAGGCCGCCCGGGTGCTGGCCGGCGCCTTCATCAGCGGGGTCTATGCCGGTGATCCGGAAAAGCTCTCTGCCGCCGACGCATTTCCACTCTTCTGGCGTTTCGAGCATGAGGCAGGCTCAATGATCCGCGGCGCCCTCAGGCTGCGCAAGCAGCGCCGTGTCGAAAGCCGGCGCCGGGGAGAGAGTGTCCAACAGAGGCCGCGAGGATTGTTATCGTTTCGTGAGGGTCTCGGTCAGCTCACCATGGCCCTGGCCAAGGGGCTTGGCGACCACTGCCTGACAAGCGCGCCTGTAGAGTCGATCTCGCGCACACAAGACGGGTTTGCGATCGAATCTGCCGGCGGCACCATGATCGCAAATAAAATCGTTCTGGCCGCGCCCCCACAGGCTGCGGCCCGGATAGTGCACGGGCTCGATCGGCCGCTGGCCGATGAACTTCTGGCGGTGCCCATGGCCCCGGTGGCGGTCGTGCAACTCGGGTTTGCCGCCCGGGCCGCCGAAGTACCCGACGGGTTCGGTTTCTTGGCGCCGCGCGGCGAAGGTGTGCGCAGCCTGGGAGTGCTCTTTCCGGCTCGCCTGTTCGACGGGCGCACTCCGAAGGAAGGCGATCTGCTGATCGGCTTCACGGGCGGAATGCTCGATGCCGAAGCAATGGAGCTCGACGACGATGCGCTGATCGACATCGTTCTCGAAGATTTACGACACCTTTGCGGTTTCGGGGATAAGCCCGTCCTGGCGCGCGTCGCGCGTTATGCGCACGCCATTCCGCAGCTCGTCGTCGGCCACGCGGAGCGCCTGGAAAGGATCCGTACCCGCCTCGAAACTCTTCCAGGACTGCAGTTGGCCGGCAACTATCTGCTGGGGGTGGGCATGAAGGACGCGGTCGCCTCGGGCTTCGCCGCCGCCCGGTCCGTGCTCGGCCAAGAGTCCGCGGAGCAAGGAGCCAGGTCGTGATACTGGGCGACAATAGTTTACCACTGGCCGTCGTCGGCTGCGATTTCAGGGTGGCCTCTTCCGAGTGGCGAACACGCATTATTCTCGATGACCAAGAGGTTCGCCGCATGACCGGCGATCTCGAACGCAACCGGGTGGCGGACGGCTTCGCCGATCTGAACACCTGCAACCGCAACGAATGGATCGTCTCGTGCGAAGATCCCCGCTGGGCGGCTGAGTTGCTCAGGAGCCAGATGATCCGGCGCGCCGGTCCCGGCGCCGATAGCTGGCTTGCGCCTTATGCTTACGCGGGAGAGGCGGCGGCACGGCATGTTTTCAAAGTGGCTATCGGCCAGGAATCTCTCGTCGTCGGTGAGCGACAGATAGCAGGGCAGCTCTACCACTCTCTCGAGGTCGCCCGAGAGCGGGGCTCCTCGTCGAGGGCGCTCAACGGCCTGGGATCTATCTCAGGCCGTTTGGTACGAATCGCCTTGCGCCGCGGCTGTATCGAGAGCGCTGCGGTCGGCGTCCACAGCCTGGCCATTTGTTACCTGAAGCATCGCCTGGGCGAGAAGCCTCGCGGCCGGATAGCGCTTTTGGGCCTTGGGCGCATCGGTCGCAGGGTGTTGGGAGTCATGACAGAAGCGCTGGGGATCGAACCAATCTGCGTCAATCGCACGGTACGCATGGATCAACAACAGCGGATCCACCCCCTGGACGAGATGCCCGCCGTGCTGAACGAGGTAGATGCCGCGATCGTCTGTACCGGAGCATCCAGTTCGCTGGTGCACGCAGCGCAACTCAAACCGCGTTCTGTTGACCATCCCCTGTTATTAATCGACATCGGTATTCCAGCACAGGTCGAGCGCCGCGATCTTCCGACCGGCGTAGAGGCGGTCGGCCTGGATGAACTGGTCGAATTTCACCAGAGTACCAGGAAAAATTCAGAAACCGACAAGATCGCTGAAGCCTCTCAACTGGTCGACAGGGCGCTGGTCGAATACCGCGCCTTTTGCAATGAACAAGCCTTCTCGGGCATTCTCGACACCATCCATCACCACCATCGACAGCTGGTGGGAGAGGAGATTCCGCGCCTGGTTGCGCGTCGCTTCGATTACCTGTCGGCCGAAACCCGCGGCCGACTGGAAGAAGATATCAAGAATATCGTGCTCGAATACACCAACGAGGTGTTTCGCACCATCAAGGAAACATCGCTCAGGGAAGCCAAGGAGGAGGTATGTCCGGAAGAATCCTGAAAGTCGGAACCCGCGGCAGCCGTCTGGCACGCGAGCAGGCTCGCAGGGTGTGCCAGAGCCTTACCGAACCTTGTGAAACCGTGATTGTCAAGACTTCAGGCGACCGGCAGACCGACGCAGCGCTCGGCGAACAACAAGGGGTCGGCTTCTTCACCAAGGAAATCGAGAACGAGCTTCTCTCGGGAAGCATCGATCTGGCCGTCCACTCGCTGAAGGATCTGCCCACTTCGCTCGCTCCCGGACTCACTCTCGGCGCCCTGCTCGAACGCGACGAGGCCGGCGACGTGCTCTTGGTAAGACAGGACGCCCACGCTCCCGGTCGAGTCGTACCGCTCAGGAAAGGCGGCCGGGTCGGCGCCTCGGCCATGCGCCGCCAGGCGCTGCTGGCCTGGCTGGCTGCCGATCTAGTCCCGGCGCCCATACGCGGCAACGTGCCAACGCGGATAGAAAAGGCCCGCCACGGCGACTACGATGCCGTCATCCTTTCACGGGCAGGGCTGGCGCGACTGGAACTCGACGTCGCGCCGCTTCTGGCCTTCGATCTGAATCCCGAACGCTGGATCTGCGCCCCCGGACAGGGTGTCATCGCGGTCGAAACTCGCGTGGACGACAAGCGCGCGCTGAAATCTCTTTCCGCCGTTGACGACCGGATGACCCGTGATTGCACGACCGCTGAACGCTCCCTGCTGGTGACCTTCGGAGGCGGCTGTCACGCACCCTTCGGTGCCTGGGCAAGATCGGAGCGAGGCGCTTTCCAGCTGCGCGTGGCGGCCCCGGGCGAAGACGGCCGCTGTCGCCTGGCCCTTTTCGAATCCGGCGACCTGGAGGCTGCTCGCATTAAGGCCGCCGAATGGATCCGTGCCGGCCGCCCGAAGCGCGCCTGCGAGGAGGAGGGCAGATGGCTTTGTCGCCCGGCCCGGCCGTGGTGCTGACCCGCGAGCCGGAGGATAATCGCCGGCTCAAAGAGGCGCTTGCCGCACGCGGCGTGCCGGTGCGCGAGATCCCCTGTCTAGCCACCCGCTTCATCCGGCCCGATCGCTTGCCGTCCGAGCCACCGGCCGCGGTGACTTTTTCTAGTCGTCGCGGAGTACGCGCCTGTCGTCGACTCGACTTATTGAACGAGTTAATCCCTGCCGAATTAAATGTAATTGTCGGCGCCGTCGGACCGGCCACCGCCTCCGAGCTCGCGGCAGCGGGGATAACAGTCGATCTGCTTGCGGAGCCGCCGGAGGGCCGCGAACTTGCCCGGCTGCTCGTCGCCAAACTGACCAGTGGCTCGCGGGTCACCTTGGTAGGCGGCAACCTGCGTGCGGGAGGCATGGACACCATTCTGGCGCAGGCCGGCATGAACCTGGAGCCGGTGATTGTCTACGAAAACATCGAACCGGATGTTCCCGCCTGCCAACCATTCCGGGTGGCCGGAGTGTTCGTGGCATCGCCTTCCGCGGCCCGCAGACTGCTTGAAAAAAACCCCTGGATGAATAAGAATCGGTTTTTCACTATCGGCTCGACCACTTCCCGGCAGCTTGCCGAGCGAGGCATCGAAAGCATCGATGTGCTGGGCGCCGGGTTCGACAATTGGCTTGAAGCCCTGCACCAAGCTTATTTGCAGGCAGTTGCCGAGGAGAAAGAATGAGAACGATGGACAATTCGAAGAAACTCTACCGGCAGGCATGTGCGCTGATGCCCGGCGGGGTGTCCAGCCCCGTCCGGGCTTTTTTGGGCGTGGGCGGAACCCCTGTCTACTTCAAGAGCGCCCAGGGGTCTCACTTCACGGACGAGGACGGCAACGATTATGTCGACTTGTGCATGTCCTGGGGGCCGTTGATCCTCGGCCACGCCCACCCGGCCGTGGTCGAGGCCGTCTGCCGAACCGCGCGCGACGGTTTATCTTTCGGAGCTTGCTGTCGCCGTGAGATCGAGCTGGCCGAACGGATCCTGGCAGGCTTTCCTGAGATGGACCAGGTGCGTTTCGTCTCCTCGGGCACCGAGGCGGTCATGACCGCCATTCGCCTGGCCCGCGGGGTGACCGGGCGTCCGGGAATCCTGAAGTTCGAAGGCGGTTACCACGGTCACTCCGATTCGCTGCTGGTCAAGGCCGGATCGGGACTGGCCACGTTCGGGACTTCCTCGAGCCTGGGCGTGCCCGAGTCTTTCGCATCCCAGACTATCGTCTGTCCCTTCGACGACGAGCAGGCGCTCGAGGAAATCTTCGCAGCCTCTGGTGACAAGCTGGCCGCGGCAATCGTCGAGCCGCTACCGGCCAACAACGGCCTGCTCGAACAGCGTCCCGAGTGGCTGTCTAGCTTGCGCGCGCTGTGTAGCCGTCACGGCGCCTTGCTCATTCTGGATGAAGTCATCACCGGCTTCAGGCTGCGCTACGGTGGTCTTGGAGACGCTCTCGGCATTCAGGCCGATATTGTCACCCTGGGTAAAGTTATCGGCGGCGGCATGCCGGTGGGCGCCCTGTGCGCATCGAAAAAGATCATGCAGTCCCTGGCACCGCTCGGCGGCGTCTATCAGGCCGGCACCCTGTCGGGCAACCCGGTTTCGCTCGCGGCCGGCATCGCCACACTCGCAGAGCTCGCAGGCGGTGAGGCATATACACAGCTCGAAGAGCTTGGCCTGGCCTTTGACAAGCGTCTGGAACAGGCGCGCGCGGACCGCGCCTGGTTGAATTTCAGGCGCTGCGGCTCGCTCTTCTGGATGCACCTGGCGCCGGGCGCCGTTCCGCGCCGGGCTGACGAGATCCGCGAGGAATCGGCCGGGCGCTATAACCTTATGCACGCGGCTCTACTGGAGCGTGGCTTTTATCTTGCCCCATCCGCCTACGAGGTGGCATTCCTTTCGACGGCTCATGCGCAGAGTGAGCTGGTAGGCCTGGCTGATGAAATCGCGCGCGCCTTTTAAAAAACAGGCCTGAAGATGAAGCGTGTACGCGGCTACCACTTTCTCTTCGGCGCAACGCTGCTGGCGTTGGCCGCCCTGGTCGGCTGGTGGACGGTTTATCTCAAACGTTCGGTGGAGCTTTCGCGCAAGGCGCAGATGAACGAATTGGTGCATGCCACGGTCGTTGCCGCGCTGATGATCGGCCACGGAGAAGCACGGCCGCGGCCGGGTAAGCTTTCCGGCCCTGCGCCACTGGAGATCGTACCCACCTCGGAGACGAAAAAAGGTTCCCTGTTCGCACCCACTGTTCCGCGCTACCCCGATATGGCCGTGCGTCCGGAAGCCCGGGCGATTTCGGCGGTCGAGAAGAAGGTTGGACGCAGGCATCTGATGGTGATTGGAGAGGGCTCTTTCTTGTTTGTCTTGCTGGGTATCTTGACTTTCATGCTCTACCGCATGATCGTGCAGGAGCGGCGCCATATGCGCCATATGCAGGCCTTTGTGGCTTCGGTGTCTCACGAGATGAAAACCCCCCTGGCGGGCATCAAGTCGCTGTTGCAAACCATGGCCGCCGGCAGAGTGCCCGCCCGGGATCAGGCGCGCCTGTTTGCCATGGGCATCAAGGAAGCGGAGCGCCTGGAACACATGATCGAGAACGTGCTCATCTCCGGCAACCTGCGCCGGGGAGGACTCACGCTTCAGCGTGCGCGGCTCGAGCTGCGCGAGTTGATCGAGGCCTTCATCGAGCATCGACGCTCCTACCAGATCGATATGCCCGACGCCATCTTCTTTCGCTGGGAGCCCGACACGCCCGAAGCGCTGGTCATGGGCGATTCGCATGCCATCCACACGATTCTGGAAAACCTGGTCGATAATGCCTTCAAGTACGGGGGCGATTCTCCCCGGGCCGAAATCGTGGTCCGCCGGGAGTCCGGACGTGTCACCATCTCGGTCGAGGACCAGGGTGTAGGCTTTCCCTCTGAAAGAGCCGCTGACCTGTTCGTGCCTTTCAAACGCGTCATTGAGGGAAAGAGCTCCGCCCAGCACGGCTCCGGCCTGGGCCTGTCCATCGCCCGGGCACTGGCAATGCACATGGGCGGTGAGTTGACGGCAGAAAGCGATGGACCGGGGCGAGGAAGCCGGTTTACGCTTAGCCTCGAGGAGGCGGTATAATGAACGCCAAAGTGCTGCTGGTCGAGGACGAGGAACTGGTCGGAACCATGGTTTGCATGAATCTGCAGAGCGCGGGCTACGAGGTCACCTGGATACGGGATGGAGAGCAGGCAGTTGCGGCCATTGACGAACAGTCTTTCGACCTGTTGCTCTTGGACATTACTTTACCCGGACAAGACGGGCTCAATGTGCTGGCCGAAGTCAGGCGCCGCGGGATATTAACCCCGGTGATGATGCTAACGGCGCGGAGCGAGGTTTCCACCAAGGTCGAGGCCCTCAAGTCCGGCGCAGACGACTACTTACCCAAGCCCTTCGATGTGGCAGAGATGCTGGCCAGGGTCGAAGCCCTGGTGCGTCGCTCGCAGGCGGACAGGCAGCTGCCGGCCGATCACTTGATCCGATTCGGGAACTACTCGATCAACCTGGAATCCCGAGAAGCCAAGACAAACGATGGACAGATCGTGCTGGGCGAGAAGGAAGCCGCCATCCTCGCTCTCCTGGCCCAAGCGCGCGGCCGGCCGCTGTCGCGATCGGATATCCTGGAAGAGGTCTGGGGAATGGATGCCTCTCCAACCGAGCGCACGGTGGACAATTTCATACTCAACCTGAGAAAGCTTTTCGAGCCCGACGCCGACAACCCATGCCACATTATTACGGTGCGCGGAATGGGTTACCGCTTTGAGCCCTGAGGTAAGGAGGAATAAAATGTTTCCAACTCACAGGCCGAGAAGACTTCGCCGCAGCGCGGCCATGCGCGACCTGGTGCGCGAGACTCAACTGCATCCCGAGGATCTCATATATCCGCTCTTCGTCCAGGAGACATCCTCGCGCCCGGAACCGATCGAGGCCATGCCCGGCCAGTTCAGACACTCCATCGACTCGCTGGTGGCCGAGTGCGAACAGGCTGCGGCGGCGGGTGTCGAAGCCGTCTTGCTCTTCGGCATCCCCAAGGAGAAAGATGAGGCCGGCAGCGGCGCTTACGCCGAGGACGGCGTGGTGCAGCGGGCGATGCGCGCCATCAAGGAACGCAAGCTGCCGCTTCTGCTAATCGGCGACGTCTGCATGTGCGAGTACACATCCCACGGCCATTGCGGCGCGATCCGCGACGGCGACGTCGACAACGATCCCAGCCTCGAGCTTCTGATGCGTACGGCCCTCAGTCAGGCCCGGGCCGGTGCCGACATCGTGGCTCCGTCCGACATGATGGACGGGCGCATCGGCGCCATTCGCCGGGCGCTCGATGATCAGGGTTTCGAACAGGTAGCCATTCTCTCCTACGCCGCCAAGTACGCCAGCGCCTTCTATGGCCCTTTCCGAGACGCTGCCGGCTCGGCGCCGCAGTTTGGTGATCGGCGCTCGTACCAGATGGATCCAGCCAACGTCCGCGAGGCGCAGAAGGAAGTGGCCGCCGATATAGAAGAAGGCGCCGACATGGTGATGGTCAAGCCGGCGCTGGCCTACCTGGACGTGATCCGGGCGGTCAAGGAACGAACCAATGTTCCCCTGGCGGCCTACAACGTAAGCGGTGAGTACGCCATGGTCGAGTTCGCCGCCCGCGCCGGTGTACTCGACCGCGAGCGTATAATCCGTGAAGTACTGCTGTCGATAAAGCGCGCCGGGGCCGACCTGATTTTGACCTACCACGCCAAGGAAGCGGCCGGCTGGCTGCGCGGCGCCTGAGATCTCGTGCCTAGCAGGAACAACTACCGCAGGAGTTGGCGCTTCCGCTTGAGAGCGGGTTAACCGAATCGATCTTGAAACCGCCGCCTACGGCGTGACTGGCGAAGTCGACCTTTATGCCGCCGGTCTGTTCGAGCAGGCTTTTTTCGACGACAAACTTCAGCTCGTCAAACTCGAATGTCTCGTCACCGTCTTTTGGCTCATCCAGAGCCAGCCCCAGGGAGGGGCCGCCTCACCCATAGGCCATGTAGACCCTGAGCGCGCCGTCTATATCGCGCTCCTTGAGATAGGCACACATCTTTGCCTGCGCTTCTTTGGTTACATCAAGCATTTCAAACCTCAGCTACTCTGTTTCTCTGGCCCCTCTCTTTGGACATATAAGTTAAGGCTAGAAAGCAGCCTTGTCAACGAATTGGAAGCGATCAGGCCCCTGGGTTTCAAGGTACGACCATAGGCAAACCGGCGGACCCTGTTAGCAGGCTGGAGCTTGATTTCATCCAGTATGTATGCAATATTTGGACATACTGGAGGTGTTATGGCCGAAGTTGTACTCGCAATCAGACAAGCGGTTGCCGGTGAAGAATTTGATTATCCTCTGCTTATGGGATTGCTGTCCGGCTACCGAAATCCCCGGGCCAAGGTGACCGCTCTTCTCAACAAGAGCTGGATCGTGCGCGTAAAGAAGGGCCTGTACGTATTCGGGCCGAAGCTGGCCCGGCGGCCCTACTCCCGGCTTGTGCTTGCAAACATGATCTATGGTCCTTCATGCGTTTCGCTACAGACCGCCCTGGCCCACCACGGACTGATTCCCGAGGCCACCCGCTTGATCACAAGTGTCACTTGTGTGCGCAACAAACGCTACGAAACACCGGTAGGCGGTTTTCGTTATCGTTATCTCAATCTGAATCGATACCCTGCCGGTGTGACGCTCGAACGCCTGGCCGATGGCACTCCCTACCTGATCGCCAGCCCGGAGAAGGCCCTGGTCGACTGGCTGCTGTTGCAACCCGGCCATCCGCCCCTGTCGAGAACCACCGAGCTGTCCGGCTACCTGGCCGCCGACCTGCGCCTGGAGCCCGACGACCTGCTGCATCTCGACGGACAACTGATCGAGATGCTGGCCGCGACATACCGCCTACGGCTTGTAAGCTTACTGGCCGCTCTGGCCGGCACACGAGGAGAACTTCGATGAACCCCGCCATCCAGGCCCTGCTAAAGAGTTTCTCGCCGCATTCGGGAGAAGACTACCTGCGGGCGCTTCGCGAGATCGTCCAACAGATTGCCTTACTGGGATTATGGCGATCCAAGTTCTTTGAACACGCCGCATTTTACGGCGGTACGGCGTTGCGCGTGATCCACGGGTTGGATCGATTCTCCGAAGACATGGACTTCTCGCTGCTGCAACCCGGGCCCGCCTTCGACTTCGACGCTCGCCTGGCCGCGGCCCGGCAGGAGCTGGAAGCCTTTGGCCTGGCATGCGAGGTCCGCAGCCGGGAGCCGCGCGAGAGCCCGATAAAAGCGGGCGTCCTGCGCGGGCAGGTGCGCGATCTACTGGTAGCCATCGAGGCGCCGGCAGGTGTTTCGGCCGGCATGCATCCCGAGCAACGCCTGAAGGTCAAGCTGGAGGTCGACTGCGATCCGCCGCCCGATTTCGAGACCGAAGTCAGGATCCTGCTGCTGCCCGTGCCTCACTCGGTTCGGGTTTACCGGCCTTGCGACCTGTTCGCCGGGAAGCTGCACGCCGTGCTGACCCGCCGATGGAAGAACCGGGTAAAGGGACGCGATTGGTATGACCTGGTCTGGTTTTTGGGCCGGGGCATCGCGGTTAGGTTGCTGCATCTGCAGCGCCGCCTAGAAAACTCGGGCGACTGGCCGCCGGGCAAACCGCTGGGGCTTGCCGAATTACAGGATTTGCTGTACGCACGCATCGCCGGGTTGGACATCTCCTCCGCCCGGGCGGACGTGGAGCCTTTCCTGGATGACCGCGCCGGCCTGTCGCTGTGGTCTCGCGACTTCTTCAGCAGTCTTATCCGCGATCACCTGCAGGCAACCTGAGATTGCTGCACATCATGCATGGAGAACTCACACAACGGCTTGTTGACAGGCATCGTCCTCGGCTGGTAAGCAATCGGACACGTTTTTCGGGAAGGAGCGGAATCGGAAAATGAAAAAGACTATCTTTTATTTAACTCTTGTATCTGTGCTGCTTATCGCCTGGCCGTACGGTGATGCCTCGGCCTGTACCAACTTTTTAATCACCAAGGGCGCCAGCGCGGACGGCTCGACCATGATCACCTACGCCGCCGACTCGCACGAGCTGTATGGCGAGCTGGTCATCATCCCGGCCATGCGCCACGCCCCGGGCGCCAAGCGCATCATCTGGGAGTGGGACACGGGCAAGCGCCTGGGCGAAATCGACGAGGCGCCAGAGACCTTCAGGGTCGTCGGCAACATGAACGAGTTCCAGGTCTCAATCGGCGAGACCACCTACGGCGGGCGCAAGGAGCTCGAAAACCACAAGGCCGTCATGGACTACGGCAGCCTGATGTACATAGCCTTGCAACGCGCCAAGACCGCCCGCGAGGCGGTGATAGTCATGGGCAACCTGGTCTCCAGGTACGGCTACTGCAGCGAGGGCGAGTCGTTCTCGATCTCCGATCCTCTCGAAGTCTGGTTTATGGACATGATCGGCAAGGGCCCCGGCGAAAAAGGCGCCGTCTGGGTTGCACGCCGCGTCCCCGACGGTTACATAAGCGCCCATGCCAACCAGGCCCGCATCCGCAAGTTTCCGCTGCACGACAAGAAAAACTGTCTTTACGCGCCGGACGTCATCTCCTTTGCCCGCAAGAAGGGCTATTTCAAGGGCAAGGATTCGGAGTTCAGCTTTGCAGACACCTACGCCCCTCTGAACTTCACCGGCCTGCGCATCTGCGAGGCTCGCGTCTACAGCCTGTTTCAGAGAGTGGCCCCCTCGGCCAAGCTGTCTCCCGACTGGGTCATGGGAGACGCCGGCGCGAAACCCCTGCCGCTTTGGATAAAGCCCGATCACAAGCTCTCGGTCCAGGACGTCATGAGCCTGATGCGCGATCACTTCGAGGGCACGCCCATGGATCTCAACAAGGGCGAAGGAGCCGGCCCCTACGACCTGCCCTACCGCTGGCGTCCTCTCGAATGGGAGGTCGACGGGAAAAAGTATTTCAACGAGCGTTCGACCTCCACCCAGCAAACCGGCTTTTCGTTCATCGCCCAGGCCCGCTCGTTCCTTCCCGATCCCATCGGCGGCCTGCTGTGGTTCGGAGTCGATGATACGTTCTCGACCGTCTACGTGCCGATGTACAGCGGCATCCGTAAGGCCCCCCATGCCTACGCCGTGGGCACGGCCGACTTCGAGACCTTCAACTGGGACTCGGCTTTCTGGGTGTTCAACGCCGTTTCCAACTTGGCCTACACCCGCTACCGCGACATGATCAAGGACATCCAGGTGGTCCAGGCCGAGTTGGAAGGCGGCTTCCTGGCTCGCCAGGCGGACATCGAACAAGCCGCTATCAAGCTCTACCGCCAGGCCCCCGAGCTGGCCCGCGACTACCTGACGAACTATTCGTCGAGCCAGGCCGCGCGGGTGGTCGCCCGCTATCGCAATCTGTGGCCCGAGTTGTTTCTAAGATACTTAGACGGCAACGTCAGGGACGAGCACGGCAAGGTAACCCACCCAGGCTACCCCGAACAATGGTACCGCCGGATAATCAAAGACAGCGGCGA
Source organism: Myxococcota bacterium (assembly GCA_035528415.1). GTDB lineage: Bacteria > Myxococcota > B64-G9 > B64-G9 > B64-G9 > DATKYQ01. The sequence continues at coordinate 17,020 of DATKYQ010000053.1, read as the reverse complement.
TTTTTACAAGATGCGCCGCATCCCGGGCGAGCCCGAGCCCGAGAAGAAAAAGAAGACACCCACAACCCTAAGTGGCGATCACAACGGCGCCAAGCAAGGCTGCCCGCCCTGCGGCGACGGGCAACAACACTGATTCGAACAGAATAGCTCTACCTGAAAGCGGGAGGGCGCACGACGTCGGGCAGGTGTTTGCGCAGGTTCATCAGGTCCTTGATTCTCTCGCCGGTCATCAGGGTTTGTATGGTTGCCCGGCCGCGGCTTTCCATGGTGGCTATGTCCTCGGCGTTGCGTAAAGTCAGCCGAAGCTTGCCCAACTCGGCCGCCAGGTTCAAGATCTCGGCCTCTTCAGGCAGAACCATCAGCGTCACCGAGGCGTAGTTGCTAAGCCTGTCGTTCGGGAGCTTGGCCGCGCCGGCCGAGAGCCCGCCGGTGGCCAACACTACCACGTCTTGCATCAGTGTTACCGAAGCCATCTGCCCGTCCTTGGGATCGGTGAAGGTGCCTAAAATGTCGATGCGATCTCCCGGGCGCACCCAGCCCGCTACTCCCTGGGAGCCCGAGATGTCCAGGCTGATGGCCCGGCCGCGCTTGGTGACGATGCGGCTCATGCGCTCGAAGGTGCCCTCGGAGTAGAAGTGGCTCCAGAGGATCGGGTCGCCGCGCTGCAGCGGCACCATCACCCGCTGTCCGATTACTTTTTCGATCTGCTTGGGCTCGACCACAGAGCCTGTGACGAACTGCTCGGGCGAATCCATCCTGGCCAACATATCGTAGTCCAGGAGCGTACCCTCCTCGATGTCGCGGGCGGCAACGGCCATCGGCTTCAGGTGCCAGCCGCGCGTGATTTCGTCTTGCGTGCGCTGAATGGTTTTAAAAGCCAATAACGCGGCCACCAATCCCAGCCCGAGGGCCACAACCAGCGCAGTCTTCCCCTTCAGCATGGCGCCACCTCCTGCCCCAGATTGTACCACAGATCGCCCCGAAAAGTTTCAAACGGGCCAGAATTTATTCGGGCAGTGGGTCTGGAACAACGTTGATTGTGAAAGCGCCGGGTTGCTGGTTTTTCGAACGCACCCCTATGTCGAGATCCGCCGGCACCGGGACGCTGCCGAGCTTGAGGATGCTGCCCTCCCCGATGCCGGGTCCAAAAGTATCGACCGTCAGGTGGGTCCCGGCGATGTCGTAGCTCAGTTCGATATCGGCCTGGCCTTGATCGGTCAGCTCAACTGTTACGTTGAAGCCGTTTTGAGGCCGGCAGTCCAGTTGCAGGTGAAAGACGTCGCTCTCTGCGCCTGTGATGTTTCCCGTGGCCGTCTGCCACAGCAACAGGTCGCCGCCGTCGGGCAAGGCGATGTCCTGGGGAAGCTGGTCCAGCCCCTCACAGGCGGGTCCCTGCGGCTCGCTTTCAGCGCACGACGCTCCCACTGACGCCGCCAGCAAGATGATCGCGGCCAAACCTGCATGATGCATCATGGATCCCTCCTCTCGACGGCCGGTCCACCGAGTTGTTGACCATGCCAAGCGCTATTTTATCTCAATAATACGCATCCGGGGGGAAAAATCGGCTTTCGCGAGCATTGACAATCGGCAGCGGATCAACCACTGTTGTTTCGCACTTGGAGGTAAACATGCAAGATCCGCTAGGTCAGACGCAGAGTCGCCGTCACCTTGCCTTGTGGTTCGTAGCACTGCTGATTGCGGCGGCGATTTCCGGCATCGCCTATGCCGTCTTCGCCTCCTACGAGTACGCGCCGTGGTTCTCCCGTGAATTGAGTCGCTTCCTGAACTCCAACGAAGTGGCTGTCTTCGGGGGCGGCGCAGTCGCGCTGGCGATTATAATCGCCGTGATCTTCTACAGAGTGGGAGCCTTTTCACGCACTTTAGGGCCTACGCAGGGTTGGGGCGACCCCGGCAAGACCGGTGCAGGTGGCGCAAGCGGCCCCGCGCCCCGCGTGTCGGCTGCATTCGGCCGGGGGGATGAGGGCGAGGCCTCAAGGATCCCGATAGTCATGCAGCGCGATCGCCGTGCCTGCACCGGCGATCTGGTGCTTGGAGCGCGAATGCTGTACTTCGTATGTTATTCGGACAAGAGCCTGGCCAAGGCCAACGCCGGTAAAATCGCCGCCAGCCAGTTGGGTTTGTTGGGCGCGTTGATTCACGCAATCGTCGCAAGCAAGGGCAAGAAGCGCGCGCAGGAGCAGCTACAACAGAAAAGACAGGAGTACTCCGCCTTCTCGCTGGAGGAGCAGGTCAGCCGCAACAGCTACGGCCTGAGCCTCGCCCCGCGGGAGATCACGCTCTTCTCGTCCACCAGCCTGGGCGGCACGCACATCGAAGCCGGAGGAAAAAAGTACCCACTGATCGAATTCGATCGCGGCAGGCTGCCTGTCATAGCCGAGTGGTGCAAGCGGCACAATGTCGAGACCAAGGGATTCTGAGAGGCCTCAGAAGACGAAACGGTAGCCGGCCACGGCCAGCAGACCCGAGATGCTGGGGTTGTTGTCCCAGGCTCCCGGATCGCCAAAGGAGATTCCGGCCCGGACTTCGGCCAGGATGAACCCCGGACCCACCTCGGCCTCCAGGCCGGCCGTCAAGTGACCGCCGAACACGAACTTCGTGCCGGAAAAATAGGTAAAGTCGCCGTTCGAACTCTTGTCCTCGCCCATACAGACGAAGACATCGCCGCCGAGACCGACATAGGGCTCGATTATGGCGTGGATCGGCAAGCGGTAGAATACCTGCAGCGCAATCGGAATCACCATCAGCGATATGTCGCGGTTGGCGTTGTTGACGCTCATCTTGTACTGGTAGAATCCGCCCTCGACTCCAATCGTCAGGCGACCGTCCCAGACGGGCAGGATGTAACGCACGTCGAGACTGCCGGTATAGGTCGTGCCACCCACTTTCTGAAAGGGGCTGATCTGTCCGAATTTGAGGCCCAGAGAGACAACCGGCGCCGAAGGTCCACGAGACGGTTTTTCGATCACCGGTGGCTGGGGAGGTTTGGTGACGATGGTATGCACGGGCTCCGGCGGAGTTACCTTCACTATCTTGACCGCAGGCGGTTTCTTTTCAGGCTTGGGAGTCACCGGCGGCTTCGGCTTGACGGTTACGATGGCCACTTTGGTCTCGTGGCCAGCTTTCTTTTCTACAGGTCTTTTCTCTTTCCTGGCGGGCTGCGTTGCGGTTTCAGCCGCCGGTTTTTTCGTCTCGGCCTTGGCAATTTTTGTTTTTTCCTCCGCGGGCGCTACCGGTACGAGTGGTACGAGCGCGAGTTGCCCACCGTCGTCCTCGGTCTCGGGCGTGGGCGGAACCAGGGGCACCAGGGCCAGGACATCATCCTGCCGGTGTGCCTTGCCCTGATCGGCTTCGGTATCGTAGCTCAAGTGCAGCGTCATGCTGACTCCCTTGGGCGCGCGAATCGAGAACGTGTAGCTATGCAGGCCGCCGGGCACCTTGATTCTGAAAACCTTCGGCAGTGATGGATGCAGTCCCGCGGTTTCCTTGTAAGCGCCCACCCGGGAGCGGTGCAGCTTCAAAGCCTTTTTCATGATCCGCCGCCGGCCCCTCTTCATCTCGAAGCGCCCGCTGAGCACGGAGCGCTTGTTCTTGCTGTTGAGGCGAACCGTGACTGTCAGGCTGCCGGGTCCGACCAAGTCGAGATTGAGGGGTTTTCCAGAGTAGACCTGGAATCCATAGCTGTCGTCCGTGGTCATGGTCAAGAGAGAATGCTGCGTACTGGGGATGACGTTTACGACCTTGGCCTGGGCCCGGGTTGACAGTTGAACAATCCAGGAGGCAGCCACCAGGGACAAGAGCGCGCCAAATCGAAGCCTTCTCATTTGAACCTCCCCGATCGGGAAATGCCCAATATTGGCTGATTGTACTCTATGACGCGCGAACGTGCAAAAAGATTTCTTAGCCTTTGATTGCCGGACGGGCCCATGGTATCCCATGTTTCTCTTTTCAACTTCCCGTACATCTGGGAGAATCGTGCAGCTCTTTGATTATTGGTTCCGTCGGTGCGGGCCAGGTGCTCGCTGGTCCCGTCCTTTGGGACGGGGCGAGAGGCAAAGTCCGGGCTCCACAGGGCAAGGGTGCTGGTTAACGGCCAGTGGAGGCGACTCCAAGGAAAGTGCCGCAGAGAACAGACCGCCCGTCCCCCGGATTTACCGGGGGGCGCATGGGGGACGCCCTGCGTGGTCTTCCCCCTCATCCTATCCGCCCGAAGCAGGGGCGTATGGGACGGCAAGGGTGAAACGGTGCGGTAAGAGCGCACCGCCGGGATGGCGACATCCCGGGCACGGCAAACCCCACCCGGAGCAAGGTTCACAGGCGACATCAGGCGGGCGGCCCGCTCGCGTCGCCTGGCCAAACCGCTCGAGGCGCGCGGCAACGCGCGTCCTAGATGAATGAGCACCGTCCCGCGGCGAGGCAACTCTCGCGGGAACCAGAACCCGGCTTACGGCCCGCACCGGCGGTTTTGTTTCCAACTACCCGGCAATTCGCTCAAGGCGCGCAGCACACACCTTGAACTCGGGGATCTTGGCGATTGGATCGAAGGCCGGGTTGGTCAGCACGTTGGCCGCCGCCTCGGCGAAGTGGAAGGGGATGAAAATCACTCCGCGGTCGACGATCTCGTCGACTCGCGCGACCATCTCGATTTTCCCGCGCCGGGATCGTACCCGCACTGTATCACCGTTGTGAATCCGCATGCGGGCTGCGTCCTGCGGGTTTATCTGAACGAAGGGCCCCGGTTCGAGCGCGTTCAAACTTTGCGACTTGCGCGACATCGTGCCGGTATGAAACTGCGCCAGGAGTCGACCGGTGGTCAGCAGCATCGGGTAAGTGCGATCCGGCAATTCGTCTGCGGGCCGGAAGTCAATGGCGTGGAATTTGCCCAAGCCGCGGCTGAACTTGCCCTGGTGAAGCATCGGCGTTCCGGGATGATCATGTGCGGGGCAAGGCCAACAAAGTTGTTCCCCGGCATCCAATCGCTTGTAATCAATGCCGCCGTACTGCGGAGTGAGCCGGGCAATCTCTTCCATGATCTGGGCAGCCGATTCGTAATGCATCGGGTAACCCAGGCGACCGGCCAAATCGCAGATAATTTCCCAGTCGGGACGCGTGTCTGCCAACGGTTCGATTGCGCGATACATCCTCTGGACACGCCTCTCGGTGTTGGTCACGGTGCCCTCGCGCTCGACAAAGGAAGCCGCCGGCAGAACAACGTCGGCCAGGCGCGCCGTCTCGGTGAGGAAGATGTCCTGCACCACCAGAAAATCCAGGGCTTGTAAGGCCTTTTCCACATGCGTCGAATCCGGGTCGCTGAGCATGGGGTTTTCACCCATGATGTAAAGAGCCTTGATGTCCCCCTTCAGGGCCGCCGGAATAATATCGGTCACCGTAAGACCATTTTTCCCGGAAAGTTCTACGTTCCAGGCCTTCGAAAACTTCTCGCGTACCGCGTCGTCTGTCACCTTCTGGTAACCCGGGTAGACGTTCGGCAAGGCACCCACATCGCAAGCGCCCTGCACGTTGTTCTGACCGCGCAAGGGATTGACGCCGCCGCCGGGCACGCCGACGTTGCCGCATAGCATGGCCAGGTTGGCAAGGGACTTGACGTTGTCGGTCCCGGTGACGTGCTGGGTAATTCCCATGGCGTATGCAATCGAGGCAGGCCTGCCGGAAGCGTACAGCCTCGCCGCTTCGACGATCTGGTCGCGCGAGATGCCGGTGATCCTGGAGGTAGTGTCGGGATCGAATTTGTCGACAACTTTACGTAACTCCTCGATGCCCTCTGTTCTCTCTCGTAGGTAACCTTCGTCAGCCAGGCCCTCTTTCAGGATCACGTGCATCAGGCCGTTGATCCAGGCCACGTCAGTTCCCGGACGCGGTCTGCAAAACAAGGTGGCTACCCGGGACAGGGAAATTTCACGCGGTTCTATCACGATCAGCTTGGCGCCCTTGCGTACCGCCCGCCTGATTCGGTTGCCAATGATCGGATGGGCCTCGGTGGTATTGGAACCGGTTACCAGGATGACCTCTGACCGGCTGAAATCCTCGATCGGGTTGGTCATCGCGCCGCTGCCAAACGCTGCCGCCAGACCGGCGACCGTGGAGCTGTGTCAGAGGCGTGCGCAGTGATCGACACTGTTCGTGCCCATCACCGCGCGGGTGAATTTCTGCATGATGTAGTTATCTTCATTGGGAACCTTGGCCGACGACAGGGCGGCAAAAGCGTCCCCCCTGTGTGAGCCCAGCTTGTCCGCCACCAGGTCGAGTGCCTCGTCCCAACTTGCCTTTTGGAACTCGCCGTCGCGTTTGATCAGCGGAGTGGTCAGCCGGCCGGGGTCGTTTACATACTGAATAGAACCGAAGCGGCCCTTGACGCAAAGCTGCCCCTGGTTGACCGGGCTCTCTCGATCCCCCTTCACTCGAACTACCTTTCCGTGACGAACACCCATCAGGATACTGCAACCGGTTCCGCAGTACTGACAGATGGTCTTGACCTCTTTTTCGGGTTCCGGCTGCATCTCTCTGAACCGCAGGGCGCCTGTCGGACAGCGAACGACGCACTCACCACATGACTCGCAGACGGTCTTGTTTATTCCCGTATTGAGGAAAGTTCCGACCTCTGATCCATGCCCGCGGCCGACGAGGTGAATCGCGCCCGCTCCGACAATCTCCTCGCAGGTCCTGACGCACTTGGCGCACAGTATGCAGCGGTTCATGTCGCGGACGAAAACCGGGCTGCTATCGTCTATCGTCCCCTTCCTCTCGAGAGGGATCAGGCCGTGCTCACGCACACCGAGAGCGTGCGCCATTCGCTGCAAATCGCAGTCCAGGTTTGCCCGACAGGTGATGCAATCACTCGGGTGATCGGCCAACAGCAGCCGCATGACCACCCGACGAGCCTGCAGGATCTCATCGTCCTCTGTCGTCACCTTCATGCCCTCGGCCACCCGGGTCGTGCATGAAGTCGGTATTCCTCTCATGCCTTCCACCTTGACTATACACAGCCTGCAGCCGCCGTACGGTTCCAGGTCCGGATCGTAGCAAAGAGTTGGAATGCCTATCCCGGCCCCTCGGGCTGCCTCGAGGATGGTTGCCCCAGCCTTGGCTTGCACCGGCTTGCCATCGATGGTCAACGATACTTCGTTCATCGAAACATCCTCCTGTCGTCGCATCAATCTTCCAGGTCACACCGCAGGCAGCGACTGGCTTCATGTATTGCTTGCTTACGTGAAAACCCGAGTTCCGCCTGGTCGAATCTCTTTATCCTGGTCTTGGCCGAACGATATGACATGTCGGGTCTGTAACGGGCTCCACTTTCGACCGGCAATGGGGGGAGAGCCTCCAGATCCTCCGGTTGCGCCAACGATTCGTCGATATCTCCGCTACCACCGAGATAGCGGTCAATGGCGCTGGCTGCCCTGCGCCCGTGGGCAATCGCCTCGATCACCGAGGCCGGTCCGCTGACGCCGTCGCCTCCCGCGAAAACGCCCGGAATCGATGTTTCGAGTGTCTCGGCATCCGCGGCGATCCTTAGTCCACGCTCCAGGTCAACAGCGAATCGTTTTGGAATTTCTGGATACTGTCCGATGGCGGCAATGACCGAATCGAACTCGACTATGAAATCACTGTCGGGAACAGGAACCGGGCGCTTTCTTCCGCTGGCGTCCCGGGAGCCAAGCTTCATCCGCTGACAGGTAACCCGCAGGCCCTGCTTGTCTCTCTTGATGCTCACGGGCAGCGTGAGAACCTCTAGTTTGATTCCCTCGGCCAGGGCATCGTCAATTTCTTGAGCATCCGCGGGCATCTCATCGCGGCCGCGACGATAAAGGATGACGACCAGATCGGCACCCAGCCGGCGAGCTGTTCTAGCGGCATCGATGGCCGAGTTTCCGCCTCCAACAACCGCAACCCGCTTTCCGACTCGATCCTTCTTTCCCGAAAGGCTCACATCTCGCAGGAAGCGCACGCAGTCGATCACGCCCTTGGTACCCTGACCCTTCACTCCCAGTTCCCAACCGGCGTGAGCGCCCACTGCCAGAAACACGGCATCAAACCCCTGCCTTTTCAAGGCCGCCGGAGACTCTACCTTGGTATTTGTCTTTATCTTCACTCCGGCGCGCCGGACGATGGCAATGTCCCTGTCCAGGTCTTCGGAAGGGAGCCGATAGCGGGGGATCCCAACACGCAGCATGCCGCCCGGCTTGGGCAGTGCTTCTAAAATCGTCACCTGATGACCGCCGCGCTTAGCCAGGTAATAAGCCGCGGTCAACCCGGCCGGCCCGGAGCCGACCACCGCCACTTTCCGGTTCGTGCGCCGCACCTTGGCAGGCTTGCGCGGCTCCGCCTGGACGCCGAACTTGACCGCCGCTCCCTTCAGGGCGCGAATGGCAATCGGTTCGTCGAGTGAACCGCGGCGGCAACGCGTCTCGCATGGATGGAAGCAAACCAGGCCACACACCGAGGGAAGCGGCATCTTCTCCCTGACCACCAGGTAGGCTTGCTCGAATTTTCCCTGGCTGATAGCCCTGACGTACCTGTGTGCCTCTACTCCTGCCGGACAGGTGTGGCTGCACGGCGCCTTAACCAGCCCTTTACACACGGCGGCGCGACAATGCTTGTTGTTGATATGCTCCTCGTACTCTTCCCGGAAGTAGCGAATGGTAGTCAGTGCTGGATTGGGCGCAGTCTGACCCAGGCCGCAAAGCGAGGCGGCCTTGATGGACTTTCCGAGTTCCTCGAGCAATTCGATGTCACCGGGTCTACCCTCTCCAGAGCAGATACGCTCCAGTATTGACAACATCTCCTTCGTGCCCAGGCGGCAGGGAGTGCACTTGCCGCAAGACTCGCTCTGCGTAAAGGTCAAGAAGTAGCGGGCCAGGTCGACCATGCAGGTATTCTCGTCCATAACCACCAGCCCGCCCGAGCCCATGATGGACCCGGCTTGTGCCAGTGACTCGTAGTCAATGGGGGTATCGAGAAACCTGGGAGGGAGGCAGCCGCCTGACGGGCCTCCCGTCTGGGCAGCCTTGAACGTTCCTCCGTCGGGTACGCCGCCGCCGATGACGTTGACCACTTCATCCAGGGTGGTTCCCATCGGCACTTCGATCAGGCCAGGCTTGGATATCTTGCCGGCCAACGCAAAAGTCTTCGTGCCCTTGCTTTTCTCCGTTCCGAAGGAAGCAAACCACTTGGCTCCCTGGCGCAGGATGCTGGATACGTTCGCCAGGGTCTCGACGTTGTTGATGTTGGAAGGTTTTCCAAACAGGCCCTTGACCGCAGGGAATGGCGGACGCGACCGTGGCATGCCGCGCTCACCCTCGATGCTGGCGATCAGCGCCGTTTCCTCGCCGCAGACGAAGGCGCCGGCACCTTGCTTTATCCGGATGTCGAAAGAGAAACCGGATCCAAGAATGTTCTCGCCCAGGACACCCAGCTTGCGCATCTGCACCAGCGCCGTTTCGAGTTGCTTGATGGCCAGCGGGTATTCGGCCCTGATGTAGACATAGCCATGGTTGGCCCCGATGGCATAGGCCGCGATGCACATGCCCTCCAGCACGGCGTGAGGATCGCCCTCGAGCAGCGACCTGTCCATGAATGCCCCGGGATCGCCCTCGTCCGCGTTGCAGATCAAATACTTGTCCTTGCCCTCGGAGGCGCGACAGAACTTCCACTTGAGCCCGGTGGGGAAACCACCGCCGCCACGGCCGCGGAGGCCGGAGGCCACAACTTCTTCAATCACCTGCTCGGGTTTCATCCCCAGCACCAGCTGCAGCCCCTTGTAACCACCCCTGGCCAGGTAATGATCCACGTCGGACGGATTGATAATGCCACAGTTGCGTAAAGCGATTCTTACCTGCGGTCTGGTGATCGGCAGATCGAAAAACAAGGGTATTCCGTCGATACGGCCGTCCCCCAGGGTACCCATGGCGTAGTCAACCACCGGCTTGCCGCCGACAACGTGGTTGGTGAGGACTTTCCTGAGTTTCTTGGAGTTCATGTAGGAATAGCAAACCCTGGGCTGTCCCGGCAAGACGATGTCAACCAGTGGCTCCGCAAAACACATCCCTATGCACCCGGTCGGGATAACGTCGGCCTTGATCCCCAGGCGATCGAGTTCATCGTCGATCACGCTCCAGATTTCTTTGCCGCCAGCCGCCAGCCCACATGTAGCACTCCCCACAAAGATGACCGGCCGCTTCCCGCTATGAAGCCGTTTCCATCTCACACCCGCTCGTTTGATTCTCGTATCGAGATTCACAGTTCAGTCTCCCGTGAATTGTACATCCTATTTCCCAGGCACCTTCCTGGCTGACTTCATGGCCGCGCCGCGCTTCCTGGATGCCTGCGAGGCTTGCTTTCCTTTTCTGCGCGCCAGGTCCACGATCTTCTTCAACGAGGCCGCGGTCTGACGACCATGAACTGCATCGTTGATCACGGCCGTGGGAGCCAACGCGCAGGCGCCCAGGCATGCCACCGTTTCCAAAGTGAAAGACAAATCCTCGGTGGTGCCACCGGGTTGTATTCCGAGGTGCTTACTTAGCTCGTCCAACAGTCGTGCGCTCCCGCGCACGTGACAGGCCGTACCACGACAGACAGTCAGAGTGTTTCGTCCCCGTGGCTCGAAGTGGAACTGTGAGTAGAAGCTCGCCACCCCGTAGACCTTGCTCAGCGGTAAGCGCAGATAGCGAGAAGCCGCCTGCATGCCATCCGGCAACAGGAAGCCTTCTTTGGACTGGATGAACTGCAGGATCGGTATCAAGTACTGTGGCTCGGGCTCGAACTCAGAGGCGATTTCAGCGATCCACTTTTCCCGTCGCGTCATCTGTTTCCTTTCAGGTCAATCGCCATGTTCGCCAGGCGATCCGCCCCGGCGTTCTGATCGCGCGGCACGTGCACCACCTGTATGTTTCCCAACTTTTTAATCCGGCCCGCCGCCTCACGAAACAACGGCAACAGCCCGGCGTTCCGAACCTTGTAGACACCATTCAGCTGCCTGACGATCAACTCAGAGTCCATCCTGACCACGACACGTGCAGGCGCAAGTTTCTCGATCTCGGCGAGTCCGATCAGCAATGCCTTGTACTCGGCCACGTTGTTGGTGGTTTCTCCAAGGTATTCCGAACGTTCTACCAGCACCTCGCCGCGGGCATCCGCTATCAACACGCCTGCCCCGGCCGGACCGGGGTTGCCCCTGGAGGCGCCGTCTGTATACAGCACTACCTCGGTCGGCGCCAATTTGCCATTACTGGTCATTACCTTCGTGGTCGAGAGAAACCCTTTCGAGGGATTTTTCGTAGAAAAATATCCGGCTGCAGTAGGGACAGATCTCGATAGCCTCTCCCCTGAGAACGATGTTATAGAGCTGCGGGGGAATCCCCATGTGGCATCCCTGGCAATGTTCGTCCTTGACGGCCACTACCGCCACGCCCTCGCGCCTGCTCTTGATCGTCTGGTACTGTCGATACCAACGCTGGTCGACCTTGACTTTGGCCTTGTCTCGTCCCTCGTCTTCTCCGGCAATAGTGGCATTGATGGACTCGAGCTTCTTCTCGAGGTCCGAGCGTTCCCGCGAAAGCCCCTTTTCGAGTTCACCCAGCTGTTCCTGCTTTCCGGCCAGGCTGGATTTCAGGTCTTCTGTCTCCTGCATCTTGCGCAGGATCTCGTCCTCGATACCCAGGTTTGCCTTTCGGGTGGCCTCGATCTCCCGCGAAAGGGCCTGGTAGTCGCGGTTACCCTTGATGTCGCTCAGGCGGGCCTCCCATTTCTTGATCTTTTCTTTCTCGACTTTCAGGTCGCCTTCGGCAAGTCGCCTGGCCATTTCGGCCTCGTCGAGCTGGTTGAGCTCGACGCTCAATTCGGATTTCTTCGCATTCAGGATCTCCTCGATCTCCTTTAGGCGAGCAGGTATCTGCTCTCGATCCTTCTCCAACTCGTATATTCGTGCGTCGATTTCCTGTAAGTCGACTAAAGCCTTCAGGGTCTGTAGGGGTGTCACCTCACGAGCCTCCATTGCCAAGCCGCCGCCTGTTTGGGTTCCCCCGAAAGAAAAACGCGCCCGGAATTCTCCGGACGCGCTAGCTGGCACTCTATGGGGCGATGTCCCATCCGTCGCCCCTTTTTTAGCATCACCAAAAACGGTGCTTTCCTCGCTGCTCCCATTCTCAACACATCGAGAAGCTACCCGCTCGAACACTGACTGTCAACGAAAAAAATGGGCCCACCAGGATTCGAACCTGGGACCGACCGGTTATGAGCCGGCAGCTCTAGCCGCTGAGCCATGGGCCCCTGACAAATGGTATATCGCGCATCCCCGACAGCGAGTCAAGCACCGGGATCGGCGCCCTAGTCTTCATCGACGAAAGACTTCAGGCGTTTGGAGCGAGACGGATGCCTGAGCTTTCTCAGGGCCTTAGCCTCAATCTGCCTGATACGCTCGCGGGTTACCTCGAAATCTTGTCCCACCTCTTCGAGCGTATGATCCGATTTCTCGCCAATCCCGAAACGCATTCGCAACACTTTTTCTTCACGCGGTGAAAGCGTCGCCAGCACCTTACGGGTTTGTTCGGAGAGGCTTAAGTTCATGACCGCCTCGGATGGAGAGGTTACGGCCTTGTCCTCGATGAAATCGCCAAGATGGCTGTCTTCTTCCTCACCGATAGGAGTCTCTAAAGAAATCGGCTCCTTGGCTATCTTGAGTACCTTGCGCACCTTTTCTATGGGCAGTTCCATCTTCAGGGCAATCTCCTCGGGAGTGGGCTCCCGCCCGATTTCCTGAACCAGGTAACGCGATGTGCGAATGAGCTTGTTGATGGTTTCAATCATGTGTACCGGGATGCGAATGGTCCTGGCCTGGTCGGCGATGGCGCGGGTTATCGCTTGGCGAATCCACCAGGTGGCATAAGTGGAAAATTTATAGCCCCGCCTGTACTCGAACTTGTCCACGGCCTTCATCAGACCGATGTTGCCCTCCTGGATGAGATCGAGAAACTGCAGGCCGCGATTGGTGTACTTCTTGGCGATCGAAACGACCAGCCTGAGGTTGGCCTCGACCAGTTCACTCTTAGCGCATTCGGCCTTTTTTTCTCCATTGATGATGGCATGATATGTGCGGCGCAACGAATCGACGGACATACCGGCTTCCTGCTCCACGCGCTGACACCTGCGCCCTGTCGAGCGAATCAGGCGATCCATCTCCTGGAACTCTTCCCTGCGAATACCCAGTTTGCGACAGATGCGTATCTCCCTCTCCCTGGAGGAAAGCACGTCGCGAATGGTCGCGCGCAGATCCTTCAGCAACATTCCCGTGCGCCGTTCGCAGGCCGCTATGTTCTCCTGTGTTTGATCTACCTGTCGAATCAATTGCTTGAACTTTGAGACTATGTTGTCCATCTGGTGCCTGACGAGCCTGATTTCCTCCAAGGTCGTAAGCATCTTCTCGCGGTTCTGGATAATCGTGGCGCGGACTTCTTTGCGCTTCTTTTCAGCAGGGCGCCGTTTCGCCTTCAGGAAACTCTCCAGCCTCTCGTTTTCGGTCTGCAGCCTGCGAATCCTGTCTATTAGATGTACGACCTGCGCCGTGGCCTTCTCCTCGTCCGATTCGCCCATGTCGTCATCGAAGTCGCGCATCACGTCGCGCACCCTGATCTTGGCCTTGCGCAGTCGTTCGGCAAGGCTCTGAATCTCACGCATGGCAAGAGGCGATTCGATCACTACCCGCATCACTTCCTTCTCGCCTTCTTCGATTCGCTTGGCGATCTCCACCTCGCCCTCGCGGGTAAGCAGCGAGACGGAACCCATTTTCCGCAGGTACATGCGAACAGGATCGCTGGTCTTCGCACCGACCGGCTCTGCCCGATAGCTAGCCTTGGCGGCGGCTCCCGCGCTTATGTGTTTCTTCAGCTTGCGTGCGTCACTCGAGTTCTCGACGACGTCGATCTCGGCATCGCCAAGAAACGTCACCAGTTCATCAAGATGTTCCGACGACACGATGTCGTCGGGCAGGCTCTCGTTAACCTCCTCGAAGGTAACGAACCCTTTGTCTTTGCCCTTCAACAAGAGTTGGTGAATGTCTTTTCTGTCCTGCGCCTCGGTAAAGGCTGCGTCGGGCAACACGTTCTCGGCACTCTCGGCAAGTTGCTGATCGTGAACACGTATGAACGGCTTCGAGTAGGAACGTGGAGCCTTGGACTTCGGTGTGCCCGGGACACGATTCCGGGATCCGATCGTTCCCGGGCCGGCAGCCGTCTTCTTGCCGGCCGCTCCGTCCAGGATCTTGGCCGACCCCTTTCCGATATTGACCTTGCGCGTGGTCATCCCGGGCTTGTTCATTTTCCTGCGCTGCAATCGCCCGGCCGCCGACCCGACTGGTTTTGACGATATACTAGGCTTTGCGGCCCGGGGTTTTGTACTGCCCTTTTTTGCCACCGTGTCCTGGGTTGTTTTTTTAGGGTCCATTTTGCTTCCCATGTCATCCTCTCTGAACAGTCTTTTTCGCAGACCTGACAATAGACCGCCGATGACGGACTCTTTGAGCCCTGCTTTCACACTGCGCCCGCGCAGCAAGCTTCCCGTGCTCATGCAGACCTTCCCCTGTATTCTTCCAGCGAGACCAACTCTCGATCCAGACGCATCTTGTCCTTCATAAGTTCTTGCTTCTCGGCCTGCCGCCCGGCGCGCATGGCCTGGTCGATTAGCGCCGTCATCCGGCACAGTCGAGCCTTGATGCGCCGGCGACGCAAGCTCGTAATATAACGCAGCATCTCGCTCTCCGCCCGATCCTCGGGAAAGGCGTCAACATCCAGCAGACGCTCGCTCAGACGGCTGCGTAAATCGGGATCGTCAATCGCGGCCAGATACGGCGCCGGCGAATCGAAAGAACCAGCCGCGACGATCTTGTCTGTCAGATCGCGAAGCGGCGCGGATTCGAATCTTTCCTGGATGCCGCTTTCCATAAAACGCTCGCCAAGGCGAGGAAACAGCAGCAGCAAGGTCGCCAGTATTTCCTCTTCGGGGGCGGCCGTCGCCGATGCTTCATCCTTTGGTCTTGGCAGGACGGCGTCATGCAGACCCCGTTTCGCTGTGCCGCGCTGCATGGCGGCAAGCGTGCGACGCAAATCCTCTTCTTCCACAACGAAGCGCTCGGCAACCCAGTGCATATAATTGCCCCGGCGCAGGTCGTCCCGGCAGGCTGCCAACAGGGGTACCACTTTTTTCAGAGCCGCGGTCCTGGACTCGACGTCACCTTCGGACCCGGACAAATAGCTCTCGGCGAGAACCTCCAAAGACGGCCGCGCCTGCGAGAGCAGTGCGGAAAAAGCGTCTCGCCCCTGCCGGCGCACGAATGAATCGGGATCTTCAGAGTTTGGCAACTTTACCATGAAGGGCGCCAAGTCCAGTGTCAGCAACGTCGCGGCCGAACGGGCGGAGGCGGACATTCCGGCCGCGTCGGCGTCGAAAACCGTGATCACCTTGCCGGTGAAACGCCTCAGGATCTGGACGTGTCTCTCGGTCAGGGCGGTACCACAAGTGGCGACCACATTCGTAAAGCCCGCAGCAACCAGGCTGAGTAGATCGAAGTAGCCCTCGACCAGGACCACGTCGGAAGCCCGTTGAATCTCCGCCCGCGCCTGGGCCAACCCGTAGAACATTTCGCTCTTGTCGTACACAGGGCTCTGACGGGAATTGATGTACTTCGGTCCTTCCTCCTGTTCGGAAAGCTGGCGGGCCCCGAATCCGGCGACCTTGCCGGAAAGATCCTGGATGGTAAAAACCAGGCGATCGCGAAAAACGTCGTAGGGCCCCTGCTTGCCCTGCGCCACCAGGCCGACCATGACGGCATCATCGAGGGAGATGCCCTTTTTCTCGAGATGGGCGGTCAAGCCCTGCCAGTCGTCACGCGCGTAGCCGAGCCTGAAGCGCCTGGCCACAGTCTCCGGCAGGCCACGTTTTTCCAGATACTCCCGCCCCGCCTGCCCGTGCTCCCAGAGGGTGCTCTCAAAAAACGCAGCGGCCTCCTCATTGAGAGTGTGCAGGCGCGTCTTGATCTCGCGGGAGCGGGTGTCCGCCGGCTTGCGCCGGGGCAATTCCACGCCGGTCCGGGCGGCCAGGTCTTCTATGACCTCTGGAAAAGTCTTACCTTCCATTTTCATCATGAACGTAAAGACGTCGCCGGAGGCCTTGCAACCGAAGCAATGGAAAAAACCTTTGCGTGGACTGACGGTGAACGACGGCGTCTTCTCGGAGTGAAACGGACACAGTCCGACGAAGTTGCTGCCGGTCTTTTTCAACTTCACGTAGCGACCGACCATCTCAACGATGTCGACCCGCTGCCGAATGTTCTCTAGTGCTTCATCTCGAGAGGCTGGAGTCAACCCGTTCTCCTGGCCCTTACCCGCGGTAATCCGGACAACACTGCCCGCGCGCGGTTCAAGCTGTTAAACCCGCCTCGGTGCCGGCGATCGCGCGCAGCCAAACACTCGCGCCACCGGCATCCTGCGTGGGGTCACCCGACCACACCCAAAAAGCCGGGCCACCTCACCAGGTTTCACGTGCTCATCCGCCCTTGCGGACCTTCTTCAGCGCCCTCTTCTTGGCGGCCAGCGATTTTTTCTTCTTCCTCACGCTGGGTTTCTCGTAGTGCTCTCGCTTGCGGATTTCTGAAAGGATTCCTGCCTTCTCACACTGTTTTTTGAAGCGCTTCATCGCGCTCTCGAAAGACTCACCATCACGAACCTTCACGCCCGGCATAAACAGACCACCTCCCTTAAAGGTATTGCGAACTCACATCTTTCCCATGCACAACGCACAAAAAAGTGGGTTATTATTGGGGAAAATCCCCTGCCTGTCAAGATCTATAATTCATTTTGTGATAGCCCAGGGATTATGTCCTACGCAACTGCCCTGCGAAAATGTCCTATATGGGACGACTAGCTATGACCGACAGGGAGCTACAAAGACTACATGTTCTTACAGTCGTTCTTGAGGGGCAGCTGCCCCTCAAGAA
>DATKYQ010000052.1:0-45697 GCA_035528415.1 Myxococcota bacterium | reverse complement strand
TTGCCAACCGGATTTTTTTCCCGTCGTTCATGCCGCCATCTTACCGGCGCGGTTGACATCTGACACTTCCCCACAAACGGGCAGGATGGATTTATTTTTCGGGTTTGCGTGGAGGCGCGGGACTACAGCTTGTTTACTTGTTCTGCAATCATCTTCCATGCCCGGCGCACAGTTTTGTCTTCGGGTAGACCGATCTTTCTACATGCGGCTGCAAACTCCCGGCCCTTATTGGTACACCGAATCCGCGACAGCTTGACCAACCACGTTAGCCAAAGGACCTGCCCCGGCGTTACGAATCGGCGCCCGGGGCGCCTTGCCATCGTGATCGTGTAGTCGCTCGGTTCTGCGCTGGCGGTCGGCGATTGCCAGAAGCTCGATTCAATACCCGGCCATCTGCCCTTGAGACGTTCAACATCAACTTGCCCATAGGGGCGGCCCGTCACATCTCCGGCGAAGCATTCATTGACGTAGTGCATGGCAACAATAAGGTCGGCATCCGTCGCCCCTGCTCTTGCAGGTGAAGCCAGTGTTTTCGAGGTACGCGGGTTCATCTCGCGGGCGAGCGCGTCGGCGCGTAGACGTTCGTACTCAGCAACAGACATGCCGACCTTCTCGCACGTACCTTCGATCGTGTGCTCGATACCATCCGCAACCGCGTTGAAAATGCGCGGCCCCATATTGTCGCGCAGGTACTCCCAGGGTCGCCGTTTTTGCAAGGCCTCCCTGCATTGTCGCCGCGTCAGCCATCCCTCGGCGACAGCGGCATCGAACGTCAGGCGCGCGACAGTCTCAGCCCGCAGGTCGATCCCATGCTCATCATACATCTCTCGATCCACGGCATCGGCAACACCCGTCTTCCACGCGCCGAAGTCAGCAACTCGATCCCAGAACGGCACCCGTGGCCAGGCGCCCACCCTGGGGCCGTCGTGCGGCATCATGCAATCGGCCGGCGGTGTTTCGTTGTTCTCGCCCAGGACATTGATCCAACCCCGGGCGCACCCATAGAGCGCCTGGTTGCGCGGGTCCATGGGCCAAGACAGGATGATTTCAGGTTTTCGGTATTGCTTCGGCATGTCCGTTCCCTCAACGGCCCTGAAATAAGCGGGGCGACCGGCCAGGGAAGCCGGTGTTCGGTGCCGGGAGCTACCCGGCAACCTAGCCCATGAACAAGCATGTCACATCCACGGCACTATTTCAAGATCGGAGCCGAGAGGGGGAGTACTTGCCGAAGTCTGGCAACATCCTGGCAAACATTTGACGCTGGCAAGACCCTGGCAGACACGTTTTCCGGGCCACATAAGCCCGGCCAGGGCTTGCCCGGGGCAGCTTGCAACCTCGTGCAGTAAAAAGAAAAAGGCCCGCACGGGGCGCGCGCGGGCCACATAGAGCTACTTCGGATCGATTTACATCTTGTACTTGCCAAAGTCCTCTGGGTTGAGATTTTCCAGAATCTCCTCCCACTTGTCCTTGTCACTAAGTTCATCGCCGGTCCCGGAGGTCTTTAGGACCTTTTTGAGCACCGCCAGGTCAACTCGCTGGGACTTCTCGATAACCTTCTTGGCTACCAGGATCTCCGAGCCGGTCCTGAGAGCCAGGGCAATGGCGTCCGACGGTCGCGAGTCGATCTGGATGTCCGCCCCTTCCCTTTTTACATACAGCATGGCGTAGAAAGTGTTGTCCTTGAGATCGCAGATCTCGATTTTTTGCAAGCTGCCCCCGAGGCTTTCGAGGACGTTCTTCAGTAGATCATGCGTCATCGGCCTGGCGAGCTTGATGCCCTCGAGTTCTGTGGCGATGGCGCTGGCCTCGATCAGGCCGATCCAGATGGGAATCGCGACCTCGTTGTCAACTCCCTTGAGGATGATTATCGGCATGTTGTTGCTGGAATCCAGTGTGATACCGGCGACCTTCATCGGTATGTTGTCCGAAGCCTCACCATTCGCTGAACCGTTCCCTGGCATCATGCCCTCCGACACAGAGTCTATCCGCTCCCCTGGCCCCCTTGTCAACCCCGCAGTTGCAAAGGGCTTACCGGGGCGTCGCTGGAACACGTGCCCAGAGGGTATGGCTGCGGGCCTGCAGGATCAGAACGTCTACGAGTGATCCAGCCTGGCTGTGCTTTCCAGCCTCGAAGTTGACCACCCGGTTGCAACGGGTTCTGCCGCTTGAGATTTGTGCATCACGCTTGCTGGGGCCGCTTATGAGCACCTCCAGCGTTCTTCCATCGAGACGTCTCAGGCTTTTCTCCTCGATCTCCGAAAGCAAAGTCTGCAGGGTCTTGAGCCTGAGCGCCTTGACCCGCTCGGACACATCATCGGCCATGCCGGCCGCCGCTGTCTTCGGGCGCGGCGAGTACTTGAAGGAAAAAGCCTGGTCGAAAGCCACCCGGCGGACGACCTCCAGCGTGTCTTCGAAATCTACATCGCACTCGCCCGGAAAGCCGACGATGAGGTCGGTGGTGATGCTTATTTCCGGGACCGCCCGGCGCAGCTTGGCGGCCAACTCCACGAAATTCTCGGGGCTGTACCCGCGGTTCATGCGTTGCAATACGTTTGCCGAGCCGGACTGGAGAGCAAGGTGAACGTGCTCGCATACTCGTTTTAGCCCTGCAACCGCGGATATCAGCTCGTCGGAGAGATCTTTCGGATGGCTGGTGGTGAAACGTATGCGCTCGACAGCGCCCTGTTCGTCAATTTCATGAAGCAACTCCGGAAAGCCCAGGCCGGATGCATCACGATACGAGTTCACGTTTTGCCCCAGTAGAGTCACTTCGCGACAGCCTGAGCGAGCCAGGATCTCAATCTCTGATAAGATCTCGTCCCGGGGACGGCTTACCTCCCGGCCGCGCACGTGCGGCACGATGCAATAGGAACAGAAGTTGTTGCAACCCTTCATGATGGTGACGAGAGCGCTGATGCCCACACAGGCCGCGGGAGCCAACGGGATGAAACAAGGATTGTCTTCGTCGTGCTGTGTGACATCGACGATGGGGCCGTCTTGATCCAGCAGCTGTTTTAAAATATCCGGCAGGTGACCAATGGCGTCCGGCCCTAGCACCACATCGATATAGGGCGCCTTCTCGATCAGCCTGGCACCGCCTTGCTGGGCGACGCATCCGGCCAGGATCACTTTAACACTCCGCTTGTCGTGACCGCGGCGATACCTTCCCGCTTCGCTCAACGCCTTATTTTCCGGCTTGGCCCGCACGCTGCACGAATTGATGATCACCAGGTCGGCGTCCCGCTCGGAGCGAGCCGGCCTCATTCCCAGCCCCTCTAGCAGCTGGGCCATGCGGCGTGAGTCGTGCTCGTTCATCTGGCAGCCGAAGGTCCTGATATGAAAAGTCTTGATCGCTTGGCTGGCAGACATTTTGTATCCTGGCAGGCTATCGCGATTTCTTGTCGATTTCGATTATCTTGACGTTCGGCTGAGTGATGTCTTCCCTCCCCGGTGCCGAGCCGGAAAAAGAAATATTATTTTTGTCTCCAGATTTTTTCCGGCCACCCAGCGAGTGGGGTATCTCTTCGTCGAGACGCTTGATATAGCCCTCGATGCGACTGCGAATGCGGTCGTCGATATGTACGAACTCGATTCCCATTCCCGGTTCTTGCCCTGCCTCGTAGCCGTCCTGGGTCCACCTGACTTTTCCGTTCAGATCGAAGAGCAAGGGGATTCCCGGCAACGAGAAGATCATACGCACTGAGGTTCCTTCATTGAGCGGATTGGAAGTCTGGATGAAAAGTCCGCCCTGCGAGATGTTAGCGGACCAATCAGACAGAAAGCTGCCCACGGTGCGGTACTCTATCTTGACCTCGAATGGGACCCGAGTCTTTTTGCGCTTGTTGCCACGCACGGCTTCATCTTAGATGAATTCTTCTTCGAGGACAAGAAGTTGGCGTCAGTCTCGGTTTAGTTCGTCGATCTTTGCAAAATGGTCGAGGATTTCCGGATTGCGCAGGGCGTCACGGTTGAGGACGGCCTTGCCTTCGATGATCTTCTTGACGGCCAATTCCACCTTTTTCATGTTGAGCGTGTAAGGGATGTCCGGCACGGGAATGATCTTGGCCGGTACGTGCCGCGGGGAGGCGTTTTCCCTAAGAGTCTTTCTGATCTTCTTCTCCAACTCATCGCTCGGCTCGACTCCCGCGGCCAGCTTGACGAACAGGATCACCCTGACATCATTCTTCCACTCTTGCCCGATTACCAGACTGTCATCGATCTCATCCAGGTTTTCCATCTGCCGGTAGATTTCGGCGGTTCCGATACGCACGCCGCCGGGGTTGAGCGTGGCGTCCGAACGACCGTGGATCACCACGCCGCCGCGCTCGTTGATGGATATGAAGTCGCCGTGCAGCCAAACCCCCGGGTAGCGCCGGAAATATGCGTCAAGGTATTTCTGTCCATCCGGGTCGTTCCAGAAGTGGATCGGCATCGACGGCGACGGGGCCAGGCAGACCAACTCGCCATCCCGGCCGACGACGGGCTTTCCATTCTCATCAAAGGCATCGACCTTCATGCCCAGGCCGCGGCACTGGATCTCGCCGGAGTAGACCGGGCCGATCGGATTACCGCCGACGAAGCACCCGTTGATGTCCGAACCGCCGGAAATAGACGCCAGCTGGATATCCGCCTTGATGTCCCGGTAGACGTACTCGAAGCTCTCTGCCGAGAGCGGCGAACCGGTCGAGAGAACCGCTTTGAGCGCCGACAAGTCGAAAGACTCTTTGGGTTTTACGCCCGTGGCTTGCAGCGCCGAGAGATAGCCGGCGCTGGTTCCGAAGATGGATATCTTCTCGTCAGCGGCCATTTGCCAGAGTGTCTGCGGATCGGGATGAAAGGGGTTGCCCTCGTAGAGAACCACTCTGCCGCCCAAGGCCAGCGACGATACCAACCAGTTCCACATCATCCAGCCGCAGGTGGTGAAGTAGAAAATCGCCTCGTCTTTTTTCAGATCACAATGCAGCACGAGTTCTTTCAAATGGTTGATCAGCACGCCGCCGGCACCCTGCACCATACACTTCGGCAGGCCCGTCGTTCCCGAGGTGAACATGATGTACAGCGGGTGCAAAAACGGGAGCTGTTCGAATTCGAGCTCGGGGTGCGCAGCCTTGGATTTGAAGTCTTCATAATGGACGCCGTTGGGCAGTTCAATTTTCGGCCGGTCCGTGAGATAACCGACAACGACCACCTTTTCGATCGACGGCAGATCCTTGATGATTTGGGCCACGCGCGAGAGCGAGTCGAACTGCTTGCCCTTGAAACGATAGCCGTCCGCGGTGAAGAGCACCTTGGGCTGGATCTGTCCGAAGCGATCGAGAACCCCCTTGATGCCGAAATCGGGCGAGCAGGATGACCAGATGGCCCCGATGCTGGCGGTGGCCAGCATGGCGACGATGGCCTGGGGCATGTTGGGAATGAACCCGGCAACGCGATCGCCTTGCCGTACACCCATCTCCCGCAGCGAGACGGCCAGGCGCGCCACCTCGTCGTAGAGTTGATTGTAAGTGAGCCTTTCGGATGCCAGGCCCTCTCCCCTGAAGATTACAGCCACACGATCGTCGCGAAAGCGAAGCAGGTTCTCGGCGAAGTTGAGCCGAGCCCCGGGAAACCAGTCGGCGCCGGGAAATTTGTTCAGGTCGTCAACCACGCTATCGTAAGATCGGGAAGCTTTGATCTGAACGAAATCCCAGATGCCAGCCCAGAAATCGGCGATGTTCTCGACAGACCAGCGGTACAACTGGCCGTAATCGGAAAAGTCCTTGCCGTACAGCCGCTTCACCTTGTTCATGAAATTGTACATGTTGGTGTTTCTGACGCGCTCGTCCGAAGGCTTCCACAACAACTTCGACATTTATCTCTCCTGCTTCAGGGTTGACAGACAACAACATTACTAAAGCACGCAGTGGATTGTCGAGAAAGATGATCTTGTGCTAATATCTGATTAGACTCGCACTCCTATTGGTGCTGGAGGTCGTCATGATGATTAAGCGTACGGGATTGTTTTATTTATTGATGCTGCTTGCAAGCGGGTTCTTGCTGGGCTCTTGCGGTAGCAGCACCATCGGCCCGGGCGACAGTTCGGTGACCTGTGCGGAGGACGGCGACTGTCCGGTCGGCCAGGTCTGTGCCGAGGGCGTCTGCCAGACTCCGGGCGGCGACGAGGATATTTTCTGCGTTGGCGATGCCGATTGCCCTTCCGGGTGGATTTGCCTGAGCAATCATTGCCTGGAGCAGACCGACGGCGGGACGGACGGCGGCGATGCCTCCGATGCGCCGGACATCGAAATCCTGGCGCCTCTCCTCAGCGGAGATCCCCCGGCCTACGCTCTCAACTTCGGATCCGTCATGGTCGGTCAGACTACTTCGCAGGGCGTTCGCTTGCGCAATGACGGCACGGCTGATTTGCGCATTATCGACCTGGTTCGGGAACTCGGAACGGTGGACGATTTCTTCGTCGACCAGGCCGTCCTCGACAGCCTGCCGATCGTGGTGGCTCCCGGGGAAGAGACCGGGTTCGATGTTCTTTACCGCGCCTCGGACGGCCTCAGCGACCTGGGAGTGCTGAGCATTATCAGCAACGATCCCGACGAGGCCCGGGTGCCCATTCAACTGGTCAGCGAATTCAAGGGCACGGCGAAGATCGCGGTCGTTCCCGATACGTTGTCTTTCGGCGACGTCGTGCTCGGAGACACCGGCAGCCTGGGGTTGAGCATTTCCAACCAGGGCAGCGGCAACGCCGTGATCGTCCTGCAGGGCATCCAACTTGCCAGCCTGGTGAATGACAATTATGAACTGGCGAACTTGCCGGAGTTCCCCTACTACCTCAACCGTGGAGATGTCGTCGATATCAGCGTTGGGTTCCATCCGGTCGCGGTGGGAGACGCCCTGGACCGTGTGGTGATCGTCTCCAATGACGAGAACAACCCACAGATCGAGGTCCCGGTCGATGGGCGCGGTGTCGAGCCGAACCTGACGGTTGATCCGTCGCCCGTGGACATGGGCGAGACTCCCGTGTCGGTTGCAGTCTCGACGGAAGTCGGCCTGCGCAACGACGGCGGTGCGCCGCTGTCGGTTACCGGGATATCACTTCAGGCGGGCTCCGCGGAATTCGTCCTTTCCTCCGATCCGGTCGACGGGTTTGATCTGGCGAATCTCGACGCCTCAAATCCCCAGTTGCTTATGCCCAGCGAGGAACGCAAGATAACCATCGAGTACACGCCGCAAGACAATGGCCTGGACGAGACGACCTTGTTGATCGACAGCCCGGATATCAATCCATCGCCACGCCAGGTGGCGGTGAGGGCCACGGGATACATCCCGCCCGCTATCGAGTTTCAGCCCGCGGCGCTGGATTTCGGCCAGTTGCACGTCAACGGCATGCTCACCCTGCCGCTAATCGTCAGAAACGCAGGCGCGCGCTTCCTTACAGTCAGCAATATCCAGATTAGCGGTATCAACTCGTTTTCCTTCTTGCCGGCGGGGTTGCCAAACCTGGGCGCCGGCGAGGAGGCTTCAATGCAGGTCACCTTCGCTCCCCTGACCACCGGGTCGCACCAGGCCAACCTGGTCTTCGCCAGCAATGACCCTGCCAATCCACAGGTCAGCCTGCCCTTGAGCGGCCAGTCGATTGATCCCGATATTTTCGTTTGGCCGCCCGCGCCGATCGATTTCGGGCAGGTTTACCGCGGTACGGTTAGCCAGAAGACCATTGAAATCTACGCCGCCGGCATGGGCCCGCTGGAAGTGACCAACATCGAGTTGATCCCCTCGTCTTCCGATTTCAGCCTGATAAACCTGCCGCAGCTTCCGGCCACGGTGCAGAACTCCGGCCAGCCGCTCTCCTTTCTGCTGCAGTACGCGCCCCCGGCTGAAGGGGCCGATTCCGCCGCTCTCAAGATCGACAGCTCCGATCTCGACAGTCCCTCGCTGATGCTCACCGTGCTGGGCAACGCCATCGGTTGCCCGAGCGGCTTCTGGGACATTGACGGCGATCCTCTAAACGGTTGCGAATATGCCTGCGTGCAGACGAACGGGGCCACGGAAGCCTGCGACTACATTGACAACGACTGCGACGCCGAGATCGACGAAGACTTCGATCTGGACAACGATCCCGACAACTGCGGATTGTGCAATGTCGGGTGCGTCTACAATCATGCCACTGGAGTCTGCAACGGCGGAAGTTGTGCCCTGGGCTCTTGCGACAGCGGATATTGGGACATTAACGCCGATCCGGCAGATGGCTGCGAGTATGCCTGCATGACCAGCAACAACGGTGTCGAGGCCTGCGACAACATCGACAATGACTGCGATTCATTCATCGACGAAGACTTCACGCTGGAATCGGATGTATCCAACTGCGGAGCCTGCGGCAACGTCTGCGATTTGTTCAATGCGGTGCCCGCCTGCTCGAACTACAACTGTGTGGTTTCGTCGTGCCTGGCGGGATTCGAAAACTGTGATCTCATGGATTTCAACGGCTGCGAGATAGACATCATGAACGATCCCGACAACTGCAACGGCTGCGGCATTATTTGCTATTTCGACAACGCTCCGGCGCTATGCGTGGACGGAAGCTGCGTCCAGGGCGACTGCAGTGGCAACTTTGTCGATTGCGATCTAAACCCCGACAACGGCTGCGAGGTGAACACCAACACCGACGAACTGAATTGCGGCGGTTGCGGCAACTTGTGTGACCTGGATGAGGTTTGTGTAAGCGGTGAGTGCCACTGCGGCTCGGTCGGCCCGAACTGTACGGCGAGCGAGACCTGCTGTGGTATCGAGTGCATCGACATACAGAGCGACGACAACCACTGCGGTGGGTGCAACACCGTCTGCCAGCAGGGCGAACAGTGCATAAACGGGTCCTGTAGCTGCTCCGGCACCGGACCGGACTGCACCCAGGACGAGATCTGTTGCTCGGGAGCCTGCTTCGATCCACTTTCCTCGGCATTGCATTGCGGCGACTGCGACAATATCTGCGACGCGTACGAGTTGTGCAACATGGGAAACTGCAATTGCGGCGGCGTCGGTCCCGACTGCTCGCTGCCACTGTCCTGCTGCGGAAACTCGTGCGTGGACATGCAGGGCGACGAGCAAAACTGCGGCACCTGTGGCAACATCTGCAACCTGGCGCACGCGGTCAATCAATGCCAGGTTGGCAACTGCGAGATATTGAGCTGCGAGTCGGACTACGCGAACTGCAACACGAGTACTCCCGATGGGTGCGAAATAAACATCAGCGGTGACACCGCCAACTGCGGTACGTGCGGCAAGCAGTGCACCAACGATCACGGCGGCACCCAGTGTCTTTTCGGCAACTGCGTGCCGACCTGCGCGGAACTGTGGGGTGATTGCGACTCGAACACAGACAACGGTTGCGAGACGGCGCTGAACACGCTGACAGACTGTAAAACATGCGCCACCCCGTGCGATCTGCCCAACGCCAGCGAGAGCTGCTCGGGCGGCAGTTGCGTGGTTACCGGCTGCGACAGCGGGTACTCGGACTGCAACTCGCAGCCAGGCTGCGAAACCTATACTGCAGGAGATGTCGACAACTGCGGCTCGTGCTCGAATCATTGCACCAATGCCCATGGAAGCACTCAGTGCTCTGGCGGCGCATGCGATCCAAACTGTACCGGCCTGTGGGGCGACTGCGACTCCGACCCCGATGATGGTTGCGAGACGCCCCTGGACACTTTAGCCAACTGCGGAACCTGCGGCATCGGCTGCAGCCTGCCCAACGCCAGTCAAACATGTGCCACGGGGTTCTGTGAAATCAGCTCGTGCAACACGGGTTATGCCGATTGCAACATGAACGACCCGGACGGCTGCGAGATACATACGGATTCAGACGTCAATAACTGCGGCTCGTGCAGCAACGGCTGCACAAACGCGCATGGTACGACACAGTGTGTCGCCGGTGGTTGCGATCCAACCTGCCAGGTGCTGTGGGGCAACTGCGACTTCGATCCGGACGATGGTTGCGAAACAGCGCTCGACACGCTGGCTAACTGCGGAACATGCGGCCAGACTTGCGACCTGGCCAACGCCAGTGAAAGCTGTTCTTCGGGCAGTTGCTCGATTACGAGTTGTAACAGCGGTTACACTGACTGTAACACGCTCGACTCGGACGGCTGCGAGGTGCATACAAGCGCCGATATTGACAACTGCGGTTCATGCGGCAACACCTGTACCAACGCTCATGGAACGACGCAGTGCCAGTCAGGAGTCTGTTCGCCGAGTTGCTCAAGCCTGTGGGGCGACTGCGATTCGAACCTGGACAACGGCTGTGAGCGTCCACTCGACACGTTGACCGATTGCGGAGGTTGCGGCCTGGCTTGCAGCCTGCCAAACGCCGCCGAGAGCTGCTCGACGGGCAGTTGTGTGATATCGAGTTGCGCCGCCGGCTATACCGATTGCAACTCGGTCGCCGGCGACGGATGCGAGATGCACACCGCCGTCGATATCAACAACTGCGGTGCCTGCGGAAGGGTATGCTCGAATGCGCACGGCACCACTCAGTGCTCGGCGGGTACCTGTGCTCCGGTCTGCGATAGCCTGTGGGACGACTGCGATTCCAACCCCGACAACGGCTGCGAGACCCAACTCGACACTTTAACCAACTGCGGCAGCTGCGGACAGGCCTGCAGTTTGCCCAACGCCAGCGAAAGCTGTTCGACCGGGAGCTGCCTGATATCCAACTGCGATTCCGGCTACACGGACTGCAATTCGGCGCCCGCTGACGGCTGCGAGGTACACACCGCCGTGGACACCGCTAACTGCGGAACTTGCGGCAACATCTGCTCCAACGCCCACGGCACGACGTTGTGCTCGGGCGGGACATGCTCCCCGGCCTGCGCCGTACTGTGGGGCGACTGTGACGGCGACCCCGATAACGGCTGCGAAGAACCTTTGAACACGCTTACGGATTGCGGCAATTGTGGAGTCGTCTGCGATCTTCCGGGAAGCAACGAAACCTGCGTGACGGGTACCTGCGAGATATCGGGCTGCGAGCCGGGCTATTCAGATTGCACGGCCGCTCCCGGTTGCGAGACACACACCGACGTCGACGTCGACAATTGCGGAAGCTGCGGCAACGTCTGCACCAACGCCCATGGAAGCACCCAGTGCCAGTCGGGCAACTGCAGCCCGGCCTGTGTGGGACTATGGGACGATTGCGACAGTGACCCAGACAACGGATGCGAGACGCCGGTAAATACTCTTACAGATTGTTTGGCTTGCGGCCTGGCATGCGATCTGCCGAACGCCGGCGAAAGCTGCACAACCGGAAGCTGCCTGATCTCGAGCTGCAACTCGGGATTCGCAGACTGCGATTTCACGGACGCGGACGGCTGCGAGATCGACACCGGCAACGACGTGAATAACTGCGGCTCCTGCGGGCACGTGTGCAGCAACGCCCATGGAACGACGCAATGCGTATCCGGCGTTTGCGTACCGGTTTGCGGAGGCCTATGGGACGATTGCGACGGCAACCCGGACAACGGCTGCGAGACCCCTGTCAATACGTTGTCGGACTGCGGCTCATGCAACTCAAGTTGCAGCCTGCCGCACGCCAGTGAAACATGCGCCTCGGGAAGCTGCCTGGTAGCCGGCTGTGACAGCGGCTACTCCGACTGTACGGCCGCGGCCGGCTGCGAGACCAACACGGCGGCTGACGTCAACAACTGCGGCAGTTGCGGCAATACCTGCACCAACGCGCATGGCACAACCCAGTGTTCCTCCGGAAGTTGCAATCCGTCCTGCGCCGCGCTGTGGGGCAACTGCGACGGCGACCCGGATGATGGCTGCGAGACGCCCATCAACACGCTGACCAACTGTGGAACGTGTGGTCAGGGCTGCAGTCTTCCCGACGCCGGCGAGAGTTGCTCGACCGGGAGTTGCCTGATAACCAGCTGCAGTTCGGGGTACGACGATTGCGATTCGAACCCTTCGAACGGCTGCGAAGTGCATATCGACTCGGACACCAGCAACTGCGGTTCATGCGGGAACGTGTGCAGCAATGCTCACGGGACGACCCAGTGCCTGTCAGGTACTTGTTTCCCGAGCTGCGATCCTCTCTGGGCGAGCTGCGACCTCGATCCCGATAACGGTTGCGAGACGCCGATAAACACTCTTGGCGACTGCGGCTCTTGTGGCCAGGGATGCAACCTGACGAACGCCGCCGAGAGCTGTGTGACCGGAAGCTGCCTGATAACTGCTTGCAACTCGGGATATGA
Organism: Myxococcota bacterium; assembly: GCA_035528415.1. GTDB lineage: Bacteria > Myxococcota > B64-G9 > B64-G9 > B64-G9 > DATKYQ01. The sequence continues at coordinate 33,461 of DATKYQ010000052.1, read as the reverse complement.
TAACTGCAACGGTCTCGATTTTGACGGTTGCGAGATCAACACCGCATCGGATGTCTCCAACTGCGGCGCCTGTTCCAACCAGTGTACCAACGCACACGGCACAACGCAGTGCAGCTCGGGAACTTGCAATCCAAGCTGTAGCAGCTTGTGGGGCAACTGCGACGGAGATCCCGACGACGGCTGCGAAACACCTACCAATACGCTTGCAGACTGCGGCAACTGTGGCGCGTCATGTAGTCTGCCGCATGCCCAGGAAAGCTGCACGACTGGAAGTTGCCTGATCACGAGCTGCGATGCGGGCTGGGACGATTGCAACGCCGGTGCCGGTTGCGAGACATACACGGACGGCGACCTGTCAAATTGCGGAGGCTGCGGGGCCGTCTGTAGCCTGGCTCATGCCATCGAGAACTGCACCGTAGGCAGTTGCCTGATAACCAGCTGCGACAGTAGTTGGTGGAACGTCAACGCCTCGGACGGAGACGGGTGCGAGTGTGGGGATACGTCCGACAATGTGGAGACCTGCGCTGCAGTGTCATCGAGTGTCGGCACCGTGAGCCCCTCCAATACCCTGATTACATTGAACCGTGTGATCGTGCACCGCACATCCTACCGGGATGACTACGACTGTTACAAGGTGACCTACTCGCGCGCGTCTCCAGGCAGCGGGACTTTCCGTATCAGGCTCAACCCCGATCCCGGCAACCTGGCCTTCAAGGTGTGGCGCAACAACTGCTCAACGCAGGTATGCGGCGGGGACATCTCGTTCGTGTCAAATTGCTCGAGCACCGGAGGAAGCTGCCAGACGGGCAATACCAACGATTTTCTGGTCTGTGTCTACGCCAGCACATCGAACTCTATCTGCCAGGCATACACGCTGGAATTCCAGTACATCCCCTGATGGCTACTCGATCGGCGCGCCCAGGTCCGGGGCCTTGCCCTTTTGCATTAAAGTCAGGCCGCGGATCTTGCGGCGCACCAGGACCGCGTCCTGCGCATGGGGCGCTTTTTTCAAATAGGTCTTGAGTTCGGCGATGGCCTTGTCGGTCTCACCCTTCTGATTGTAGGCGTCGGCCAGTGACTTGTGGATGTCGCCGATGATACCTACGGCCAGCTCCGACACCGAGGCCGCCTTATAGTCGGCGATGGCCTGGTCGATAAGCTCGTGGTCGCGCCGGCCCACGCTCAGGCGCTGGTAGACATGGCCCCGGTTGTATAGGGCCGCCGGGTAATCCGAACGCAGCTTTATGGCGTGGTTGAGGTTGACTAAAGACGATTCCCACTGGCCCTTCTCCATGTAGCAGTGGCCCAGCATGTTGTAGGCGACTTCAAAGTCGGGTTTTGACTCGATGGCCTTTTTGAACTCGCCGATCGCTTGGCTCAATAGCTCGGCCTTCTTCTGGCGATCGGTCGTATGGCGCCGCTTGTTGAGCAGAAACTCGCCCTTTTCGCGATGACGGGCGGCATCGTCCGGAACGAAAACCGTGTGACCCGTGCCCGACGAGAGAAACAACGCTACCCCCAAGACCCCGGCGACCACGACCACAATCGCCGCTATGATGGCTTTAGGCGTCATGCACTAAAGGGGGGAAACCGTGAAGCGGATGCCCACCGTCACCTGCCCCTCTATCTGGCCGGTCGGGATCGTGCGGGTCACGCTGGTGTCGACCGTGATGTCGGTCTTGCCGATGAAGGCGAATTTCAAAGACATCAGGAAGTCGCTCAGGATCTGGCGGCCGTCGGTCGTGAACTGGACCTCATCGGTACCCATCCAGCCGGCCGCGATCGAACCGCTCACGGCCACCTTCTGCGAAGAGGCCGTGATGCCGGTCGCATCGTAACCGTCCAGCCACATTTCCAAAGACGGCAGGGCGAAGTTGAGACTGTTGGTGGAGATCGTGTACTGGACGTACTTGACGGTAACCCCGCTGACCTTGCCGGCATCGATATACTTCTTGAGATCTGCATTGTCTGAAAAATCGACCTTCTGCGGATCCAATTCGAAGGGAAAAGTCTGATTGACAGGATAGCCGACCGGTATCTCGGTTAGGCCATCCAGGCTTATCTCCAACTGTTGTTCCAGAGACTGCCTGAGCAGGCCGGCATCGAGCGAGAAGGGAAAAGTCTGGTCGGGTATGTCGATCCCGATATCTCCGCCGAGGAGCCCGCAAGAGGAGAAGCCGAGCGCGGTCAGAGCCACCAACAATACGGCAGAGAGTGCATGCATTTTTTTCATCTCATTACCTCCGTTGAAATAAATCCCTCATGCTTTCCCATACTACTGTTGGATATGAGAGGCTGTCAATCGAGGTTACGGCGCAGTCTTGCCGTGGCCCAGGGCTGTTACTGTCTGTTCGGCCAGGCTGTAAGGGTCGGAACTGTGATCGACCAGGCGATCGATTACCTGGTTCAGGCGGTCCTCATGCATCAGGTACGACCAGCCGTGAGTGAAAAGGGTGCGCCTGTAAATGTCGATGAACTCCTGCCGCAGCCTGGAGCGGACGAATTCAGGGTCGGCCGCGGCCCGCTCGTACGCCTTGCGGTGCTCAGCGATTGCCACTACCACCTCGTCGAGGCCTTCTCCGGTTGTGGCAATCGTCTTGACAATGAGGGGAACCCAGTCGCCGGGCGTAACCCTGGGTTGCTTGCTGTCGGCGGCCACAGCCGCCGGTCCGTGGTGCTGCAATTCCGCGGCGGGCACGAAACCCATGTTGAGCATCATCTTGAGCTCGTTGACCGTGCGCCCCGCGCCTTCACGGTCGGCCTTATTGACCACGAAAATATCGGCAATCTCCAGGATGCCCGCCTTGATGGCCTGGATCTCGTCTCCCATGCCCGGCGCCATGACGACCATGGTCGTCTGAGCCAGGCGTTGGACCTCGACCTCGTCCTGCCCTACCCCGACAGTCTCTACCAGGATCAAGTCCCAGCCCATGGCATCGAGGGCGTGAACCACGTCGCCAGTCGTGCTGGTTAAGCCCCCCAGATGGCCCCGGGTGGCGAAGCTGCGGATGAACACGCCGTCGTCTGTGGCATGTTGCTGCATGCGGATCCGATCACCCAGGATGGCGCCCCCCGAGAAAGGACTGGACGGATCGACTGCCACAACGGCCACGGTCTTGCCGGCCGAGCGAAAGTTGCCGATCAAGCGGTCGGTGAGCGTGCTCTTGCCGGCCCCGGGGTTTCCGGTGATGCCGATGATGAAAGCCTTCCCCGTGTGGCGGTAGAGTTGCTTGAGAATGGATCGCGCATCGGGAAGGCCGTCGTCAATCCAGCGCAGCAGGCGGGCGCAGGCACGGATGTCACGTCTGAGGACATCGTCGAGGAGTGTCATCTATGTTCCGCTGCCGTCCGGAGCGCTCTGTTGTTTTCCTTTACCAGGAGACCCAGGTACTCGTTGACGGCGACCACGACCGCGTCCACTTCGGCCCTCAACTCGTCGAAGACCAGTTTTTTGAGCATACCCTCATCGGTCAGCTGTTCAAGATGATCCTGGAGCGCGAAAAGCGCCCCGCGACTCTCGAGCGTATGACTCGTGCCTGAACGGAATGTGCCCTCTCCGAAGCCGGTTGCCAGCGCCGCCGTCACCGTCGTGGCAGCGTGTTTCATCCGGCCGGCCAGGTTGCCGGCCTCGGACCCGTCCAGCGAAGCGGCAATCTTGTAGATCCGGCCGCGTAGCGCCCGGCCAAGCTTGTGGGCGGGGATGTCACCGAATTTGATGAATCCCCCGGGACCGGGAGACGCCCGGGCGGCCGCTCGCAGCCGCTCGTCCTCGTCGCTCTGATTGACTGCGGGACGCGGCCGGGGGCGCTCGTTGCGCCAGACGCTCTTGTGTTTCACCCAGTCCTTGGCGGCCTTGTCCTTTCCGCTCGGGCTGGCACTTTTTTGGCGGTAGGCCGCTTTTTCTCCGCCTCTCGATTTGTCATGCGGGTTTTTCAAGGTGTCCTCTTCCAGTCGGATATCTGGGGGTGACGTTTTCCCGAATCCACTGCACGATCTCGGTTGTCGGCGTACCGGGCGTGAAAACCGCCCTGACGCCCTTCTCTTTGAGCGTGGAGATGTCTTCATCTGAAATTATTCCGCCGCCGAAAACAATGATGTCCCCGGCCCCCTTTCCGGCCAGCCCATTGATAACGGCGGGCATCAGCACGTTGTGCGCGCCGCTCATGATGCTCAACCCGACAGCGTCGACGTCTTCCTGGATGGCCGTGGAAACTATCATCTCCGGTGTCTGATGAAGGCCGGTGTAGATGACTTCCATACCGGCGTCACGCAGGCTGCGGGCCACGATCTTCGCTCCCCTGTCGTGCCCGTCCAGCCCGGGTTTGGCAACCAGGATTCTCAATTTTCTCTCGTCTGACATGTTTTACACTCCCTGAGCGGAATTTGCCCGAAGTCCTTACAGCATTCCAGGGTCCTGGTACTCTCCGAATATCACCCGCAACACGCCGATTATCTCGCCCAGCGTGCAGTACTCGCGCACCGCGTCCACGAAGCATTCCATAAGGTTGCCGCCATCCCGGGCGGCTTGCTCGATGCGAGAAAGCTGCGTTTTTACCTTGCCGGCATTCCTTTTTTGCTTCACCTTGTGCAAATTGCTCACCTGGCGCCGCGTGACCTCTTCGTCGATCTTGAGAATGGGAATTGGCACTTCATCTGTCATGCTGAACTTGTTCAATCCAACGATGACTTTCTCATTCTTCTCGATCTGGCCCTGGTAACGATAAGCGGCGTCGCCGATTTCCTTCTGGGGATATCCCAGCTCGATGGCCCTGATGATTCCTCCCATCTCATCGATCTTGTCGATGTAGCGCATCGCGTCGGCTTCTATTTTGTCGGTCAGCCACTCGACGAAATACGAGCCGGCCAGGGGATCGATCGTGTTCGCCACACCGGTTTCCTCGGCGATGATCTGCTGGGTTCGCAGTGCGACCGTAACCGCTGCCTCCGTGGGCAGGGCCAGCGTTTCGTCCAGCGAGTTGGTGTGCAGGCTCTGGGTTCCGCCCATGACTGCGCCGAGCGCCTGCAGGGCCGTCCTGACGACGTTGTTCATCGGTTGTTGCGCCGTCAGCGAGCAACCGGCTGTCTGCGTGTGAAAGCGAAGCTTGCAAGAGCTTTCCTTTTTCGCCCCGAAGCGTTCCTTCATCACCCGTGCCCAAATACGGCGCGCCGCGCGGTACTTGGCGATTTCCTCGAAAAAGTCGCTGTGGGCGTTGAAGAAAAAGCTGAGACGCGGGGCGAAGGCGTCGACTTCCAGGCCGGCGTCGATTCCCGCTCTCACGTAGCCGATGCCGTCGGCCAGCGTGAAGGCCAATTCCTGCACCGCCGTGGAGCCCGCCTCGCGAATGTGGTAGCCGGAGACGGATATCGTGTTCCAGAGGGGTACTTTCCTGGTGCAGTAGGCCAGGATGTCGGTGATGATGCGCATCGAGGGCCGCGGCGGAAAGATCCAGGATTTCTGCGCAATGTACTCCTTGAGGATGTCGTTCTGGATGGTGCCGCCGATTTTGTCCGCCGAGAAGCCCTGCTTCTCGGCCACCACGATGTACATCGCCAGCAGGATGCCGGCCGGTCCGTTTATGGTCATGGAGGTGGTCACGCGATCGAGCGGAATTCCCGCGAACATGACCTCCATGTCCCTCAGGCTGTCCACGGCCACGCCGCATTTGCCCACCTCTCCCAGCGAGCGCGGGTGGTCGGAGTCGTAACCCATCAAGGTTGGGTAGTGAAAGGCAACCGAAAGACCGGTCTGGCCCTGGTCGAGCAAGTAACGGAAACGCTTATTGGTGTCTTCGGGAGTGCCGAACCCTGCGAACTGGCGCATCGTCCACAGTCGGCCGCGGTACATCGTGGGATAGACGCCTCGAGTGTATGGATAGCGCCCGGGCAGGCCCAGGTTATTCGAGTAATCGTAGCCGGGAAGATCCGTTGGAGTACACAGGCGCGGAATCTCCATGTCGGAGATGGTGCTGAAACGCTCCAGCCGCTCGGGTGATCGCTGCAACGCAGCCTGAAGCTCTTCTCTTGTCCAATTCTCCTGGCTCTGGATGATCTGGTCGAGAGAGTCACTGTCGAAAAGCATGCTTACCTGTCCCTTCAGCGTTCGATTCCAACCCGGGCGACGACACCCGCGTCATAGTAGTGCTTGATCTTCTTCATTTCGGTGACCAGGTCGGCGGCGGCAACCACTTGTTCATGAGCGTTGCGGCCGGTGAGAATCAGCTCCAGCGACGGTTTCTTGATGCCTATCAACCCGAGAACGTCGGATAGTTCGATTAGCCCGAAATCGAGCGCCACGTTGATCTCATCGAGTATGATGATATCGTATTCGCCAGACGAAATTATCTTCTGTGCGAGTTGAACGCCGTCCTTGGCCCACTTGATGTCGATTTGTTCCGGGTTTTCCTTGGAGACGAAGGTTTCCCTGCCCATTTCGCGGATCTCAATGAAGGGAGCCAGGCGGCGGGCGGTTTCCAACTCTCCATATTCCAGGTTGCCCTTCATGAACAGAATCATGAACACCTTCAGGTTGTGCCCCACGGCCCTGAAAGCCTGCCCCAGGGCGGCGGTTGTCTTCCCCTTGCCGTCGCCCGTGTAAAGCTGGACAAAACCCTTGTCCAGATGTTTACCAGTGGTCATGCGTCAACTCCTGAGCATGGACCTGGCGATTACCAGGCGCTGGATCTCGCTGGTGCCCTCGTAGATCGTTGTCACCCGGCTGTCTCTGACCAGGCGCTCGATCGGGTAATCCTTGATATAGCCGTAGCCGCCGTGAATCTGGAAAGAACGTGCGCAGATCCTGTTGGCCGCCTCGGTGGCGAACAACTTGGCCATCGCCGCCTCGCGCGTGAAGGGTTTCTGCCTACTCTTCAGATCGGAGGCCCTGAATACCAGCAGCCGAGCCGCGTCCAGTTCGGTTGCGCTGTCGGCGATCATCCACTGGATGGCCTGATGCTCCGAGAGCGGTTTCCCGAAAGCATTTCGATCCTGGGAGTACCCGACGGCCTGCTCTAGCGCCGCCTGGGCTATTCCCACGGCCTGCGACGCCACGCCGATGCGACCGCCGTCCAGTGCCACCATGGCGATCGGGAATCCATGGTTCTCTTCTCCCAGAAGCGCATCCGGTGGCAGCCTGGCGTCTTCGAAGATGAGCGAGACCGTGTTGGAGGCCATCAGCCCCATCTTCTTCTCCTCCGGACCGGCGCTCAGCCCGGGAGTGTCTTTAGGCACCAGGAAGGCGGAGATCCCACGCGCTCCCTGTTCACCTGTCCGCGCCCAGCAGACGATCACCCCGGCATGGGAGCCCGAGGTGATGAACTGCTTGGTGCCGTTCAGCAGCCAGCCGTCGTCGGTGCGCCGGGCGCTGGTTTTCAATGCCGTGGCGTCGGAGCCGCAGTGCGGCTCCGAGAGGGCGAAGGCACCGGCGACGTACTCGCCCGAGGTCAGCCTGGGAACGTGCCGGCCTATTTGCTCAACGCTTCCGAACTTGCAGATGATCTCGGCCACCATGTTGGTTACCGCCATGGTGACCGCAGTGGAGGCACAGGCCCGGGCAATCTCCATCATAGCTAAAGCATATGCCAAAACGCCCGCCTCGACGCCGCCCCATTTCTCGGGGACATTGACGCCCATCAACCCCAGGCCGGCCATCTGCGCAAGCTTGTCGAATGGAAAGCTGCCCTTAGCCTCGCGCTCGGACGCGCCCGGCTCGAGTTCACGGGTCGCGTAGTCGTGGGCCGTCTGCTGAATAAGTTTCTCGGTTTCGCTGAGTTCGAATTCCATGTTCTCGCCCGTGAATCAGTAGTTGTAAAAACCTCTTCCTGTTTTCCTCCCCAGCCAGCCCGCGTCCACGTACTGGCGCAGCAGCGGGCAGGGGCGGTACTTGCTGTCTCCGAGGCCGGTGTGCAGCACCTGCATGATGGCCAGGCAGGTGTCCAGGCCGATCAGATCGGCCAGCGCCAGCGGGCCCATGGGCTGGTTGGTGCCCAGTTTCATGCCGGTGTCGATATCTTCGACGCTGCCGATTCCCTCGGCCAGGGTGTATGTGGCCTCGTTGATCATCGGCATCAGGATACGGTTGACGATGAAGCCGGGAAAATCCTTTGACTGCGTGCAGGTTTTCCCCATCCGTTTTGCCAAGGCGATCGTGGTCTGCGCGGTCTCGTCGGAAGTCGGCAACCCGCGGATGATCTCCACCAGTTTCATGACCGGGACGGGGTTCATGAAATGCATGCCGATAACCCTGTCGGGCCGCCCGCTGGCCGCTCCAATACGGGTGATCGAGATCGACGAGGTATTGCTGGCCAGAATGGCTTGTTCGGGTACGATCTTGTCCAGTCTGTCGAAAATATCTAGCTTCAAAGACTCACGCTCGGTAGCGGCCTCGACCACGAAATTGCATTGTGCCAGATCGCCGAGATCGGGAGCCTTGTGCAGTCTGGCACCAATCGCTCCGGCCTCGTCGGAGCCGAGCTTGCCCTTGGCGACAGCGCGTTCGAGGCGCTTTCCGATACCGTCGATGCCCTTCTGTATCAACTCATCGCTAATATCGCTAAGCCAGACATCGAGCCCGCAGGCGGCCGAAACCTGGGCGATCCCGGCCCCCATCTGTCCGGCCCCCACGACACCAATCTTCTTGATTTCCATCGCGATTTCCTCCAGCACCCATTGGATATGACCCGCCAGCAATCACTCCGACAGCGGGCTGTGACTATCAGGTTTACGTTCAATTGTCAACGCGTCGATCTGTCGGTCTGTCGGTCTTGCCCTAGGCCCTTTTCGATGTTAGTCTACAGGAGTTGCAGGAGTTGGAGGTCTCGGGATGTCACCGACCGGCTGGATGATAATCGGAGGCATTTTTCTGCTGCTGGTGCTCTGGCGGACTTTCATGCCTAGCCTGGACAAGGCCGTAGCGCAGGCCGTTCGTGAAAACGACCTGGGCCCGGTGCGTGAGGCTATCGCCAAGCGATCGGAGAGCGCTCAGCCTGCTGGCTACAACCATGCCGTGCGCAGGCTGTGGGAATCCTACCAGCGGCCCATGGCCATCGAGTTGATCAAGGATATGGCCGGTAACTTCGGAACCGCTCCCATCACACAGTACTGGATCGACGTCGTGCTCAAGGTCGAGCCGCAGATGGCCAGAGAGAAGTTCTCTAAGGGTTTTCTCAACACCTACTACCAACCCGAGGTGGCCGCCAAGTGCGGCTCGGCCGGGTGAGGCCGCTGACACGCTCGCCGGTCGGCGAGCAAAACATTTCAATCCGCCAACTACAGATGTCCGCCATTCATACTGCAATTGAGATCATTGGGCGCAGGCTGGATGTCCGACTGCTCTAGCAGGAAGATCATCAGATATTCTTCTGCTGTCTTCTTCGGCCCGGTCAGGTTGTGGATCAGCCGATGGTAGGCGTTCACCTGCCGTTCGCGGAAGGTGAAGAACATGTCCTTGGGATTCTCGACCGTCTGGTGCAGATCGGAAAGCGGGACATTGAAAAGCTGGGCGACTTCGGAAGGCCCGAGGACGTCCTTACGGTTGTGCTCCATGTAGCGGTGCATGGTCTCGAGCTCTTCGAAGGTGGCGTTGAAAACCATCTCGAAAAGTGCCTGCTGTTCCTCGTTGCTCAGGTTGTCGGAGGTGAAGTAGTCTATGGCCGCGGGATCGCAGCCCTCCCGGATCAGCTCCAGAAGTTCAGATGTGCCGCTGAGGGTTCCGTAGGAGATCGCGGAGCGGCTCTTGGCCTCCCATACAGAGATTAGCACCGGAAAGAATTCGCGCACGGGACGGGCCGTGCGACGTTCCCAGAGATCGGCCAGCACGAACGTCGCCTTGCGCCGCAGCTCGAGTCTCAGGTTGCAATCGCCGGCGATTGAAATGAGAATATCCTCGGCGATGATGGTGGTGACGGCTTGCCTGACGAAGCGGCTGATGTTCTCGATCAATTCGTCCCTGTCACGATTGTCGGGCATGTGATGCTTGGCAACCCGGCCCAAAAGGCGCAAGAAGTTGAACCTGGCCACCAGGTAGGCGCGCCCCACCACGGCCCGGGTTGGAATGATGGCCTCGATGTTATAGGGGTTCGAACGACAGATGGCCTCCGCCAGGGTGTGCACGTCGCGATGTTGCCCGGCCACCACGTGCGGTTCGACCACCGAAGCGTATGACGTTACAACTTGTCGCAGGCGCACGAGCTGATCCATGACCATGCGCAGGTGCTCCGCGCTGGCGGCGGCTTCCTCACTGCCCTCTCCTGCGAGCTCGGCCAGAACTCTGCCGGCCAAAACGATCTCTTCAGGTTCGAACACCTGATGATCGGTCATGACATTCCTTTGGTTCCCCCACCGCCATACACAATGATAGCTAAGTTAGCGGGCGAGTCAAGAAGCGATTTGCCGCTACAAAGCCGGCAACACCAGGGACATCTCGCCGGAGACTGTGATTCTGCGCCGCGAGTTGACTTGTGTTCCGTCTTCCCGGGTCAGGCGTAAATTCAGGATATAGTTGCCGTTTGTAAGGCTGAAGGTGTGCTCGATCAGCTCAGCGGGGCGATGCTCGGTATCGAAACGAAACTGCACGGCTGACAGGACCAGGTTCTCATCGGAACCTTCGGTGACGAAAATCTCTGCAATCTCGAGCCCGGCGATATGCCGCGGAGCGATCTCGATCCTCGCCGTCACATCATGTGGAATCATCGAAAGCATCTGAATACCGGTCAGTGCCACGGCGGCTGCCAGCAAAGTCAGCGGCAACGTCCTTCTCAGAAGGTGTTTCTTCCAGCCCCGAGCGGAAGTCTGGCTCATAGCGTCTGACAAAGGAGCCCGCCGTTCCCGTCGTCGAGGCAGAACATGTTGTCGGCTGTGGCGCAATCTAAGTTGGTCTGGCAAGGCTTTGAACAGTAGGCTTCGCCCGCGGTCGGCTGAAAGCACTTCAGATCCTGCGCGCAGTCTGGATCTCCGCCGGGGCACGGTTCGGAAAGCTCGGCCGGGACGAACTCGATGCACATGCTGACGGAAAAGCTTTTTGCGCTCCAAAACGAGATCAGCCCCTCTTGGCACCTGTAACCCTGAGGGCAGTCGGGGTCTTCAAGACACAGGCTGCTACAGACTCCGATCTCCGGACAGAAGCCGCTGCGGCAGTCGTAACCCGCTTCGCAGGCTACACCAACGTCGCTGCCGTTGCCGGCCTTCGTGCATCGCCCATCGAGGCCGGTAGCGCGCATGTCGAGAACCGGTCTGCAGGATTCCTGGTCTTGGCAGTCCGAATCCCTTTTGCAAGACGTAAGACTGCCAGGAGGTGGGCGGCAAAGGCTGGCATACGTCCTTTCACCCTTAGGGCCGACAAGCTCCTGGTAGTCGCAGATGAATGATGGCGGGCAATCCTCAGGAGCCAGACAAAAGCTCGAACAACTTCCGGAATCGAGGCACAAGCCGCCTGCGCATGGCGTCTGGGAGTTGCATGCTTCTCCCGGCAGTGCACCGCCGGGAAGCGCATCTATACAACGGGTAGCGTTCCATTCATCCAAAAGCCCGCACAGCCGCGGGTCGGGACAATCTATGTCCCGGCCGCATTCTCCACCGATGACGGTCGGTTGGCAGACGTAGTTCTCAGCGTCTTGCGGATCCGGCCTGCAGGAGAACAGGTCGGGGCAATCGGCACCCTGGGGATTGCAGACACGAGTGCAGAAAGGCCCGGGGCCGCCGATTGTGGTCGGCATGCACAACATGCTCTTGCAATCCGCGTCTCCGTTGGGGCAGGCTTCACCGATCTCCGAGCAGACCGCATCCTCGGGACCGCAACCGTAAAACCCAGCGGCCTGTCCTGCCGGCAGATACAACTGGAGAATATCGCAAAGAAAGCCGCTCGGGCAGTCCAGATCGCCCGCGCAAACTGGCGAACAGAAACCGTCCAGGGTGCAAATGCCCGAACTGCACTGTTCTCCGTGGCTAGGATCGCATTCGTCGGGTGCGGAGCCAACGCATGTGTTGGGCACCAGACAACGGGTGTCCCAGGCTGTTTGCGAAAGATTTGGGACCAGGCCGCAAATGCGGTCATCTTCGCAGTCGGTGTCGTCGAGACAGACGGATCCCGCCGGCGGTGTGTAAGGCTTCCTGCATGCCCAAAGACAGTTCTCGTCCGGAGTGCAACTGTTGTGTTCTGGACAATCGTCGTCAGTCGCGCAAATGCTGGAACAGGTCATCGAGCCGTCTTCGTTTTCGATGCAAATCTCGCCCGCACAGGTCTCGTCGCCGCCCGCCTGACAGTCGCTGCCGAAAGGGAGGTCGACGGGCAAGCATGTCGTGTCGTTAAAATAGGAATTGAACAGGCACCTGGTGCGAGGCGGGCAGAACGTGTCGTTGAAGCAATGATCGGTTCCACATCCCTCGATGTGTCTGCAGGCGCCCTGCTCGCATTCCTGGCAGCCCGGGCATTGACCATCAAAGGAGCACAGCACACATCCCGACAGAACCCGGCAAACCCCATCCTGCGCACAGCTCTCGCATGCCTGGCAATCAGCATCGCCGGCGCAGGCTCGGCATCCGGCCACGTCGATACAGCGCTCTGAATCACATCGCTGGCATGCCTGGCAGTCTTCATCCGCGGCGCAGGCTTGACAGCCCGAGATGTCTACGCAGAACCCTTGCTGGCAGGACTGACATGCCAGGCAATCACCATCCGCCTGGCAGGGTTCGGGGCGCTTTCCGGGAAAGCAGCGTCTTGCGCCTGCTGTATTGCAGTAAAAACCCGTGGGACAGTTGGCGTCGCCTTTGCATCCAATGGTGCAAAAACCCTGTGTGTCGTCCGGTTTCTCACAGATGCCGGAAAGACAATCACCCCCTCCCGTGCAAACCTGGCCGACGGCAATCTTGCAATCACCGTGGACTTCGAGATAACCGGGCTCGCAACTACCCTGTTCGAATCCGCCGTCACAGGCCGGCGCCAAGGTGATGATTGCAACAAGCATGGCCAGGCCGCACGAACTGGATTGGAAAGATGGTACCATCTCAGGTGGCCTGGGATGCGGCTTTTTTACCCCGAGCCTTGCTGCTTGTGCTTTTACGCTTCACCTTGGTTGTCGCTGTTATCTTGGGTCGCAGACCTTCCCCGTCCGGCACGAAGCGCATCGTCGCATCGATGTGTATGGAAGTTGCGGCCAAGACCTTACGCATGACATCGGTAAAATTCGTGGATTCGAGAAAGAGGTGCAACTCGCCAGAGAGGGCCTTGAAAAGATCTTGCTTGGTCTTGGATGCCTGGCCGACGACGAACTGAATGACATCCTTGGGTAGTTTGAGATCTCCCAGGAACGAGCGCACCCCTTCTTCGGTCATGAACAAGGCACCCACGCCCGCCACCAGGGCCTTCTTGATGAGATCCGGCAATGCCCATTCCTGGCTTTTTTCGAGAGCGGGTTCCTGGCTGAACCGTTCCATTTCCATATCCCTCATGATGGACACAAAATATTACAGGTCTTCAATATACCAGCGTTCGGCCACTTTTACCATGACAAGCTTTCGGCCGTTATCGAATTCCATCTCGGCCCTGGTGTCGGAGACCCGCCGGGGTTCTTTTTTAGATTTTCTGATGGCCGCCGCCGTCTCCTTCAATGTCGCTTGCTGACCGTGACACCCGGCCAGCATCTGGGCGCGGGTGTGCTTTTCGAAGATCCGGGGAGGAGCGCAGCTCAGAAGCATCTGGCAGTCTCCTGCCTCGGCCGCTCGTAAAAAGCGCCCCAGCGCCACTTTCGGGCTCGATACAAGACTCGGAACGACCCGGCCGTCGTCCACGCGCCAGCGGCCGTCCTCCTGAACCATCTCTACCTGGTTGCCTAGTCCATCACTCAGGCTGGCTCGCAATACCATCTCGAGATTGTCGGCCCCGGCCAGGGACTCGAAGCGTCGCAAAAGCGCCTGTCCTCCCGCCTTGAAATATTCTTTAAAAACTTCCGGGCTGGCCTCCCTGCGTGCCCGCTCAGATAAAAGTTCCCTGGCAGTCTCTATTTTTCCCTGGCTGCTCGATTTGAGATATTCTTTCAGTGAAACAACCGGATCCGCCCTGACAGCAGGTCGGGGACAGCATCCGGGCAGTAGGAATAACACGAGAATCAGAAACAGTCTGGCAAACGAATGCATCGCCGCCATCAAGACTCGGGAGCCTTATCGGCCTCGCAAAAGAGGACCATCTTTCCCTTCTCCATGAAACGACCGTCCTTGAAGTGATCGTAGAAGTCAGAAAGAACGGCGTCAAAGTCGGGATGGCGTTCTTCGGGCGAGTCGGCCGTCATCTTTTCGAAAAGATCGTCGATTTCCTTGGGAACATCCTTGTTGATCTCGGAAGGCAGCGGAGATCGACGACCAGGCAGGTTTCCGGTCAGCATCTCGTAGAAGAGTATACCCAGCGAGTAGATGTCGGCCCCCTTGGTCAAAACAGATCTCTCCTTCATTTGTTCCGGGGACAGGTAGCCTATCGATCCCGTGATGACTTGCGGCACCGGCCTGTCTGTCTCGGTCTGCAGGAGCTTGGTCATCCCGAAATCGGTTACCCGGGCATTGCCCTGACTGTCGATCAGGATGTTTTCGGGCTTCAGGTTTCCGTGTATTACTGCTTGCTTGTGGGCCGCGTCTAAAGCATAGGAGATCTGAGTGAACATTACCAGCGCACGATCCAGCGCCAAGCGGGATTTGGCCATCTCGTCCTTGAGATTGCCGCCCGTCAGGTACTCCATGACGAAATAGGGGTGCGCAATCTCGACGTTCTCGTCGATGATCTTTACGACCAGAGGGTGGTTGAGGGTGGCCATCAGCCCGACGACTTCCTTCAGATGCCTTACCACGTCCGAGCGCTGGAGAAAGTTGAAGTAAGTGAAAAGATCCTTGATTTCCTTGATGGCTACGTCGAGTGCCAGGGCGTTATGCCTGCCCTTAAAAACCGTGCCTATGCCGCCGCTGCCGATAGCGCCATAACGAGTGTACTTTGAATCATACTTGCTGCCATTGGACTGTCCGGCGGGTTCGGACGCCTCTCTCTTTCCCTTGCCCTTTGCGATTCTGGTCGAGTGATTCTTCTCCTTCTGAATGTTGAAATCCTCACCGTCATCCATGTCAATCAATTCCTGTCCCTCTTTTAGTTCTTTTCCGAAGTGCTGCTTGAGTTCTCCGACGAATTCATCGTCTGCGCCCTGTTCCGCGATGATGCGGCCTTCCTCGGTAACGGCTAGCGTCTGGTCGCCGCGGTTGATGATCACGTAGTTGTAACGCTTGAGGAACTTGAAATAGTCGGCGAAATCCAGGCTGAGGCTGTTTTTTAAGAAACTTCGAGCGTCACCGAGCCGGGGTCGTGCACCGGCCTTGGCCCTGTCACACAGGCTTTTCAAAATCAGGCGCATCTCGTCTGTCAGAATCGACGCTGACACAGCCTCTTGTCGTTTTTCGGCCATCTGCATATCCTCCCTGCCTTGTTGTTCGAGTACTGCTTGCTCAAGGTTCGAAAATTCGTAATAATAAGTACCAAAGACTGTCAATCCGGTCAACCCTTCTGGAGGATAAAGTGGGAATGAGAGATTTATCGGTTGTGACTGGGGTGTTCTTGATTACCATCTCCGCTTGCGGCGGTTCTGGTTCGGAAAACGCCGATGCCGGCGACTCCGGGACGCAAGTGTGCGATCTCGAGACGCATCCCTGTGCCACGGGCGAGCGATGCGATCGCGACCAGGTATGTGTGCCGGCCGAACCGCTGGTCATCACGACCACCTCGCTTCCAGATGGAAGGGTCGGGTTCGGCTACAGCCAGCAGATCGAGACGCAGGGCGGGCTGGTGCCCTACTCATGGTCCATGCATGACGTCGATCCAGTGCTCGGTTTTCTGACACTTTCCTCGCGGGGCCTGCTCGAAGGTACGGCATCCTCCCCTGTTCAGGGTGCCGAACTGACCATATCCGTCACCGACGATGGGTACGGCGGGGGTGAAACCGTCGAGCGGCTGTTCTCAGTTACGTTCGCTGCCTGTCGGGAAGGCGACCGGGAGCTGTGCTACATCGCCCAGGCAGGCGCATGTCACCAGGGTTTTCGAACCTGTAGCGACGGTCAGATGGGAGATTGCGAGGCTTCGGCGGATCTCTCGTCCGACAAGCACAATTGTGGCACAGATTGCGGCGAGTGTGACGCTGCCGTGGCCGACGGCTGCAGCAACGGCCTGTGCAGTTGTCAAGGGGCCGCCGTATGCGATCAAGCGAAAAAATGTTGTGCCGCAGGCTGCATGGATGTCTCAAGCGACCCCGCAAACTGCGGTTCGTGTCAGAACGACTGTTCCCAGCGGATCGCGCATGCCTCTGGGGCAACGGTTCTGTGTGACCAGGGCCTGTGCGATTATTCGGGCGAATGCGATCGAGGCTGGCTCGACTGTGACGCCAGGCGCGACAACGGCTGTGAACAACAGGTTCTGGTCGGCACCTGCGGAGCCTGTGATCGCGATTGCAACGCCGATCTGGCTCACGTGCCCGCCGCTGACCGCATTTGTCGCGATAGCGGCGATCAGTTCGTGTGCGACTACACGGACGATTGCGTGAATGACTTCGGCGATTGTGACGGCGAACGTGGAAACGGCTGTGAACAGTACTTACTTGATGAAATCCACTGCGGCGCCTGCGGCGTTGAGTGCGCGCAGGCCTCCGCGGGCAGCCTTTGCATCACGCCTGACGGGGCCAATCCCTACCTGCATGTGTGCGGCTGTCTGTTCGACAGCGCATCCGGTCTCTCCGAGGGCTGCGCCGCGGGACACATATGCTGCCAGCACGTCTGCCGCGATGCGGCCGTAGATCCCGATCATTGTGGAGTGTGTGAAGCGACCTGCAGCGCGGGAGCCTGTGTCGCCGGCGGGTGCGCCTGTGCCGTCGACGATGATTGCCCCTCCCCGGCCAGCGCAACCAGTTGCTACTCGGCCAGCGCCTGCGCCTGTGTCTACGCGGGCGCCGGGGACAGCGCCTGTCCTCCGGGACAGTACTGTTGCGACGGGGCGTCGGGCGGCAGCGGCGGCCCGAACGCTGAGCAGGATCTTGGCTGTTGTGTCAAGCTATGCGGCTGGAACGACGAAGATCTTCCCTGCGCCCAGTAGGCGCATGGCCCGCCATCAGAACATAAAGGCCACCCCGCCGCGGCCCTGGGCCGGGATAACCCAGTAACCCGGGTAGACCTCCATAAAATAGGGCATCAGGTCGGCCTCGACGAACACGCCTATGTTGCCGAAGCGCCATTCGAGGCCGAAACCCAGCAATAGGCCGGCTATGAATTTGTTCGCCTCGTCCAGGGTATAAACCAGCGGCACCGCCGCGCGCAGGAAGAAATGTCTGTGGAACAGACCCGGAAAATAGAAGCGTACGCCGGGGCGCACGCCCACCAGGTAGGTCACCTTGTCATAGTAACTCTGGTAGTAATCTACTGACCAGTTCACGGCCAAGTCTAGGTAGAAGTTTCTGAAGATCTGAAAACCCAGCAAGATCTCGAAGTCCAGCGGCGCTGCTATGGCCGTGTTGCAGCCGCCCCCGTAGTCACACTTGTAGTTGAAGTAGGCCCCTTCACCCAGTGAAATACCGAGGTAGAGCCGGTTGGTGGGGTTTGACCCGCTCTGTTGCTCTTCGTAGTACTGCGCCCCGGCGCCCGTCGACCAGAGCATGACAAGGGAACAAACCAGCGCAGCTGGAAAGTTGTGCTTGGTTGCGATCATTGTTTTTCCTCCCTATGTTTTTCTTCCCTGTTTATCGAGCCGATCCGTTGACCCACCCGAACCGGCAGGTCAGAATCCGGAAACTGCAGATCGACGCGGTCGCTTCCAAAGATCATCACCACCGTCGAACCCATCTCGAATGCCCCCAACTCTTCTCCCTTCTTGACGAGCGGATGCTGGTCGAAATTCAAGCTGATTGGAGTTGCGCCCCAGCGGTTGGAGCGAAAGTCGCTGAATGTCAGGCTGATATGCCCGACGCATTGGGCCCCCACCAGAACCATTGCGAGTGGCCCCGCGGGGCTGTCGGCGTATACCGTGATCCTCTCGTTCTGGGTGTACAAGCCCGGAATCCAGCGGACGCTCGGGGGATTGACCGGAAGCAGGGTTCCCGGCATGTAGCCGAGGCCGGTGATCTCGAGATCCACGGGCGCGTGCACGCGGTGGTAATCCTGCGGGCTGAGGTAGAGCGTCGCGTAGTGACCGTTCTCGAACAGCTTTGCCATCGGCCCGTCACGTAACAGGCCGAAGAGGTCGAAATGGACTCCCTTGATTTGCAGTAAGCGGTCCTTCTGGCAACGTCCCCAGGCCGACACGGAACCGTCCACCGGAGAAACAATCGCCCGCGGATCGGGGTCGATCGGCCGGGCGCCGGGCTTCAGCCGGCGGGTGAAGAACTCGTTCAGCGTTTCGTATTGCTGAATGTTCTTCTCAGCCTCTTTAGTGGCAATGTCGTAAAAATGCGAGAAAGGCTTGATTACGTGGCGCGATGCCTGGCTGCGTGCGAATTCTCCCAAGATACGGGAGATCACATTGGTGGGGAGTTGCTGGAAACTCCTGGCAATTGTGCGACCAATTGCCTCTGGTGTGTGGAAGGAGGGAAACTTCATCCTGTCAAGTTGTCTAGCACCGGACTGCAAATGTGGCAAGGAAAAGCGCAGTGTGATAGTAACACTGATTATGCCAGCATAACGTGGCACTAACGAATCAAAAAACGATTCGTAAATGCCACTAACAGCGAGTTTGGAGTTTGCAAGATGCGAATCCCTATTGCCGTCAAGTACTCGCTGCTGATCATGTTCACCATTCTGGCAACCAGTGCCTTGTTGAGCTGGTATTTCCTCGGCTACATGAAGGAGGAGTTGCAATCCGAGATGTACAAGCGCGGCGGCGCGGTTGCCCGAAACATAGCTTATACCGTCGCTCCGCTGCTCTTGAGCAAGGACGATGCCAAGATTGGAACCGCTCTGGCGAGCGCTATCAAAGAACCGGACGTCGAATCTGTGTCGGTCTTGGACCACGACTTCAAGATAGTGGCAGATGCCAGGCCGGGGGCTCTGGGCAAGCCGTTCTACGATCCCGTAGTGGATGTTCGCAATGTGCGCTCGTCCGTCCAGGCGGTGGACGAAGACAACGATCAGCTTGTTTTCGCCCGGGTTGCTAAATTCAGCGGTGTACAGGTCGGCCTGGTCGTCGTGCGGGTCGGTCGGGGGGCCTTGCGAATTGCAGTCAAATCGGCGACGCGCCGGGTTCTGTTGATCACCTGTATCATCGCCGGGTTTGTAATCGTGATCGGCTTCATTACGCTCAGCCGGACTATAAAGCCGCTGGCAATGGTTCTCGAGGGAACGCGGCGCATCTCCCGGGGAGAATTCTCGACTCGCCTGACAATAAAGAGCAACGACGAGATCGGAGAGCTGGCCGGAGCGTTCAACGACATGGCTGCCCGAACAGAATTGTTTTTTCGTTACGTCGACAAGTCGATTGCCGAAAGACTCGTCCGGGACGAGAGCCTGGCTCGTCCCGGGGGAACCCTGCGACAGGTATCCGTGCTCTTCGGGGACATGCGCGACTTTACGGCAATGAGCAACCAGCGCTCACCATCCGATGTGGTCTGGATCCTAAATACGTACTTTGATCTCTTTTTCGAAGTGGTTCACCAGTTTAGCGGAGTGGTGGACAAGACCATGGGCGACGCGATTATGGCATTTTTTGAGCCGTCAGCGGCGCGCGCAATAGATAATTCGCATCGCGCCACGCTGGCCGCGGTAAGCATGAAATCGGCGGTCTGGATTCTCAATCAGGTCATAGGCGAGGCCGTGCGCTCCGGTGTGGACGTGGTTCTGGAACCGCGCAACTTTGGTTTCTCGGTTGCCACGGGACGCCTGATCGTTGGGAACATCGGCTCGGATCGTAGAATGGACTATACCGTATGTGGGACGGCCGTGAACCTGGCCTCCCGGCTTCAGCAAGAGACGAAAAACGGCGAAATAGTGCTCGACAAGTTCACCGCCATGGATGTCGAGGAGTTGGTCGAGATCGACGAGTTGCGGCAGGTGCAGCCAAAGGGTTTTTCGGTTTCACAGAAAGTGACTCCTTACAGGGTCAGCAGGGTCAAAGATCAGAAAATGCCTCAACTGCGCAGCATCATGCGCAGGCTCTTTTCGAGAAACTTCTTCCTGTTGCACATGTCCCGGGCGACCGCGGAGCCCATGAGCGACGAGCAGGTGAAGCACCTGGTACAGTTTGCCGCCAGGCTGATCGACGGTGATTCGCAGGCCTTTATAGATAGTTTCTGCTGATACGCGTCAGTCATCGCCGTTGATGCGTATGGCGATATCGCGCAGCGTAGAGAGAAGTTTCTCGGGCTCGGCCCTGATCGATTGCCAGGCGTGAGCCTGCAGGCGACTGGAGGTCTCCTGGGGATCGTCTTTGTCTTCATCGACCAGGATGATCAGGCACACGCCGCCTCTTTCGTTCACCATGTTGCAGATTCGCTCGGCGTCCCCGAGACGCATATCGACGACCGCCGCGAAAGGAGTGTTGGCGGACAGGCTTTCGAAGGCCGTATCCCCGTTGCGGCACTCAATCGGCGTGTATCCGAACCCGTCCAGAACTATTCCCAGCAAGCGAACCGTCTCCGATTCGCCCATGGCAAGCAGGACACTCCAGTCTGAATTTACTTCGTCGACTTGAAGCATGGGGGCGCAGCGTACACACGTTGCGCCAAGGTGGTCAAGAGATTATTGGGAGTACTGAGAACCTTCCGAGGTTCCGCCTGTTTCTTGACAGTTCACTCCCCGGGACCTTAAGCTGGCTGCATCGCATGAATAGAAGTTGCCGCCTTCTTTTTCTCGTTTATTTCTTGTCGCTGGCCGGTATTGGCTGTGCGGCGGGCCTGGGAATTGGCATGTGGAGCTTGCTCGGCCAGGCTGCCGTATCCCAGTTTCTCCTGCGGGCGCTGGTTGTCTTGGCGATCGTGCTGCTCTTGGCCGCGCTCGCCGCCACGCTGCTATCGCGTGCTA
The DNA here is from genome assembly GCA_035528415.1 of Myxococcota bacterium. Lineage (GTDB taxonomy): Bacteria > Myxococcota > B64-G9 > B64-G9 > B64-G9 > DATKYQ01. The sequence continues at coordinate 12,449 of DATKYQ010000052.1, read as the reverse complement.
TAACTCGTCCGGTCGACGAGATGCGGTTGGTTGTGGAGAAACTCGGCCGCGAAGACTTCCGCGTCGGCCAGGGCTCGAGCGAACTGCTTCCATTATCCGCGCTTGCGTCTGAATTGCGTGAACTGGGAGTATTTCTGGAAGAGCGCGATCGTAAAAATACGGCCGAGGCACAGGCGCGAGCGCGCCTGCAAAACCGAGAGGCGCTGCAGAGATTCGGGCGCGGAGTTGCGCGCGAAGTTCAGAAGTCTCTGGCCGGCGTAGTGGGTTACACCGAGATCGCTTTAAGGCAACCGGGTGTGGAGGGCCAACTCAAGAATTACCTGACTCTCATGGACCAAGAGGCTCGTTCAGGCCGCGAGGCGCTGGAAAGGATCCTGCGCTGCGTGCGCGACGAGGACTTTCCCACCGAATCGCTCGATGTGAACTCGCTGCTGCTCGACACAAGCCGCAGTTTCACAGACGGTCTCGAGAAGGAAAAAGTGACCATGAAGCTCAACATGGCGCAGGACCTGCCCCGGGTGATGGGCGATGCCGGTCAGCTCAGGTATGTTCTGACCGCGCTGGTTACCAATGCCCGGGAAGCCATGTTGCCGGAGGGGGGTACACTCGAATTGAGCACCAACACCAACAACCGGCAGCATGTCGTGGTCATGGTCAAGGATACCGGGCACGGCATTGCCGAGGCAGACCAGCCGCGGTTGTTCACTCCCTTTTTTACCACCAAGGGCAACCGCAAGGGCGCCGGGTTGAGCCTTTCGATAGTCGAGCGGATTGTCAACCAGCATGCGGGGGCAATAGAATTCTGGAGCAAGCCCGGCCAGGGCTCGGTGTTTTTTGTAACCATTCCGCCTGCCCAGGCCGATGGCGGCGTCGAAGCCGGCACGCCGCCGTAACGCCGTCAGCCTATTTTTCGCGCTCTTTCAGCTCCTTCAGACGATGATACATTTGAAGGCCTTCTTTTGCCCTGATGTTGTTCGGATCGATCTGCAGTACACGCAGATAGAAGGGTCTGGCCTTTCCCAGTTCCTCTCTGGCGAAGTAGTCGTTGGCCTTTTTCATCAGGTCACTCACCAGTTGTTTGTGGATCGGTGCCAGCCTGGCAAACAAGGCCTTGGCCTCCTGGCTCTCGGGGTCGATTGCCAAGACTTTGTTCAAGAGGGTGATCGCCTTTGCGAATTTTCTGGTGCGCATGTGATCGCGCACCTGTTGCAGCATCTCCGTAACCTGTACGCTTCTGGCAAGAATGTCCGCGGGAGGACTGCTCGGCCGGATGGTTGGTCGCTTGGTCCTTGAGGGTGTCTTACGGTTTTTCTTGGGCGCCAAGGGGATCTTGAGAACGGACTGCAGCGGGGATACCGGCCCCCCTTCGGGTTCGTCGTTGAGGACCAGGTCGAACTCGCTGGGCGCGCGTCGGTTGCATTCCTCGATCAATCTTTCCGTGGCGATATCGAACGAGAGGTTGTTCTCCAAGGCCATCCAACGCGCCTCGAGCAGTTTGGCGCGAGCCTCCTTGATGCGGCCGCGCCTGAAATCATCGCGCCCCTGTTCGACCAGGTCGCTGATGCTCTTCTTCAGATAGCTCAATCTTTCGCCCAGAAGCCTGGCCTTGCCCAGAAGTTTTCTTCTGAGCGGATCTCTATCAGGCAGATTCCCGGCGATGTCCGAGTAGTACTTGTAGGCCTTGGGCAGGTTGCCCTGTTTGGCCCAGAAATCGCCCTTTTGCAACCAGTGCTCGATCAGGTACTCGGCGGCGCGCGTAACCTTCCTGAGCAACTTCGTGTAGCCAAGCCCCAAAGCGACTCTATCCGGCCGCGGGCCGGCAAGAGTGCGGTAAGCGCCAAGCACGTTGCCCTTCTCGAACTCCATCTTGCCCTTGAGGAAAACCGAGCGGGCTCTTTGCGAGCTGGTCACGCAAGCGCTTCCCGAAAGCCCGATCAGTGCAACAAGCAAGCAAAACCAGTGAATTGTTTTTTTTACGCACAAGATCATGTAAACAGCCTATCTCCCAACGACTACCTGGTTCAAGTGGCATCCTTGATCGACCAGCGCTCCACGGCGTCGCCAGAGGCCACTTCATCCACGAAGCGGGATTGGCGCATGACGGCCCGCCTGCGGCCTTGCCGGTCGGCCACCAACGGGCAGACCAGATACAGTTCATCCATTGCCCTGGTGATGGACACGTAGAAGAGGCGCCTTTCTTCCTCATCCCCCCCCTCCTCGGAGAGCGAGCGGGGGTGGGGGAAGAGGCCCTCGTTTAGCCCTATTGTGAAGACCACCTTCCATTCCAGGCCCTTGGCCTGGTGAATGCTCGAGAGGATCAAGTGATCATCCTGGTGGTCGGCGCCGAGCACGTCTTCGGAGCCGATGCTCGACAGCAGGTTCAGCTCTGACAAGAATGCCCGCGTGTCCGGAAAGTGTTTCGAATACTCTGCCAGCTGCTCGATGTCTTCGAGTCGATTTTCCGGATTGGAGAACAGGGTCGGCAGCAGGTCGCGATAGCCGTATTGCAACACGGCTTCGATGATCGCTTGCGTGCCGTCGCTCCCGGCTTCGTTTATTTTTATCAGGCGCTCCCGCAGGCTCTTCCAACCCGGGCGGCTTCTTTGAGGTAGATCATGTTCACCAAGATCGAGAGCAGATGCAAAAGGCGAGCTCGAATTACCAAGGATGCTGAAAATTTTTATGGCCCCGCTTCTGCCGATACCCGGCTGCATTTTCAGAATCCGCAGCCAGCTCAACTCATCCAGCGGATTGGTGTACAGACGCAGGTGGGCCAGTACATCCTTGATATGCGCCTGCTCGAAAAAGCGCACACCGGATCTCACGACGAAAGGGATTTCACGCCGGGCTAGCTCGAGTTGGAGTTCCATGCTGTGGTAGTGAGCGCGGTAAAGCACGGCCATGTCACGAAGCGCGATGCCCTCCCCCGCCAGTTCCAGCAAGCGCTGGGCAACGAATGCGGCCTGCTGATCAACGTCGCGGACGACGGCCAGGACCGGCGGCCGGCCGTCGCCGCGGACCGCCGAGAGCTTCTTGGGAAGCTGGTGCATGTTATGGGCAATGGATTTGTTGGCCACAACGAGTATCTGCGGGGTCGACCTGTAGTTGGTCTCGAGGAAAAAACGTCGCGCCGCGGGCCAGCGATCGCTGAAGGTCAGCATGTTTTCCAGGCTGGCCCCCCTGAAACTGTAGATCGACTGCGCATCGTCTCCGACCACGGTCAGGTTTTCATGAATCGCGGCCAGGCGATCTATGATCTGGCACTGGAGCGGATTTGTGTCCTGGTATTCGTCAACCAGGACATGTTTGCAGCGGGAGGAGATCTCGTCGCGCACGTCCGACTGTTCGGACAAAAGCTCGTTGAGGTTGGTAAGCAAATCGTCGAAATCCATCGTGTTCATCTTGCGCTTGCGATTCGCATAGATTGTCGCAATTGCCATTATCTGATCGGCAATGCGCGCAAACGATGGCGACCTTTGAGACACGACATCGTCAAGGGGCTGCAACGTATTAGCGGCGTGGCTGACCAGATCGCAAAGAACGGGCGGGCGCGGCAGCATGCGCCCGCTTCCTTTCTTCTCACGCTCGGCGATGCAGTCCGCCATGAGATCACGCGAGTCTTCCCTGTCGAGGATGCCGAAATCCGGATCGAAGCCGAGTCGCACGGCGAATTCCCTGAGAAACTTGTTGGCCAGGTGATGGAATGTGCCTCCCATGACGTCATTCGACCCGCTGCTGGCCAGGTGCCCGACCCGGGTCAGCATTTCCTTGGCGGCCTTGTTGGTGAAAGTGCACAAGGCGATGGAAGACGCGCGGACGCTTTTCTGCAAGAGGAAGGCGACCCGGTAGGTAAGCATGCGCGTCTTGCCGCTACCGGCGCCGGCAATCACGAGCACGGCGCCGTCGGGTGCGCATGCCGCCTCCAGTTGTTGTGGATTCAGCAGATCTTCGAAATGTCGGCTTTTTTTGACGACAGGAGCCGTCAGGAGATAGTTCTTCATTACAGTTAATGACGTCAGTTACCGTAGAGCCGGTGCTCACTCTTCAAGATCGCCTGCGGAACTCCCAGCTGGATCTTCATTCCGGTCTTTACATTATAAGAGTAGTAGAAGCTGTTGGGATAGGCGATACCGAATTTCGAGGCTGGTGCGCCTCCCAGGATCTTGGCGGCCAATTCGCCGGCCTGACGTCCGAGAGCAGCGAACTTGGGGCACAGCGCCAGCAAGGCGCCCTTTTCGACGTAGCGGTAACTGAAAGTCGCGAAAGGAATCTTCTGCTGCACCGAGAGCGTCAGCATCAGGCCGAAATTGGCCACCACGTCCTTGTCCATGATCATCCAGACGGCATCCACACGTCCGCTGAGGAGCTTTATCGAGGAGAAGGCTTCCTTCCTCGACTTGATCGCTATGGCCGCAACCTGCATGCCGAATTTCCCGGCGGCCGCCTTGAACTCGTCCGCGCGTTTGCCGGAGTTGTCGGGGTTGTACACGATTCCGATTGTTTTTACGGAAGGCGCGACAAGTTTCAAGCCCTTCAGATGCACCTTGGCCGGCAACATCATGGATATACCGCAAACGTTCTTGGGTAGCTTTGGGACGGAAAGTACCATGCTGAAAACAACCGGGATCTTTTTGAAATTATCGATCGCCAGCCTGAGAGCGCTGGAACCGATCGCCAGAATCAGGTCGGGCTTTTCCGTCTTCACCTCGCCGGCCACTTCGGCGAAGCTCCTTTCTTTCTTGACTTCGAACACCTTTGTCCTGCACGGCAGGGCTTTCTTGAACCCCTCGATGGCTTTTCGATAGGGAGGGATCGATCTGCTCATTATCACGGCCACGCTGGGCATATCAGCAGCCTGAGCGCCAGCTGCCGCGAGGGCCATCGAAAAGAATAATCCCGCAATATATGCCCGCAACACAAACCTGGGCACTATCAACTCCTTCTGACCCGAGTCGGGTAGATACACACCCCGCCCTCCCGTCGTCATATGAAATGAAGACATAGACGGTCAAAAGAGACAAGTATTATTTCTCAGGATGACGTCGTTGTTTGGCAGGGGCGTTCAACGCCCGCAGTCCAAAAGCGGCCACAGCAACGCGACTCTGCGCACAAGATCGGCCTGCAACTTGACAGTTGCGGCCAGCCTGCGAGTCTCTTTACGCGGATGGCAGCAGGCCGCCCACGAGAGCGAAGTTAATGCAGCCGTTCTGCCGCAGAAGGCCAGACTGGACAGAGCCTCCTTTTCGAAAGTAGCAGCCTGGTTCTGGCGCGGCTCGGTTACGTGCCGGCTCTTCGACAGGTCGTAGCCGGTATGCGAGCCCGCCCAGCCGGATTCGGCCTGAACGAGAAAAGCCCTTGTCGTGTCGAGCACATTGCCGCTTTGCTCCAACCAGGGGCCAAGAAACGACTCGAAGGCCGAGATTCGCGCCTTGCCAACTTTCCCATGTCCGAATGGTGCCAACACCTCGTTCCACAACCTGGTGGCCCCGAAAAGTTGCCGCAATGTCAACCAGCCATTCTGGCTGTCGGCCAAACCGCCTTCACGCCAGGCCGTGACTCTGTCGTTGCAAAATCGCCTGGCCGCGTCTGAAAACCTTTTGGCCACGGTGGCCGCGCGTTTCTCGTTGTCGAATTCGGCGCTTAGACGCGCTGCCAGATAGCCCGGGAAAATGTCTTCACTCCCAGTGTTCTCTGTCTCCCGCATGAGCATCAGAAGCGCCTGGTCTTTGTCGCCCGCGAGCGCTCGCAGCACGGCCAGTTTCAGCAACAGCACTCCGCTGCGGGCCTTTGCCTCGATTGCCGCCGTCTTCGCATGCAGCCAGCTTTCCGATCGGACCTTCCCCAAACCCTCCAGAACTTCGCGCAGTGAGCGCAGCGCCTGTCTGCGTACCTCGAGGAACGAATCGGCCAGGGCGGCCAGCAGGAAATCCGCGCATTGCTCGTCGGGAAGAAGAGCCAACCTGTCGATCAGCGTCCAACGATCCCGCGGATCGCGAAGATCGGCTACCCCTGCAAGGCTGGCCAGGGGCGATCTCAGTATCCTGGTTGCATTTTCCAAGGGCCCGAAGATCTTGGGCCTCCTCTGAATGACGGCCGCACGTCTGTGAACCCGCGAGGCACTGTCTGCGGGAAAATTTTCCAACTCGGCGAGCATGGCCCGTGGATCGAACGAGGACGAGATCCAGTCGAGCCTGGCCTGCTCGATTGTCTTCATGAGAACGGACTGCGTCTGCGCTTCGGCAAGGCCGGTGACTAACCGCTTCGCTTGTTCGAATTGTGCAGCATTCAATAAGGCGCGGATCTGCCGGGTGACGACTGTGTGCCTTGCCGTCTTGGCGAACCGGACCGCGGGATAGCTGTCTGTAAACTCCAGAAGTTCGCGAACTCCACCTGAGTCCCTGGCGCGGGTGAAGAGCAGTTTCTCGGCAAGTGTGTGCAACTCATCCTTGCAAGGGGCAGCCGGGTTTGTTTTTACAAATTTCGAGATAGCCGCGGGATCTCTGCTGCCAAGCAAATTTTTGCATGCGATCTCAACGATCAACTCCGCCGCCCGGCTCGAAAATCTCCCACGAGGCCAGTGATTGAGAAAGGTCCGAAGCGCAATGAGGTCGTTCGCCCGGCGGGCAACTTCGAAGTCCAGGTCTTCCAAACGGTGTCTGACCTCGATGGCATGGACCGAGCCCGGATGCCGTCGTAAAAATAGCCTGTAGGCATAAGGAGTGTTCACGGCAACAGCATCTCGGTAGTGAAGTAATTCAACCCTGCGTAACGCGTCGGCAGCATTGGGGTCTTCTGGGAACTCACGGACGAAGCGCATCAGTTCGTCGACGTCCTGACTCTTCTTTAATTGATCCCATGATCCAGTCAGGCACGCCATCTGGGAAGCCGCAAGGCAAAAAAGCAGGCTTGCCAGTACCAGGTGGTATAATGTAGGCATATGTGGTCTATAACTTGACATGTAGGCTAATGTGGGACATAATTTATTTCAAGGAGGATTTCTGTGAGACTTCTTACCAGATTGAGAATCGTCTTGGTTATTGGAACTACTTTTACAGGTTGTGTCTCAGCCACGTCTCCCTCGATTTTTCCGCAATTTCGTCATCCGCTATTTCACGATTCCACGATCGGACTCGACAGTGCCACTTCCAAAGAGGCATCGATTATGCCCGATATTGTCGCTAGACGGCCGATTCCAGCCTGTACGAGTTCATTCTCACATCCCCTGCTGAACAGTTGCCGCAACAATCTAGTATCGCCCCGGAAGCACCTCGAAGTTCTCTACACTCCCGCCAGTGGTTCCGATATTTCCGATCTCCACCTGGCCCTCGCTTCGCAGGCCAGATCCATGTTGCACCATCCGAAGTATAACATCAACGGGCGTCGATTCCGACAGGACTGTTCCGGTTTCGTGCTTGCCACCCTCACCCGGGACGGAATCGATACGAGTCTTCTGAAGGCACCTGGCGTCGGAGGTAGCGGTGTGGCCGCCATTTACACGGCCCTTTGGAAACGCGGCCTCGTGCATCACCACAAGGTGCCTGCAATCGGAGATCTGGTCTTCTTCAACAACACATTCGACCGCAACGGCGATGGGCGCAACAACGATCTCCTGACTCACGTCGGCATCGTCGAGCGTGTCGACTCCGACGGTACCGTGACCTTCATTCACCACGTCCGTCGCGGCGTCCTGCGTTACAAGATGAATCTCTTCACGCCCCACACCAGGCGCCAGTCCGGCACGGGAAAGGTGCTCAACCACCATCTTCGCGCTGGATCCGGTGTCCGGGCACATTCCGCCAGGCTTACAGGCGAGCTTTTTCACGCCTTCGCCACGATCATCAAATAGGTTGGAAAATTAAGCGCTTCAATCAGATTCTATTTCATGCAGCGTGCACTCGAGATTGCTGGTGTCCACGATGCAGATAGTCTTTTTCCCATAGAGCCAACCCCCAATTTCGCCCGGGTTGACGAGCAAGGTGCCGCCGTCGGTCTTCTTGATTTCGGCCTCGTGCGTGTGCCCCGAAATGATCAATTCGGCGCCCTGCTCGACGAGCTTGTCGATGCTGACCGACGTCAGGTCGTGAACCACGACGACCTTCTTGCCGTCGAGGTTCAACTCGTATGGTGCCGGCTGGATGCGGCCCTTCGATTGGCCTGTGAGACCCGCCTGCTCGCCGTCGTTGTTTCCAAAAACTCCGATCCACGGGCAGCGAACTCTGTCCAGAGGTTTCAAGGCGAAGGGAGCAATGAAGTCCCCGGCATGGATGATGAAGCCCACTTTTTTGTCATTGAAAAAATCAACCGCTTTTTCTATTGCTGGTATGTTGTCATGCGAGTCCGCCATTACTCCGACAAGCATCGTCAACTCCTTGGCTTCAAATACAGCCAGTTCAGTAGCACCGGCGGGCTAATTTGTCAAACGCTTACAGGTTGTCTTACATGTTATCATCATGCAGCTGGATTAGCGTCGCCGCCAGGATTTTCGTACAACCTCTCTTGACGGGTGCGGTCATGGAGCGTCGCAATCCCGCAACCCACAATACCGTTGTCCCGCATACCAGCAACGGTATGCCCGGGCGCATGTGGCGCGGGATCTTGGCATCTTGCAGAACCCGCGAGACCTTCCTGGTGCTTCCTCCCCAGACGTCGATCCGGTCTCCGGGTGATGGCGAACGCACAATCAAGGGAAAGTCGATCTGATTGCCATCGAAGAAAGCCGCGAAGCGAGAAGCTTCGGAAGGATCCCAGTCAGACTGAAGGCGCAACTCGATCCGCGAACCCGTAGGCATCAGGATGACTTCCCCCGGTCCGGTCAACTCAGCCTTGAACATCTTTGCTGTCTCCGGGTGCCGGGGCTGAAACGAAAAAAGCCCCTGCTGGACCCGACAAAACATGTCTCCGGGCAAATCGAGACTCCAGTCGGCGGATCGCTCAGAGGCCCTCAGCATGGCGATGATCCGCTCGACGTGATCCTGTTCGAGGTTTGCGCCGGTGCCTGACAGCCCTCTCAACATGTGCAGGACGACCCTCGAGAGGACGGCATCGTGCAAGTTGGTGAGAACGTCAACGGTCAGCGCCGGCCGTCCAGCCTCGAGTGAGCTTTGTTGAAGCGTGACAGCCATCTTACCAAGCAAGTCACAGTCGCGGGACGCAGCTCTCGATAGCCGCAGGATTGCCCGTTCGACCGAGGGGTTGGCAATACGCCTTATCGCAGGGAGCAATTCGTGCCTGATCCTGTTCCTGAGATATGCCTTGCTGCTGTTGGTGGGATCGTCAAACCAGCGCAGCCTGCGCGAACGCAAATAGTCGAGAATTTCTTCACGATCACATTCTAGTAGCGGCCTGATGAATATGCCCGAGCGCCTGGCGGGTATTCCGGTCAGTCCATCCACGCCGGTGCCACGGAAGATGCGCATCAAGACAGTCTCGACCTGATCGGTGCGTGTATGGCCCGTGGCCACTAGCCCGTAACCGCCCTGGAGTGCAACGCGCGAAAAAACCCGATAGCGAGCCTCTCTCAGTGTTGCCTCCGATGATCCGGACGGGGTCTTCTGATCGAGTGATGCTTCGCAGAATGGCAGGCGCCAGTGCCTGCAGCGCGCCTTGACCTGAGCACAAGCCCGCCGCGAACCGGCAAACTGGTGATGGTCGACGTACAGCACACCAAGGCAGATTTCCAGCCGGTCTGAAAGCGACCGCATCAAATCCATCATGGCGCTGGAGTCCGGGCCCCCGGAGCAGGCCACAAGAACCCGGTCTCCGGGCTTGCAAAGTCCGTTGGCGCGGATGAACGCGGCAACCCGCCCGCGCAGCGCTGCATGCTTGCTTGATTCCTTCATCTGTTCGGGTTTCAGACTACCCAGCCTGGTGCATGGAGTCAACGCGTCTCGGAGTGTATTCAGTTAGAAACTAATTTCTTGTAGGGTGAGGCAGATTGTGTATACTGACCCGAGATCCGGGTTTCATACGTGCGAGGCGAGCCTGCGCACTCGAGGAGGTCATCATGAATAGCCTTTCCAGGTTGTTCTTTCCCAGGGCGGTAACCTTGCTGGTTTGCGCAGTCTTCGCGGTGGGTTGCCTTGGGAAGGACAAGGAGAAGAGCGAGAAAAACGAAAAGAAGCAGCCTGAGACTACTCATAAGGCGGCACCTGCCCAGCCGGTTTTCAAGGCTTCGCTGGATGATTGTGTCGGGCCCGTGAAGCTCAGCGGCAAGCCGAAGATTATTGCATTTGCAGATCACAAGTTCAAACTGGATGGATACCTGCTCACCCAACTCGACAAAGACCCGGATTCCGAGGTAGTAGTGGGAATTATATCCGACACCAAGGAAAAAACCAAGAAGAACCTGGAAAACATCGACAAGATTGTAAAATTCTTCAAGCAGGAAAAGGTCGAGGTTATTGTCCACTTGGGCGATATTGCCAGCGTCTTGCCGGTCCCGGAGGAAATCGATGCCCCCGAAAAAGACGCCCAGGGAAAGCCTCTCAGCAGCGCCGATAAAGAACGCTATCGACGGCGCGTAATCAGCAAGACCCGCCGCGAGGCCGTGGCTAAAAGCCTCGAAGATATCGTCGAGGTCATATCGGTTCTTGCAGAGAGCGATCTCCCGGTCCTGGCGATAATCGGCAACCGTGAGTGCAAGACGACCTTTAACAGCGCCATGACGACCCTGTCGGAAGACTATCCGAATGTCTTCAGCCTGGATAAAGTCCGGCGCGCCGATCTGGACGACCTGGACATCATCAGTATGCCCGGATACCACGATCCCGAATACGTCCATTGCACCTGGGACAAATGCTTGTACTACGAAAGCGACACGCTATCGCTGTTCGACTTGGCGCACCAGGCCAACGACCAGGTCATGCTGGTTTCGCACGGACCCCCGAGGCAGAAGGATCGCAACGGCATCGACGTTGTCTCCGAGGGTGCCAGTGTCGGTAACCCTTGGCTGACAAATGCAATCGTCAAAGCTTCTATCCCCTTCGGCGCTTTCGGCAACATCCAGGAAGCCGGAGGGAAGGCTACCAACCTCGACGGCACTGAGATCATCCCCCAAGATAAATACGTCGACTCGCTGTACCTGAACCCGGGCCCGGCCGACAGCATGAGTTGGAGCATGAACGACGGGACCGAGAGCGTCGGGATGGCGGCCGTGATTCACGTCGTTGGCAAAAAGGCTAAATACAAGATCCTCAGGATAGGACAAGCAGCCAAGGCTGCCACGCCGGCGACACCTGCCAAGACGGAAGAAGAAAAAACAGCTCAGTAGGTCGGCGCGGCTTCCACCTTCTGCACGCCGTCCCAGTTCCCTTTCCACGAGGCATCCACCGGGATGTCGAACTCGAAGCTCATTATCTGGTCCTGGCCCGACATGGCGCGTGATTTCAGGTTGAAGGTCATCTTCACTTTTTCAGCTTCCGGAGGGCAAGGCGGCGTGAAGTAATAGTTTAGCCGTGCTCCGGGAGGAAAGTCGGCGATATAGCCGGATCCCTCGAGGTTAAAGTTGAAAACCGGATGCTGGCTGGCCGATGCGCTTTCGGCGAAATGCTCGCTTGCCGGGTCTTTGATCTCCGGCTCTCGATGCTTCCGTTTGGCTAGGGCCAATTCCTTTTCGTAGGCGGCCTGTTCTTCGGGCGTGGGAGACTTGAATAATTTCATGTTCCAGCCGCCGTAGACGATTGGCCCGATGCCTCCCCACACCATTATCTCCCAACGGAGCTTGTTGCCGTCTTTCTTGACAGAAAAAACGTCCAGGCGAACTGAACCCTGGTAGCCGCTGGCAACGGCCTTGTAGGTTCCCTGCTTGAATTGGTCGTAGACGCGGTGTACCATCTCGTAGGCTTCTTCCAAAATCGGCAGGTTTCCCTTTGCGGTCCGCTGCCGGGGACCTTCTTCTTTGGCCAGTTCGCGTTTCTCCTTGATGATACTCTCGGGGTTGTTTTTTCCGGGATGCTTGCCCCATAATTTGGCCACTGGGTTTTTGAAATACCAGTTGACCAGCGTATTGACTTCCTGGAGGTATTTCTGCAAGTCGGGACGCTTCTGGATATCAGTGATGGGCCTCAGAATCGAGTTATTCTCGAGGAACTCGATCTGCATCTTGTACAGATCGGTCTTGAAGCCGGCCTCTTCCTCGATCTCGGATTTGACGGTCCAGCGGGTGATCATCACTGACAGGATGGCCACGCCAACTGCCAGCAACACGGGAAAGATTGCCTTTTTCATAGGCTTGCCCCTTATACAGGATATTGGTGTCGAGGTCCTTCTTGTATCGCATCGCGGCTTGTCTTTCAACAGGAAATGTCTGGTTTGTGATAGCCCAGGGATTATGTCCTACGCAACTGCCCTGCGAAAATGTCCTATATGGGACGACTAGCTATGACCGACAGGGAGCTACAAAGACTACATGTTCTTACAGTCGTTCTTGAGGGGCAGCTGCCCCTCAAGAA
>DATKYQ010000051.1:0-57897 GCA_035528415.1 Myxococcota bacterium | reverse complement strand
GCACACGAGCTACTACGACCGGGAAGGAGTGCCGAGGCTTGCGGCGTAACCTCAACTTTCCGAACCGCCGGATGCGGACCCGCATGTCCGGTGGTGTGGCAGGGGAGCCGTAGGACGAACCTACGGTCCCCTATGCCGATTCTGATGTCATATGTTGCATACGAAGTTCGCCTGGGGTAAACAGAGAAGACACATTGCTGGAGGGAGAAAAATGCGAGGATTGTCGATTTTACCGGCCGTACTCTTTGCCGGTTGTGTGTTGGTGTTTGCGGGATGTCGCGGCTGCGGTTGCTCACCCGAGGAGCGGGACGCCGGTGTTGACGCGGGCCCAAACACGAAGCCCGTGCAACGCGCGCAACCAGCGAAAGACGAGGCTGGGGCGAGCCGCGAACCAGCCCGGAGCGAGAGGGCAGCGGGAAAAAAGCCCGACCGCGAGGGGATCGTCGAGATGAAGCCGGGCGTCGTGCTGAGCACCTCGGGACGCGGGTCGACTGGTGCCGGGGAAGCCCCGTCCGTGGGCAACCCCAATGTTCCCCCGGCAACCGTCAGGGCCATAAGCGCGCTAAAGGACTTTCAACGTGCCCACCCCAAGCTGGTGGTGAAGGAGCGCGAGAACGCCGGGCCTCGCGCCCCTCATTCAGAGGTAAACAAGGAGCGCTCGACCGAGGGGCTCAGAAAGGTAACTGGAGCCCCCCCGGGGAAGTAAATTTATGGTCAATTAGGTATAATTATATCTAATTAAGCTAAATTTTCTTGACAATGATTATCTTCTGGTGGATACTGATGCAGCCCACGATCCTTAGCGAACGACGACCTTTACGGCGCTGAGATCACACGGGCAGGAGACGAGCTAAAATGAAGAGGAATCGTAAGCAGTCGGCGGTGGGTGTTTGGGAGCGCGACTCTGAAGACACGGCGGTGGAAAGCACGGAGACTGCTGTCGCGAAGAAAAACAACGTGCGCAAGATCCGCGAGTCGCTGCTTCTGAGCAAGGCCGAACTGGCGCGCAAGGCGGGGCTTTCGGCGCTGACCATCGATCGCGTCGAGTCGGGCTATAGCTGCCGCATGGACACCAAGCGCAAGATCATCCTGGCGCTCGGCATGCGTCTTTCGGACAAGGACGAGGTCTTCGTCCCGGCTTACAGCGCAGAAGACTATGAAGGCTGACGAGGTGACAAGCCCATGGCCAAGGCAAGAAACGTAGTCGGGTTGGACATCGGTTCGAGTTCGATAAAGCTCGTCCAGCTCAAGGAGACCAAGCGCGGATACCAGCTGCTCAACTTCGGCACCACACAGCTCCCGCCGGAGGCCATCATCGACGGGGCGCTGATGAACTCGACGGTCATCGTCTCGACCATCCGCGACTTGATCCAGACCCAGCGCATCCGCAGCAAGGAGGTCGGCATCGCCATCAGCGGTCACTCGGTGATCATCAAGAAGATCACTCTGCCGGCCATGACCGAGGAGGAACTCGAAGAGTCAATCCAGTGGGAGGCCGAGCAGTACATTCCCTTTGACATCAATGACGTCAATATCGACGTGCAGGTGCTGACCCCCGAGCCGAGCGAGCAAGGGCAGATGGACGTCCTGCTGGTGGCGGCCAAGAAGGATATGATTAACGACTACCTGGCCGTTGTGCAGGAGGCGGGTTTAGTGCCCGTGATAGTCGACGTGGCGGCTTTCTGCGCCGAGAACGCCTTCGAGGTGAACTACGACCTGCCGGCCGCCGACACAATAGTGCTGGTGAATATCGGCGCCAGCGTGATCAATATCAACGTTCTGGCAGGGGGTATAACGGCATTCACTCGTGACATCTCGATGGGCGGCAACCAGTTCACCGAAGAGATCCAGAAGCAGCTCAACGTCAGCCACGACGAGGCCGAGGCCCTCAAACTCGGCGGCGGGTCATCTTCCGACGCCGACTCGGTCGTGCCCCAGGAGGTCGAGCGAGTGATCGCCGCGGTCTCGGAAAACCTGGCCGGGGAGATCCAGCGCTCGCTCGATTTCTATGCCGCCACGGCGGCGGACAGCCAGATCAGCCGCATCTATCTCAGCGGAGGAACCTGCAAGTTGCCTTCGCTTTACAAGGTTATTGAGAGCAAGGTGGGTGTCCCGGTGGAGATCATGAACCCCTTCCGCAACATCGAGTTCGATCCCAAGCGCTTCGACCCCGAGTACATTCGCGATGTGGGTCCGGCGGCCGCCGTGGCGGTGGGGCTGGCCATCCGCTCGCCCGACGACAAGTGAGGAAGCAGCCATGATAAAAATTAACCTGCTTCCAATAAAGGCCGCGCGGAAGCGAGAGTATGTCAAGCAGCAACTCATCCTGGCATTGGTGCTGATCGTCGCCACGCTTGTCGGGCTTTACCTGTGGTGGAACGCGGTGGATGGTGATATCGCCAACAGGCAGAAACAAATCAAGCAGGCCGAGCAGCAGATCCAGCAGTACAACAAGGCCATCGGCGAGGTGGAGAAATACAAGGGCATGGAAGCGGCCCTCAATCGCACGCTCATGATAATCGAGAACCTGTTTAAAGGCAAAACGGGTCCCGTGCGAGTGCTCGATCGCCTCAGCCGGGTCATTCCCAAGCAGGTCTGGCTCACCAAGTGGGAGGAGAAAAGCGGCACGGTTACGATAGAGGGCGAGGCGTTGAGCAACAAACACGTGGGTAACTTCATGACCCTGCTGGACACCATGTCGGAAGCAGGGACCGACGGCCAACCCGCGTCGGCCGGGGCAAAGAAGCCCGTTGCCCAGAAGAGCTTTTTCTCCGCTATTCGCCTTGTAGAAACAAAGTCCGACGAGGACAAAAAGTACAAGCTGTCATATGTCTCTTTCAAGATAACGTTGAAGGTGAACTACGCCATCTGACGAGGGCTCGATTAGCGCGACCAAGAGGACGTCATGGAAAAGTTTTACACCCAGTTCCAGAAGATTCCGATGGCCACCAAGGCCGCCATCGTATTGATCATCATTGGGCTGATGGCAGGCGGGCACTATTACTTCATCTACCTCGATCAGCAGGAGCAACTTGGCCGGCTGGGCAAGAAGCTTTCGGTGCTGGACGAGGAGTTGCAGGAAAAACAGGAAATCGCCGGAAACCTCTCGAAGTTCAAGAAGAAGGTGGAGTACCTGCGTCAGAAGCTCGAGGAAAAAAAGAAGAACTTGCCGGACGACTCCAACATGGATCAACTCTTGAAAACCTTGAACGAGCTGTCCGAAAAATCGGACATTCGCATCCTCAAGTTCGCTCCGCACTCCGAAGTGATGCGCAATTTTTATGCCGAGATACCCGTGTCCATGGACATCGAGGGCAACTACCACGAAATCTTGACTTTCTTCGACAAGATAGCCAAGGAAGATCGCATCATCAACGTCTCGAACATAGTCATGAAATCGCCCAAGATTGCAAGCGGTAAGGTGATGCTCGAGGCTTCCTGCATGGCGAAGACATTTCGCTCGTTACCGCCGCAGGCAGCCGGCACGGGCGTGGAAAAGAAGAAAAGTGGGACAAAGTGAGCCAGAATGCTCGAATCCTCGTCCTTATAAACAGGAAGGGCCGGTTGTGAACACGCAACGCACGAAAATAGTCAGGATCCTTGACCCCCGCCGGGGCCGTGGTTTGCCCGGCCTGGTCCTGCTGAGCTTCGCTGTCGCTCTTTCGTCGGGCGCCTGCGGCAGCGAGAAAAAGAGGCCGCCCGCGCCGGTTACAGCACAGCAGCCCAAGGTGGCCGCGCCGGTTGTCGAGGCGCCGAAAGCCGAGGACGCTTCCGAGACACCCTATGTTTATTCACCGGTCGGCAAGCGGGACCCGTTCAAGTCGTTCTACAAGGTGATCCGCGGGCCGGAGAAGCACGGCCCCGGCACCATTTTGACGAAGTACGAGATCGATCAGCTGAAGTTGACCGCGATCATCTCCGGCATTAGCCGGCCGCGAGCCCAAGTCGAGCTTCCGGACGGCAAGGGGATCGTCATCAAGGTCGGCACGCGGATCGGCAAGAACTTCGGAAGAGTCGTGCGCATCAAGAACGACGAAGTGGTAGTTGCCGAGGATTACCGCGACTGGAGTGGGCGCAAGGTGACCAACTACATTCACATGAAGATCATCAGGGAAAAAATAGAATGATGAAGCAACCGGCGGGAGAGAGATATTATCGATATCAGGGCCGACTTGCCCATACTTGGTGAAGGAGAAGATCCATGGGATCTCGCAAAGTTCTGGTAAGCCTGTTGACGCTGCCTGCACTGCTGCTCGCGGGAGTGGCCTTGGCCCAACCGGCGGCAATCCAGGGGGCGAACAACATCATCACGAAGGTGGAGGTCATATCCGGGCAGCAGGACACCAGGATTGTTTTCAGGGGCGAGAAGACGCCTACCTTTACCGTCTTCAAGCTGAAGAACCCCGATCGCCTGGTGGTCGACCTGATCAACTCGGATTTGAAGGTTGATGTCCCGGCCGGGATCGAGGACGCGCATATATCCAGGATAGCCGGCACCCAGTTCCGGCAGGCGGGCAGCGTGGTCAGCCGCTTCATTATTGGCATGAAGCCCGGGGTGCGCTTCGGGGCCCGCGCGGAGGGATCCGCGCTGGTGGTCACCATTTCGGCTAAGAGCGCGCGCCGTGCCGCCCCGGCCGCGGTACGGGCGCAAGCGCCCGCACCCGCGCAAGCGCCGCGCACCGTGGCGGCGAAAAAAGCGGAGAAAGATTTCCGGGTTGTCCAGAGCCGTGGCGAGCGCGACAAGGCCGGGAAGGTTGCGATCCGCAGCATCGATTCCGGGCATGGCAAGCAGATCACCATCCTGGCCGACCGGGCGATCGAAAACTACGAAGTGCTCGAGGTTTTCTCGCCATTCAGGATAGTTCTCGATGTCTTCGGCGCCTCGATGCCCGAAAAGAAGCTGGAGCGCAAGCTGTCTTCGAAGTACATAAGTGAGCTCAGGGCGGCGCGCCATGCCGGCAAGGTTCGCGTGGTTGTCGATTGTGTCGATGGAAAGCGACGTCCCTACCGGATAGAGAGGCTCAAACGGGGTATTCGCCTGAGCTTCCAAGACAAGCCGCTAAAGACGGCAGCCAAGCCGAAGATCGAGGCCAAGCCGAAGATCGCGGTCAAGCCCATCCTTCCCGTACCTCCACGCAAGGTCGCCGAAGTGAAGGATGTCGACTTCCGGCAGGACGAGAACGAGGCCCGGGTGGTGATCGACTTGCAGGGTGACGCCGAACCGCGGATTACGCACAGCGACGCGCGCTCGGCCGTGCTGCAGATCGACAACTGCAAGATGCCCTTGCTTTTGGAGCGCACGCTGGACACCTCCGAATTCGGCGGCTCGGTGAAGTCATTGAGCGCCTACATGATTCGCGGCGAGAAAAAGGTCAAGCTGGTGGCCGTGACAGGCGGCAGGGTTGCAAACCGCATAGAGAGGCGCAACGGAAAGCTGAACTGGGTGTTCGCCGCGGGTACCAGCGCAGAGAAGAAAACCGCGCGCGATATGCAAGACTCCGCCGGCCGGGGCGAGGCGGCGGCCTATTCCTATGAGCCGAGCCAGGTGGCCGGCTACAGCGTAAGAAGGCCCGAGTTGGCGTCCGGGGCAGGAAGCGGTGTCAGGAAGCGCAGGAAATACCACGGCAAGAGAATCTCGCTGGATTTCAAGGATGCCGATATACACAACATCCTGCGCCTTATATCCGAGGTGGCCAAGCTCAACATCATCACCGGCGACGACGTCAAGGGCAAGATAACCGTGACCATGCGCAACGTCCCCTGGGACCAGGCGCTGGAAATAATCCTCAAGACCAAGAAGCTCGGCAAGGTCCGCCAGGGTAACATCATTCGCATCGCCAGCATGGCCGACCTGGCCAAGGAGCAAGAACTGGCCCAGAAGGCGGCCGAGGCCAAGCTGACTCTCGAGCCCCTGCGGGTCAGGCTGATCCCGGTCAACTACGCGGTCGCCGGGAACATCCAGGCGCAGGTCAAGGATGTCCTCAGCGGGAGAGGCACGGTCAACGTCGATGTTCGCACAAACGTGCTGATCGTCAAGGATATCCTTCAGAACCTGGTCAAGGCCGAGGGCCTGGTGCGCAGCCTGGACACCGAGACGCCCCAGGTTTTGATCGAGGCGCGCATCGTCGAGGCCAACACGCAGTTTGTCCGCGAGGTGGGCATTCAGTGGGGCGGCGATCTGGCTTTCTCCGAGCAGTCCGGCAATCCCACCGGTCTGCCTTTTCCCTCGAGCTTCGTCATGCAGGGCGGCGCCGACGACACCCAGACCATGAGCGACATGAGCGGCACGGCCAATCCCGGCAAGTTCGCCATCAACCTGCCGGCCGCGGTAGGCGCCGGGTCGGGCGGCGCCCTGGGCTTCTTGTTCGGCTCGGCGGGCGGCAGCGCCCACCTCAACCTGAGG
This sequence comes from Myxococcota bacterium, assembly GCA_035528415.1. Classification (GTDB taxonomy): domain Bacteria; phylum Myxococcota; class B64-G9; order B64-G9; family B64-G9; genus DATKYQ01. The sequence continues at coordinate 51,494 of DATKYQ010000051.1, read as the reverse complement.
TTGAGCGCGCTAGAGAACCAGGGCGCGGTCAAGATCGTCAGCGCGCCCAAGATCACTACCCTGGACAACCAGAAGGCAAAGATTGCCCAGGGAGTATCCATACCCATCAGCGTCGTGTCGGCGGCCGGCGTCAACACGCAATTCGTAGAGGCCAAGCTGGAACTCGAGGTCTCCCCGCACATCACCCAGGAGGGCAGCATCCTGTTGAGCATCAAGGTCAATAAAAACGAGCCCGATTTCTCACGCACCGGCGCGCGGGGCGATCCCACAATCTTGAAGAAAGAGGCCCAAACTCAAGTGCTGGTCAGGGACGGGGACACCACGGTCATCGGCGGCATCTACACACGTAAAACATCCGACACTTTCTCCGGCATTCCGGTCCTTTCCCAGATTCCCGTTCTGGGGTGGTTTTTCAGGAACACCAAGAAGAACGACGAGCGGACGGAGTTGTTGATCTTCATCACTCCCAGAATCGTCAATCGGCTGCGGTCGACGGTTTCACAACGCTGACGGCCGGAAAGACACGGAGGTAAACCATGAAGACCAGAGCGCTATTCTGGATGATGATGGTCGCAACGGTCGGCGGCGTTGTGGGCTGCGTGGACAACGACAAGTCGCTGGTGATTAGCTTCGCGTCGCCACTGAGCGATACCGATTGCCTGGCGCAAATCCAGACGGGAGGTAGCTTCGTATACATATCCCGTGGACTGCTCGACATCGGCCATCCCGCTTTCGGCGGCTACCCGCAGTACTCCAGCTCTTTCCAGATGGAGAATCGACTGGTGGCCAACGCCAATGAGGACATAGGGGAACTGGAAGCCAACGATATTCAGCTCAGGAAGGGAATGGTCTCGTACGAGTGGCTGGACGGGCGTGATGTCCTCGAGGCTCCCGAGAACGCGGTCTCACCGGTTCTCATGCTGGAAAACCAGGTGGAGGTCGATACCTACATAAGCGGCCTGGTGGGTGCCGGCTCGGGCGATTCGCCCGGAGTTATCGTCACGTCCATTCGTCTCGTCTCTCCCCAGGTCGGCTCCTCCCTGATGCTCCTCCAGAATATCGTCAACCCGGTCGACCTCGACCGGGTGGTCCTCGGGTTGCACCTGAGAATCGAGGGAGAGACGCTCGGGGGGCGCGACGTCGAGTCGAATGATTTCGTCTTTCCCATCAGTTTCTGCTCCGGCTGCCTGGGCACGGGAACCAGTGCCTGCAAGGATGAAAACGGTGCCGACATCTTGGACATAAACGGCAACCCGATCTACCCCGGTTGCCGCCCCGGGCAGGACACCAACGCTGACCTCACCTGTGCGGACATCACGGGAAACTGATCGCTAAGGATTTCTCCCTTCCTGTTGACAAACCCCTAATGTCTCGGATACAAGTTGTTCGCGGAACTGGCGGGAGCGGTTGACGCCATGGTTGACGACGTCCTCGAGACACAGACGCTGGCGTGGGTGTATCTGGAACAGGGGCATCCGGAAAGGGCGGCTGGAATCTTTGAGCGGCTGCTTGGCGCGGATCGGGACAACGAGTCGGCGGCCAGGGGCTTGGCGAGTTGCCGCGACCTGCTGCGCGCTCGCGGAAGAGAGGTTGGTATGGCGCAAGGGAAGAGGATCGCGGTATTGCAGCAGATGCTGGCCCGGCTTACCGGGACACGGGTCCCGGTGGATGCTGCGAAAATAAGCGTGAGGGCAGGCGCGGTCCCTGAGCGGATAGACCCCCGGGAGAAAAAGCTGCGCCTGCTCAGGTTGATGCTGGATCGCCTCAATGGTTCTAGCTAGGAGGAATTCGATGTCTTTTCAGGAAGAATTGCAGGCAATTTGCAAACAGGTTCCGGGCATCCGTTCGGCTGTTGTCATGAATCTCGACGGCCTTATCGTTGCACGCCAAGACGAGAGCCAGACGCCGCCGGACATAGAGATACTATTGATAGAATTGACCAACTCATTGAAACAGGCAATTCAGGCCGCGGCCAGCGTCGACGGCGGAGCCGTCCGTGAATATTCGCTTTCCATGGAGAACGGCGAATTGATAGTGCGCCTGCTTTGCGACGAGCACTTCGTGGCCCTGTTGACTGGGCCCGAGGCTTTGGTCGGCCGCGGTCGCTATGCTCTCAGGGTCCATGCCCAGCCGCTGATCGACGAGCTCTCGTAGAGTTGCCCGGAGAATCCGATGTATTCCACGAGCGATTTGCGCCGCGGCCTGAAGATCGAGCTGGACGGCGAGCCATACATAGTTCTGGAATTCCAGCACGTCAAGCCCGGTAAGGGAGGGGCTTTCGTCCGCACCAAGATCAAGAACCTGAACACGGGCAATGTCATCGATCGCACCTTCAAGTCAGGGGACAAGGTCGACAAGCCGGACATGGAAGAGCGTGAGATGCAGTTTCTCTACCGTAGCGGAGACGAGTACTATTTCATGGACAACGGCTCCTACGAGCAGCAGTTCATTCACCAGGACAACCTGCAAGGCGTACGGGATTTCCTCGAGGAAAATGTCCAGGTGACGGTGCTATTCCATAACGGCAAGCCGATAGCGGTCGAACTACCCAACTTTGTGGAGTTAGTGGTCGTCAATACGGATCCGGGAGTCAAGGGAGATACAGCCAGCGGCGGGACGAAGCCCGCCGAACTGGAAACGGGCGCCAACATCCAGGTGCCTCTTTTCATCAAGCAGGGGGAAAAGATCCGTATCGATACCCGAACGGGACAATATGTCGAACGGGTCAGATAATAAACCGCGCTATCAGCATTTCAATTTTTCACAAAAAGAAATTGACTGCACAGCAGAATCCGGGTTAAGATCAAAGGTTGGCGACATTGGCGGAAGTGTCCGCGAAAAAAGGGTTTTTTCGTGGCGCGTTAAATCTTTTCAGGGCTGATCGTGGCGATTAACAAGAACAAAATAAACGACAACGCGCTCAAGTTCATTCAGAAAGGCCAGATCAAGAAGGCCATTCGCGAGTATGAGAAGATCCTCGCGGAAGATCCGAACGACGTTCGCACCCTGCTTAAAAAGGGCGATTTGCTTGTCCGGGTCGGCGACAAGGAGCAGGCGGTTGATACCTACCTGATGGTAGCGGCCACCTATTCGCAGCAGGGGTTTCACCTGAAGGCGGTGGCGGTTTTCAAGCAAATCCTCAAGATCGAAAATACTCGCGTCGACGTCAATTTGCACCTGGCCGAAGAGTACCAGAAGCTGGGCATTATCGGCGATGCGATGTTGCACCTGCAGATTGTGGCCAATGCCTATGAGCAGCAGAACCTGTCACGCGAGTCACTCGACATCTTGCGGCGCATAGTCGATCTCGACCCGGACAACATCGCCAGCCGGATCAAGCTGGGGGAGATGTACTCGCGGGAAGAGATGATCCCCGAGGCAGTGGGAGAGTTCACCAGGGCGGCCGAAGACCTCAAGAGCGCCAACCGGATCGAAGACTACATAAAGGTGGCCGAGCGGCTGATCTACCATGACGCCTCCAATGTCGCCTTGATCAAGGAACTGGCCAATATCTACCTGCAGCGGGGCGATACCAAGCGGGCACTCGGAAAGTTACAGATTTGCTTCAAGACAGACCCCCGCGATCTCGAGGTGCTTGGAATGCTGGCCTTGGCTTTCCAGGAGCTCAACCAGATATCCAAGACGGTCTCGGTATACAAGGAGATGGCCAACATATATCGCGAGCAAGACGCCGTCGACGAGATGCAGCAGGTGTATCGACGCATCCTGGAGATCATTCCGGACGATCAAGATGCGCGGCAAGCCCTGTCTCAAGGGGTGTCGGCCGAAGATCCACGGGCTCGGGATCCCCTGTTCGCCGACATGCAGGAAGACCGGGATCTGGGTGCGGGTGTGAAAGGCACCCTCACGTTACCTACGGCCTCGTTGCCCATTTCGTCGCCGGATGATTTCGCACTGGATGATGAATCCGATATCGCCTTCGAAGAAGAGCCCGAAGAAGGCGTGACGGTGGAACAGTCTTTCAGTGATTTTGCCGCTGAAGGGGCCACCATAGGCGAAAGCCTGACGGTCGACCAGGCGATCTCCCCGCGGCGGGCGCCGGCAGCAGAGGATGATGCCAGAGAGACAATATCCAGGCTGTTGACCGAAACGGATGTGTATATAAAGTACGGCCTGCAAAACAAGGCCTTCGACCACCTCAGCAAGATCTTCACCCTGGATCCGAACAACATCGAGGCCCACGAGAAGCTGAAGGACATCTATATCAATGCCAACCAGCTGGATCACGCCGCCCAGGAATTGCTCACGCTGACTCATATCAACAAGCGCATCGGGCGCTTCAATGAATGCCGCGCGCACCTGCGCTCTTTGCTGACCATGTTCCCCGATCACAGCGAGGGCCGGGCCTTGGTCAGGGAACTGGATGGACGGGACATTGCGCCTCCCGCGGCTGCGGCGGCGTCCGGGCAAGCTGAACTCCGGGAGGCTCCGGACGTCCTGGTGCTCGACCAGGACAGCACGGTCAGCCTCGGCCGTGAGCAGGATCTTCCAGGGATGGATATCGACGTCGAGATGGACGACCTGGTGGGTGAAGAGGAAGAGGCTCCGACCATGATCGCCGAACGGGCGGCTCTGGACTACGAGATAGGCGATGCCTTGCGAGGCGAGGCCGCCGGCGAGCCGCCCGCAGTCGAGGAGTTTTTGTCGCTGGACTACGACGGAACCGAGGAAACGGTCGAGGCCTCTGCCTTGGATATTGGCGATTACCCCCCCGTCGGGCCCGAGATCCTGGGGGAGCCCGAGATCTTGGAAGAGCCCGAGATCTTGGAAGATCCCGAGATCCTGGAAGAGCAAGAGGCCGAGATTTCAGGCGAACCCGAGATCGTCGAACTCTTGGACGAACCGCAAACCACCCGGGAGAGGCTGCCCGCCGCGAATGAAAGGCAGGCAGAAGAACAACTGATCGAGTTCTGCGGGGAAGATGACTTTTTCGACCAGTCGCAAGTCGGCCTCGTGTCGGTGCCGGCGGCGGAGGGCGGGCCGGTTGTCGACGAGCTGGCGGAACTTCCTGCAGCGGTTGACGAGTTTGAACCCGAGACGACCGAGGTTGCCCATAAGGCTCAACCGTTCCAACTCGAGCCGGCGGCCGAGCCTATTGGGGAGGCTCTCGACGGGGATCTCGAGGATTCGCTCGAGGAGATCGATTTCTTCATTCAGCAGAACCTGCTTGACGAAGCCGGCGACGAGATCGAGCGGCTCATGCAGGAGTATCCGGATAACCCAGAGGTCGCCGAGCGTCACGAAAAGATTCAGCGCCTGCAACAGGGGGAGAGCCCCGGCGCCCAGATGTTACCAGAAGAGATGGAAGGCCCTTTCGACCTGGCGGCCGAAATCGAACGCGAGGTGGGAGACGACGTCGCGCCCGTTCCCCTGGACGAAGATTTTCAGTACAGCTTCGATGACGTGTTCTCCGAGTTCAAGAAGGGGGTCGAGAAGGTGGTGGACAAGGAGGATTCGGCCACCCATTATGATCTCGGCATAGCCTACAAGGAGATGGGTCTTATCGATGATGCGATCAGCGAATTCGGCATCGCTGCCCATGATCACTCCAGGAGTTCTGCGGCCCTCAACATGATCGGGCTGTGTTACCAGGAAAAAGGGCAGTTCAGCGAGGCCATCAACCGTTTCAAGGATGCGCTGCACGGAGCCGATGTCACCGAGCAGGCGGCCACCGGTGTCTACTACGAGATCGGGCGCACTTATGAATTGCTCGACGATCCAAAAGAGGCGCTGTTCTACTTCAAAAAGGTACACAAGCGCGATCCCGGGTTCAGGGAGGTTGCGGCCAAGATAAAGATTCTCTCGAAAGGAGACGCGGCGACGAAGAACGAGCCGAACAAGGGTGACAAGCCAGGTAAAGCGGCCAAGTCCAAAAGCAATATCTCTTACATGTAGCCGGAACGATGAACTACCTAGCCTATTTTCAGCTGAGCCAGGAGCCCTTTTCGAACGCACCCGTCACTCGTTTCTATTACAACAGCGTGCAGCACTCGCAGGCCATGGTGCGCCTGATGTTTTCGGTGAACAACATGCGCGGTCTGGCCCTGTGCGTGGGCAACATCGGCGCCGGTAAAACGACGCTGGCACGGAGAATGCTGGACAACCTTCCCGAGAGCCAGTTCGAGGCGGCGCTTTTGGTGATCATCCATGCCGGCATCACGGCCTCGTGGCTTCTCAGGCGCATCGCGCTGCAGCTCGGAGTGCAGAGCCCGGCCGAGGACAAGCTGGCGTTGCTCAGCCAGCTATACCAGCGATTGGTGGAGATCTACGAGCAAGACAAGAAGGCGGTTGTACTGATCGACGAGGCCCAGATGCTCCAGTCGCGGGAGTTGATGGAAGAGTTCCGTGGCCTGACCAACCTCGAGGTGCCCGAGCGCAAGCTGATTACCTTCGTTTTCTTCGGGCTGCCCGAGCTCGAGAATAACCTGATGCTCGACCCGCCCCTGGCGCAGCGCGTGGCGGTGCGTTACAAGCTGGAGCCCTTTCATCTCGAGTCGGTCGAGGCCTACATAAAGCACCGTCTCAGGATGGCGGGTTCGAAGAAGATGCTTTTCACCAGTCAGGCGGTGGAGTTGATCCACAAATACAGCCAGGGAATTCCGCGCCTGATCAACACGCTGTGCGACAATGGTCTCTTCGAGGCGGCCCTGGCGCGCCGCTCGGTGGTCGACAGCGGACTGGCCGAGCAGGTGGCGGCCTCACTCGGGCTGAACCGCAAACAGGAGGTTCCCGAGGCGATCGAGGCCCGCCGCGAGGCCGGAATAGTGATCCCCGAAGAATCCAGCGCAGGCAGGATCCAGGCAACGGGCACGAAAGCCGTTACAATGGACGAAATCGACAGTTTCCTTGACAGGCTGGGCAAGCCGTAGTACCTCCTTTTTTGTCTGCTGTCTGGTATATTCAGGAAAAGGCCGGAACATGGGAGGTGGCTGACCGTTCGGTATTCCTCATGCGGGTGTAATTCAGAGGTAGAATGCAAGCTTCCCAAGCTTGACGTCGTGGGTTCGACTCCCATCACCCGCTTGCTGTAGGGCAGCCTCAATCGCCCCGGGAGCGGTTGAGGCTTTTTTTGTTGTTTTTTTCGGGTGTCGCTTTGCGTAAAAAAGCTTCGCGGGTTCTTGCGCTGATCGTGGCGGTCTTCCTGATTCTGCTGGCCGGTGGGATTGCCTTTCTGAAATCCGACTACGCCGCCGGGCGGATGTGCTCGATGGTGCGCACGGGCCTCTCGGCCGAACTGGGTCTTCCCGTCTCCAGCGGCTCCTGTACCATCGGGCTTTTACCATTCGGCCTGGCGAGCCGGGGGCTTACGGTTCGCGGGAGCGACGGAGGGATCCTGCTGCGGGTCGAGCGGCTGACGGTCGAGATGGACTCGTTGGCTCTGCTGGTCGGCAGGATCCGGATAACCCGGGTGAAGATCGATAAACCCGAGATTCATCTCAGGTTCGCCGGCGGGCGCATTGTTGACCTACCTGCTCTGACATCCAGCGGCCAGACGGGCTCGGACGCGGGCAGCGAGCTGTTGCCGGGCCGTGTCGAGATTAACGGCGGACGCATCGAGCTGAAGATTGGAGAACAAGCCAGCCTGCGGCTCGATAACGTGCGCGCCAGTGCGGCAATCGAAAACGGCAAACAATTGGAGATGACCCTGAACGTGGGCGCCGGCTTGTTCGAACCACAAGATCTGCCGGGAGGCGCGCTGCGGATCGACGACGTTAAACTACTGGGCGGGTGGCGCAAGGGTACATTCCGGCTGGATCGCCTTGGGATCGCGGCCTCGGGCTTCGACCTCGAGGCGCACGGCATCGTCAAGACCGGGGCCGGTTTGATCCCCGAGATTCGGCTGACCTCAACCATTCCTCTGGCATTACTTAAAAGCTACCTGCCGTACTTGCCGTCCGTCAGCGGGAAGGCGGTCGTGACGGCCGATATGTCGATGACCGGCGCTCTGTTGCAGCTGGCCGGCGAACTGCACATCGATCAGCTTGGCATTGCCGGGGCCCGGGACGTCAATCTGCGAACGGGCTTCAAACTCGATATGGGCTCGCTCGATCTGGCCCATCTCGAGCTGACTTCCGGGAAGGGATCGATAACGGGAGACGCCCGGCTGGCCTTGCACGATCCCTGGTCGTTCGAGGGCAAGCTGGATATCGAAAAGATCAATCTGGGCGAGTTGCTTGCTGCACTCGAGGCGCAGGCCACGCCCATTTCGTTGCAGGCGGGCGGCAAGATCGATTTCCACGGAAAAATCAGGGGCAAGAACGGGGCATTCGTCATCGCCGCATCCCGCCTGGATATTGACAGGTTCTCGGTGCGTGCCAAGGGGCGCCGCCCTCCCGTCCTCGGCTTCGGTAAGGGAAAACTGCGGGCGACGACGGCGATCACCGGGCGCCGGCTGCACCTGTCGTCGTTCAAGCTGGCTGTCGGCGAGTCGCGAATCGAGGGCGGCGGCAAGCTGTATTTCAAAGACGGCCGCGCTTCCGCCGAAGTCAGCGCTCCCAAGCTGAACATCGAAGACTTCTCGATCGCCGATCTCGTCATTGGCGGCCTGGGCTCGGCCAGCGCCCGTCTGGACGGGTCGCTTGCCGAGCCGGACTTGAAACTGGGGCTCGACCTGCAGCAGGTGAGTTGTGCAGCGCGCACGATCGGCTCTTTGCGCGGGACGCTCAGGTGGGCCGAAGACCAGTTGCGCATCGACAACCTGGCCATGGCCGGGCGCGGCGGGACGGTCTGGCTGAACGGCAAGTTGGGGACGCGATCGCCCTATCCCCTGGGCCTGGTCGCGGACATCGGTGGCGGGCGCATATCCCAGGTCATCGCCCTGGCAAGCGGCAGGCCGCCTCCTGTGTGGATCAAGGGGCGGATTGGAGGCAGGATAAAGGCGACCGGGGACATTGCCTCTCCGGCTCTCGACTTCAGGCTGGCTTTCGGGGATGTGCACCTGGGAGGCCAGGTGTTCGAGGAGGGTGGCATCGCGGGCCGGGTCGAGCACGGCGCCTGGCATCTCGATTTGTTCGAGGCGCGCATGGGACCGGGCTGGCTGTTCGCCCGCGGCGACATCTCTCGCGACCTGCAACTCGACCTGTCCGCCTACTCCACCGGACTGCGGGCGGCATCCTTCCGACCGCTGGTGGGCCTTGTCGGGATACTGGATTTCAGGCTCGATCTGCACATCAGCATCAAGGGACCGCTGCGTTCTCCGTCGTTCGAGGGCTGGGCCAAGAGCTACGATACCTACGTGCGCGGCGAGAAAATGCCGGATTCTTCCGTCTCCGCCCGGGCAACGACCGAGGCCGTGCAGATCGAGGGCCGCTTTCTCGGTGGCGAGGCCGTGCTTGCCACGCGGGCCGAACTGCGCAAGGACTTGCCTTTTTCGGCCCGGCTGCGGTTCGGCACACGCCGTCTGGGCGAGTTTCTGCCGCGCCTGGCGGCGGGGCGGCGAAGGCGCGGCGCCGTTTCGGGGAGTCTGGAGGCGCATGGACTGCTTCTGGTTCCGGGCATGATCGAAAGCCTTTTGAAGATCGACACGCTCTCGGTGGAGTCGGCCGGGATCAGGCTGGCCAACAAGGCGCCAATCGAGGTCGATTTGAAGGGCGCTGACTTTGAGATCAGCAAGTGCGAGATAACAGGCAGCCGGACGGAGTTCCATATCACAGGTGCTGGAGAGCTCCTGCGCGGACCGCGCCTCGAAATCGAGGGCGCCGTCGACCTGGCCCTGTTGCCGACCTTGTTCGAATTCCTGCCGCGGGCCGCGGGCCACGCCGAGCTGAAGCTGTCTCTCGCGGGCCCCTGGAGAGACCTGCGGCTGTCCGGATCGCTTGCCTTTGCGGCGGACTTCCTGCGCATTCGCGGATTTTCGCAGGATCTAAGCAAAGTGACGGGTCGCTTGCGAATCGAGCCTCACACGCTCGAGATCACACGCCTGGACGGCACGCTTGGAGAAGGGCGTTTCACCGGCCTGGGCAACCTGCAGCTTTCGGAAAACAAACTTTCAGATATCGCCCTGAGCTTCGAAATCGACCGTGTGCGATATAACCTGAACAAGAAGCTCTGGGGCAGGGGCACGGGAACCCTCAGTCTCAAAGGCCCGCCGGAAAAACTGGTTTTGTCGGGGCAGGTGAGGATTCTGGAGGGATCTTTTCGCGAAAAGTTCTCGCTGGATTCCCTCTCCCGGGGCATATTCCGCAGGCATTTGGCGAGCGCCAATGTCTACTCGAAAGAGAAAGAGTTTCTGGCCTTCGACCTGGGTTTGGTCATCCCCGGAAAGTTTCAGCTGGAATACGATTTGGACCTGATCAAGTTCCAGGCCGAGATGCGCGGTAACTTGCGGGTGTGCGGGACCATCGAGCGGCCGGGCCTCACGGGGGACGTCGAAGCGCTGAATGGATCGGTAAACTACCTGAGCAAGGATTTTTCCATACAGTCGACTCACGTTCAGTTCAGCGATTGCTATTCAATCAGCCCGCGGGTCGAACTACTGGCATCGCTCACGGAGACTATTCAGCGAGAGGAAGAAAAGGGCGGTGAGACTGAATATCATGTCGACCTGCGCGTCACCGCCGAGAGCGACGCAAAGCCCGAGATCTCACTAAAGAGCGATCCGCCGCTCGACGAGCGCGATATCGTCACACTGCTGACCTTCGGTATAACCAGCCGAGACGTCGAGGCGTTAAAAAGCGAGGATCTGGTCGGGCTGGGCGGAGAGATCCTCTCTCGCTCTTTGAAGTTGGACGAGAAGCTGCGAACCGTGTTTCCCTTTCCTCCCGAGGTCATCCAGCCTAAATATCTGCGTGTTCGCAGCCGCTATTCCAGCAGCACCAGCAGCGAGCGCAGCGGAGCGATCTCGCCGCGCCTCGAGATCGGGGCTCGCTTGCGCTTGATCAGCGACGACCTCGAGTTGGATTACGGCCGCTCTTTATACGACGACGCCGACCAGAACCTGGATCTTACCTATCGCCTGTCAAAGAGAGTGTCCACCCGGCTGCGTTGGGAGAACGACGTCGAGCAGGACTCGCCGCTGGTGAACATGGGCAACCTCGGGCTGGATCTCAAGTTCCAGTGGGAGTGGTAGCATGAAGCTCCGGCTGGTTGTCGGCGTGTTTCTTATGGCCTTGAGCTTCACGGCTCAGGCGGGGGAGAGGCAAATGGACTTTCTCCGGGGGCGCCGGGTCAAGTCGATCCACTTTGAGGGAAAGGGGTTGACCACGCCGGAGGGGCTCAACTACGTCGAGGTACATGTCGGCGACCGTTTCTCGCCCAGGGCCGTGCGCCGCTCGGTCAAGCTCCTATACTACATGGGTCTCTTCGGGCAGGTGCGCGCCCTGGCGCGGGCCGAGGGCGACGGAGTCGGCCTGACCTTCGAGCTGGTCAGGAAACGCAAGGTCCTCTCGGTTGGCTTCTTCGGCAACGATGTACTCGATGACGACGCTTTGCACAGGTTGAGTCGCCTGGAGCGGGGTGACGAGTATGATCGCTGGAAGATGGAGGCGGCCGCGACGGATATGCTCGAGCAGTACCGCCTGCACGGCTATCGCCGCACGCAAGTGGTCTCGAAGGCCGAAGGGCCCGCAGATGGAGATGTCGCCGTAAATTATTATTTTCAGGAAGGGCCCCCGACTCGCATCTCGCGCTTCTGGTTCAAGGGGCAACTGGCATTTGGCACCAAGCGCCTTGAACGGGTCATGAAAATGGATCAAGGCGACGTGCTCGATGGACCGGCTCTTGGCAAGGCAATCGTCCGGCTGCGCGACTTCTACCGGAGCCGGGGCTATCTGGAGGCGCGCATCAAGGATCCGAAGCTGGATTATGATCTGCAGGCCTTGTGGCTCGTCGTGCCGATCGAAATTTCCTCGGGACCGATGGTGTCATATCGCTTCGAGGGCAATCAGGTGTTGAATTCCAAGACCCTCGGGAAAGAGATCCTCTCCAGGAAAACAGCCGATTTCAATCCTTTCGTGCTGGATGATCTGAGCGAGCGCCTTCAAGACCTCTACCGGCGCCGCGGGTTTGCGAGGGTAGTAGTGACCTATCGGGTCGAGCGCGACCAGGCCGCTAGGCGCAAGGAAATAATCTTCATGATCGCCGAGGGCAACCGGGTCACGGTCAGGGATATCGACTTTCAGGGCAACACGGCTTTCTCCGACGAGAAGCTCCGCGCATATATCTTCGACGCGCAGCTGGATGCCATCCCCCAGTCGCTCGTCAACCAGCCGGTCGATCGCGGCGATCTCGATCCCCTGGGCGGATCGCATCCATTGAGCGGCGTCGAGCGGCGCGTCAACCGGCCGCAGGGTTTTTTATTCGAGCTGGTGCCGGAGACGGTCTATTTGCGCGAGCCGTACGAAAAGGCGCTTGGAAAGATCGGCGATCTCTACCGCAGCCAGGGTTACCTGGAGGCGCGGGTGGATCCCCCCTTGCTGTCCTACGACGCCGGCGGTTCGAACCTGTACATTACGATCCCGATCCACGAAGGAATACAGACGCGGGTAGAGTCGGTCTCCTTCGAAGGCAACCAGTTTCTCTCCTCGCCGCGCCTGTTCGATGTGGCCGCCCGATCCACCGGCCCGGTTCGCCCGGGCGGGCCATTGGATCTGTACGGCGTCGAGCAACTCAGGTTGGCGCTGGTTCGTACCTATGCGCGGGAGGGATACATCTACTGCCGGATCGGGCAACGCATCGGCTATTCCGGCGACCGCAGTCTGGCCGAGGTGGTATACACCATCAACGAGGGGCCGCAGGTAAAAGTCGGGCGCGTGCTCATCAGGGGAAGTGTTCTGACTGATCCAGCCGTTTTCCGGCACAGCCTGACGCTTCACGCCGGAGGAATTTTCTCGCCCGACCAGGCGGCGGCCAGCCGGGAGGCGCTTTACCAGCTCGAGATCTTTTCCGGTGTCGACATCAAGCTGCTCGATCCCGAAGTGCCCCGGGCCGAGAAGGACATCGTCGTCTCGGTTCGCGAGCGCTTGCCGCATTCGATCTCCATCAGCCCCGGACTGTCATCGGCGGAGGGCGTGCGCCTGCAACTGGGATACAGCCAACGAAACCTTTTCGGCTATGCCCTCGAGTTCGTCGGACGCGCCAAGGTCAACTACCTGGTCTTCTACCCGCTCTACAGCCAGTGGGAGGATCGCTACAAGAAGATGTCGTTTTGGGAGGGCCTCGAGGGGTTTGTGCTGGCCGGACTACACTGGCCGCGGGCCTGGGCGCTGGACATGGACCTGGCCGCCAGGGTCGACCTGCTGGCCCTGCAGGATCACGCCATTTCCCACGATCTGACCAAGGTTTCGATCGTCCCGGGCGTCGATCTGAAGTTGAGCGACAACCTGTCGTTCAGCACCGAGTTCGAGCTGGAGTACGACAGGTTGGGATGCATCGGGGTCGAGTGTGGCGGGCCGACGCAGAAGTATCTGCGCTACGACGAGGGCAGCCTGTTGCTGGGCGTGTTGCGCCCCAAGCTGTCCTGGGACAAGCGCGACAACATTTTCAGTCCCCACTCCGGCGGCCTGCTGGCCATGCGCGCCGAATTGGCCGACAACCTGTTGCCCGACCGCCAGGTGTTGTTTCTGAAACTCGACGGCACGGCCACCGGCTACATTCCCCTGGGCCGCGCCGTGACGCTGGCCGTCTCGCTGCGCGCGGGCATAATTTTCAACCTGAGCGCCGACTCGAAGACGCCTTCGCACAAACTCTTCTGGCTGGGCGGGCGCAACTCGGTGCGCGGCTTCGAGGAGGAAGGGCTGATCCCGGCCGATCAGCGCAATCCCGATCATCCAAGCTCTGCCTGTGTCTACGTGGAAGAGGGTGACCAGAAAAAGTGCGTCTCGCTGGGTGGCAACGTGCTTATTAACTTCAAGAGCGAGCTTCGTTTTCCGCTGATCCCCGACATTCTCCAGGGGGCCATATTCGTAGACCTGGGCAACCTGTGGGTCAAGCCGCAAAACTTCAACCCCTTCGATCTGCGCCCGACGGCCGGCCTGGGACTGCGCCTGGTGACTCCGGTCGGCCCGCTGGCCTTCGACTTGGCCTTCAACCTCGATCCGGACACCTCCCGCGAGGAGGAGGTCTGGATGCTGCATTTCAACATCGGCGTGTTCTGAAATTGCCTCAGGGCACTACGTGAAAGTCGCAGTCGATGTTCAGATCGTCCATTTTCTTCCATAGATCGGACAGGTCGTTGTAAAGAATGATCATGTCGTGCAGCCGCCCCCGGGTGTCCATTACGTGCTTTTTGAAAACGGCCTCTTTTTTGAAACCCAGTTGCTTGAGTATGGCGATGGCCTCGTTGTTGTCGTCGCGGACCTCCGACTGAATCTTCTGGATGCCGCGCAGGACCGCCCGGTCGCACAACTCGCGCAGCAGGATATTGCCCAGGCCCTTCTTACGCAGCTTGGGGTGGATGACGGCCCTGATCCTGGCAACGTGAATCGACCAGCCGTGTCTCTCGGTGTGTAGGGTCGCGTCGGCCACCACGCGCTCGTGATCGTTTTCTTTCTGTATTGCCAGGATCGGCAAGACCTGGTCGTAATCCAGGTTTAAACACCAGTTGCTGATCACCTCGCGCTGGCTGACGTCATGCTTGAAGAAACGGCGATCCTTGGCCGGCAACTCCATGAAGAAGTTGTGCAGCCTGTCGCGGTCGTCCTTGCGCATCGGCCGCAGCCAGATCTCCCGGCCGTCGTTGAGCTCGAAGCGCTTGGGATAATCTGAAAGATCCGTTAATTCTCCACCCACGAACATGCTTCCCTCCCGGCGTCATAAAGCCTACAGCACCGTGAAAAAAGAAACCGCCTGCCGTCAGCTTTCCCGGGCGTTTGCAGTGTTGCGCCCGACGATCTGCTCGATCAGCCGCATCGATTCCTCATCGAAGTTGACGAACTCGATGCCCATCCCGGATGGCATGTCTTTCGACTTGCCAAAATCGTCGCCGGACTCCGGTTTGTTGGCCCTGACCACTTTGCCCAGGCCCTCGATCAGCTTGGCCCCGTTGCGCAGGTAGAACTGCAGGTAGACCAGGCTGCCCTCTTCCCGGACTTCGTCCGTCTTGATGAACATGCCTCCGATGCTTATGTTTACCGAGTATTCAGATAAAAAGTCGTCCAGGGTATCGAAGCGGTACTGGATCAGAAGCGATAGCGGCACACGCGGATAGCGCCGACGGTTCTTGTCGTCGCTGGATTTATCACTCATGGGCGCTCCCTTGCGTTCTTTACCTACGAGGCAGAAGTGTATTCCATGCCGGGCGTATTGGTCAAGAGGCGGTTTTCTTTACAGCTTAGCCGGCGGGGTCTTACAATGGTCTTCATGGCGGCCGACCACGAACAGGTAGGAATGCGCACGCTGACGATGGGTTCGCCATCTGCTGCGGGCCTCAGCCTCCAACGCTGCAGTCTGGTCGAGGTGGAGGGCCCCGAGCCCGGCAAGACCCACCCCTTGGGGCCGGGCCGGACCGTGGTGGGAAAGAGCCCGGAATGCGACCTGGCCATCACCGACGTGACGGTCAGTCGCCAGCACTTCGAGATCGTCAACGACGGCCAGCGCTTTCTGGTCAGGGACATGGGCAGCACCAACGGCACGCGTCTGGACGGCGCCGAGGTCAAGGAGGCCTACCTGCGGCCGGGTATGTTGCTTTCGGCCGGCGAGGTAGTGCTGCGCTTCCAGACGGAGTACGACCCGGTCCAGATCGCCCCCTCGAAGAAGGAGTCGTTCGGCGATCTGCTGGGCCGCTCGCTGCGCATGCGCGAGATATTCGCCCTGCTACTAAAAGTGGCCCCGACGGACGCAACCTTGCTGCTTACGGGAAGCACCGGCACCGGCAAGGGGGCCGCGGTGAGGGCGTTTCATGAAAAGTCAAACAGGCGCCGCGGGCCCCTGGTTGTGGTCGATTGCGGCGCCATCGCGCATAACCTGATCGAGAGCGAACTGTTCGGCCACGTCAAGGGCGCTTACACGGGTGCCAGCGCCCTGCGAAAGGGGGCGCTGGAAGTCAGCCGCGGCGGCACGCTGTTCATCGACGAACTCGACGATCTGCCCCTCGACCTGCAGCCAAAGCTGCTCAGGGCGCTCGAGGAGCGGGTGTTCGTGCGCCTGGGGGCCAACCAGCCTATTAAATTCGACGCCCGGGTGGTGGCGGCCAGTAAAAAGGATCTCTGGCAGGAAGTCGCCGCCGGGCGTTTCCGAGAGGATCTCTACTTTCGCCTCTCGGTGGTGACTGTGCGTCTGCCGCTTCTCAGGGAGCGCCCCGAGGACATCGAATTGCTGTTCGACAGTTTCACAATCGACCGCGGTCTGAAGTTTTCAGACCTTCCGCCCGAGGCGCAGGGCCGCTGGCTGAGCCACTCCTGGCCGGGCAACGTGCGCGAACTGCGCAACGCGGTCGAACGCAGCCTGGCCCTCGAAGGCGACGGCCTGGCCGGTGCCCTTTCGGGGCCTGCGCAGGCGGCCCAGGCCGCGGCAGGGCAGGTGGGCCTGCTTCCCGACTACGTGCTGCCCTTCAAGGAGGCCAAGGAGAAGCTTCTTTCGGCCTTCGAGCGCGAGTACATCCGACGCCTGATGGCGCGCTCCAAGGGAGGAGTGGCCGGGGCCGCGCGTCTGGCCGGCATCGACCGCAAGCACCTCTACAAGTTGATGGAGAAGCACGGCCTGGGAAGATCGGACCTGAAGAAGAGCGGTTAGTGCCGCGGTTTTTGCGGTACCTGGTTAGCAATGGTGCCGCGTTATGCTGTGCATTGTCAGTGTTGACAAGTGGCGGCGTGCCTGCTCAAATTGGCGAAACGACGAACCACAGGGAGAATTATTATGCGAGGCTGGATTATAATGGTGGTACTTCTGGCGTTCGGGGCGGCAAACATCGATTGCGGTGACAACGGGCCTGAGATCTCGGTGGGTGTGAACGTCCGCAACCTGTGCCAGACGCCGGTTTCGGGTGAGAACGAAGACCGCTGCGTCGATGATTCACAGTGCAATGGAGGGTTCTGCTGGCGCCCCGACCCGCAAGCTTGTACAGGCGACAACGATTGTCTGGGCGATGACGACGTGTGCACCGGCGGGCACTGCGAACAAGCCTGCACAGACGACGCCAACTGCGAATTAGGATCCTTATGCACCTGCGGTGCGCGCGGTTTTTGTCACTTTTGTCATGTGAAAGAAGACTGCGCGGCCACTGAGAGTTGTGATAACGGCCGGTGTCACGTAACTTGCGCGGATCAAAGTACATGCGAGGCTACGGAGGCCTGTGAAAACGGCTGGTGTCAAGAGACATGCACAGTGGACATCGACTGCGGGGCCGCGCATAAGTGCGATAATCAGCTATGTAAAGAAGACTGCTCGGCAGACAGCGATTGCGCCGCGGGCGAGCACTGCAAGGATGGATCATGCACCAACAGCCTGTGCTTGAAACGCGGCTTCTGCCGCAACTGCCAGACGGACGGCAACTGCGGCGACGGGGAGAGCTGCGATCACGGCTGGTGCCACAAGAACTGCTCGGCGGACGGCGACTGCGCCGTCAGTGAACACTGCGTGGGAGGTATTTGCCGCAAGCCGCGGATCGACGGAACCGAGTTCAACATCTGCAACACGGGCAACAAGGATCTTACGGTCTACCTCGACCAGGCGAAACTCTACGGCCAGTCCGACGCCTGCGCCTTCGCCAACTGGTCGTGGGCGCCGGCCGGCCAGGCCAGCGTCAAGTTGGGCCCCGACGATTGCGGCCTGAACTTGCGGGTGGAGTTCTCGCCCTCTGAAGTAGGCGATTACCACGCCTTCATCGAGATCTACTCCAACGCCTCCAACAGTAACCCGATGCCGATTGTCCTCTACGGTCAGGCGGTGGAAGCCGCCTGTGAAGAGTCGCTCGACGGGAACTGCCTGCCGGCTTGCTCCTTCACCGAAGAAGACGCCCAGAATCTGATAGATGCCAAGGACGATCCCGGCTGTTCTTGATTGCAGTTTCGCTGACCGCTACTCGACAGCCATCAACTCGCACGAGAAATTGAAGGTGGCGAAGTAGCCGTTTAGGAACTTGAAGTTGCACTGGCCGGACATGCCCTTGCCGGCCTCGTCCCCGCCGCTCGATATCTTGCAATCGTTGCCGTCGAAATCGGGCCACTGTTCGCCGCCGCCCGGTCGGGTGAGCTGAATTCGATCGAGAAAGTCTTGCGACTCGAAATGGCTCCCCTCGACCTGCGCCAGCCCGTCGGTATCGATGAAGATACGGGCGACCCAGTTCTGGCCGCCCCCTTCGTTATCGATCACATAGTGAATGACGATTCCCGGGGTGGGAGGCGGGTAGAGATCGCATTTTATCGTGGTGTAGTGGCAGTCGACAAGCTCGCACTCCGAGCCGCAGATGCCCCCGCAATCGTCACCGCAACTCAGCGTGGAAAGCGCCGCGACACAAGCCATAGCCGTCAGAGCAGTTCGCAACATGAGTATTCTCCTAGTTGATGGGTTATTCCCAGGTGCCCAGCTTGAACATCAGGTTCAGGCGGGTGACGCCCGCGGCGGTGTCGAACCAGGTGAAGTGGTAGGCGATGCCGATCCGCCCGTCGGGCAGCACCGCCGCCGAGGCCTGCATGCCGTCGAAGGCGTTGGAGTCCTCGGAGACGATGCTCTTTTTCCACTTGGCCTGGGCGGTCAGCTCGTCCGGGTAGCTGCCGGTGAAATAGGTGTACAGCAACGCGTCCTGGTTGCGGTTGCACTGAAGGTCGCCCGGGCTGTAGTCGCTGCAGCGGTAGTAGGCGATTCCCGGCTGGCCGGTCTGCGGGTCGACGACGATCGATGGGTACATGCCGGTGGATTCGCGCGAATCGACCAGGCCCTTGGTCCAGCTCAGGCCGTCGGTCGAGTGGGCGATCATCAGGTTTTTCTCTTCGGCGTCGAAATAGGCCACCAGATAGCGGCCGTCCTGTCCTATGGCCAGCGAGATTGAGTTCTCGGGCAGGCCGTCTATCTTGTCGATTACCGCCGAGCAGCGGTTGCCGATGCACTGCCGAGGGGCGGGGCAGTTCGAGTCGGTGACGCAGGTACAGAAGTTGCTCGAGCAGGTTTGGCCGAGCTCGCAGTCGTCGTTGGTCGTGCAGGCTTTGGGCTCTGTGTAGTCGGCCCATGGGTGCGTTGCGAAATTGATCATCCCGTATTTGCCGGTGTAGTAGGCGACCGCCGGCTGGTTGTCGGGGCCGAAGGCCAGCGAGGGGAAGCTGGCGGCCCCCCTGGCCAGGTCGATCCATTCGTTGCCCCAGCCGCCCCCCGAAGAGAAAGCGTACTCGAGATCCGAAGAGTCGCTGGCTTCCTTGGTGTAGCCGTTGTGAATGTCGCGGTAGACCAGGCCGATGGTGCCGTCCGGCGCTTTTGCCAGGCACGACCACAGGCCTACCACGTCTCCGAAGTCGCAGATATTCTGCATCTTGGGACAGTCGGCCCCGGCCGCCGCCTGGCCGGAAGTGGCCACTGCCGTCTGTTCAGTCCAGCTACCGGGCCCATTGCGGCGCGCCACCATGGCGTCGGTGCCGCCGCAGACCTGCAGGCCGCCGGCAGGTGTGCCGCCCAGGTAGGCGATTAAAGGGGTGTCGCCGTCGAAGGCGATCGAGATGCCGGTTTGCATGACCGAGGCGACCGTGGCCACGTCCTCGTGCTGCCAGGTGTCGCCTGCAGACCAGGCGTAGCGCACCTGGTCTTGCAGCACCTCGGTCGGCGGGCCGCCCAGGATGGGCGTGCTGCACTCGCCGACGCAGGCGTTGTAGGTGCAGCTCATTGAGGCTATCGGACAGTCGCCGTCAGCCTCGCAGTGCAGGTTCTTGAAATAGGCGACGGCGAAGTTTTGCCCGTCGGGCATGGCCGCAAGACGCAGCTGGCTGCCGGCCTGTTCGAGATCGACCTCGACGTTTGTCGACCATGTCAGCGTCTTGGGTTGTTGCTCGTCGCCCGCGCCTGCGTCGCCGTCGGCATCAACGTTGTTGCCGTCGTGATCGTCGCCGTTCTGTGAGCCCGAGCAAGCGGCCAGCGCGAGAGTCAGCCACAGGAACGAGAAAACAAGGATCCAACGTGGCACGCGGCGCATGGCACACCTCCATAGTTTGTTTCCTGACATATTAGCCTCCAGGGGCAGAGATGGTCAATGTTAGAAAAATACCATGCAATTTTTCTGCCAGCCCGAGCCGCTCCGGCAAACGGGTTACGACGTTGACAGTCCGAATGCCTGGGAGCATGATGAGCGCAGCAGTTGAAACACCAACAGAGGACACCCATGGTCAGGTTTGCCGGCAAGAACACCCTGCTGACTTCGCGCGACGGCGAGTCGCACACCATGGCTTTCTTCAAGTTCAAGCTGGTGGTGGTCGAGGGACCCGAGCAGGGACGGGAGTTCATCATGGATCGCGACGTGGTCCGGGTGGGCTCCAGCCGCAGCAACGACCTGGTGATCGTGGACGAGACCGTCTCGCGCAACCATTTCGAGATCAGGGTGACTGAAGACGGTCACCTGATCAGGGATCTGGAGAGCACCAACGGCACCGATGTCGAGGGCTGCCGGATCGTCGAGGCCTACCTGCACCCCGGGGCACGGATCGGGGCCGGGGAGGTGCTGCTGCTGTTCCAGCCCATGCGCGAGAAGGTCGAGGTGCCGCTAAGCCCGCATAACTCGTACGGCCGCATGCTGGGACGCAGCTTGAAGATGCGCGCCTTGTTCCACATGGCCGACAGGGTGGCATCCAAGGATACGACCCTGCTGATCACCGGCGAGACCGGCACGGGCAAGGGCCTTTTGGCCGAGGAGATCCAGCTCGCAAGCCCGCGCTCAGACAAACCCTTCGTCGTCATCGACTGCGCCACCATCCCTACCCACCTTATGGAGACCGAGCTGTTCGGGCACGTCAAGGGAGCCTTTACCGGCGCGGTGAGTTCCAGGAAGGGAGCCTTCGAGGAGGCCGACAAGGGCACCATCTTATTTGACGAGATCGGCGAGCTGCCGCCGGCGTTGCAGCCGAAGCTCCTGCGTGTGCTTGAAAACCGCGAGGTCAAGCGCGTCGGACGCACCGAGAGCCAACCGGTCGACGTCAGGATCATCGCCGCCACCAATCGCGACTTGCGGGCGGAGGTGGAGGCCGGCCGCTTTCGCGAGGATCTCTTCTTTCGCCTGGGCGTATTCGAGCTGAAGATCCCGCCCCTCAGGGAGCGCAAGGATGACATCGCCTTTTTGGCCAAGGACTTTCTGCGCACCTTGACCGGCGAAAAGGAACGCCGTTTCGGCGACGACGCCATCCGTTTCCTCGGCAGCCACGACTGGCCGGGCAACGTCAGGGAGCTGAGAAACGTGATCGAGCGCGTGGTGCACCTGGTGGACGAGAACGTCATCGACGCCCCGAGCCTGATGTCGACGTCGATGACCGGCGTGGGTCCCGCGCCCGACAGCGGAAGCTGGGGAGGCCTGGGCAAGTATTCCTTCCAGAGGGCCCGGGAGTTGGCCGAGCACGACTACTTAGTCGACCTGTTGCGGCGTCACGGCTTCAATGTCAGCTCCGCGGCCCGCACGGCAGAGATTCACCGCCAGAGTCTTCACCGCCTCCTGCGCAAACACGGGCTAAAGGCTTCCGAACTCGAAAGTGATGCTGAAACCTGACGGTGACACCGTAACTAGATGTAAAATATGTAAAACATCGGCCAGAAAGACCCAACGCGAAGACTGTAGCCATCCTCTGGCGACCAACTGTCTCTGAAAAGTTTCATATTTACCCCGATGCGAATGTCGTAATCTGTCTATTACCCCTTTTTTCAATAAGTTGTAAGCGTCAGAACGCCATGGCCTGTATTTTGCTGATAGTTTCTGCGGATAGGGAAAGGAGGCTCGAGATGAAAACCGGATTTTTGGTAAGCGTGAGTATGGCGGTATTTCTTACCCTGGCCGGTGTGGCCTGGGCCCAGGCGCCGGGAGAGTGCACCGGCGGGATGTGCGGCACTCCGGATGAGTCGGGAGGTTCTCCCTGTACCGACGGTGTGTGTTCGGGCTGCGGCTGCGGCTGCGGCTCAATTCTGATCGCCAACACCGACCTTGGCGACACCTACCAGTACGCCGACGATTTCGACGAGGACGGCATAGAGGACGACTACGACAACTGCCCCTTCGTGCCCAACCGCGACCAGGCAGACTCCGACGGCGACGAGAAGGGCGACTCCTGCGACAACTGCGCCGACGTGGCCAACGAATTTCAACTCGACGCCGACGGTGACATGCTGGGCGATGACTGCGACGCGGACATCGACGGCGACAGCGTGGCCAACGTACAAGACAACTGTCCCTACGTTCCCAACTTGACCCAGACCAACACCGACTCCGACCTCACCGGCGACGCCTGCGACAGCGACATCGACGACGACGGCTGGTTGAACATCGAGGACAACTGCCCGTTCGTCTCAAACCCCAGCCAGCTCGACACCGACCCAAACCACTTCGGAGACGCCTGCAACAGCGATGTTGACAACGACGGCGTGCAGGACTTCGCGGACAACTGTCCCCAGGTGCAGAACCCCGACCAAGCCAACGCCGACGGCGACCTGATGGGCGACGCCTGCGACGCCGACATGGACGACGACGGGCTTCTGAACGTGCTCGACAATTGCCCGCAAGTATTGAACGGCGACCAGGTCGACATGGACCGCGACGGCAGCGGCGACGTCTGCGACCTGGACGGGTTCTGCTACGTGGTAGATCAGCTCAACGCCTGCCTGGATCCGACCAGCGCCTTTGCCGTTTATGCCGGGGCGGACAAGAAGGCACAGACGGGAGACAAGCTGCCGCTTTTGGTATGGGCCAACCGGCGCAACCGAGCCATCGAGTACGAGTGGACGATCGTCGATCGCCCGGCCGGATCGCACGCGACGATCGGACACCCGCGGGGCTCGACGACGCTGTCCACCCCTTACAACTACCACTACAAGAAGGGGCGCATGGTGCGCTTCACTCCCGACCAGCCGGGTAACTATGTCCTGAAGCTGAGCGCCAAGCTGGTATTCACGGACGACCTCTACCCCACCAAGCAAGTAGCCAGCGCCAGGCTCGCCATTGTAGCGGAAGGCGACCCCCTGGGAGCCGGCTGTTCGACGAGCGGAACCGGCGGCCTTGCGGGTTTGTGGCTGCTGGCCGGCCTGGGACTAATGCTCGGGCGTAAAAGACAATAATCACGGCTGAATACAATAGCCACTGGGCAAAAGGCCCGCAGGGTTGACCCTGCGGGCCTTTCTATTGAAGCATCTCGGTTGCACGTAATACCTTGAAAAATAAACGATGATACCAGCATGCAAATTTTTTCAACTCGACTCGACCCTGATCTGAAACAATACGGTTTCAGTAGAAGGTTCTGGGCGTGGACCCATTTGCTTCAATATTCTTATAATACAATATCTTACAGAATTTTCTGCCAACTGGCATATCTTGTGCAGATACAATGCGCAGGGATACCTGGAAAGGAGGCAGGAAATGAAAAAGTTTTTATTTATTACGGTGGTTGCGAGTATGGCGCTGATGTTCTCTTTGCCGGCCATGGCCCAGGCGCCGGGCGAGTGCACCGGCGGGTTGTGCGGCACCCCTGACGAGTCGGGTGGCGGAGGTTGCGGCTGCGGTTGCGGCTGCGGCTCGATCCTGATTGCCAACACCGACCTGGGCGACACCTACCAGTACGCGGACGATTTCGACGAGGACGGCATCGAGGACGACTACGACAATTGCCCCTTCGTGCCCAATCGCGACCAGGCAGACGGCGATGGTGATGAGAAGGGCGACTCCTGTGACAACTGCGCCGACATTGCCAACGAGTTCCAACTGGACGCCGACGGCGACATGGCCGGCGACGCCTGCGACGCGGACATCGACGGCGACAGCGTGGCCAACGCTCAGGACAACTGTCCCTACGTCCCCAACCTGACCCAGACCAATACCGACGGCGATCTGACCGGCGACGCATGCGACAGCGACATCGACGACGACGGCTGGTTGAACATCGAGGACAACTGCCCGTTCGTCAGTAACCCCGATCAGCTCGACACCGACCCCAACCACTTCGGGGACGCCTGCAACAGTGACCAGGACAACGATGGTGTGCAGGACTTCGTGGACAATTGCCCGATGGTGAGCAACCCCGACCAGGCTAACGCCGACGGCGACCTGATGGGCGACGCTTGCGACGCCGACATGGACGACGACGGACTCTTGAACGTGCTCGACAACTGCCCGCGGGTGATAAACGGCGACCAGATCGATATGGACCGCGACGGCAGCGGCGACGTGTGCGACGCCAACGGGTTCTGCTTCGTAGTCGATCAACTCAGCGCCTGCCTGGATCCCGCCAGCGCCTTTTCGATTTACGCAGGGGCCAACCGGCCGGCGAAGACCGGCGAAAAATTGCCCCTGCTGATATGGGCCAACCGTCAGAACCGGGCCATGGAGTACGAGTGGACGATCGTCGATCGCCCGGACGGATCGCACGCGACGATCGAGCATCCGCGGGGCTCGGCGACTCTGTCCACGCCGTACAACTACCACTACAAGAAGGGCCGCATGGTGCGCTTCACGCCCGACCAGCCGGGATCCTACGTCCTGAAGGCCAGCGCCAGGCTGGTGTTCGCGGATGACCTCTACCCCGATAAGCAAGTAGCCAGCACCGAGTTCACCCTGACCGCCGATGGCGATCCGCAGGGAGCCGGCTGTTCGACGAGCGGCACAGGCGGACTGGCCGGCTTGTGGCTGCTTCTCGGCCTGGGCCTGGCGCTTTGTCGCCGGCGCCGGTGAAAATCGCCCGGGACCACCGGAAAATAGACCGCCAGAAAGAGGGCCCCCGCCGGGGTCCTCTTTTTTATAAAGTTACGAAAAGTTACGAAAAAATTGCGCAGCATGTCTCCAGCGGGCTTCATGCAGTGAGCAAAAGAACGACCCTGTTTTTGGAGGAGCGGGAAAGCGTCACAAGTTCGCAATGTTGGCGCCCGGTCAGATCAAGACGCTGGCACGGAACTTGAAGGCCTTGATCTCCGGTTGACTTGCTTAATTAGGCCGGCGGGTAGATAATAACTATCGTCTGTTTCGGCTGATCAGGTCGGGAGGTGGGCATGCACTCGGCAAGACATGGTCGTTGGTGGTGGTTGTCACTTTCGCTGTTGCTGGTTGCAGCCGGCCTTCTCGCCTGTACCGGTACCGACGTCGAGGTGACCGAGACGATCGAAACCACCGAGGTTGACGATCAACTCCTGATCCGGGGAGAGGTGTGTACCGATCCGCCGGAGGATTCGGACTTTCCCGTCAAGATCATGTTCATCATCGACGCCTCCGGCAGCATGCAGCAGACCGACGAGGGAATGCAGCGGGTCCAGGCGGTGCGCCAGGTGGTTCGCCGCTATGCCAACAATCCCCAGATCAGCTTCAACATTATCAAGTTCAACGGCCGCGTGGCGGTGCTCACCCAGGGCTTCGAACACCTGTCGGGCAACGAGGCCGGCGTGTTCGGCCCCCAGGGCCTGCAGGAGGCCGACTCGATGACCGACTACCAGGGCGCCCTGGGCGTCGCCTACCAGGAGCTCTTGGCCGACATGATGGCTGTCTCCTCGGGGGACGGCGGTCTGCCCGAGTTGACGCGCACCAAGTACGTGGTGATCTTCTTCTCGGACGGCACGCCCGATCCCGTCTGCTTCGGCTGCGTCACCGATCCTCCTGATCATCCCCGCTACCTGCCCGAGTGCACCGGCGGGGCCGGCACGACCATGTGCTGCAACGACGATCTGCACGTGGCCTGCACGCTGATGGACGAGATCGTGCTCGACATGGACTACCTCGAGCCGGGCATGTTCCCGATGCTCGAAGGCGGCACCGACTACAATCACAACTACCAGATCTTCCAACTGGTGGACGCCATCATGGATCTCAAGGACACCTTCCACGTCGGCGAGATGCGCTTCCACTCGGCCTTCCTCTACTGCCGCGACCAGTTCGGCAACCCCACTTCTGCGCTGTGCGCGGCGGCCGAGGTGGCCTACAACCTCGACCCCGATCGCGGCCGGGCGCTTCTGCGGGAGATGTCCAAGCGCGGCAACGGCACCTTCCGCGACTTCACCTCGGGCCAGGATATCAACTTTTTAAAAATCGACTACACCTCGATCAAGCGCTCGTATTCCGCCAAGAACATGATCGTCACCAACATCGTGGCATTCCCGAAAAACGACCACTTCGCGCCCGATTCGGACGGGGACGGTATCGACGACTCCACCGAGATGCGCAACGGCTCAGATCCCCTCAAGCGGGACACCGACGCCGACGGCTATCAGGATTTCATCGAGCAGCAAAAGCTGAGCTCGGGCTTCGATCCGCTGCGGTCCGATCGACCGGACGAGCCCTGCGTCGATCAGCAGGATTCCGACGGAGACGGGATGCGCTACTGCGAGGAGGCTCTCTACGGCACCGACGACAAGCTGGCCGACAGCGACGCCGACGGCTTTCCCGACTTGATGGAGATTCGCATGGGGATGGATCCCTTGCGCCGCGACGGCGACGAAGACCTCGATTCGGACGGCCAGCGCAACGCCGACGAGCTGCTGTTCCACTCCCATGCCGGCCGCTCCGATGAGGCGCTCTGGTCCGATCAC
Source organism: Myxococcota bacterium (assembly GCA_035528415.1). Lineage (GTDB taxonomy): Bacteria > Myxococcota > B64-G9 > B64-G9 > B64-G9 > DATKYQ01. Next base: position 24,863 of record DATKYQ010000051.1, on the reverse strand, counting down.
CGCTACTGGTACGAGATGTGGCCGTTGGACAAGGGTTTCGACGACCGGGAATGTTACGGGTTCGAGATTCGGCACGTCACCCTGGTTACCACCGAAGACCGCAACGGTCCCGGCACGCGGGGTTTCAACGACGTTCTGATCTGGTTCGACCAGGCGTCCTACGACGATCCGCTCGATCCCGGCAAATTCAAGGTTGCCTGCGTGCGGGCGCAGTACATCGAGCCCGACTACAAGATTCCCATCGGCGGCGAGATCGACGTGACCGACGACGACTTCGTCGAGCCCGTGTCGCTCGACCTGGGCTTCTCAGGTTCGAGCTGCGTCACCGCAGATAAATGAGCGCGCAAGAATCATTGCTCGCGGAGGGTCTCCGATGAGTTTCCATAGCCTTCGCCGTGCCTTTTTCGCCTGCCTGGCGACCGTTATCCTGGGGGCGGGCGTCTCCTGCACGGACGCCGACATTTTCGAAACCCCCGGCCTGGGCAGCGGGTCGCAGGATAACAAACTCAAGGTCACAGGCTCGTTTTGCACCGAGCATCCGGATGAACTGAAGTTTCCGGTAAAGATCATGTTCATCATCGACTGCTCGCAGAGCATGAACATCACTGATCCGCCCCCGACTCCCAACGATTATCCCGGCCGGGTCAAGGCCGTCTGGGATGTAATCCAGAAGTTCCGCTACGATCCGGGCGTTTCTTACGCCATCTTGCGCTTCGAGGCGGCCGCCAACGTGGCCACCCAGGCGGACACCAACGGTGACGGCATCGCCGACATGTTCGGTTTCGTCAGCGACCTGCCTTCGCTGCTTCGGGCCTTGAACTCGCTCATCTCGGCCGGCGGCAACACCAGCTACCAGGCCGCCCTGGGCCTGGCCGAGGCGACCCTGGCCATGGACATGAGTACGACAACAGTGGATGAGCGCTCGCGCACAAAGTACGTGGTCATCTTACTGTCAGACGGCCTGCCCTACCCGCAGGACTTCGAAGAGGAGATCAATACACCCGCCAGCATCCGCCGGGCGCTCACCGAAATGATGAACCTTCCCAAGCGCTTCGATGTCTCCGACTTCACCTTCCATACCGCTTACCTCTCGGTCGATACGCCCATCTACATCAAGGAGCAAGCCGAGGCGCTCTTGAAGGACTTGGCCGCTATCGGCGGCGGCACCTACCGCAACTTCGACAACGGCGAGGAGATCAACTTTCTCGACATCGACTACACCTCGATCAAGCGCATGTACTCCATCAAGAACGGCGCCTTTATAGTGGCCAACGAGAATGCCCACCCGGCCTGGTCCAGAAGCGAGTCGGTCGACACCGACGGAGACGGCCTGGTCGACCTGATCGAGGAAGAATTGGGAACGTCTATCGGTTCCCGGGACACCGACGGGGACGGGTTCAACGATCTACTGGAGTACAACCTGCGCCGCTCGGGCTTCGACCCCCTCGACCCCGACGACGCCGACTGCTCGCTTGGACTCGACAGGCTTGACCGGGACGGCGACAGCCTGCTCGATTGCGAGGAGCGTTTCATCGGCACTAGTCCCGAGCTTTTCGACACCGATGCCGACGGCCTGCCCGATCCGCTGGAGTTCAGGGGCGGCACCAACCCCGTCTGGGCGGACGCCTCCGTTGACATGGATTTCGACGGCTCACCCAACGGCTCGGAACTGGCTTGGCACACCGACCCGGCACTGGACGACGCCGCCCGTTTCTCAAAATTGGCATATCGATACAAGCTCAGTCGCCGGCCGGGCTACCCCGAGAGTCGAGTGTGCTACGACTTCAGCGTCGACAACATCACCCTGGTGGGCACGCAGCCCAGGAGCCCCGGTGAGCCGGAGGGTTTCAACGACGTCATGGTCTACTTCGGCCAGGTTCCCCAGGACGACCCCGAAGACTACGGAACCTTCCGCGTGGCCTGCGCCAGGACCCGCTACATCCCCCGCTATCCCGAGCCCGACATCAAGTATCCGCCCAGCGGCGTGGTCAAGTTCGAGCAGAAAGACTTCAAGCGTCCGGTGGCCACGCGTTGCGCCAACGATCTCGATTGTCCGCATCACGTCTGCGATCCCAACCTGCACGTGTGCCTGGCGCCGCTGGGGGACAAATGCGACGACCAGACTCCCTGTCCGAACTTTGCATGCGCTGACATCGACGCGGCCAGCGGGGTGGGCACTTGCGTCTTTCCGGTGCAGGTGAGCTGCTTGAACAACGACGACTGCCCGCCATACCCCGTCCATCCCGCCACCCAAACATGCATGGATCCCACCCATGCCCCGCCCGACCCGGTTACGGGTGCTTGTCCGCTGCGCGAGTGCATTCCTCAGTACTTCACTTGCTCGGCCACCAAGCCTTGCGCCCCGGACGGCGACAGCAATCCGGACAACGATCCCGAATGCCTCGGTGGCCTGTGCCGTTCGCCTTGCACCGATGCCGGCGACTGCAACCCGGGTGAAACTTGCGAGGCGGACATCGACTCGGATTACCCGCAGTGCCAGGCGCCGGCCGACTGCCCGGTGGCCGGTATGGAGTGCGACGGTGGGCGCTGCATGGACATCTGCACTATCGATGCCGACTGCCCGGACACTGGTGACGTCTGCGAGGACGGTCTGTGCGTCCGGCGGCACTGCGTCGACCACCACGGCGGTTCGTGCGCCGGCGTGCCGTGCTTCAACGACGCCGATTGCCCGCTGCAGCCGTGCGACCCCGAGGTGGGCCGCTGCCTGACGCAACCCTGTCTCGACTCACGCGAGTGCGAAAACCAGAAGTGCGAACTTGTGCTGGGCTTCTGTCTGGGCACCGAATGCGCGGACGACGCCGACTGCCGCGGCGACAGGGGCTACACCTGCAACGAGGTGATCGGCGATCCCTGCGACCGGGACATCGATTGCCCGATCGATTTTTGCACTCAGGAGAAACACCAGTGCTTCCTGAGCGGGGGAATCTGTACCGATAACACCGATTGTGTCGGCAACACCTGCGGCGTGCGCCTTTTGACCGCCTGCCTGACGGCCGCCGACTGCCCGGGCGGGACGGCCTGCACCAATGGCGTCTGTGTCGGAAGTTGCTCCATGGGCGGCAACAACAGCTGCAGCTCGGATCTGGATTGCAGCCCCAACTACTGCCAGACCTACTACGTTTGCGAAAACGACCCGAACCAGGGCTGCACCAGCTCGCTGGACTGCCCGCAGACCTTCTGCCGGGCCGACGGGGTGTGCACTAACGACACGAACGTATCCTGCAACCCGGACACCGAGAACATCGACAACGCCTGCCAGGTGGGAATGTGCGCCCGTCAGAACGACATGGGCAACTGCGATACGCTTGCCAGGGAGCCCTGCTCGACCAGCGCCGACTGTCCCAACTACGCCTGCAACATGTCTACAGGCGAGTGCCATTACCCATCCGAGGTGGCCTGCACCACGGCGGCCGACTGTCCCGAGGCGGGCATGCAGTGCGACGTGACTGGCTTCTGCGTCAAGTTCTGCAATTCCGACACCGAGTGCCCCCAGACCCGCTGCCAGGGGCGCTGTGTGCCGGCCGATCCGGCCGATCGTTTTCGCTGCATGGACTGGTTCGATCCCGATCGTGACTGCAAGGTTTTTGGAGTGTCCGGCGGTTCGGGTAGCCCCTGATTCCGGCCAATCGATAGTCATTAAAACCAAAGACGGGGACCATACGATGATCGTGAAAAAAAACTATTTCTTGTGGGTTTTATCGCTGGCGTTGCTTTTCGTGTTCTCGGGCTGCGGCGGGCCGCAGGATAAGTTCGACGGCGGGCAGGACGGCTCGGACGGTGGTATCGACGATTGCCAGCGGGACAACTCGCAGAAGGGCAACATCACCGACGAGTGGAAGCTGACTGCCGGCGGCGAGGCTAGAAGCGGCTACATCTGCCCACGGCAGGACATCGATCACTTCTGGTTCGAGGTGAGCGATCCGCGCACCATCGTCAGGGTGAGCCTTGCGAACAACGTTGCGCTCTCCCCTGTCGATCTGTGCTACGACATCTTTCTCCAGGGCTCGGATATTCGCCGGGGCGGGCTGTGCGACTCGGACGGCATGGACGGGATCACCGAACTTACGGGCACTCACTACCTCGATGAAGCGGGCACCTATTTTCTCGAGGTGCGCGACGAGGGAGGCGACGACGAAGACCCGCGCCTGTTGGACAACTACATGTTGTCGATCGAACTGGTTCCGGACAAGGATAGTTACGAGAGCAACAACACGGCCGACGAGGCAAAGCAATTGGGAGCGGCCCAGGGCTACATCTCGTACCTCGGAGACCACGATTGGTTCAAGCTGACGACCTCGAGCGCCGGGCAAATCCTGGTGCTCGATCTCAGCAACAATGCTCAGACCCCGGTCGACCTGCGCTACGAGGTCTTCATGCCCGACAAGACGACGCCGATAAACGCCGGGCAGGACGACGACGGAATGCGCGAAACCACCAGCCTGCACGACGTGCTTGGATTGCCCGAGGCCGGCACCTACTACGTTCTAATTACCGACGTCGGTGACGACGATTCGGATACCGAAACAGGTTACACATTGGCGCTCTCGACCCAGAGCAATCCCGATCCGCGCGACCAGTCCGGCGACAACAACAACTGGGAGGACGCCACTTCCGTAAGCAGCGGCCAGACCATCGCGGACGGTTACCTGGCCACGCGCGGAGACGTCGACTGGTACGTGATCAGCTCACCGGGAACCAGCGACAGTAACCCGGCCCTGATCGAGATCGACCTCCAAGTTCCTTCCGGAAGTCCCCTGATTCCGGCGGTTGACCTGGTCGTGGCAGATCCCAACACCCCCTGCAGCGCCGGCGACGATTGTGGTTACCTGGTCTGGACCTGCAGCGGCTGCGAGATGGTCGACCAGTGCCTGGACGCCCAGTGCCCGTCACATGAGTGTGACAAGGCCCAGGGTAAGTGTACCGGCGCCGGTGAGTGCATCGACGGCGGTTCGGGCATGGGCTGCGGCATCCGCAGCCTGGTGATGCATGGGCCCGACTTCGGCGTTTCGGGAAACGCCAAGCACCTGCACACCGTGGCGCCCATGTACGGATCACGCTACTACCTGATGGTGCGCGACTACCAGGCGCGGCACATCGACATCCAGAACTCGTACAGCTTCACGGCCACGGTGCACCCGGAACAAGACACCCACGAGTCGCCGCCCAACGGCCTCTACCTGCCTTACATCACCGACAGGCAGGAAGACGACACCCGCGACTGGAACAAGAGCATGGCCTCGACAATCAACTGCAGCGACAACGGCAGCGAGATCTCCTGCGGGCCGATCGAGGGCTACATCTCTTTCCGCGGGGATCAAGACTGGTACAAACTGGTGCTTTCGGGACAAAACTACACTGTGCCCAAGGAGGCCGAGAGCGACCCGGTCACCATGGGCGAAAGCGTCGATTTCAACGTTATGTGGGACTGGAGCTTTTCGGGCTCGGGCATGAACCTGGGTTACGTGGTCATGCGCGGCAGTGACGAGATGGGCCCGGAGTTGGGCTCGGGCTCGGGCTCGTGGGGCGACGCTGGCGGGCAATGCTCGTACTTGTGCGGCGAGTACCACTTGCCGACCACGCTCTACCTGTGGGTATTCACGCCCGATTTCAAGAAGTACGACTTCCAGCACCCGTACAATCTTACCATCCGCGCGGTACGCGGGGTGTGCCCCGACAACTGCGGCTATTGCCTCAGTTGCCCGTACATGTGCCCCAACACCCGAAACCCCGATCCACAGTGTATCTGAGGGCAAAGGAGCTTCGATCATGAAAAGAGCATATGTGTTGGCATGGCTCGTGCCATGGGCGGCCATGATCGCGGGTTCTTGCACCGACACCAACATCTACCATAAGACCCTCGAGCCCAACGTCCCCAACAAGGTGACCATCTCGGGATCGGTCTGCACGGACGACCCGGCCCAGCGCCAGTTTCCGGTCAAGATCATGTTCCTGGTGGATACCTACGGCGACCCCCAACAGCAGCGCCAGTTCGCGGTCGAGGACATCGTCAACCGCTACGTAGCGTCGGACAACTACACTTTCGCCATCATCAAGTTCTCAGGCGAGGTCAAGCAGCTGACCGAGGGCTACACAAAGAACATGGCCATTGTCAAGGAGGCCACGGCCGATCTGGGCTTCGGATCGGGTAGCTGCGTCTCGGGGCAGTGCCGCGATTGGCTGGGTGCTCTCAGCCTGGCCAACAGCGTCTTCACCGGCGACCTGCTGACGACCAATCCGGGCACCCGCTCGAGGACGCGCTACGTGTTCATCTTCGTGGCCGGCGGTCCGCCGGATCCTGCGCTGGGGCCAACCGCCGACGGTTGCGACGAGAAGTGCCGCCTGCTGCGGGCGGTGGATGAGATGGTCGAGTTCGGCGAGGACAACGGGGCGGCCGAGGTCGCCTTCCACACCGTCCAGGTGGACAGCGTCCCCGGCGAGTGCCAGGGCACGGCTGAGCCGCGCTATTGCAACTCGACCACCCCCTGCCCGGCCAATTGCGCAGGCGACGAGACCTGTGAACTGCCCCAAAGGCTGTGCGGGGACGACCGCTCCATTGCCTGCAGCGACGGGGATGCCTTTTGCTCGTCGCTGGGCCTGGGTGCCTGCACCGCGGAGTGGCTGTGTGACGGCGATTTCGCCACCGGCTGTGACGGCGACTCGATTTGCTCGAGCCAATCCGCGGGGCGCTGCGATTTCGTAAGGGTCTGCAGCAACGATGTCGGCAAGGATTGCGTGCGGGCCGACGAGTGCTGCCCAAGCTACCCGTGCAACGATCCCAACTCCGTGCTAAACGACCGTGCGTCCGAGCTGCTCGTCGCCATGGCCTTCAAGGGCCATGGCAAGTACATTCGCTTCTCGCTCTTCGCCCAGCTCAACTTCTGGGCGCTCGATTTCGACACCACCGAGAGTGTTTTCGTCAAGAAGGCCTTCTTCGTGACCAACGCCAACGTCAAGTCGCTCGGCGGCCAGGCAATGGCCGACAGCGACGGCGACGGCCTGAGCGATGTCGAGGAGGAATGTTACGGAGAGATGCTGAGCGGCGAATGTAAGGAGCTTGCGCGCTGTCGTTGCCAGTTGGACGTCTGGAGCAAGGCCAACCCCCTGGGAACCGACACCGACCCTACCCTGGCCGATACCGACGGCGACGGGCTGGGCGACCTGCTGGAGATGCAATTTGCCACCGTCAACCTCAACCCGTTGCGCATGGATTTGCCGCAGGCCTGCTACGGGTTGGAGTTTCCCTACAAGGATCGCGACGGTGACGGGCTCGACGATTGCGAAGAGAAACTGATCGGCACCGATCTCTCGCTGTTCGACTCCGATCGCGACGGCTACCCCGACCTGGTGGAGTTCAAGGCCGGCACCAACTACCTGCAACCCGATCACCTCAAGGACACCGACATGGACGGGTTGAACAATGGAGAGGAGATCGAGATCCACCTCGATCCGCAGTCCAACGACTCCAAGGCCCGTTCGGGCGAGGCCTACCGCTACAAGGTCATCGACGAGGGACTGCGGGTGGTGCCCTATGTCAGCCAGCCGCACTTGCTTTCGGGCCTCGATTTGACTGACGTCTCGGGCCGCTCGACTCCGGGAGCCTGGACGATCTACTACTACCCGGCCGGCACCCGTCGCGCTGACGGCAACATGCGCGAAGTGCCGACGGTTGCCTGGGGCGATCCCTCGGGCGGGCTGCCCGGCCTGGAAGTCGATATCCCCGGCAGCGGCACCTATGTAGCCTACTCCTCCTGCTCGTGTGTCAAGGAGTGTAATCCGGCCTGCGGGCCGGGCGACTGGTGCAATCCCTCGACCGGTTCCTGCGCCCCCGACCAGTGCGAGCGCATCACCTGCGGATCGGGAGAGAAGTGCGATTCGGTAGGCGGTCTGTGCCATGCCGACTGCACTCTGAGCGACTGCTCGCTGGGGCAGCGCTGCGATCCGTTGCTGGGCACCTGTTTGACCGAGCGCTGCCTGAACATCGAGTGCCCCTCCGGTCAAGACTGCGATCCCGAGGCGGGCGTCTGCGCCGGCCCGCCTTGCGCCGGGTGGAACTGCGCCGCCGGGACGCATTTAGCCGACAACCAGAAACCACCCTGGGTGACCATCAATGTCGACGAGAGCCAGTTGCCGCTTTCGGGTTTCTGGTGCGACGGCACCGTCGACAACACGCCTTGCCAGACGGACGCCGATTGCCCGGCCAACACTTACTGCCGCATCCGCGAGACGGTGGTTGTTGGCCTTGCCAACAAGAACTGCATTTCGTTCAAGGTCAAGAACGTCACCCTGGTGGAGACGCTCGAGACCCAGCCGGGTTTCGGCAACGGCTACAACAACATCCTGGTCTACCTGGCCCAGACACCGCTCGACAATCCCTACGCCTACTCGATCTTCCGGGCGGCCCTGGTGGGCATGCGCTTCACCGAGGGTCACAAGATCCCCGACGTGGCCGAGATCCCTCTCGGCGACGGCGACTTCTTCGCCATCGAGGAGAAGTAGGGGCGCTTCGCGAAGCGCCCCTACTTGACCGACGGGTCTTCCAGGGGCTAGAATCCTCACATGTTACCTACAATACAAAAACTACTTGCAGTCACCGCTGTTGCCGTGTTTGCGCCCATTTGCTTCACGGCCTGCGGGGGCGGGGGTTCCAACTGCGGCGCCGGCCATGACGGGGTGCCGACCATCATCGACGACGATGCCGACTTGAACACCTTCTGGGTGGCGCGGCTCGGGGTGGGTGAGCTCAATCAGCTCACCGGTCCCGATCCCGGGCACACCAGCTTGGTGCAAGCGTTCTTCAGCGACTTCACCGACTACCGGGTGCAGGTCGCCGACAGGCAGAACTTCTCGGACGCCTGCTTCGTCTACACCAGCCTCCAGGTGACCACGGGCGACCCGATACCCCTGAACGTGACCCAGGTTACCGTAGGCGGGCTCGCGGGAGGCGATCTGGTGCTTGAGCCCGCGGGAGATCCGCCGAAGATAAGCCCCGAGTTGATCGACGGGCGGGCCTTCGCCGGCGAGGCGGTCAGCTTCACCATCGAGTCAGGCGCCGGGGCGACGGATTTTCCCGCCTTTTCGGAAGAGTTGCCTGCGCCCGATCCGGTGGTCATCACCCGCCTGGGCGATCGCGAGAATCCCGACATGAGTCAGGGACCGTCGATCAACATCAGCATCGATCGCATAGATCCGCTCGAGGTCAGGTGGAAGCCCGGCGGGGGCGACTACTTCGAATTCAAGATCGTCCCCGGCTCGGGCACGGACACCAAGTATGTCAAACTGCGTTGCATTACCTACGACGACGGTTGCCTGTCGGTTCCGGCCGATGCGCTGGTATACCTGGTGCCGGACAAGGCCACCAACTTCCAACTCAAGGCCGAGCGGCACAACTTCGTGCTGCACCCGATTAAAGATGGCGACCTTACCCAGGCGGCCGCGTTGATCGACGTCAGTTCGACGTTGGAAGCGACCGTTCTTCGCTGACGGGTCGGAGAGGGGAGCGAAAATCCCGTGAGAACCTGCCGCCTTGCCCTGGGCATCCTGGTAATCGCGCTGGCCATGGCCTGCGGCGTGTCCGAGGGCGACTTCATCTCCGGGGCCGATCACGATCCCTGCGAAAGCAACATCCCGGTTTGCCAACAGACCGCCGGTTGTGCCATGGGCGAGAGCAAGTACATCGAGGGCGATTTTCCCGGCTACACAAACTTCGTGGTCACCACGCCGGCCGACACCACAATTGTCGTCAAGCTGTTCTTCAAGACCCGCGTGCACCCGGGCGAGGACACCGAGATCATCTGGTACGAACCCGGCTGCCACGATTCGTACGACTACGAGAGCGAGGGCAAGGACATCTTTTCCGAGGCAGGCGGCGACCGCGTCTTCGCCAAGGAGCAGAAAGTCAGGCGCGACGGGGATCACCTGATTGAGATCTTCTCCGACGCCCGTACCCACTACTTCATCCGGGTCGAGTTGCAGACCCCGCTGAACTGAACCCAGGCATGCCGGAAAATACCGAGAGCGCTCCGCGGTCGGTATATCCCGGCCTATTGCTGCTTTCGGCGGCCAGCTTGCTTCTGGAGGTGGCGCTGGCCAGGATCCTCTCGGTCAGCCTGTGGTACCACTTCGCCTTCATGGTGGTAAGCACGGCCCTGTTCGGCCTGGGGCTTTCGGGGGTGGTCCTGGCGTTGCGCCGGCGGGCCGACCGCATTCCGGACAAGCTGCTTGCCTGGGCGGCCGTTTGCGTCCCGCCTGCCTTCGTCATCGGCTATGTTCTATACAACCTGGTTCCCTGCGAGCCCTTCTCGCTGGGAGTAGATCCGCTCCAGTGGATCTACCTGCCGCTTTGCTATCTGGCGGTGACGCTGCCTTTTTTCGCCTCGGGCCTGACCGTGGCCGCATTGCTTACACGCTACGCGCGGGGAGTGCACCGGCTCTACCTGTTCGATCTATCCGGGGCGGCCCTGGGCAGCCTGGCGCTGGCCTTCGTTATGCCGGCCCTGGGCGGCTCGGGAAGCGTCTTCGCGGCCGCGGCGCTGGCCGCTTCTGGGGCGGCTTTAATTGCCTGGCGGCACGGGCGCCGGCTGGCCCTTTTCGCCTGCGGGTCTGGGGTCGTGTTGCTTGCGCTTACGCCCTTCGCTAATCGGATCGTCCCGGTCAGGATTAGTTCCAACAAGGTCTTCGCCAAGGTCATCTCCGATCCTAAAAAAAACCTCTACACCGCCTGGAACACGATTTCCAGGGTGGACGTCGTCAAGTACGGCGCGCCCGGCCGGGAACAGCGCTCGATCCTGATCGATGCCGGAACGGCTTTAACGCGCATGGCTCATCCAATTGCGCCGCTCACGGATCTTTTGCCCGGCGACGGGGACGAGGACTTCTTCTATCGGCTCTTCGACGGGCCGCGGGTGCTGGTGGTCGGCTCGGGCGGCGGGCGCGAGGTGTTGATGGCGTTGAAAGACGGGGCATCCGCCGTATGGGCGGTGGAGATCAACCCGGCCATCAATCGCCTGGTGGCAGAGATAATGGCCGACTTCACCGGGCACATTTACGCAGACACGCGCGTCACGGCGGTGACCGACGAGGCTCGCAGCTACATCAGGCGCTCAGCCGAGCACTACCAGGTCATCCATTGCCCGCACACTATATCAAACGCGGCCCTGGCCGCGGGTTCGCTCAGCCTGGCCGAAAACCACCTATTAACGATCGAGGCCTTCGACGACTACCTCGATCATCTGAGCGAGAACGGGGTACTGGTTATCACCCGGCCCGAGGCCCACCTGCCGCGACTCTTCACTACCGTCAGGGCCGTCTTCGAGGACCGCGGGTTGGGAGGCCTGGCGCACAGCGTCCTGGCCTGGCGCAAGCCCGCCCGCTCGCTGTCGTTCTACGCGGGCTTCGCCGTTCGCAGGCGGCCCTTCAGCCCGCAAGAGGTGAGCGACTTCGCGGCGCTGCTTACGCGACGCGGCCTGCAGCCGCTCTTCCTGCCGCGCGCGGTCGAGACCGCGCCGTACTACGAGTTGCTGACGGCTTCAGATCCGCAATCGGTCGCGGTGCCCTTTGCGGCCATCCTCGATCCGGCCACAGACGACAGGCCCTTTTTCAACCAGCGCCAGAGGTTCTCGCAAGTGAGCCTTTCAGATCTGGCGGCGGTCTTCAATCGCGGGCGTGGGGGAAGAATGGCGCTCGAGAACCGTCCGGTGGCCGAGGCGGTGCTTTTGGTGCTTCTGGCGCAGTCGCTTGTCATGGCCGTGCTCTTCATCGTCCTGCCGCTATGGGTCTTCAGACGCCGGGCGCTTGCAGGCTGCGGGCGCCTGCGGACGCTTGCCGCCTTTTGTGCGCTGGGCCTGGGCTACATCGTGGTCGAGGTGGGCTTGATCCAGCGCCTGACTCTCTACCTTGGCCGTCCGGTGGTTGTCTTCTCGACTGTTCTGGGTACCTTGCTCTTCATGTCCGGGCTGGGAAGCGCCTACTCGCGGCGCTTCGCCTCGCCGGCCGCTCCCTGGCGGGCCGCGGCTTTAGCGGCCATCGTCGTTTTGTTGACGGCGTATCTTTCGCCGCTGATTGTCGGCGCGACCCTGGCCTGGCCGGCGGTGGCGCGGGTGCTGATGTCAATCGTGATACTCACGCCGGTCGGGTTTGTCATGGGAATGCCGTTTCCGCTGCTCGTAAAACGGCTCCAGCTAAGCTATCCCGAGCGCATTCCCTGGGCCTGGGGGGTCAACGGATTCGCCGCCGTGGTCGGATCGGTAGGTGCCGTGGTGCTGGGCATGACGATCGGATTCACGGGCGTGCTGGTTGTCGGTGTGCTTTGTTACCTGACTGCCTCGTTGGCATCCTTGACGAGGCGGGATCCGGGTACTAATTAATAAGCCGGCTTACGCTGGGAGAGAGATTGGCTCCGGTGACGGAAGAAGAACAAGAAGTTGTCGACTGGCTGGGCGAGTACTTCCAGGGTGAGGACCGGGGCAAGAGCCTGATTACAGTGCTTCTAGCCCTGCAGGAGCGCTTCGGTTACCTGTCGCGCAAGGGAATGCTCGACGTAGCCCGTTTGATGGGAATGTCTGCGGCCAACGTTTACGGCGTGGCCACTTTCTACAACCGTTTTCGCTTCAATCCTCCGGGTCGGCACCAGATCAAGGTCTGCATGGGCACCGCCTGCCACATCAAGCGCTCCGACAAGATACTCGATCACTGGATGCGCCGGCTCGAAATCGGCGTCGGCGAGGTCACGGCCGACCGCGAGTACGGCCTTGAGCGGGTCGCCTGCGTGGGCTGCTGCACCCTGGCGCCGGTGACGGTGGTGGGTGACGAGGTGATCGGCAACATGTCCACCTCTAAGATCGACGGGATTCTGCTGGGGCACGATCTCGCGCGCAAGCAACCGGTTGCCGGCGCCCCCCGTGACACGGAGGACGCTTGATGGTCGCCTACGATGCAATTCGGGCCGGCACAAACTACGCGGCTCTGGTCGAAAGAGCCGGGCTGGCCGAGCGTGCGATTGTCGGCGACGAGGCCTACTCGATCCTGGTGGGCACGGCCACCTGTGGCCGGGCGGCCGGCGCCCTGCCTGTGCTGGACGCCTTCCGCGAGCAAGTCGCCAAAGCCGGCATCGAAGCCCGGGTGATGGAGGCCGGCTGCATGGGTCACTGTTACGCCGAGCCGATGGCCGTCCTCAAGAGGCCCGGCTACCCGGGCATGGTCTACCACCACCTCAATCCAGTCATCGCCCGTAACCTGGTCGATAACTTTTTCTTAGGCGATGATCCGCTGCTCGAGTTCTTCCTGGGAGCCACCGAGAGCAACGAACTGATGATGCCGACGCTCATGGATCTGCCGCGATTCGGGCGCGAGGAGAGGCGCCTGATGCGTCGAACCGGTTCTTACGACCCGGGCGATATCCTGCAGGCCGTCGCCCTGGGGGCTTATGCCGGCTTAGCGCGTGCCTTCGAGTTAGGGCCCGAGTCGATCATCGCGGCAGTTAACGAATCGGGCCTGCGCGGCATGGGCGGGGCCGGCTTCCCAACCGGCCGCAAATGGGCCGCCTGCCGGGCGCAGTCCGAGCGCGAGCGCTACATCATCTGCAATGCCGACGAGGGCGATCCCGGGGCCTTCATGGACCGCACCATCCTCGAGAGCGACCCGCACGCGGTCATCGAGGGGCTGATCATCGGCGCTATTGCAATCGGCGCAAGGCGGGGTTTCGTCTACGTGCGTGCCGAGTACCCCCTGGCAGTCGAGCGCATGCGGCGGGCGCTGGACGACGCGCGAAGGGAGAATCTTCTGGGCGATGACATTCTCGGCGCGGGCTTCTCTTTCGACGTCGAGATCGCCGAGGGGGCGGGAGCCTTCGTCTGCGGCGAATCGAGCGCCTTGATGCTGTCGATCGAGGGCAAGCGCGGTATGCCCCGTGTCCGCCCGCCGCAGTCGGTAGAACGCGGCCTGTTCGGCAAGCCGACAGTACTCGACAACGTCAAGAGCCTGGCAAACATCGGCCCAATACTGGTCGCGGGACCCGAGAACTTCGGCGATGTCGGCACGTCCAAGAGCAAGGGCACGGCGGTCTTCGCCTTGGCGGGCAAGATAGTCAATCCCGGGCTGGTCGAGGTGCCCATGGGCACCACCCTGCGCGAGCTGATCTTCGATATCGGCGGCGGCGTCCCGGGCGGCAAGAAGTTCAAGGCGGTGCAGATCGGCGGTCCCTCGGGTGGCTGCCTGCCCGAGTCGCAACTGGATACGCCGATCGACTTCGACAAACTTAGCGCCGCCGGCGCCATGATGGGCTCGGGCGGTATGGTCGTCCTGGACGAGGACAACTGTATGGTCGAGACGGCCCGCTTCTTCCTCGAGTTCACCCAGGACGAGTCCTGTGGCAAGTGCACTTTCTGCCGCATCGGCACGCGCCACATGCTCGACATTCTCGAAAAGATCGTGCGCGGCGATGGCAGTCTGGAAGACATCGACAGGCTTGAGGAACTGGCCGCGGAGATTCGCGATGGTTCGCTGTGCAATCTGGGCAAGACGGCGCCCAACCCGGTCTTGACCACGTTGCGTTTTTTCCGCGAGGAGTACGAGGAACACATCAACGAAAAGAAGTGCCGCGCGCGGGTGTGCAACGAACTGACGGCCTACTATATTCTGCCGGACAAGTGCGCCCGTGGCTGCGACGCCTGCGTCGGCTCGTGCCCGGTCGAGGCCATCTTCACAAGCCCCAAAAAGCGAATCAAGGTGATCGACCAGTCGCTGTGCACCCGCTGCGACTCGTGCCGCCTGGCATGTCCGACAGAGTACAACGCCGTTCTTAGGATCTCGCCGCTTGTCGAACTGCCCGCGGCTGAGCCGCGGCCCGATGGTGACAAGCGGGAGCAGTCATGAAGCAGGTCACCATCGAGATCGACGGCCGCGAAGTGCAGGCGCCCGAGGGCGATCGTCTCCTGTGGGCGGCCCTGGAAGCCGGTTGCGACATTCCGCACCTGTGCGCAATACGCGAGGAGGAGCCGCCTCACGGCGGCTGCCGCTTGTGCTGGGTGGAGATCGAGGGGCACGCAAAACCGCAGACATCCTGCACCGTACGGGTGAAAGAGGGCATGCGCGTACGCACGCGCACGCCGGCCACAGAGCGCCTGGTACGGGCCGGCTTCGAGATGCTGATGTCGGTGCACCGTCTCGACTGCAAGGTCTGTCCGGGCAACCGCCATTGCGCGCTGCAGGACATAGCCCGCTCGCGCAAGGTGCCGCTCAAGCCGCGGCGCCTTCCCAAGATCGAGCCCGACTGGCCCGTCGACGAGAGCCGGGCGGAGATCGGATTGAATCCCAACCACTGTGTGCTGTGCGGCCAGTGCGTCTACGTCTGCAACCACGAGGTGAACAAGGGCGTGCTCGACTTCATCAACCGCGGCCTGGGCACGCAGGTAGGCACATTCGATGGGCGCCCCCTGGCCGAGCAGGACTGCGGCGACTGTGTCCGCTGCGCCGAGGTTTGCCCGGTGGGCGCGATTTATCTGAGACGTTAGTGTAATTGTCCTTGACCTGCGGGACGCCGGGCTGCTTACCATTGGCTGGCTGATCGCAGCCCGGGCGCTGCAGGGGGTGGGTGGCGCCATGGTATTGGCCACCAGCCCGGCCTTGCTGACACTGAGCTTTCCCGCAAGTCAGCGCGGGCGTGCGCTTGGTATGCAAGCCACTGCCACCTACCTGGGGCTGGCCCTGGCCGGGGCTATGTTTGCTTTGCTGCGGGGGCGGGCCCGATGAGGAGGCTTTCATGGAATGGTGGCAGGCGTTTCGTTCGCAGTTCCCCATCAGCGAAGAGTTCATTTACCTGAATCACGCTGCGGTGTCTCCATTGCCCAGGCGCTGCCGGGAGGAGATGGAGAGTTATCTAGATGAGCTTACCCGGTACGGCGCCGCTCGCTATCCGGACGTGGTCTGGAATTCGCTCACCGAAACCCGGGTGATCTCCGCGCGGCTGCTGGGTGCCAGGCCCGATCAGATTTTCTTCGTGCGGTCCACCTCCCAGGGGCTGGGCATCGCCGCGACCGGAATTCCTTTCTCTGCGGGCGACAACCTGGTGCTGGTGGAGCATGAGTTTCCCGCCAACCTGCGGCCCTGGCTGCCGCTACGCAAGCGCGGGGTGGATGTGCGCTTGGTTCCGCAGAAGCAAGGGAGAGTTCTGATAGACGATCTGGCGGCGGCGGTGGATGGCAAGACACGCGCGGTCAGTGTGTCGTTCGTACAGTTCTTGTCTGGATTCCGGATCGAACTGGGTGCGGTTGCCGAGTTGTGCCACCGGGTGGATGCTCTTTGCGTTGTGGACGCCATTCAGGGCCTGGGTGCGTTTCCCGTAGACGCGCAAGCCTGCGGAATCGATTTTCTATCGGCCGATTCTCACAAGTGGATGCTGGGTCCCGAGGGCGCCGGGGTGGGGTTCATCTCCGACCGGGCGCTTGAAAGAATCGAGCCAGCCCTGGAAGGCTGGCTGGCGGTTGAGCGGCCGTTCGATTTTTTTGATCTGGATCAGCCTCTGAAATCCTGGGCCGCCCGCTTCGAGGAGGGCGCCTACAACAATGCCGGCCTGCGCGGGATGAAGGGATCGCTGCAGGTGATAGAGGAGGCGGGACCGGAGCGCATCTCGAGACGGATTATCGATCTGACGGATTACCTGGCCGATGGGCTGGTGGCGCGCGAATGGAGAGTAATCTCTCCCCGCAAGACAGACGGCGAAAAATCCGGTATCTTGTTGGTTGAAAGGGACGGGATCGACGCCGATGCCATGGAGAGGAAGTTGAAGGAAGAGAAAATCGTTTTGTCAGTTCGCGACGGAAGACTGCGCATCGCGCCCCACGGGTACAACACCGTCGAAGAACTGGACCGGCTGCTGGGAGTTCTTAAAAAGATTTGAGTTCCCCATTTCAGGAGGCCGGAGGAAAAAATGAGCAAGCGTAAATGCAAAGCTGCCATGGTATTCTGCATGGACTATCGACTGCACCATTTCCGGCACCATTTCTGGTCCCTCCTGTGGTAAGATTAAAATACGGTGGAAAGGAATGGAGGCTGGCCATGATTAAACATTTTTCCAGACTGGCGTTGTGGGTCTTGACTGTTGCTTTCGTCTCTAACGCCGCCCGGGCAGGTGAAGAGCAGACCTTTGCCTCGGGCAGTCTGATAATTCCGATGGACCTGGCCTACCAGGATCACGGGATGTTTCAGAGCTATGGATTGATCTTTCAGCTTCTGCGCCAGGGCGTGAGCGTCTACTGGGTGATCGATCTCAACAAGAGCTGGCATGCCGCGGCCTGCGACACACAGGGCGACGAGTGTGCCTGGGATTGCGCCGAGGATGGCAGCGGGCTGAAGTGCCCCTATCCGACCGCCAGCCCCGACTTCTACGTGGGGGCGCGGGTGATCTGGGACGGCGAGGGTCAAGCTAATCCCGGCGACCCGATCACGCTCCACGGTTACCGCGGGGGACCGTTCGTGATCGACGCCGCGGACGCCGCCGCCGCGCGGCCGATCATCGACGCCTGGAACGACCAGGGTCTTTGGGCCGATAATCCCTGGGCGCAGCGAACCGAGTTCCACGTAGTGTCGGTGCACGAGACGACCGAAGAGTTTACCGGTTACGTGCGCAAGAAGATGGTCGCGGCTCCGACCATCGCTGTTTTCTCGGACGGCAACGAGGATATCGCCACCTCGTACCTGCGCGCGGCCGGCATCCCGCAGTCGAACGGACTCGAATTTCCGGCCGGCAAGTGCGGGGCAAACGATTGCGGCCCGGGTACGGATAAACCCGACATGCTGACGGTTGAAAGCATCATGGGCGACATGGGCACCTGTGACAATCCCAACCTCGATCACCAGAACGGGGCGCTGTTCACCACGGACGGCGTTCCGGCCTACTGCCAGATCATGAGTATGCATTGGAATGTCAACGACCGCGAGAAAGTCGAATGCCAGGGAGGCTGCCCGGCGACACAAGCCGAGTGCTCGGGCCAGGCCTTCACCTACCACGGGCACGAAGTTGTAGCCGAGGTGAGAAAGTTTCTGAACTTCCCGGTTCACTTTTTCGCCGAGTGCCAGGCGGTCAATGCCTACGAAAATACGGTGCCCAACCCAGCCTGGCCATATCTCGACGACAGCGAGAGAATCGGTCACTACCTGACCGACCTGGGCACCCCTCCCGACTGCACAAATGACGCGGACTGCACCGATGCAGACTTCGAGTGTGACCCGGGCTTCTGCGACAACGGCACACGCGACTGTTGCCAGTCGAAGAATATCAAGGAAAAAGGGGCCGGCTTCCTGATCGCCGCGCGGCCCGACTCGGCCACGCTCAAGGTTTTTCACCCCGAGGTGCCCTACAACCAGATGGACGGAGCCTTCGGCACGGTGGGCGGCAGCGAACCGGCTTACAATCTGAGTGACTACCTCGGCACGGGCTACAAGAACGATATCGAAGTTACATTCATCAGCGGGCCCGACGGCCCGGGCGATCAGGATGTCTGGATGACCGGATATCTCGACGGCGAGTGCGACATCATCCAGCCTTTTCTGGATCCCAAGCCGCCAGCGGAATGCGAGACCGGCAAGGTCAGCTACCTGGGCGGGCATCGCTACAACACGAATGTTCCCTTGAGTTCCAACACCGACGGCCAGGGGACTCGAATGTTCCTGAACGCCCTATTCGAGGCCGACTGCGTTACCAGCAGCGGTCAGCCGGACATTGTGCTGGAGCTTTCCGGTGAGACGACACTGGTGTCTCCCGCGCTGCCCGCCGAGGGAAGCTACACGGCGTCTTTTACGAACGTGGGTGCCGGTACGGCGCTCGATGCCGCACTCGGCCAGGTCATGCCCCAGGGAGCAATAGTCACGGACAGCGAGCCCGGGGGAACACTTGTTGCCGATGGCGTCGAATGGGAGATCGGCAGCATAGGTAGTCCGGCCGCGCGCCCCGGTGAACCGCCAAACCAGGGCGGCCGCTGGGCGAAGGTGAGCTTCGCGGACTACGGCGATTACCTGCTGCAGGTGCGCATGCGTTACCGAGTGGGCGTCACCATGCTAGAAGCGGCGCCGATCAGCCTGATGGTCAAGGTTGTGGCCGAAGCGCCGGACGGTGGCCTGGAGGATGGCGGTCTGGACGCGGGCCAAGACGCCGGAGGCGATGCCGCTGACGCGCCTGTTGTGTCGGACGCCGGTGATCCCGGCGGTGACGGCACGACCAGCAACGCCGCCGAAGGTTGCGGCTGCGCTTCGCATCGTCCGGGAACTCTTGTTTTCTGCGCGGGATTGTTGGTTCTGCTCTGCTGTATCCGCCGCCGGCGGTAGCCCGGTTTCTGAAGTTTCTTGAACCCCAAACCGGCCTGACATACACTCTTGCCCGATCATGGGAAAGAAAGACAGGGCAAAGGATAAGGGCCGAGTCTCATCACGCCGGGATTTTCTGGCACTTGCCGGAAACCTCGGCGTTTGCGCTTGCGGGTTGGCCGCGGCGGGGCTGGGTGCGCGCCTGGCCGTGCCCGAACTGCGCGATGGACCGCCGCACAAGTTCCCGGTCGGCCCGGCCGCCGATTTCGTAAGCGGAACACTGACATGGATCCGCGATCGGGAAATTTTCGTCGTGCACGATGGGGACGGCTTCGGCGCGTTCTCGTCCAGGTGCACACACTTGGGTTGCACCGTCAAGAGATCCACCGAGGGTTTCTATTGCCCCTGCCACGGCGCGAGCTACGACGGACAAGGCAGGGTGATGACGGGCCCCGCGCGCAAGAATCTGCCCTGGTATCTGACCTGGGTTGGATCCGGCGGCCGCGTTTGGGTCGATACAGATCAAGTAGTGGACCGTGGCAGAAAGAACGCAAACAAAGAAACAGTCACGGGCCGGGACGACGAGGAGACATGAAGGGCTTTTTTAGCGCTCTTTGGGGCAACTTGAGCGGGCTGCCCGGCAACCTGCGGCGGGGGTTGCGCCCCGGTGTCGCAGAAGGCGGCAACAGCGCGGCCGGCCGCCTGCGGCGCAGCTTCGCCTACCATCTTCACCCGCTCAGGGTTACCCGCCGAGCACTGAGAGCCTCTACAACCCTCGGGCTTGGTGTCGTCAGCCTGACGGCCTTTCTAATCCTTGGCGTCACCGGCGTGCTGCTGATGATCTATTACCAGCCCGGTACATCGGATGCCTATGCCAGCATGCAGGATATCCAGTACGCGGTAGCCATGGGTTCCTTCGTGCGCGCCCTGCACCGCTGGGCGGCCTACGCCATGCTGGTTTCGATATTGTTGCATCTGTTGCGGGTGGCTTCGATGGGCGCATACCGCGGACGGGAGTTGAACTGGCTCGTAGGTCTCGGGCTGGGGGGGCTCGCTTTGGGCTTGGCCTTCACCGGTTACCTGTTGCCCTGGGACCAGCGTTCGTACTGGGCGGTGCGCGTAAGCGCGAGCATGCTGGATAGCGTGCCGCTGCTGGGCTTGGCGGTAAAGAACTTGATGTTGGGAGGGCAAACCGTCGGACAAGCCGCCCTGCTTCGTTTTTACATGTTGCACGTGGCCATGTTGCCCGCCGGTATGCTGGCGCTGATCGCAGTCCACCTGTGGCGTATCAGGCGCGACGGAGGTTTAGCGGGCGCGCCCGAGGATGGCGAAGACAGCGAGTTGCTTCCCGCCTGGCCGCACTTGGTGCTGCGCGAAGCTCTTTTGATGTTGTGGGTACTGGTTGTCCTGGCGGCGGTCGCCGCGCTGGTGTCGGCGCCACTGGGCGCCCCGGTCGACGTGCACGTCCCTGCCAATCCCGAGAAGGCGCCCTGGTACTTCTTGTGGGCCCAGGAACTGGTCAGCTATTCGGCAAGGCTTGGAGCTTTCGTAATTCCTGCGCTTCTGGCTCTGGGACTGGTTGGGCTTCCGTTTCTAGATCGAGAGGACGAAGGAGTTGGACGCTGGTTCGGTACTCGTAACTGTCGCCTGGCCGTATTGCTTTCCGGGCTGGGTGCGATCGCCGCGCTTGCGTTGTTCGAGGTGTTCTATATGCAGGCAGGGCCCGGCGTATTTTTCAAGGCGCTTGGCACGGTCTGGCCTGACGTCGTCAACCCGGGCGCTGGCATGATTGTCGTAGCCATACTGGCCATGCTGACAACCGGAATCGCAACCGATTCGACCCGGGCCGCCTTTCTCTCGGGGCTCGTAGTAATGTTGATCATGCTTCTGGGATTCACCCTGATCGGTGTCTGTCGCGGGCCGGACTGGGTTTTCTACTGGCCATGGGAGGAATGGCCCGGTGTTGTTTGACCTGGCCAAAGACACCCGCCGCCTGCGGGTCGGCTTGTTTGCCGGGGCGCTTTCATTGCTCCTGGTCCTGGCCTGGATCGGGCTACGCGAGGCCCGTACCGAATGGCGGAGCACGCAAGCCGACTTCTTCGATCTCACGGGTGATGCGCGGCATACGACCGAAATATTGCAGAACAAAAACTGTTCCGGACAGACGGAACGCTGCGCCACCTGTCATCTGGGCGCGCGGCGCCGGGATCTGGGTGCGCAGACGCCCAAGGTCTACCGCGCCCACCCGCCCTCGATGCTCAGGCACCTGGAGCGCAGAACGGGATGCAGCACGTGTCACGGGGGATGTGGCCGGGCACTCGAGTCAGAGTTGGCCCATGCCCTGCCTGGCGGCAGGAAAAGAGACCCATTGCTCGGCCAGCCGTACATCCAGGCTTCCTGCGCGCGTTGCCATCTCCCCGGCGCGCAAGAAGGTATGCAGCGACTCGTTGCCGGCGCCGAGATCTACGTGCGCCTGGGATGTCTCATCTGTCACCCGCTCAATGTCGGCGGGCGGGGGAGTTGGGACTTCGGTACTGATTTGCGCGCTCCCGGCAGAAAGAGCCTGGCCTATCTCAGAATGAGTCTCATCGACCCGGCCGCCAATTTCCCCGGCTCGACCATGCCCTCGTTCAAGAACTACTTTTCGGACAATCCCGAGGGCCTGACCGACGTTTTGGTGTTTCTGCTGAGTCTGAATATCGAAGACGCGGGCGATTGTTCCCGCGGCAACAAGACGGGCGCCGGTGTTGACAAACCCTGCTCCGGTTGTCACGCGGGGGCCGGCGGCAGGGCAGGCGGCCGCATGGCGCATAAATGCGTCTATATAGTCGAGCGCAAAGACGAGTTGGGCTGTGCCGCCTGTCACCAGCATGAGATTCCTGCGCCGGGCCCGGGCGGCGGCCGCTGCCCCGTGATCAATAGGCACCGCCCAAATTGCGTGGTGTGCCACGAGACAGGCGAAGGGGACAGACCGGGATGATTACTCGCAGGCAGATGATCCTCGGTCTTCTGAGTGCCGGCGGAGCGACTCTCTGCCCGGGCTTGCTCAAGGCCGGAGCCAACACGCTTATCGGGACCATGAGCGGCTGGGTCTTCGAACCCGATCGCCTGCGGGCGCTTCTGGCCGCGGCAGAGCGGGTTTTACCCGGGGTTGTCGGGGCGGGATTCGAAGATTACATCAACTACTGGCTGGTAAGAGAACCCTTCAACCGGGCGGCCGACTGGAAGCCTCTTCTCAACATCGGGGCGGTGCACCTGGATCGTATCGCCCGAAAGAAGTTCGCGCGCGTTTTCGCCGATTGCAGGCCCGAGCAGCAGGATGAGCTTCTAGTGAGTTTTCAGCGCGGAGAAATAAAGGCGCGCCGCTTTTCCTCCAACGCTTTTTTTCAGCGGCTGGCAGCGTTATGCGCCGAGAGTTTTTTGTCCGATCCCAAGTACGGCGGCAACCGCGGGCAGATTGGCTGGCACTTCATCGGGCACCACGCCTGCTGGTGGGCGCCCCGCCGCAAACTGCCTGCCGGACTGCCGGTTTACTGAGGCTAACATGGGCAAGGCCGAGCGAACGGACGTAGTGGTGATCGGCAGCGGGGCCGGAGGCGCTCCTGTGGCCGTGACGTTGGCCGAGGCCGGTGCTCGGGTTGTTATACTCGAGCGCGGTTCGGCCTATACCATTCGCAACTTCACTCACGACGAGGTGGGCATTTGCCGGCGTGATTTCTTCGTGCCCTTTCCCTACCCGGGCCACTCCCCGCACACCATCCGCAAGCGGGGCCAGGACGGTTACCGCCTCACCACCGAGGGCTGGGTGGGGGTGTGCGTCGGAGGCGGCACGGTGCACATGAGCGGCTTCACCTATCGTTTCAAAGAATCGGATCTGCGCCTGCGATCGATGACAGGCGGTATCGCGGGAGCGGACATCGCCGACTGGCCGATCTCGATGGACGACTTACTGCCCTATTACGATCTCTACGAGGCCCGCATCGGAGTGTCCGGCAAGGCGGGCGTGAATCCCTTCGAGACGCGTAAGCGACCCTTCCCGCTGCCGGCGCTCAGGCCGCACCCGGCGGCCCGGATGGTCGATGAGGCGGCAGGACCGCTTGGGTTCCACCCCTTTCCTACGCCGCGGGCATTGCTCTCTGCGCCCTATGGCGGCCGCCCGCCCTGCAACTACTGCGGCTTTTGCGGCGAGTACGGCTGCGAGAACGGCGCGAAATCCTCGGTGGCAGCGAGCCTGTTGCCGCAGGCCGAGAAGACCGGGCGCTGCCAGGTGCGCCCGGGCTGCATGGTAACGAGGATATTGACAGACAACGAAGACCGGGCCGCGGGAGTCGTCTACCAGGATGCCCGGGGCAAGGAGCACAAGTTGGAGGCGCGTGTAGTGGTGCTGGCCGCAACCGCCATCGAAAGCGCCCGTTTGCTGCTGCTTTCTGAGAGCGGGCGCTTCCCTCACGGGCTTGCTAACAGCTCGGGCCTGGTCGGCAAGAACCTGACCTTCTCGACCTTCGGCAAGGGCACGGCGATTTTCGAGCGGCACAAGCTTGAAAAGAAGCTGGGGCCGGAGGGCATGGATCTTCCATTCCTGCTGCGCTCGGTGCAGGACGACTACTGGAACGAGAAGAACGGCCTGCTGCTTCCCAAGGGCGGTACCTACAACTTTCTGCTGCATCACCCCAACCCGATCAACGCCGCGGTACGCCTGATGATGGAATCCAAGTGGAACCTGTGGGGCCAGAAGCTCAAAGATCGCCTGCACGAGTATTTCCACGACGAGCTGTGGGTTGAGTTCGAGGTTTTCGGGGAGTTCCTGCCCCACTCGGGTTGTTACGTCGATCTCGACCCGCGGGTGAGGGACGGCTTCGGTCTACCGGTGGCGCGCATCACCAACCTGCATCACCCGGCCTCTGACGAGGTCAACAAGTTCTGCGTACGCCGCGGCATGGACATACTCAATGCCATGCGGCCGGCACCCAAGAAGGTCTGGCCCTTTACCTGGTCATCGACCACCTACCACCTGCAGCACGGCACATGCCGCTTCGGCACCGATCCCGCCCGCTCGGTGCTCGATCCCGACTGCATGGCCCACGACGTTCGCAACCTGTATGTCACCGATGGTTCGTTCATGCCCAGTTCGGGCGCGGTGCCAGCCACACCGACTATAATGGCCAATTCATTTCGCGTAGCCGAAAAGATAGCCCGGCGCTTCCGCCACCACGAGATTCCCGCCTGAGTGGAGACAAGAGACCCCAGAAAGCGCCGCTTGGCGGCTATATTGGGGTATCTGGATGACTGGTTAACACACTGATTATATAATCGATAACTTCAAATCACGAGCATTTGGGCATCCGGTACTGCTGGCGTCTGGAGTTTGTGTAGACACCAGACCCCACGAGACGATGGTCGCAGGCCTACCCGGGGGCGCTTATTGTTGGATTATCATGTTGTAAATACTGCCTTTATTTGTTTTCAGGGCGGCATGCCGAGATCTGGCTTGATTCTTGCTCTTCTTCAGAGACGTAATGAACCTCGCGAAACAAAACAATATTAATAAT
>DATKYQ010000050.1:0-55556 GCA_035528415.1 Myxococcota bacterium | reverse complement strand
GCGCCACAGGCTGCCAGCATCGAGTGGGGAATGGCGTGATGGAGTCGCGAGAAAGATCTCAAAAGCGCACGACGCCGCAGAAAAAGATAAGACACGAAAGCCACGGCCAGCCAGGCGACGTTTATCCACAGCGCCACTCGAGACGTCAGGCGCGAAACGAGCAGGAAGACGCCCGAACAAATCAGGAAGACGGCATACGTGAAAGAGAGCGCGGCTAAGCCGCGCAAGATCGACTTCGCGTTGAAAGCCACGAACATGCCGGTCGCCAGGATGACCAGCCAAAGTGTGAGCGATTCGCCGAGCGGCTGGCTGGAGGAGAACAAACTCCAACTTAAGTGCCTGAAGTAGGTGTAGCGCAGGTAGGCCGGCGAGCCGGCGAATAGATCGAGAAGCGGCGGCAGCAAGCCGAAGAGAAGCCCTATGCTTGCTATCTTCGCGACTTTGTCGAGCGGTCGCGAAAGAGAGACACTGAGAATCGCCGCGAAGAGGAAGTATATGACCAGGTAGAAAGAAATCGTGATCAGAAAGCCTCTGAACAGGCCGATCATATCAAGGTTGGATTTGTAGAGACCGAGTTCGATAAGAAGCCGGAATCCGCTTACGAACAGTATGGCAAGCACCGGCGCGAAGGGATGAGCCGGCTTTTCGAGAAAGCGGTTTACGGTAATCACGAATGTCCCCTTTATCGGCACACTTTTTCATACATCGACACAAGGTTGCAAAATATTTCTCAGCAAATTGCCCATCGAAAATCAGACCTCGCTTACGGGAAAAAGCAGTTGATGCCGGGGGGGCGTTGTGTTATGATAAATCTAAGGTATAGAGTCTCGAAACCCATTTGCGAGGGAGGGCGATCATGAAAGGCATGACTTTCAGGCGGCAGGGTTTCATTAGCAGCTTAGTTTTGCGGGGTTGGGGGTTGTTAGCGCTACTCCTGTGTTTTCCTCGACTCGCCGTGGGAGGCACCTGTCCTGCCCCTTCGGCCTCCTTGAACTACAACTGTAGCACGATTCCAGAAGAATCGCCCACCGGAGCCTGGACAATCTACGCCCCCTACACGCATGATTCCGTCTGGCACAGCGACGGCGAAAAGCTGTACATCGACGGCTACGACACCGCCGGCCAGGCGGCCTTCTTCCGGGACGAACCGTCGATGATCGACGCACGGAAAATCGAAATCGATGTGCGCGCCGCGATAGGCAGGTCAAGGGAGATAACCTGGCTTGCGCCGATTTTCCTCGGGTTCGGCATCAGCGACGGAGTGAAGCTGGCGCTCGTCTGGCCGGCAGGGTCGCCAGAGGCTGGTGCGGTGGGAATAAACTTTACTGAGCCGATAACCACGGCGGCCGGCGTGACCGACTGGACGGCGCTGCAGGATTATCGCCTGGTGTTAGACAAAGAGAGCGACGATCCCGCCGAGTACGTCGCGCAAGTCTACGTGAACGACGTGATGGTTTTGAGCGTGCCGTACGCGGAGCTAGAAGACGTGGCCGGTTTCCTGCCCGATCTGCAGGCGCCAAGTCTTTTCGGAATAGGAGCTGACCAGAGCGACACGGTATGGGACAACGTGAGCTACGAGGTATGTCCTCAGGTGATTCCAGTTTTAAACCCACCACCTATTGAGGAACAGATTATTAATGCCAGGGCAGAAGTTGAGCTTCTTGACACAACGGGGGGAATCAAGACTGCGATTGGAAAACTGCTTGATAATATTACAACTCTTGCGAATCCCGAGGATCAGGGTCAGAAGGTTTATGATATTGCAAGTTTTATTTTCCAAAAGAAATTTGCGGGTGTTATCAAAGATGACGCTGAGAGACTTGAGACTCTTCTTGACTTTCTGCGGATGTCAGTAACTCCGGATATTTCGAGACAAGATGGCTTTCGAAAGAATATTAGTATTACCAATGTTGAGCTTGACTCAATCCTCTTTCCACAAAACAATATAGATCTTCACCTTACAGGCAGTATTGAGTTAATACCGACTGGGCAGCACGTCTCTAATTCGGGAGATTTCAAATTCGGGCTTCAAACACGTATCGGAGTTATTAATTTACGAACCGGTGAGATTGTTAGAACAGATTCCAGACTGAAACTACTTCCAGATAGGTTACCTGCAAATGTAAAGTATAGTGACGAAGTGGAATTCTATTGGGACGGCCTAACAGACAATGGTTCTGTATTAGAACCAGAGGATATATTCTTTATCTCTGCAACGGTTGAGTATACTCAGTTGAATCCCGATACTCATGAAACTATGGGATTTACGGACTCTGCAATGGTTCCGTTGTTGTACTATAGCCCAAAGGAAGATCCAGAAGGTGGGTGTGTTACTCATTATCTCTACATATTTGGGCATTGCTATAGGTTGGTTTGCTGCGCCTCGTGCCCATCCTGTTCTCCTATTTGTTCATGGTTTTCCTGTAAGTGGTGGTGAGGAAGTATTGCCAATGAAAGCTTTATGGTTGTTGTCAACAGTTTTCTTTGTTATGGTTTTTTCACCTTGTTGCAAAAAGGAAACATGTCTTGCTGAAAGACTCGTAGATGATTATCTTCAAGAAAAAATAGCGGTGATGAAGGAACGAGCATCCATTGTAAGCGACAATTGGGACAATTGCGAAAACGTCGTAATAAAACTGAAGAAATTCACAGAAGACAACAAGGCAAGGCTAGAAAAAATAGAAAAGTCTTACGATGAAATGACTGCAAGGATGTGCAAGAAAGAGTTGGAGGAGTTCAAGGGAAGTATAGTGAAGCGACTAGATTCTATTAATATTGGTCTAAGCTCTCAAGAATTCTTCGACACGTTACACAAGAAATGTCCAAGAAAATTTGATGATATTATCAAAGCAATGGGCTATAACGCGTCCACATGGGGCCCGTTCGTGATCGGCAGTGAGCCCAACTCTGAAAAGAGGTAGTCCAGGTCATTTGGCATCCTCTTCTGGTACACACCGTGCCGAAAACGTGCCATGCATTTCGTATTCAAGTCGAGCGGGCCTCTTTCCGAAAGTTGAATTCGGAGTGAAACGCCCCCCACGTGTAAACCAGAAATAATGAATCAGACCATTTCAGGTTTGTTCAGCAGGGCCGAAAGGCCGTTTGAAGGCCGAAGTTTGTGTATGTCCAATTGAAGTGCACACCGGTGCCTGCCCCTCTTCTTATCTGGGCAAAATCGCATGGTCATACAATTTGATCAGCTTCTTCACCCGGGCGGGTCAAGCCCGCTGAAGGCGAGTCGAGGCGGAAAACAGTTTTCGGGAAATCGAACGGTCAGCTCACCGGCGCGCAGGCGTCTGGAAGCCACTCGGTAAAGCTCGACGAACCAGCGGTAGTTGTCCCTGTACTCTCTCCATCCGTCGGGATCGGAACAATGACATAGCGGGGCCGGCTTTTTCTTGATCTTGTCGGGTCGGTGATGCGGGTGCTTGTTCAGCACACCGCGAACGCCCAGAATTCGTCTGCCTCCACGCACGAACTTCCTGCGCGTCTCGATCTCGATCTCCGCCACCATGGCCCGGTAGCGTGCCCGCTGCTCACGCGGGCTGAGATCCTTGAAGCACGGAAGCGGGCTGAGCGGCACCTCGTACTTCGTCGAGAACTCTCCCGGCCGGCAGTTGATTCCCGCCCGGGCGGCCTCGTACTCCTTTGTCCGGTCGTACCAGATGCCCTTGAGCTTCTTTCCCTTCGTTACGGCCGCGACACAGTTAACCCCCGGCCAGTCACGGGGGCGCAGGACCAGTCCCTCTTTGCAACCGTGGCTGAGCAGGTAGACGGCGCGCTCGATGAGCTTGGCTTCGTCCAGAATGGGTAGCGCCGTATACCTCCGCCCCCAGAACTTCTCCTTCCAGCGGTAGAGCCTACCGGCCTCGCGCGCCAGGCTGGAGTTGACGTCGCGCATGAAGTTGGCAAGCATTTCCACGCACGGGGCGGTGATCAGCAAGTGCATGTGGTTGGAGGCGACCACGACCAAGTGAAGGCAAATATCGCCGTAGCGCGCCAGGGCTCGACCGAGGATACCCAGAATAATCAGGTTGAGTTCTTTGGATGGTCTGAGGAGCATTCTGCCCTGGATGGCCCGGATAGTGACCTCGAAGGTCGTGTTGGGCTGGGGCATGTATCTGATTCGTCTTCCCATGTCGTGGTGTTGAAGTTGCAAAACTCTTGCCACACGGCCTGCAACTAACCACAACCATGTAATTGTCCGTAAATGAAGGCGTTACAGAGTTGGCCTTCTAGAAAGATTGCGGAGCTTGAACAGACCTCGTGTCCGAATTTCGGACACATGACTTGAAAATGCGGTATTCCAATCGGTCTTGCCAAATCAAACGAAATCCAAAACGAAATCCATGGCACCCTTGGGGGGGGCACCCTTGGGGGGGGCACCCTTGGGGGCACCCTTGGGGCACCCTTGGGGGGGGCACCCGTGGGGGCACCCTTGGGGCACCCTTGGGGGCAGGATGAAAAACGGCAAGGCCACAAGCATCAGATCGCGATCCAGCGCGGATACGTCCAGGCCCGGCACCAACGAGAGAATTTCATGCCCCCCGTCCACACCCCTCGTCACCAGGAACTTCAACATCGGTCCGATAACGTAGGCATATGCACCGGTGGCCAGAGCCAGCACGATCATACAGGCAATCGCGCCCGCAAGCTGCCAGGCATAGGGTTTGACAGCGCCGAGCAGGCGAAAATATGTACCCAGGAAAGACCTGCCTGCAGCCTGTTTGATATGCCGTGTGCCTTTTTCGGCCAATGAATGCCCTCTTCTGTCGCTTAGCACCACCGAACCGTGCAATGATAGATGATGCATTCTCTCGAGGCAAGTTGTCTTGACGATTGGTGGGTGGATTACTTATTATTTCCAGATGACAGGAGCCATCATGAACCGGACAGCGAATATATCACTCTGGCTCGCGCTGGCATTCTTGGCCGGGTGTTCGCGCGGCGGGAGTCGGCAGTCAGCGGACGCCGGGAGCGCGGCGAGTTTCATGAAGATGAAAGTGACCGACGAGGCGAACCACTTCCTCTACACCTATCTCGTGGCGGACGGGACTTTCCGCACAGTCGACAAGGTAGCTGACGTGCCAAAAGAGGCCCGCGGGCAGGTCGTCGTCACCGACACCGGCTTGAGCCCCGAGCAACGACACTCCTCAAAAATAATATACGTTGCCGACCTTTCTGAAAAGCGCGAGGACGGCAGCTACGCCTGCCGTCCGGTGAGCCGCTTCAAGTTCGAGCGCGACCTCCTCAGGGAGCCGGGCAGCGCCTCGACGGTGCTGCCCGAGCAGTGCAAGAATATCGCCAAGTCACCGACTGATCACGTGGTGCTGTACGCGACTTCGTGGTGCGGCGTTTGCAAGGCGGCGGCTGCCTTCCTTACGAAGTCGGGCATCCCTTACGAAGAAAAGGACGTCGAGAAAGACCGGGCAGCACAGCAGGAACTAACCTGCAAGGCGCTCAAGACCGGCACCAAGATAAACGGGGTGCCGGTCATCGATATCGGGGGTACATTGCTTTTGGGCTTCGACCGCGACGACATCCTGCGCCTTGCTAAAAAGCTCAAGCCGATCAAGAGGATCTGACTCCCAGCAGGTTGAGGATCACGGCACAGGCAATTATCAAGAACAACCCGACGACTGTCAGAATCGTACGCCCGCGCCCTTCCCTGACAGCCTGAATGCCGAACAAGACGAGCGTAGCGACCGGCGTTACGGCTAACAGCACGATTCCCGCTCCGGCCGCCGACCTCAGCAGTGCATGCTCTCCGACCCACAGCGGCCACGGCCCAATGTCCACTCCGAGCAAGGCGAGCGCCACTACCGCCCCCGCAGACAGGACGACACCAGCAACGGAACCAGTCACCAGAATGGTGCCCAGGAAATGAGCGGTTTTTTGGGGGGACCTCAGCATGCCGCCAGCCCCTTGCGCGCCATCTCCGCCGCTACTACAAGAAGCACGGCTGCGAAGATGAACTTGAGCACGGGCGTCCGGACGCTCGGCATGAGTCTGGCGCCGAGCATGGCCCCCAGGAGAACGCCGGCCGCCAGCGGTCCGGCCACTGTAAGATCCAGTTGGTTGCGGAAAACATAGCCGCATAGCGCGGGCACGGCTGTCAGGCCCATCATGAAGTTGCTCGTCGCGGTCGCGCTCTTGAACGGCAGGGCCAGCACGAGGTGCAGCACCGGCACAACGACTATTCCGCCACCTATGCCGAGCAACCCCGACAACACTCCGGCGAAAAAACAAAGTCCGTAGGCCAGCAATCGTCGTCCGCCCGACACAGGCGAGCCCGATACGTCGGACTTAGGCTCTCGCCGGGCCGTTCTCACCATGTGCAGCGCCCCGTATAGCATGGTGGCCGCAAACAGGATCTGCAGCACCGGCCCTGCCAGCCAGCCGACCGTGATACCGCCGACCAGCCCACCGGCCGCTGCGAAAAGCTCAACCTGGAAAGCCAGTCGAATGTCGACCAACCCGCCCCTGCGCAGGTAGCGGCCGGCCGCGCCGCATGACACCGACAGGGTCGAAATCAGCCCCGCGGCAGCGGCGTAATGCATGGGAATGCCAACCACCAGGTTCAGGAAGGGCACCGCCACAATTCCTCCCCCGAGCCCCATCATGGCTCCGACAAACCCGGCCAGCACACCTCCGGCAACCGTCGTGACGATAATAGAACCCATGCCTGGCGATAATCCATAGTCCAACCGGTGGTCGTTTGAAAGGGAAATATCGACACTTTTCCAAATTTCCACTTGCCAAGTGCCGTATCATCTGGTAACTTGCCTATTCTTACAACAACCAGATCATTGCGGGTGGTTCGCTATTTCTCACAATTTCCCAGCCCTGAAAACGAAAGGAGTGGGGAAGCATGTCCGAGAAGTTAATTGACATCTATCGCAAGGCTGAAAACGACCTGCTGGAGAAGAAGTTTGATCAGGCCTTGGCCGCTTTTGCCACCGTGGTCAAGCACGCTCCGGATCACCTCTGGAGTCGCTTCCAGATCGCCAGGACCTTGGGGTTGATGAAGGAAAACAATCGTTCATACGATGTCTATTTTTCGCTTGCCATGCATTGCCTCAAGGCAGGATTCCCGCTGATCGGGATGATCGCAGCCAAGAAGGCCTCGCTGCTGCAGACGAACATTGACGAAGTGCTGGAAATGGTGACGGAGATCTATTCTCTCGAATCGGATCGCATCGACCAGAACATGGCAATGCCGGCGATCTCCGAGCTTGCGGAAGATGCGACGGCAGGCGATCCGGTTCTGATCGACGACAAACTGTCCTTGACCGCCGTGCAACTGGCCAAGACCTTCTCCGAGCCGCGCTATCCCAGAAGCCTCCCCCCCGTACCCCTGCTGTCGCTTCTGAGCAAAGAGGCCGTTTTTCCGATCCTCGAGCTGCTCGAGGCGCGCAACTATCAACCGGGAGAGGCCATCGTAGTCGAAGGCGATCCCTGCACCAGCATCTACTTTCTTGCGCACGGCGAGGTCGAAGTCCACGAGGGACAGGATAAAAGCGCCCGGACTCTGGCCAGGCTGGCATCGGGCTCTGTGTTCGGAGAGATGGCCTTGATCACCGACGGACCGCGCTTGGCCTCCGCCGTGGCCGTGCGTGAGAGCGACATCTTGACATTGCCTCTGCCGGAGTTGGAGGCCATCGCGGAAGACCTGGATGATATCACCTGGGCCGTGGCCAAGTTCACCCGCCAGCGTTTTCTCAACAACCTGCTGGTGACTTCCCCGGTGTTCGCGCCCTTCAATTCTTTCCAGCGCAAGGACACCCTGGATCGCTTCACTTCGGTGGGCGTCCCTACCAACGATGTCATCATCCGCGAAGGTGAACCCGGGCAGGGCCTGTACCTGATCCTGGGCGGCGAGGTCAGTGTAGCAAAGTTCGAAGGCGGCTCTTTGGTACACTTGGCAAGTCTCAGGGAAGGAGCCGTGTTCGGCGAGATTTCGTTGGTGCGCGACACCCCGACCACCGCAACCGTCAAGGCCACCCGCGGGGGAGAGTTCCTGTTCCTATCCAGGGATGATTTTCAGGAATTGGTGGCCGAACATCCGGAGATCAAGGAAGCCCTCTCCTCTCTGTCGAACGAGCGCCTAGACGAACAAAGGCAGGCCCTGACCTCGGCCGCGATGGTATCAGAAGACGGGGCGATAATTTTCTAGCGCGGCTTCGCCGCACTCTTTTATTTCACCGTGAAGGGGAAAGGCACCCCCTTGGGATTGCCGCCGAAGGCCGGGAAGTGTGCCTGCTTGATCACCTTGGAAATACAACCCGAGACGAACGTCTTCTTGAACCTGGCCGTCTCGGTAGCCACGCTGGCCACCCTGCCGCTCGGGTTGATGATAAACTTGACCACCATCTTGCCCTTGACCGAACGATCGATCTCCTGCTGTTTACGGTTGCAGGCCTTGAACTCGGCCAAGTGCTTACGCATGACGCCAAGGACGTCGGCGTTGCTCAAGGGAGGCAACTCCTTTATCACCTCTTTCGGCTTTTCCTTCTTTGCAACCGGGGCGCCGCCGGTTTCCTTGGCAAAAGCGTTCTCGTCGTCGAAGTCCAGGATACCGCCCGATGATTTCCGGTGCCTGATCGGTTTCTTCTGGGCAGACGGCTCTTTCTCGGGATCCTCCCTGATGACCGTGGCGGCCTCCTGCTTGTGTTTTTTCTTCTTCATCGCGGCGGATCTTTTCTTCAGCGGCTTATGCCTGACAGCGGCTACCGTCTTTGTTGTTTTTTCTCCCGCACTCTTCACCTGCCCAGCGTGAAGAGAGGTGGAGGCATCCTTCTCTACGGCGCTCTTTGCCGGCTGCCCCTCCACCTTGTCAACGCCGCTGCCTACCGGAGAACCAATGGCTGCTACGGGTTTTACATCCCCTGCAGGCGCTGGTTTCGGCTCGGCCGGAAGACCGGCAGATTTTGCCACGGGGGCCGTCGCTCGTTTACCGGCCGCTGGCCCGGCTACCGGTGCAACGCCAGCGCCAGGCAACACGGCGGAACCAGTCGCAAGCTCGTAGGCGACGAAGCCGAGCAGGATAACAAGGATACCGCCGAGACCGAATCCCCCGTACACAACCCACTTTGGAAATGATTGTCGCGCCTGCAGGACATTTTCGGGAAGCGGAGCGGCCCGCTCGCGTTGCTCTGCCTCTCGTTCGCGCCTGGCCGCCTCCTGGGCTGCCAGCGCATCCTCCTCTACCTTCTTGCGGGCCTCCTCGGCGGCCCGTTCGGCCGTCTGGCGCTCCTCCTCGGCCAGTTTGGATGACTCTTCCTCCTCAGCGGCGATCTGTCCGATGATCGAGGAATCTCCGTCATCCATGTCACCTGTCCCCGCCGCGGACGATTCCTCTGCATCGTCTTCGCCGGCTCCGAACAGGCTGTTGAGGCCGTCGCTCTCGGGCTCCGGGTCGGGAGGAGGCTTCAAAGTAGCCAGTTCCTCCTCGGCCAGTGAATCCAGTTGGGAGATGGCGGAAGGTTTCCAATCGACATCCTGACCCGAAAAAGCGGATGCGGCCGAAGAATATGCGTCTTCTTCTTCGAACATTCCATCTTCTTCTTCTCCTTCTCCTTCTTCTTCCTCTTCTTTCTCTCCCTCCCCTTCTTCTTGTGCAAAATCCCTGGCGGAAGGCGGCGCCTCGAAGTCTGTATCTTCCTGGAACGCCGAACCCAAAGCGGCCGCTTTCCCGGAGGCCGCAGTCAAGAAACTCAGCTCTTGAAGCTCGAAAATCGGCAGCCAGTCGTCAAAGCCGGTTTTCCAAACCAGGGTCTCCGCATCGAATTCACCCTCCTCGTAACGCTCCTGGAGATTCGTAAGACTCATCGGGCCCACTTGCTGTTCATCGACGGCCGCATACCACTCGACCCGCTCCCTGTCTTCGTCACTCGGTTCGGCTGCGACTCGCGAGTCGGCAGCACCCGGTTCTTTGTCACCTTCGCCTCGGACAGCGTCCATTTCCTCGGAAGCCCGGGCGGACTCGTACAAATCGGAGATCTGCTCGCTTTCCTGTGAGCGGCCTGCTGCCTCGTCCCTTTCGACCTGTACTTTTTGCATCTCCTCGACGTTGAACACTCGCGTCGACTGGCGATCAAAGTCGCGATCATCTTCTTCATCAAGTTCTTCGTCGTCCTCCCCGTATTCTCCCCCCCCCTTTTCCGTGTCGCCGAAGACGCTGTCTAAAGCACTGCCCAATTCCGCGTCACCGACGTCGAATCCGCCGCTATTAAGATCCTCGTCTTCATTCTGGTCGGAATCGCCGGCCTCCACGGTTGTCGCGTCTCGTTGTTTCTCGCCCGTCCCATTCGTATCACCGTCGGGCGCCTGATCTACCGAGGTTCCCTGGAGTTCGAGATCGTCGGCTCGCTCTTCGCTTGTCGCCTGCTCCTGTATGTCTTCATCCTGCTCAGTCGCAGGTCGAACCGTTATGATGTGACCGCATTTTTTACACCGCACACGCACACCTTTGTCCCCGACCTTTTCGTCAGCGATAGCGTACTGGGCGTTGCACTGGTCGCACCTGAATCTCATGACGGCTCCTTCTACAGTTCGAAAGCCAACCTAGTGTCAATTTTGAAAAAACAAACCAACTTACCAGCTATGACGTTCACCTGGTTCTTCAGGATCTACTACGCCGGGCGCCGAGAACGTCAATACCGCCTTGATTTTTCTCGGATTTCGATTATCGCACCCAGTATTCCTCTTTTCAAGATTTTTACTAGACCACTTTACCCGACATCATGGCTCGTCCAATAAAGCCCGCTTCGCGGCCCGCCTTACCCTCGAGTCCGGATCGCTCGCGGCCATCTGCTCGAGCCGGGCCCCGGCTCGCGGGTCGCGCAGAACGGACAGCGCCCGCACAAGCCTGGTGCGGACGGCCGCGTCGGGGATTTTAGAAAGCTCGACAACTTCATCCGCCGGGCCCTGCAACACTCCGATCAGGCCGACCGCTTCCCGCCAGACTCCCCGCTTTCCCGAGGCCACTACCTTAACCAACTCAGGGATGGCCGCCTGGCCATCGAGCTTCACCAACGCCCTGAGTGCGCCCGAAAGCTGTGCTCCTCTGCCCGTGTGGATGATCTCCAGAATGAACTTCCGGGCGCTATCACCGAAGCCGGCCAGGGCATCTCCGAGGCTGTCTATCTCGCTGCGACTCATGTGTCGATAGGCTTGCGCCACGTCGGCGAACATCTCCGGGCGACCTGTCTCCGAAAGGACGCGTGCCGCCTCGGCCCGGTTCTCCGGGTCTTTAAGCAGGTCGACGAGTTCCGGTGTCTCGAGCTGATCGAGTGCGCTCAGCATTTCGACGTCGTCTGACAGATCGATGGGAATATCCCCGCTTGCTTCATCGAAATTTTTAGCGCTTGACCGGGCTAGTTCGATGATCCGGGGGTCGATTTCGACGCCAAGCTCGGCCGCGGATTCGGACAGCATGCGCCAATTCTCCATGCTTGCCACCGGATCGAGGTCGTTGTCTCGCAAACCCAGTAAGACCTCGGCAAAGTTGCCCACCAGGCACCCGACCAGATCCTCCTTGGAGGCAGCCAGGCCCAGTTCCACCGCCAGGCGTTTCATCTTCTCCGTCATGTCGAGCCCGAAATAGATCGCGCGTTTCAGCACGTTTTCCAGGATCGACTTGAAATTGGCAACCGGAAACGACTTGATAAAAATCAGGTACTCGTAGTTATCCCGCGAAGACCAATAGGTCAAGATGTCGAGGGCCAGCTTCGTCAGCGAAGGACTGGGGAGATCCCTGAACGCTTCGACCTGGAGGCCCGCCCGCGAACGGCCAAGTTTCTCATAGGCCGTCTCGTCGAACTTCCCGGCGGCGATGAAAAAGTTGCGTCGCTTCGGATCGATCTGTTCAAGCCATTTCCGCGCTTCCGCGAGTACGTATTCGACGTTGCTGCTCAGGGGTGGGGAGAAGACCATCGAGCGCCGGCGCTTGTATGAGAGGTCGAACAGGTGCAGGTTGACTTCGAAGCGTCCGGCAAGTTGTTCGATGAACTTCACATCTATGCGGTTATCCAGGTTGAAGATCCAGTAAAGAACCTCATTGCCTCCAGCGGTGCTCTCCGCCACCAGCAGCAATACCACCAGGGGAAAGTTCTCTATGCGGTGTAGCTGAAAAAAAACGTCGGCCTTGTCGCCAAACCTTTCTGGAGCGGGATGGCGTTGAAAGATGTGAAAAGCGCCGGCATCGAGAAAGGCGTAGTAGTCTTGGCCGCTCTCCACCCAACGTTGCATCAAAACACTGTCCCGTCGGTCGACTCGCTCGACATCGGAAACCTGCTCAAAGTCGCTTTCCTCAAGTTCACAGATCCGCGATTCGGCAGGTTCTTCCGGGAGTGTCTCGATCGGCAGAGGTTGACCGGGGCCGGCCAATGGACCGGGGCGCCCGAGCAATTCCGCGCATGGCCGGGTATCGAACACGAATTTGGCCTCCCTAACGTAGGCGGGAACGGCATCACCACCCATGCCAAGCAGCTCCTGGTAGAATTCGATCCTTAATGCCAGTTCCCTTGATCGCCAGGCCGACGGAAAAAGGCACACGTAGTTCATCCTGTCCCGATCGTGTATATAGACCGGCGTCTCAGACGGGAACTCGCGGCCACAGTGTTTGCAGCAAACACGATTCAGGCTGCCCGCGAGCAGTGAATCCACGAGATCGGGATCCGTGGCCAGGTTGATAACCCGGACTACGGCTGCCGCGAAACTTCCGCCACAATCGCAAGTTATACGCACCGAACGCCGACTGGTCGCGATTATGCCCAACTTGGCACCACCTCTCAGGCGCTGAAGAACCGCCCGGCCAGCAGCTCGAGCCTTTTCTTGGTGGCATCCGGGATGCGATCAGGGGCCGTCAGCATGGCGCCATCGAGCGCCTGCTGGCACTTACAGCTTGCCGCGAGAGGAAAGCTCTCTGCCAGCCCCACGATGCTCTTCCTGGCAATCGATATATTGCTGTGTATCACGCCGAGCACCGCCTCGACGCTGACTTCTGCCTCCAGCGCATGCCAGCAATCATAGTCCGTCGAAAGGGCCAGCGTCGCGTAACAGATTTCCGCCTCGCGCGCCAGCTTCGCCTCTGGAATACTGGTCATGCCGATCACGTCCGCCCCCCAACTGCGGTACAACTCGGATTCCGCCCGGGTTGAAAATACGGGCCCCTCCATTGCCACGTAAGTACCTCCGCGATGGTAATGCACCGCCAGGCCGTCGAGGACGGCGCTCATGGCCTGCACCATGACCGGGCAGACGGGGTCGCCGAATTGGACGTGAACGACCGCCCCGTCGCCAAAAAAAGTGTTCTCACGCCCGCGGGTACGGTCGATGAACTGCTCGGGCAACACCATGTCACCGGGGCGAATCCGTTCGCTCAGACTTCCCACGGCCGAGATAGAAAGCAGGTAGCGAACTCCCAGCTGGCGAAAGCCGTGAATGTTGGCCCGGTAGTTTATCTCAGACGGCAGCAAAGTATGACCGGTTCCGTGGCGTGGCAGGAAGACCACGGGAGTGTCTCTGATAACGCCGCTGATGTAGTCGCCCGAGGGATTTCCGAAGGGAGTTGTGACCCGATGGCACTTGATGTCCTCCATTTCATCGATCTCGTACATTCCACTTCCACCGATGACACCAAGCACCGCCTTATCCATCTCGCCGCACCTCTTTGAAGCCCCTGTAATTATCTAGCATCTGATGTCAGCGAACGCAAGGAGCCTTGCGGGCGCGCACCGAAACAACAGATGATCCTGGCGGCGACCTCGCCGCCCAGCTGCCCGCACTTTTCAGGCGCTAGATCGCGGCAGATCCCGTACAGAAAACCCGCGGCATACGAGTCGCCGGCTCCGGTCGTATCCATAACTCGCTCTCCGAGTGGGGACTCTATTTCGAAGCGCTTCCCCCCGGCCAGTACCACTGATCCGTGCGCCCCGCGCGTGATTGCGGCAAGCTCGCAGTCCTTGGCCGCCATTTCCAGGGCCGCGTCCAGATCCGAAACCTGGTAGAGTGAGACTACCTCGTCCTGGTTGCCAAACAGGATGTCCACATGTTCGGCTACCAATTTCATAAACTCGGCCCGATGGCGATCCACGCAGAACGAATCCGACAGGGTCAAAGAGACCCTGCGCCCGGCCCGATGAGCAAGATCGGCAGCCTCGAGAAATGCCTTTTTTGCCGGCTCGGGATCCCACAGGTAACCTTCCAGATAAGTAATCCGTGCCGCCCGGATTGCCTGCTGGTCGAGATCCCCGGGCGAGAAGGTCGCGCTGGCTCCCAGGTAGGTCATCATTGTTCTCTGGGCGTCGGGGCTTACGAAGACCATGCAGACTCCCGTGCCCGGTCCGCCCTCCGCCGCCGGGACGTCGAACTCGATGCCGCTAGCGTGTATTTCCTTGCGAAACAGGTCGCCCAGGGAATCCTGACGCACCTTGCCGAGGTAAACCCCGGCGCCGCCCAGCGATGCCAGGCAGGCCATGGTGTTTGCCGCCGACCCTCCCGAACAGCGCTCGGCGTCCGGCCCTGCGTTTTCCAGCAACTCGGTCGCCCGATCGGCGTCGATAAGGGTCATGGAGCCCTTGATCATCCCGTGCGCCCTTAGAAACTCGTCGTCGACATGGCAGACGACATCCACCATGGCGTTGCCAATTCCGCAAACATCCCATTTGGCTTCACTCATGAGATCCTCTTACTGCCAGCAACTGACCGCAGGCTGCTCGTAATGATTCTCCCTGGCTACGCCTGATAAAAACGCTCAGGTCGCCTGCTATCAGGATGCTCTGAAATCTCTCCACCCGTTCGCCGCTGGGTCGCTCGAACGGGAGAGGTTCGAAGGTATTGTACGGGATCAGGTTCACCTTGCAACGTATTCCGGAAAGTAACCCGGCCAGGCGTCGCGCATCGGCATCGCTGTCGTTCACTCCGCTCAACAGAACGTACTCGAAAGTCAACCTGTCGTTATGGGAGAGGGGCAGCCGGCGGCAGCAATCCAGAAGCCGCCCGAGGCCGAAGCGCTTGTTGATCGGCATAATTTTAGAGCGAATGTCATCGGAGGCGGCGTTCAGCGATATGGCCAGTTTGACGGGAACCCGCGAGACGAACTCCTCCATGGCGGTCACTATCCCAACTGTCGAGACAGTTATACGCCTGCGCGACAACCCCGCGCCATGCTCGTGCAATAAAATCTCGATAGCCCGCACTACCGCATCGAGATTGGCCAGCGGCTCACCCATGCCCATGAAAACGACGTTGGTCACCGGTCGAATATTAGTCTCACCCCGCAGCAGGTGTGTCACGACCTCGAACTGTCCGCAGATCTCGGATGCCGCCAGGTTGCGCGACAGACCCATCGTCCCGGTGGCGCAAAACGCACAGCCCATGCCACATCCGACCTGGGTGGATATGCACAGAGTCCGCCTGCTCTCGGCGGGCATGTATACTCCCTCCACCTCGAGGCCGTCGTGCAAAACATAGCGGAACTTGATCGTCCCGTCATCGGCCTTGAGTTCGTCGGCGATCTCGACCATACGCAGAGGGGCCAGATCGGTAAGCTTGGCCCTCAAATCCCTGGACAAATCGGTCATCTCGTCGAAGCTGCGGACAGCGCGGGCGTGCAACCAGCGAAATACCTGCCGGCCGCGATAGGCGGACTCCCCCTTTTCGACCATCCAGTCCTGGATCTGGTCGAAGCTCATAGAGGAGATATCTAACAAGGAAATTACCGCATCTGCTGGATGATCTTCTTGGCGATGCGCGGCCCGGCTTTCTGCAGCGCCGCGCGCCCTGCCTCCTCGTCGCTCTCGCCGTTGCCCTGGATCTTGTATTTCTTCGAAAAGAGCTGGCGATTGTGAAGCCGGTCGGCCACGGTAACGTTCACCCTGGCCGTGCACATGCGCTGTCCCATGAAATCCGAGCAACTGCCGGTGCTGGCAGCGCCTGAGATTTCCATGTCGGCCCCACGGGGCGAGGCGGTGAAGACGACACCCAACTCCTTGTGCAAGCGCTCCTTGATGTCGGCGGCAATCGTGCCCGGCTTGACGTCCTCTCCCATGTTTTCTTCGCTGATGTTGATGTAGATCGAAAGCTCTTCCAGATCGACGAAGAATTTTCCCGTCTGACGATCGAGATCCTTGCCGAACTTGGCTTCGACGACGCGAACGTCGTGCGCTCCTGAAACCAGCGCCGCGATGTCCACCCGCGCTCCGATGATGGCCTTCTTCTCGCCGAAGATCTTCATCACCCGGGCGGTCGCCCGGCCGTCATCCCCGGTGGCGACCTTGGTCTCGACAGAGCCGGTCCCGCGCTGGAAGGCGAAGGCCACCGGCAGGCTCTTAGCCGGGTTGCTCTTGTAGGCCACGGCCACGGCCAGCGGATCGGCGATACCGGAGCCGATCACGGCCTTCAGGTTGGGTTGGTCTACATTCCAGGACAGGCCCGACGCTATGCGGGTCACGGCCCGCTCTATCTCGTGGTTGAGCACGTCCGGCTTGCCGTCCCCGTCGACGTCATATTCGACGACGCCGCCGAAATACTCTCTCAGGGCCAGGTAAGAATTGAAATAGCCGCCGAGCGCATCGGCCACCCGGCCCTCTCCCTCGGCCTTGACGGCGGCGACGACGTAGTCGAGCGCCTTCTTCCTGGCCTTTTCCAACCGCTCTCTGATGCGCCGGGCTATCTCGGCCTTGCTCAGGCGCACCAGCATCCAGTACTTGTTCTGACTGGTGTCCTTCCAGCGATCGTTGATCTCGACACCCTCGAGGGTCTGGTCGACGAAGAACTGGGTGTCGGTCGAGTAAGAGGAATCGGTGCGCGAGGTGTCCTTGGTGACATTGTCTTTTTTGTAGAGCTTCAAGTTGTTTTCCTTGAAGTAGTCGGTGATCACCGAATTGATGTGCACCTTTAAAGTCGAGGCCAACTCGACGTAGCCGGCGTTGCGTGCCCGGTTCCAGTCGGCGGCTTCGTCCCCGTGACTTACGGCAATGCCGATGCCGATATAGTAGCCCGGCAGATTCGGCTGGGCGTTGACCCAGGACGGCGCCGCCCGGGACGGGTTGACCTTGACCGTTTCAACCGGCTTGGGATGGTAGGGCTCCACCTCGCGGGGCACGGGCTTTTCAGGTGGGGCTTCTTCGAGCCCGCCCGCCTTCGGGGGAGGCGCCGGCTGGCCGTGTTCAACCGCGTCCAGGTCAGCGAAAGCGTCGCCCGAGCGGGCGCGCACGCCGGCAACCGCGCGTTTCGAAGGATCCTTCTTGCGTTGCGCGTCGGCTCCGCCACAGGCAGTCAAGATCATCGCCATGGTCCCCGCAAACAGGGCCATGAAAGCCAGCTGACGTTTCATGCTACCTCCAATCGCTCGGAACCAAC
Source organism: Myxococcota bacterium (assembly GCA_035528415.1). GTDB lineage: Bacteria > Myxococcota > B64-G9 > B64-G9 > B64-G9 > DATKYQ01. The sequence goes on along the minus strand of DATKYQ010000050.1, from coordinate 38,189 downwards.
GTATAGACGTTAAATCAGAGCGTTCTATTCAGGCCGGCCAGCGCCTTCAGAAAGCCAGGAAAGCCCCGACGTTCAGCTGCGCACCCATTTCGGGATCGACGTCGGCGCCGGGGAATATACTGCTCAGAGGGTTGGTGAAGAACCTGCCGGCCGCATTCAGATAAATCGAGAACTCCGGCAAGAAGTAGTACTCCAGACCGAAGACGGCGTCGGCGCCGCCGCCGATAGCATTGTCCTCGTAGTTGTCGATCTTGAAGTAGCTGATCCCTCCGCGCAGGCCGACGCTGAAAACCAGGCTGTTCATGTACCACTTCTTCTTGACGCCCAGCATGGCGTGGATCAGCATCCAGCTGTTATCGTAGTCGTCAGAGCCCAGGAAGATCGCGTCGGCCTCAACCGACACATAGAACTCGGGCCAGCCGACCAGATTGGCCAGGTCCTTGTCGATGTAGATCCCCACGCCGGGGAAAAAGCCCATGCCGTCATTAGTGACAATATCCGTCGTCATCAACTCGAACACACCGTGGATGCCGATTGACAGGCCGATCATGGCGTGTTCGAAGAGTTGCTCGCCGCCGGCGAACTTGCTCTTGACCTTGACCTGCTCGGCATACGAGGGTGTCCCCTCCCCGCTGCCCTTGGAATCACCGATGTCGCGCACCTTGACGTAGCCGATCAGCTTCTTGTCGCCGGCCATGCCGAACTCGGTGACCTCGTAGGTGTCGTCCAGCCCGACGCCCTCGCCCTTGCCCAGCATGAACTCGACGCCGTCCGAAAGCACGCCCGAGACCGGGGTCTTGAGCTGAAAGTCGGGGATCTGCTTCATGCCCTTGGAAAGAAACTCGGCCAGGGTTGCGGCCGCTTCCTGGGTGGCCTCGATGCTCTTCTGTTTCACGAGCTGGGCGAGTTGCTCGGGTTTGAAGTTGGTGGGAATCAGCTCCTTGAAACCAACCACCGGCACGCCGTGCTTGACCTCCTTGATCAGCTGATAGGGAGGCTTGCTCTCGTCTGTCAGGTTGGCGCGGTAGAAGGTCGTTGTAGCACTCAGCTTGGAAACAATACCCGGCGTGCCCGGCAAGCAGCCCATCAAAAGGGCCGTGGCCTTGCTATCGGGGCACTTGCCCATGCCGACGTGGAAGGCGTAGACCTTGATGTTGTAGAAGTAGGCCGAGTTCATGATGCGGTCGATGTCCTTGAGGTACACCCTGGCGCTTTTGAAACGCGCCTCGTACTCGGCGTCCGCCCCCGCGCGATCCGACGAGCGCTTCTTGACGTACTCGCGCAGAACGTTGACGAACTGATCGATGGTAAAGATGCTGCCGAGATTGATCTGGTTGTAGTCGAAGCGCTTCAGCTCGGTCTTCGCGCGAATACCCTTCTCGATCAGAGCCAGGTGGTCGTCCGGTACAATCACGCCCCGGTCGAGGACCGGCCCGATGTAGGTTATCGACTTGCGGGTGTAATGCTGTTGGGTCTGGTCATTCTGCATCTTTTCTTCTTTTGTCTCGGCCCTGAGCGTGCCCACACAAAAAAGCAGCAAGATTGAAGACCATACAATCCGCGTATGCAACATGTCGTTCCTCCTAGTGCGAAGAGAAGTACTCCGGGAAAAGGGAGGGCCCATCGAGCCCTCCCTTGAAAATCATCGTGCAGTACGGCTACTTGAAGACGATAACGAGCGCCGAGCGCGTCTTGGCGGCCCAGTCGAACTCGGCCCCGCCCATCTTGGCCCCGATACCGTCATCGATGGCGGAAGCCAGCTCCAAGTTATCCTTCTTGCACTGCGCTCTGAAGACAATGTCTCCGCCGACGGTCGAACTGACCATCTTGACGCGGGCGCAAGCCTTCTTCAACACGCCGTTCATCAGCATGTCGGTTTTCTTGGGCGAGTTTTTGAACTTGATGAAGAACTTGCGACCCTTGGGGGAGTTCTTCTTCCAGTACTGTGTGACGATCGGCAGCACACCGCCCATGGCGTCGTTGAGAGGCTCTTGCAGGGCCTCCGACTCCTTGCCGGCTATCCAGTTGGCCCGCGCCGGACCTGACGCGTTCTTCGATGCCAGCAGGCTGCCGGTGGTCGTCTCATAGGCCTTGACGTTGACGCCGTAGGCGATGCCGTCACCCTTTTTATCGCGGTTCGCCTCGTACACAAAATAGATGTCCGAGCCCGCTGCCATGGCAACCTGGGCAGCCTCGTCTTCCTCGGCGCCGGCCACTTCGCCGATTGCGTCGACCATCTTATTGAGGTCACCGACTCCCTTGGCATCGAGTACCTCATAGCCGGCATTTGTCAGGTACTCGTTCACCAGGCCCTCCATTAAGCCGCGCAGCTTGCTGCCCTTGTTCACTTTTGAAGGCATAGCCATCAATGAGGGCATCCCGGCCGCCTCGAGCATCTCTTCGGTGGATTGTACCGCACCCATCTGCACCAGGTCTTCCATCAAGGCCGTCTTGGCAACGTCTTCTTGCATGACGACGCGGATCTTGTCCTCGCCCATGCGGACGCGGGACTTGATGCCCTTGCCCTTGCCGTCGCGCGAACTCGGGCCTGGAATGCCGATGTACTTGTCGAGTTGAGCGAAGACCTGGGCCTGGACGGATTTGTAGGCCTGCTTCTCACCCGGCGTCTTGGCCAGCATCGAGGTGGCCACCCACTCGACGCAACCCTTGCGAGCCTGCATGACGGCCTCGTTCATGTCCTGGCCGGTTCCCTGGCACTCGACCCTGATGGTATTGGCGTCGACGCTCTCGATGAACTTGCCGGGCAACAGGATCTCGGGGCCCTGATCCCCTTTCACGACTACCGTGGTGCAGGCCGCGGACCAGACCCCCAACAAGAGCACCGCCAGCGCCAACGTGATTAGTTTTCTCATCTCTTCCTCCTTTGTCGAAATGGATTCAAGTGTTTCTCTTTCAGGTAAAAACGCCTGTGACTATTTCAAATGGCTCGATCCTTGTCAAGCGTAATCGGGCGAGGTCCGTTTCCGGATAACCTTTTAGCAAAGGGAACTTGTAAACATTTCGGTTGACGCGGGAGGTGCGCTCGGCTAGGATGGCGTCTCTTTTTAGGATGGAGTGCGATGCGTTCATTTTCGCCATTGGACCTACCGAAAACGCTCTTGATTCATTGCATGTGCGTATTTCTTCTCATTGCGGCCGTTTTCCTGCCGGCCTGCAAGAAAAAGAGCGAAATCACGGCTTCCCCGGACGCCGCGACGACGCCGGCAGACACCGGCGCGCCCAGCCTGCCTGATTCTGGCGCCGTGACCGAACCCGCGACCGGCGTCTTCGATGCAGAGAACGGGCAAATCGCCCGGGCCGAAGGCAGGGCTCCGAAAGGTGTGGACATCTCGCTGGCGAGGCAGGCTGCGGCTAACCGGGCGCGCGCCAACCTGGCAAAGATATTGAAAGATAAAGGCATTTCAGTGGAGTCGCCCATGACTCTGCGGGGTGCCACGATCGAACGAGTCTATACACGTGGCCGCTATGTTTATGCCGTGGCGGCCGTATCTTTGCCGGAACAGGATGACGGCGTGAATGTTCCGGCTCCGGACCCGTCGAATACCCACGAGAAGGATTCAACGGGCAAAACGTCAACCTCACCCGACGGAGGACAACAATGAGCGGTAAAATCGGCCTGAGTTTTCTGGCACTGGTTCTTACCCTGGGCTTCTCGAGCGGAGCCCTGTCCGCAGAAAAGAAAAAAATCGTAGTCGGCGATCCCAAAACCAAGTGGGCCTCGTCCAGCGCCTGCCGCGGCTTTGCCCCCAGCTACGCCGACACCATCGCCCGTTCGCTGCGCTCGCGAATCGTCCAGACGGGCGCCTTTCGCGTCGTCTCGCGTGAACAGCTCAAAAAAGTGCTCAGAGAGCACGAGATGGCCATGACCGGCCTGTCCGACCCGTCCACCGCCAAGATCCTGGGCCAGTTCCTGCAGGCCGACCTGATCATGGCCACCGAGGTCCTCTGCCAACCGAACAGTGTCGAGTTCGTCGTCAACCTTGTCGACGTTGAATCTGCTGAGATCGTCTGGTCCAAGAACTACGAGATGAAAGACCTCAAGAAGGTCAGCCGGGCTCTCAAGGACATCGCCAAGCTGCTTACGAAATACGCCAAGACCGGGGCGATCGGCGAGTCGGCCGGCAAGAGCGAGAGCATGATGATGATCGACTCCAAGGCCCTGCACGACGCCTCGGAGGCAATCATCTCGATCGTCGAGCGCTCGATCCCGCGCGCCACGGTCACCGTCGAGGACGTCAACGTCAACGCCGAGAAGGTCAAGGTCAAGCTCCGCGGGCAGGCCTGGCCGGGCACCAGGTTCAAGGTCAAACGCGACGATGAGGAGATCGGCTGGCTGTACCTGAAGAAAAAGGGCCATGGCAGCGTCGAAGCGGGTACCCAGGACGAGATGTCGTCGTTCGAGGAAGGCGACGTCGGCTCGAGCGAGGATTTCAAGCCCAAGATCGCCATCGGCGCTATCGAGGACGAAGACGAAGGCAATGATAAAATGGTAGAGATGTTCAAGGATGGCTTGGTCAAAGAGATGAGCGAGGCCGACCGGATCGAACCGGTCGACGATGGCAAGGTGGACAAGATAATCGACCGTATGGGCTCCAAGATAAAGAAAAAATCTCTTGCGAAGCTATTCAAGAAGGGAGTAGATTTGCTAATCACCGGGCGGTTCTCCGGCGAAAACGGCAACCGCAGGATCGATTTCGAGGTGCTCAGCACCTTCGACGGCAAGCGGGTCACGAAGATCAAGTATGATTCGAGGTTGTAGATCGTATTCAAGATGGAGCAAAAATCGTAAACCATTTTTCAAGGAGGAGAAGATGAGAAAGCTAGTAACTATTTTTGCGGTAGTGGCATTCATCGGGGCCATCGGTGTCGTAGGCGCAGGTTGTGGCGGGGGCGGTAACGCCCTGATGGACACCACTGCCTCCGGGGCGCCTGCTTGGGTGCTCAAGGGCTCCGGCGCATTCACCGGCGACAGGGGCAAGGCCTTCTACGGAGTGGGATCCGCCCCCAAGATGATCGACGTCTCGATGCAGCGCGATCGTGCCAACAACCGGGCCCGGCGCCAGATCCTGCAGATCTTCAACACCTACATCGCTTACATGATGAAGGACTACGCCCGCAGCACCACCGCCGGCGACATGAGCAAGGAAAGCTACGAGGCCGACGTGCTCCAGGTGCAGAAGACGATCTCGATCGGCGACCTGAACGGCGCCCAGATCGTCGACACCTGGCGCGATCCCTCGGACGGCACGATCTACGCTCTGTCCGTGCTCGACCTGGCCGCCATGTCTGAGATGATGGCCAACAAGGGTGAGTTGGATGCCAAGTTGCGCGACTACGTCCGCGCCAACGCAGCCAAGTCATTCGACGACCTCGAGAAGGAAGAGGCCAAGCGCGGCCACTAATAAGCACGTTTGCTTGGAGTGTCTCTGAAGAGCAAAGGGGCCGGGGCCGTGGGGTTCCGGCCCTTTTTTTGTTGGCCAACTCGGGGTGAGAGTGGTAGATATCGGCAGCCTTTCAGGTTTTTGGAGGACAGATGCGCCAAAGAACGATTCATGAAATGCTAATCTTGTCGATACTGGGAATGCTCGTGAGTTGCGCGCCGCGCGTGGTAGTGATTCGCGGCGGACCGCCGCCGGCCTGGGTGGACCGCATGCCCAGCCAACCCGACAAGCTCTGCGCCGTGGGCTATTCGGGACCGACTTTCTACCAGCAGGACGGCCTGAAGAACGCCGCCGAGAACGCCCGAGGCCACCTGGCCGAGAGCATCAGCGTCACCATCCGCACCATAACGCTCGACATCTCGGACGGCACTCGCGGCTCGTACGATCGCGACATCTTCGTGGAAGGCTCGGAGAGCGCCTCCGACGCCGTCCTGGAGGGTTCGGAGGTCGTGGCCCAGTGGATGGACATGCAGGGCGAACGCGGGGCGTCCAAGGGATGCTACGCCTATGTGTGCATCGACCCGGAAAAGCCAATCGACAAGATGGTCGAGAAGCTCAAGGAGAAGAAGATCCCTCCCAAGACGGTCGAGAAAGTGCGCGCCAATGCCGAGGCGGCCTTCGACGAGTTAGAAAAGCTCGAGGCCCAAAAAGCCCAGACAGTAAAGCCGCAACCCGAACCCGCCCCCGCGATCGAGCCGAAAGAGCAACCGCAGCAACCGCCGGCCGACGACGAAGACACGAACTCGACCAAGAACAAAGACGATAAAGACGAAACCGTGCCCGCCGTGAGGAAAATTGACATACCAAACAACTGAGGAACAAATGATCCAGCGCACGCTATCTATAATCAAGCCTGACGCCGTGGCGCACGGCCATATTGGAGACATCGTCTCCCGTTTCGAAAAAGAAGGCCTGAAGATCGCGGCCATGCGCATGCTGCGGCTTTCGAAGGCGCAGGCCGAGGGATTCTACGCGGTCCACAAGGAAAGGCCTTTTTTCCACGACCTGGTTCAGTTCATGACCAGTGGGCGCGTGCTGGTGATGGTGCTTCAGGGCGAGGACGCAATCGAGCGCAACCGGGCCATCATGGGAGCCACCGACCCGGCCCAGGCCGCAGACGGCACACTGCGCAAGCTGTATGCAACTAACATCCAGAACAACGCCGTGCACGGCTCGGACGCTCCCGAGACGGCCGGCACCGAGATAGCCTACTTCTTTTCCAGCCTGGACATCTGCGACTGAAAATCAGTCCAGCGGCAAGATCTCTTCGAGGTAGGTGCGGTTCTCGGCCGTCCAGACGGCCGGGCCCTTTCCGGAAAGCTCTGCTCGCTCATCGAAGGGCCGGTAACGCCCGGCGTCCATTATCTGGTTCTCGGCAGGCTCTATGTTGTGAAAGATGTCCGCGGGACCCCAGCCGTAGGCCAGGCCCAGGGTATGACCCCACTCGTGGGAAACGGTTGTCCCTATCATGCTGCCTAAAGCGCGGATGGCCCTTGAAATCTGCTCGGCCCGCTGGCCGCCGGGATACTCGCCCGCCTCTACCAGTTTGCCTCCGCGCGAGGGCATGAAGGGCTCGAAGACCTCGTCGAAGAGGGGATCGGCTATCGGCATTGCATTCGGCGACTTGGGGCTGAAGGCCAGGTAGGATGAGACGAAGACTCCGCCGTAGGCCAGGTGCCCGGACTCTGCCGACTCGGCGTTCCAGCCCCCGACGACGTCATTGAAGTAGATGTTGCCAATGTCCTTCAAGCCGTTCTCGGACATGGTGTTGTCCAGCCCGATCAAGTCCCTTCCGTTGGGATCCTGTCCGCCGATCTCGACTACGCCGTACTCGACGAAGTCGGTGGGACGGGTCTCGCGAAATTCCACGTTGATGCCCTGGTAATCCCGCTGCACGACATCCAGGATGCGCGCCTTGATCAGCGGCTCGACGTTGCGCAGACCGAAATCCCTGAGCGCGTCGGTAAACCCTGGAAGGTACTTCAAATACACAACTTCCCTCTGGGGAAGGATCGTGAACTCGACATCACCGGGCAACGGCACACCCTGCTGCTGAAAAGTGTCCCAGAACACTACGGGCGTGGCGATGCCGCGCAGCACACCGGCCCGCACACCCAGCCCGGTCAACCCCCCTTTGCCGTCCGACACGACTTTCAGGACGTAGTGCATAAGGTCTCCCGATATGACATCGGGCCCAATCGAAAGGGCTTTGTCGCCGCTGTAGTCGGTCACCTGGTTGTTGCTGTCGGTGAACGTGCCGTCGATCAAAACCATTGTCGTGGCCGAACCGCTCGCAAAACCGCGACCGGACAACTCGATCACCTGTCCCCGGGAGACCGCTGTGGGGCTTACCCGCGTCAGTACGGTGGGCCCGAGCTGCATCGTCACCCCGCCCAGCGTATTGCCGATCACCTCGACGTCGTCCGGGTGGACATTGACTACCGTGACTTCCCCGCTGAACACCCCAGGTTCGATTCCCAGGCATTCGGCCGGCAGCGGCCCGCTGTCCCTGTCGCGCATCGCGGACGTTTCCGTCAGGGCGCATGCCCGGTCAATGACCTGGGCCGGGCCGTCATCGGGATCGAAACTGCCGTTAAAGCGAAACTCTGTCAGGCCCTCTCCCGCGATGGATCCGTCGTCGTTTCTTACGCCCATCAGGAACCCGTCACCCAGTGCCTCGACCTCGCTTCCCAGGTATACGGTGCCTACGGCAGACACCGGCAGGAAATCGTCCAAGCGCGGCTGAAGGGTCTGCCTGAGTTGCCAGTCTACCGGCGACTGCGCCGACTGGCTGACCCCGCTGGAATAGTCGACCTGCACCCGGCATGTGCCCTGGAACTCGCCCGGACCGCCCAGCACGGCAAAGGTGGCCTGGTCGATGGTGAAGCGCAACTGGGTGTCGTCCACGCGTTCGGGCGTTATCATGCGCGAACCGCCTCCCCGTTCGAGGAGCACGATCAGGCTGCCCTCATGGGGAGCGATAAACCCCTTGCCGAAGATCTTGATCACGGTGCCGGGTAGAACCGTTGCCGGCTCGACGCGGTAAAGCTCTAGCTCCGGCAGGCCGCCGTCCGGCAGCGTCGACTGCTCGCTCGGACAACCGGCCGCAACCAGCGCTGTTGCAAGCAGTCCAAACCAGATGATCGACCTGGACCGGCTGTCCGGCATTACTGGTAGCTCACCAACAGAGTGTATGTGTTTCCGATCTGCAAATCGTAGCCGTAAACCCGCATGTAATAGAAGCCGTCCGCGGGGATGTCGTACTCGATGTGCTCATTGTCGTCGCTGGACAACGAGGTCGCAAGCTGGTGCTCGAAGAGCGCGTCCTCTGTTACGTCCGGATCGTACAGCTTCAGGTCGAGGTCGCCTGCAGCGTGGCTGAATGTCAGGTCGATGATCATTTTCTCGCCCTGAAACAGGTAGGCATCGTACCAGTCCTCGTTGTTGGTACAAAGCATCATGTTCTCGATCGGAACCGTTACGCTGGCCTCGACGGCATGGTCGGGATCGTCGTTGGGCTCGTTGCCGTCCTCGGTGCATTCCTGCGCCTGGGGAGTCACCGTAACCAGCATGTCATAAGAGTTCTTGGCCCCCTGGTACGGGCCGATTCCGATGTAGTACGTCCCGGTTGCGGGTATCGACTCTACCAGCGCCTGCTCGTTGTCCGTCTCTGATGTTGAACAGCCGAGAGCGTTGTCGCAGGACAGAGTCTCTGCGTTATAGGCCGTGTCGTGGTCGAAGATCCACAGATCGAGATCTCCGTCGGCCTGGGTGAACTCGATCTCGACCTCCAGTTTGTCCCCCTTGTTGAGCGAGATCGCGTACCAGTCCGGCTCGCCGCAGCAGGTCAAACCGGTGTAGACGTCTTCGGTCACGGTCTTGGCCTCGTTAGGATCGTTGTTCGGCTCGAAGGTGTCGGCGTTACAAGGAACATACTCCTCGATCACCAGGTACATCGAGTAGCGGTTCTCGACAGCGGCCGCGGCGCCCTCGATACGCAAGTAGACGCTCTTGGGCGCCTGGAAGACATCGGAGTAAACCACTATCTCGTCGGTTTGCGCCTGGCCCGCGGCAAGCAGCGTGACGCCGTCCTGGTCGTAAAGATCCATTCGCAATTGTCCGTTCGCCTGGGTGTAGCCAAGCAGCACGCCAAGCCAGTACCCCGCCGCCGGGATCTGAATCTGATACCAGTCGACGTTGCCCGGGCAGATCTTGAGATCTTCCAGGACCGATCCGCCGTTCTGGTCGAACTCTACTTTCGAAGCACTGTTCGAGTCGTCGTTGCCGGAGCTTCCCTCGAACGGGTCGTCCTGGCACTGGCTGCTGCCCTGGGCGTAGGCGGTAAAGGTGAAGCGGCCGTCCTCGGGGATACAACCGCGCAGGTCGCACTCGCTGCCCGAGGCGTCATCGTCGTCGGTGGCGCAGATGTAGTAAATCACTTTCGCGGTTTCGTCCTGCTTGAGCCCCGGGTTGGGGATGCTTCCGCTCCAGTCGCCGGAGCCCCCGTCCGAGAGGCTGCTTTTAGTGAAAGATTCGCCCGAGCCGGTGTCGATCATCCAGTACAGGGCCACGGCCGTGACCCGAGACTCCTTGTCAGAGGCCGTCACCGTTACCGGATAGTCGCCGCTTCCGCGCTGGTCTGGAAGGGCATCGTGCTGCAGGGTCGGCGGGGTGCCCTCGCACTTGTGGTGGCCGCCCTTGATCAAAATCGTGATGTCCTGAAATACCTCCGGGTTGAGGTGGTCACTGGCGCCTACTCTGAGGCTCCAGAGCGGTCTCTCGGCCACCTGCTGTTCGGTCGGCGTCCACTCGAATGAGGCCAGCTTGGAACCGGCGCTGGTCTGAAAATTGCTGCCCGGGATGCTCTCCACTACGTGCAAATCGACGTTGGGAGAATCAGTGTCGCGCACCTCGACGTTGAAAGCAACCGTCTGCTTGCGGTCGAGATCGAGAGTGTAATCCGAGGGAGTGATGAACACCGGGGCGCCCGTTCCGGCCCCACCCAGGGTAACGAAGATGGTGATCGCTTCCGAGGCCGTGTCGATGCCGTCGGTCGCCAGAAATACGACGTTGTACTGCATGCCGTTGCCGTCAGGCCCGGCATCCGAGGCAATCGGCGTCCAGGAGAAGCGGGCGCTGTTGTCGTCGATCTGCTCGAAGACCGCCGCCGCCGGCTTACCCTGCACGCCGAATTCGAGCCCGTCACCGTCGTCGTCGACGGCCTCGATCACGAACTCCAGCGTGGCGCCGGTTTCGACGCTCTTGTTGCCAATCGGGAAAAAAGCCGGCGCATGATTGGCGCAACCGGCCGCCAAGCAGGCGACCGAAGTTGCCATAATCGTGCTGATCATTCCTCTTGTTGCCAAAGCTCGTCCTCCTGTCGTGCCTTACCGAATTTCCCTATGCTAACACGACTTGCAGGCGTTTATCTCATTTTTCTCTTGTTGCGACCCCGCAACCAGAAGAATGCAATTGCCACCAGGCACAGGTAGGCCGGCCAGTCGCCGAGCGCTTCATAGAGCGTACCGCCTTTCATCATCGGCACGTTCTCCATCAGCGTCTCGGCCCCGGTCGGGCGCGTCTCGGAGAGAATCCTCCCGGCCGGGTCCACGAAGCACGACACGCCGGTGTTGGTCGAGCGGATAAGCACAAGCCGGCTCTCCACCGAGCGAAACACGGCCAGGGCCATGTGCAGGTACGGCTCAGCGGTCTCGCCGAACCAGGCGTCGTTGGTGATGTTGATAATGATGTTGGGATCCTTGCCGGCCAGATCGCGGGTGAAAGCCGGCAGGATGTCTTCGTAGCAGATCATTATGCCGATCCGAAAATCGCCGAAGGGAATCACCTCGACCGTCTTGCCGGCCGTCAGATCCCCGCCCTCGGGCAGCCACTTGTAGAAGATCGGAAAGAGGTGCCCGAGCGGAATGTGCTCTCCGAAGATCAACAGGTGAACCTTGTCATAGGCGCCTAGCACGTTGCCTTTCCCGTCCAGCAGGATGGCGGTGTTCAGCAAATCGAGCCCCTGGTGACGCGGAGAATCGTTGTCAGGATTGCGCCTGGCTGTCAGAGCGCCGAAAAGCAGCGGGGTTGTGAAGCCGCGCTGCGGCGCCGTCAGATCAAGGCCGCCCGTTCCCGCGGCGCGGTCCTCGGCCGCATGTTCCGGCGGCGGCGACGCGCTCGGCGCGATGTTGGCCGCATCGCGCGGAATGGGGCGGTAACGTTTAACGCTCTCGTCTCCCGCGCGCCGCGCGTAGGTAAACGGAGCCAGATAGGACGTCTCGGGCCATACGATCAGGTCGGCCCCGGCTTTCTCGAGCTCGATCGACATGCGCTGGTGACGAACCAGGTTGTCGTCGATCTTGCGCCGATCCTCCTTCTCCCAGATACCCACGTCTGCCTCGACCAGCCCAATTTTCAGGTGCGGCGCCGCCTGTGCCTGCCTGTCAACCATGTATATGCGAAGCAGCCCGTAGCCACCCACCAGCAGGGGTACGGCCAGGGCGCAGACCAAGGCCTTCCACCACCCGCTGCGCTTCTCAAAAAGGCAAACCAACGTATCGAGTAGGAAACCATTAGTCACAACCAGCAGGAAACTCAACAGGGTGACCCCGCCCAACTCGCAAACCTGGATCATCGGGGTAACCCAGTACTGCGAGTTTGCGTAGTACCAGGGGAAAATGAAGGGCAACAGAAACTCGGCCGCTACATAGGCGACCGGCGCTAGCAGCCAGTAGCCAAGCGAGGATCGCCTTCGCAGCCAATGCAGCAGCCACAGGGCCAGGGCGAACACTAATCCCTGGTAGATACCCATAAGCAGAGTGAAAAACGCGGCCGGCGGGAACGACATGTGGCCGAAGTCCATCAACATCGAACCGATCCAGTGGAAGCCTCCGATATTTGTTATCGTCCCCGCCCAAAGGCCAATGAGGAAATGCTGCCTGGCCGAGGTTCCCCGGGCGGCCCAGATGGTCGGCACCAGGGCGATCCATGCCAGCCATGCGATGTCGAAGGTCGGAAAGGCCAGAAACACCGCGCTACCGCCCGCACCGGATAGCAGCAGTCGCCAGCACCAGCCTTTCCATCCCAGGCCGGGTTCTCTCATCTGTCTGTTTTTCTTGCGCCCAAACATTGTCACCAGCAGAACAAAAAACGGGCCGCCCCGCAAGGAGCAGCCCGCTATCATCCTTGCTTGATTTTTCGGCTACTCGCCGCCTGCCTCACCGCCTGCCTCGCCGCCTGCCTCGCCGCCTGCCTCGCCGCCTGCCCCACCGCCTGCCTCACCGCCTGCCTCACCGCCTGCCTCACCGCCTGCCTTGCCGCCTGCCTCACCGCCTGCCTCACCGCCTGCCTCGCCGCCTGCCTTCTTCTCGGGGCTCGTGCCCTTCATCAGGCCTATGGCCCTGGGGCCCATAGTAGCCATCTCGGCAAGCAGCGCGTCCTCGGCGGTTACCTGGTCCCAGTCGATGGCCACCAGGATCTCATCCTTCATCGGGTCGTAGACGCCGCCGATTACCCGCAGCTTCAAAGTGCCCGGAATCGTGCCCGCGCCGCGAGAGTCGATGTGCAGCACCACGATGTAGTCAAACTTGAGGTCCGGCTTTCCCAATAGCTCGGCAACTTTCTCGACCAATATCTTGACCAGGTTGGGAACCACAGAGTAGTCCTCGCCGCCGCAAGAATCCCACTGCGAGCTGCGATGGAAGAAAGCTGCATGAACCAGGCCCCGAGCCAACTTCCAGCTCAAATCGCCCAGCCCGACCTTCTCGAGCATCGGCTGGATGGGTTGCAGCGAGATGCCGCTCTCGCCGAACTCGGCGATGAAACCGCCGAACAGGGCAGCCGAGAGCTTCAGCTTGTCACCGGGCATGTAGCGCATATCCGCCGGCATCACCAAAAACTTCTTGCCCTGCATGTCGATGTAACCAGGGCTGCCGTCTGGACGCCAGACCTTCACCTTGCTGCCACAGCCGGCCACCAGGGCCATCGCCAGTACCACGGTTCCAATCAACGAAAGCTTCTTCATCCCTTCCCTCCTTGTTTGGTGTTAGATCTTTCTTCCCAGCTAGAGTTACGGAAAAATCACCGCATTTCTACTAACCGACCACCTTTTACAGCGGAATGAGATCGTCTGTCAACAGGCATCAACTCGCGCTCCATGAGCAGCTTGCCCTTGCCGTCGAGCATACGCTCTACCCGCCTGCCGTCCTTTACAAGAAATTCCGAGCGGAATTTAAGGTTCCCGCCGCCGTCGTAAGTGGCCTCGGATTTCAGCTCTCCCTCCCTGTAGCTGCGAACCATGCGGTAGGCCAAATCGGCCCCTGCGTACTTGGCCACTTCCACGGCGTGCCCTACCCGATCGAGCTTCGTCCTGATACGCACCATCTTCAACTCGGCACCGAGCGGTCTTACGAAGTCCATTCGATCGCCGCGACTGTACACCTTTATGTCACCCGCCTCGAGGCGCATGACGCGTTCCTCGCTGCTCGGACGGCCCACAGAATCGTATTTCACCCGGTAAGTCATTCTGACCCGACCATCGCCATCGAGGTAGACCACCTCGCCGGGCCTGTCGGGCGGACCTTGAGTCCTGTAGCGTGGAACGGTCTCGTCACAGTCCAGCGGCCCGGTAAGCCGCAGGCGGCCGGCGCTTGGTCGGTTGAGCTTTGAGAAGCAGACCTGCGCCTGATCCTGCACGGATTGTCCCTTGCCGCCCTTGCAGGCGACAACCCCACCCAGCAAGAGAATCAACGCCGTGACCGCAAAACGATGCAGTTTGGGAGGCTCACCGGCCATCAATTTTTCTTCTGATCTCCCGGCCGTATTCGTAGCCACGGACAAAGGCATCCTTGTTCAGTTTGTCGGTGCCGGGGGGCACTGAATCGACTATTGCCTTCCTGACGGCGTCGACGGAGACGACATCCGCAAACGCCGTGAAAAAGCCGAGCATGACGATGTTGAGCACCATCTTGCGCCCCATCTCCTCTGCCAGGCGCGTTGCGGGAATGCCGTAGGCGCGGCATCCCGCGGGCAACTCGTGCGGGTCGACCAGGCTCTCCTCGTAAAGCACAAGCGCGTTCGGCTTGACTTCGACGATGAATTTTTCGTAGGCAGGTTGCGACATGACCGCCAGTATGTCAGGACTCACCACGCAGGGATAAAGGTTGCGCTCGCTGCTGATGACCACCTGGGCACTGCAGGCGCCGCCGCGCGCTTCCGGTCCGAAGGACTGGGTCATGGTCGCGTCCTTGCCGTCATAGATGGCCGCCGCCCGGCCGAGAATTATCCCGGCCAGGATGACACCCTGGCCCCCGAAACCGCCAATCTTGACCTCCACCCGGCTCATCGGTTCACCCCCGTGGGATAGGGCGTGTATTTTTTACCCAGCTTGGGGATGAATTCGTTGTTCATGGCCTCCAGCAAGGTAGGGCGATCCCTGTCGACAAACTTGCCGACGATGATAGGCCCTTTGAGTTCCAATCCGACCATGCGCGTGTTGGCGCCGTTGACCACCTTGCTGGCCTTTTTATAGTAACGCATGGCATCCAGCCCGTCGCCCAGCCGGTTGCGGCGGGAATAGATCGTCGGGCAGGGCGCGACGATCTCGACGAAGCAGAATCCCGGCTTGGCAAGCGCCTCGGTCATACTGCGCGCCAACTGGCGGACGTGGTAGGTCGTCCACCTGGCCACGTAGACGGCGCCGCTGGAGTCGGCTAAAAAAGGCAGGTTGAACGGCTTGTCGTACGAGCCGTAGGGAGCCGTGGTGGCGATGCTGTGCATGGGAGCCGTGGGTCCGACCTGCCCGCCGGTCATAGCGTAGGTAAAGTTGTTTACGCAGAACACCTTGATGTCGGAGTTCCTGCGCGCGCCGTGGATGAAATGGTTGCCACCTATGGATATCAGGTCTCCCTCGCCGCTGAGCACGACGACTGAGAGATCGGGCCGGGCTACTTTCAGGCCGGTGGCGAAAGGGATCGGCCGCCCATGTGTCGTGTGGAAGGAGTCCATCTTGATGTAACCGGCGATCCGCCCGGTGCACCCGATGCCCGAGACCACCGCCATCCTGTCACGGTCGATTCCCGACTTCTCGATCGCCCGGACAAAGCAGTTCACCACGACGCCGATGCCGCAACCGGGACACCAGATGTGGGGCATGCGGTCCATCCGCAGAAATCGCTCGATGGGATTCACATGATCGCTCATCCCAGCACCTCCTCGATCACGCGCAGAATCTCCGGTGGATCGTGCAGTGCTCCGCCCGCATGAGGCACCGACACCGTCCTGGCGTCCCCGGCCGCGATCCTTTCTACCTCCAACGAGATCTGGCCCAAGTTCAACTCGGGAACCACGAAGGCCCGGGTTTGCCCGAGTCGGGCGAGTTGCCGCAGGCGTTTTACCGGAAAAGGCCAGACCACCACGGGCCGGAAGACCCCCACCTTGAGGCCCTTATCCCTGGCCATCTGCAGCGTGCGCAGGACAACCCGCGAAGTTATTCCGTAGGCGACGATGATCACCTCGGCGTCTTCGACCTGGTGCTCTTCGACCCGGCAAATGTCATCGGCCTGCAGGAGAATCTTGTCGACCAGGCGTCTGACCAATTCGGCTTGCGCCCCGGCGTCCATGGCGGGATAGCCTTTCTCGTCATGCGTCAAGCCGGTGACATGAAAACGGTACCCCTCGCCAAGGGGAGCCATCGGAGGTACCATGTTCTCCCCCGCCCTGTAGGGCAGGTAATCTTCCTTGGGGCCTTCCGGCAGCCTGCGTTGCTCGACATCGATCTCCTTAGCATCGGGTATGACCACCTTCTCGGTCATGTGCCCGACCGCTTCATCCATCATGAACATGACCGGAACCCGGTAACGCTCGGCCAGGTTGAAAGCCAGGATGGTCAGATCGAAACATTCCTGGGGAGAATTCGGACACAGAGCGATTATCTCGTAGTCGCCGTGGGATCCCCACCTGGCCTGCATCATGTCGGCTTGGGCCGGCAGAGTCGGCAAGCCGGTCGAAGGGCCGCCGCGCTGCACGTTGACAAAGACGCAAGGCGTCTCGGTCATGGCGGCAAAACCAACGTGTTCCATCATTAAAGAAATTCCCGGCCCGGAGCTGACCGTCATAACCTTCTTGCCGCCCCAGGCGGCGCCCTGGATCGCGATCGACGAGGCGATCTCATCTTCCATCTGGACGAAGACGCCGCCTACCAGAGGCAGCCTCCTGGAAATCCGCTCGACCACGGCGGTCGACGGCGTGATCGGATAGCCGAAGGCCACCCGGCAACCGGCCGCCAGCGCCCCCTCGCAACACGCTTGATCTCCGTCCAGAAAATGAACACCGCTCAGCACTCCCCTGGGATCAGCCTTGGGCATGACCGAGTTCCTCGTTCTCGCCGGCATCGATTTTCACCTTGACGCCGTAAATGGCAAAATCGGGACAGTACAATCCGCACAAATCACAGCCGCTACACGCATCGGCGTCGGCGATGATGGGCGGATGGTAACCCTTGTGGTTGAACCCCTGGTCCAGTTCCAGGACATGGGTCGGACAGAATTCGACACAGAAGCCGCAGCCCTTGCATCGCTCCCGGTTGATGTACACTTCACCCCTGAATTTCCGTTCCGCTTTTCGGGTCGGGTCCGCCACAGCAAGAATCCTCCTGTCCGCCGCTCTCGGGGCGTTCTGCGTGGTGCTCATTTGCCCCCAAGCCGCTCGCGCATCAGCTCGCCGATGCGGGCGGGGTTCTTGGTCACGGCGACCCCGGCTCCGTCGAGAGCTTGCATCTTCTGCGCTGCGGTGCCCTTGCCGCCCGCCACGATGGCCCCGGCGTGACCCATCCTGCGTCCCGGAGGGGCGGTCGTCCCGGCAATGAACGCCACGACCGGCTTGCTCATGTTCTGCTCGATCCAGGCGGCCGCGTCTTCCTCTGCCTGGCCGCCGATCTCGCCGATCAGAACGACGCCCTGCGTTTGCGGGTCTTTCTCGAAAAGATCGAGCCCGTCTATGAAATCGAGACCCTTGATGGGATCGCCGCCCAGGCCGATACAGGTCGATTGGCCCAGGCCGGACCGGGTGAGTTGATCGACCGCCTCGTAAGTCAGGGTACCACTGCGGCTCAAGACACCGATCGAGCCCCGTTTGTGGATCGGCCCGGGCATGATGCCGACCTTTGTCTCTCCCGGGGTTATTATCCCCGGGCAATTCGGCCCGATCAGGGTCATGCCCGTTCCTGGAAGGGCGTGCTTGACCCGCAGCATGTCCAGGATCGGAATTCCCTCGGTGATGCACACCGCCAGGCGCACACCCGCGCCGGCAGCCTCGAGGATGGCATCGGCCGCGCCCGGTGCCGGAACAAAGATGAGCGAGACGTCGGCCCCGGTCGACTCAACCGCCCGCTGCACGCTGTTGAATAGTGGAATACCTTCCCAGTGCGTCCCGCCCTTGCCCGGATGAGCCGCCGCCACGACCTTTGTGCCGTACTCTACCATCGTGGCCGCGTGGAACTTGCCCGCGCTGCCCAGTCCCTGGATCAGAACTCGTGATCCCGAATCGACCAGAACGCTCACGACGCACTCCTCGCGGCCTCGACAACCGCCTCGGCCGCCTCCTGCATGCTTTCGACAGGGATGATGTTCAAACCGGAAGATTTCAAGATCTCGCGGCCACGCTCTACCAGTGTTCCCTGCAGGCGAACAACCAGCGGCACATTGATGCCAACCTGCTCTATTGCCGCCACGACACCCTCGGCAATGACATCGCAGCGGACTATGCCGCCGAAGATGTTTACCAGGACGGCCCGTACGTTCTTGTCCGTTAAAATAATCTTGAAGGCCGCTTCGACCCGTCCGGCATCCGTGCCGCCGCCGACATCCAAGAAATTAGCAGGCTCGCCGCCGCAGAGCTTGATGATGTCCATGGTGGCCATGGCCAATCCGGCACCGTTGACCAT
Source organism: Myxococcota bacterium (assembly GCA_035528415.1). GTDB lineage: Bacteria > Myxococcota > B64-G9 > B64-G9 > B64-G9 > DATKYQ01. Next base: position 19,787 of record DATKYQ010000050.1, on the reverse strand, counting down.
GCAGCCGATGTTTCCGTCGAGGTGGATATAGCTGAGATCGTGCTTTGACGCCTCGACCTCGGCTGGATCTTCCTCGTCGAGGTCCCGCAGTTCGACCAACTCCGGGTGGCGATACAAAGCGTTGTCGTCGAAGCTCATCTTGGCGTCCAGGGCGACAAGCTCGCCCGTAGAAGTCACCACGAGCGGGTTTATTTCGATCAAGGAAGCGTCCATCTCGATCAACGCCTTGTACATCCCGGTTAGGCAAACCACCGCCTTGGCCACCTGCGGTTTGTCGAGCCCCAGTTCGTATCCCAGCCGGCGCACCTGATGCGGCATCAGGCCGGTCAACGGAGATATCCGCTCGCGCAGGATCTTTCCGGGATCCCGTGCCGCCACCTCCTCGATCTCCATCCCGCCCGAGGCGCTCATGATAAGCGTGACAGTGGCGCTGGTGCGATCCAGGACCAATCCGGCGTAGAGTTCGCGCTTGATGGGCAACCCCTCCTCGACCAGAACCCGGCGCACGACCCGTCCCCCGGGGCCGGTCTGGCGAGTCACCAGGGGCACACCCAGCATCCGCCCGGCCGCCTCGCCCGCCTCCCGGGGCCCGTGCACCACCTTTACACCGCCGCCCTTGCCGCGCCCGCCGGCGTGGATCTGCGCCTTTACGACAAGCTGGTCTCCTCCAATCTTCTCGGCTCTCTGGACGGCCTGCTCGGGAGTTTCAGCGAGCTGTCCCCGAGGAATCACGACACCGTATCGGGAAAGAATTTCCTTGGCCTGGAACTCGTGTATTTTCAAACCTGCCTCCTCATATGCACAGAACCTCGCAAACCGCTGTAGTGGGAGGCTAGCCGGTTGTTGGCATTTGTCAAGCACTTTAGAGCTAGTATATGTATATTTTCCGTACCGCTTTGCATGCCTGTGGAATTTTCAAGAGAAGGGTGCCAAACGAGCCGGTAAATTTTTTTCTTGACAAGATTGTTTTATCGAATTTATTCGTCGTGTCCAGAATCAACAGGCAAAGGTGACAATGCATGAGCATCTCTTTTGAATGTGTCCAGTGCGAAGCCGAGTTCGAATTCGAGGTTTCGGACATCATCCGTAAGCCGTCTCTGGTCAAGTGCCCCAATTGCGGCAAGAAGGTAAACCCCAAGATCGTCGAGAACGCTTTTCTGGCATTCGACGAGTTCCTGGAACAAATCGGGCGCCTTAGTAAAACGTTCCGAGTCAGCATCTCGTTGGAGGCGGATGACATCTCCGAAGATCCCAGCGACGAGTTTCTCGACGATGACGACGAGACATCTCTCTGGGGCGACGATATCGAGGAAGAAGAAGAAGAAGAAGAGTTGTAGGTTTTCGGCGAAAAATGAAGCCTCCACTTTTTTCCGTCTACAAACGAAAGAATAACGACCGGCGTATCTTCCATAGTATGCTGGATGTGTATCCCCTTGATCGAGGAGGTAGTCATGCGGGTGAAGAATCGTGGCTTGTTTGTTCTGCTGGCCGCCATGTCGCTGTCTCTGCCGACTGGAGCGCCATGGGCCGGTCCGCAGAGTTCCCTCCCGGCAACCCGGGCCCTGAAGCCGCCTGCGGGTTTCGTCGAGGTGACCGTGGTGGGCGTGATGGACAACAAGGGCGCGCATGCGGTGGTGCTCAAGGATGAAAGCGGTACGCTGCTGCCTATCTGGATCGGAGACTCCGAGGCCTTTGCGATTCAGCTCAGGCTCGGCCGGCAGCGCTTCGGACGACCATTGACGCATGACTTGCTGGACAAGATCATGCACGAGTTGGGCGGGGTGCTGGTAAAGGTGCAAGTCGACGATCTGAAGAACAACACCTTCCTGGGAACGGTCTTCATCCGACACTCCGGCAAGCTGCTCTCCTTCGACGCCCGACCGTCCGACTCGATCGCTTTAGCGGTCGGCAACCAGGCACCGATCTTCATTTCACGCAAGGTGCTAAAGCAGGCTGGAATCAAACCCGACCAGAAAGGACAGCCGGAAGGAAAGAAAACGGATCCGGACGGCCTGCTCAAGGACATCCTCGGCAAGGATCGCGAAGAACACACGTTGTAGCCCTGTGATTCGTAGCAACCCAACGTTCTTGACACCCTGTCGATACCGACCGTAGAATCTGCGCTAATGTTCATCAACTACTCCGCGATCGCCACTCGGGTTATCGAGATCCTGACCAACCCGGAGAAAACCTGGCGGGACATCAAGGACGAACCTGACCAGGGGCGCGATCTCGTCAGCAGATACGTACTGCTGCTGGCGCTGATCCCGACCGTCTTCGGGTTCCTGGGCAATCTTCTCTTCGGGGGAGGCTTCTGGTATGCCCTGCTGTACGCGATTCTCCTGCTGGGGGTCTTTACCGGATCGGTGTTCGCCTTCGGGCTGCTGGTGAACTTCATGGCCCCCTCCTTCGGCACGGTGCGCAACGAGGATGCGGCCTTCAAACTCGTCGCCTATGCCTCGACACCCGTCTGGATAGCGGGCTTTCTGACCCTTGTGCCCCAACTCAGCCTGCTTGGAATGCTCGTCGGCTTCGGCTATGCCGCCTACCTTTTCCTGGTCGGGTGCCAGGTGCTGATGGACACTCCCCGCGAGAAGGCCTTGAAATTCGCGGCCGCAGCGGTGGGAACCTGGTTCGTCATGGTCCTGATCGTGGCCCTGGTGATGTCCAGGATCACGGCGCTGCTCTTCGCGCCTTCCATCATGCTCGGCAAGATCGCCCATTCTCCGCCCAGAGTTTGAGGCGGCCTCTCCCCGGAGGTTCCGTTATGCGCAAAGCGAAGACCGTCTGCACGATCGGCCCCGCCAGTTCCTCCGAAGAAATCATGAAAAAGATGGTTCTCGGCGGAATGGACGTAGCCCGCCTGAACTTCTCTCACGGCACACACAAGAGCCATTCCCGGCTGCACGCCATGCTGCGTCGCTTGTCCAAGGCGGCCGGACGGCCTTTAGCCATCCTGCAGGACGTCCAGGGCCCGCGCATCCGCCTGGGCAAGTTTCAGACCGGCCAGGTGCTGCTACACACCGGCGGCTCTTTCATTCTGACGACACGCTCCATCGTCGGCGACGACTTCCACGCTGCGGTGCAGTACAACCACTTTCATAAGGACGTCAAGAAGGGCGACCGGGTGTTGATCGCCGACGGGACAATCCAATTGCGGGTCACCGACGTCGAGGGCCGGGACGTCATCACCAAGGTGGTCGCCGGCGGCGTGATAAGGAATCACAAGGGCGTCAACCTGCCCGGCGTCAATATATCCAGCGCCTCGGTCACTGAAAAGGACAAGAAAGACATTCGCCTGGGACTGAAATTGGGCATGGACCTCGTGGCCATCAGTTTCGTGCGCAAGCCCGATGACGTCCTGCAGGTAAGGCGGATGATCCGCAAGGCCAAGGGAAGCTCGCGCATCCTGGCCAAGATCGAGCACCCCGACGCGGTCGACAACCTGGACGATATCCTGGACGTGTGCGACGGCATCATGGTTGCGCGCGGCGACCTGGGCGTGGAACTGCCGCCCGAAAAGGTACCGGCCATACAGAAAACGGCCATCGCCCGGGCCAACTCCCGCGGCAAGCTGGTGATCGTGGCCACCCAAATGCTCGAATCCATGATCTCCAGCCCGAGACCCACCCGGGCGGAGGCCTCGGACGTCGCCAACGCCGTCTTCGACGGCGCGGACGCTTTAATGCTTTCTGGTGAAACCGCGGCTGGGGCCTATCCGCTGGAAGCGCTGCAGATGATGGTCAGGATAATCGGCCAGGCGGAAAAATCGGCGGCCTTCCAGAGTATCCCCGGCCCGCACCTGATCAAGGACCATGCCGTGTTTCCCAACGCGATTTCCAAGGCAACGGTCGTGGCGGCCGAGGACACCGGGGCCAGGCTGATAGTGGCCTTCACGGAGTCGGGCAACACGGCCCGCTTGATCTCGGACTATCGTCCCAACGCCAGGATAATCGCCATGACGCCGCACCTGGACACCTACCACGGCCTGGCGATCTACTGGGGAGTAGAGCCTGTCAAGGTGCCGGCCGTGCGCAGCACGGACGCCATGCTACGCCAGGCCAACCACATCCTGACAGAGCGCGGTTTCGCCCGCACGGGCGAGGCCGTGGTGATTACGTCCGGAGTGCCAATCGGCCAACCGGGCAGCACCAACATGATCAAGCTGCATCGCATCCAATAGGAAATACCGATTCCGACTTCGGCCACTGACTTCTTGACATGCCATCGAGTATAAATCTATACTTGTTTTTCGGGTTGTTATGCGCTGTCCCGTGGAGTGAGCCTAGATGCGGACATTCGAGGTCAAGATACTGGGACAGCGCTACAAGGTACGCAGCGACGAGAAGGAAGAGTACGTCCAGGGCCTGGCGGAGTACCTCAATGGACAATTGGCCGAGGTACAGAAGAGTACCCGGACAGTCGCCACGCATAATCTCGCCATACTCGCGGCCCTGAACATCGCCGACAATCTTTTCAAGTTGAAACAGGATAAATCCAGGCTTGGCAAGGAGGTAAGGGACCGGGTGCGTCACATTCTCAAGCTGATTCGCTCTGGAACGGACGGGCAAAGTGCTTGACTTTATCGCAATTTCGCGTAATTACCCCTGCAGGGTGCGTGACGGGCAAATAGAAAATAATGAACCAACATTTTTTTCGAAGGGAGCGCCCGCTGTGAGTGGTGAGCAGCCTTGCACGCAAGGAAGCCTGAAGCTCTTACGGCGCACCCACCTAGGGAAGGCGGGTTCATTGCCTTCATCTGCCTTGACGGCCCATGCGGGGGTTTCTTTTTGGGCTGAAGCCCCGTCGTTTGTAAAGACGGGTTGACATAGATTCGGGGTGCGAAAATCGGCCCGACTGGCTTTACAAGACCTGATTTTAGGTTTCTGTGTTTCAGGTGGCAAGGATGAAAACCTCGAGATCAACGGACATACGGCCCGTCCCGAACAATACCAAGGAGGACACCTCTTAAGGGCCGCAGACCGAGGTTTAGCCCGACACCGCCTGTCAAGGGCGCCAAGTCCCGGATCGATCCCATGCGCGAGAAGTACATTCTTGCGCGCCAACCCGCTTGTCACAAACGTCGGTATCTAGTCGGCACGCGCACGAACAACATGCGGGCGCCGGCGTTCACATAGCTTCCGGGCGTCCGAATGGAGCGCCCGGGGAGGTCATTGAAAATGCCGGAAATGGTCACACTCGTTGTTGTCGGTGTCGTTTGCCTGTTGGCGGGATTCATTGTCAACCACCTGGTGCAAATCCGCCGCTCGCGATCGAGGCTCAGCAATGCCAAGCTCGACGCCGAGAGGATAGTCGAGGAGGCGAAGAAACAGTCCGAGCTGACTAAGCGCGCTTCGGAGGTGGACGCCAAGGAGATCATCGAACGCAAAAGAAGGGAGATGGACGAAGAGATCAGGGAGCGGCAGAGCTCCCTGCTGGCCCAGGAAAAACGCCTCAATCACCGTGAAGAGAGCCTGGAAAAAAGGGCCGATCTGATCGATCGCCAGGATGCCGAGCACAACCGGAGGGAGAAGGAAGTCGTAAAAAGGGAGCAACAGACCAAAGACCTGCAGTTAAAGTCCGAGCAACTGGCAAATGAATGTCAAGGCCAACTGGAACATATCGCCAACATGACGGCCGAGGAAGCCAAGAAACAGCTTATAGACTCTATGGTCGAAAAGGCGCGCTACGAGGGCGCCAAGCAAATCCGCGAGGTTGAAGAGGAAACTCGTCTGGAGTCCGACAAGCGCGCCAAGAAGATCATCGCCACGGCCATTCAGCGCTACGCGGGAGACTACGTATCCGAGAGGACCGTCTCGGTGGTCCACTTGCCGTCAGACGACATGAAGGGGCGTATAATCGGCCGCGAGGGCAGAAACATCCGCGCGCTGGAGGCGGCTACCGGAATGGACCTGATCATCGACGACACACCGGAATGCGTGATCATCTCGGGCTTCAACCCCGTCAGGCGCGAGGTGGCCCGTCAGAGCCTGGAGAAACTGATCTCCGACGGACGCATTCACCCGGCGCGTATCGAAGAGGTCGTGGCCAAGTCCACCGAGGAGATCGAGCAGGTCATCAAGGAGGCTGGTGAACAGGCGACTTTCGAGTTGGGGATCCACGGGATCCACCACGAGCTCGTCATGTACCTCGGCCGCCTGAAATACAGGACCAGCTACAGCCAGAACCAACTGCAACACTCCATCGAAGCTGGTTTTCTGTGTGGGATCATGGCTTCAGAACTGGGCTTCAACCCCCGGCTGGCCAGACGCGCAGGCCTGTTGCACGATATTGGCAAGGCCATCGACCACGAGGTCGAGGGCTCGCACGCGATGATCGGGGCGGACTTGCTCAAGAAATACAACGAGTCGCCAAAGATCGTCCAAGCCGTGCGTGCCCATCACGAAGAGGTCAAGCCGGAGTCGGTCCTGGACGTGCTGGTCCAGGCCGCAGACGCTTTAAGCGGCGCCCGACCCGGGGCCCGGCGCGAGATGCTCGAAAGCTACGTCAAGCGCCTGGATGATTTAGAGAAGATCTGCAAGTCGTTCAATGGCGTCGAGAAAGCCTTCGCCATCCAGGCCGGGCGCGAGGTGCGCGTGATGGTCGAGAACAGCAAGGTGTCCGACGAGCTAGCGTTGCTTCTGTCCAAGGACATAGCGGACAAGATAGAAAACGAGTTAACCTATCCCGGACAGATCAAAGTCACGGTCATCAGGGAAACCAGAGCGGTGGAGTATGCCAAGTAGTGAGCTTATCAAAATCCTCGTCATGGGCGACATTGTCGGCAAGCCCGGCCGGCGGGCGCTGGCCAAGCGCTTGAGTGCGCTTGTCGAAAAAAGCGGGGCAAATTTTGTTATCGCCAACGGCGAAAACGCCTCGGGCGGCCTGGGCATCACCCCGCAGGTCGCGGACAAGCTTCTGGCGCTGCCCATCGACGTGCTGACCTCGGGCAACCACATCTGGAAGCACAAGGACATCCGCGACTATCTCGATTCGCACGAGCGCCTTTTGAGGCCCGCCAACTATCCCCCCCAAACCCCCGGCCGGGGCGCCGGCGTGTTCGACGCACCCGGCGGCCTGAAGATCGGCGTGCTAAACCTGGAAGGCCAACTCTTCATGAACCCCCTGCCCTGCCCTTTCCGGGAGGCCGATCGGCAGGTGGAGGCATTGCGCAGGCAAACACCGATTATCATCGTCGATTTCCACGCCGAGGCCACCAGCGAAAAGAGGTCTTTGGGATTCTATCTCGACGGCCGGGTGACCGCGGTGCTGGGAACACACACACATATCCCGACCGCCGACGCCGAGATCTTGGCCGGGGGCACCGGTTACCTCACCGACCTGGGCATGACCGGCCCGATCGACTCGGTGATCGGCGTGCGCAAGGAACAAGCCATAGCCCGCTTCACAACCCGCCTGCCAACCAGCCACCAGGTGGCCCGCGATAACGTTCAGATCCAGGGAGTAGTGATCACGGCCGAGGTGGCCAGCGGGAAATGCACCGAAATAACCCGGCATACCTGGCCGGTCGATTGAAGACCGGCCAGGTGCCGAGCGTAATATGCATTAATTAGAAGTCCTGCAGGAACTCGTCCCAGGTTGTCTGCTGGCTCCAGATGGCGCCGGTGTAGTCGGAACCGATCGACGAACCCTGCGAGGGCAGGTAGATCGACAGGCCATAGGCGCCCGAATAGCCGGACTGCGCCAGGTTGTAGATGATTGTCACATCGAGCTGTGCAACCAGCGCGTTCGCCGCGGCCACCAGGTCAGCAGGCGCACCAGATATCCCGGCGACCCTGGCTGCAAAGTCCTTCAGGTCTCTGAACGAAGAGTCGGCGAACGACTGCGTGCTGCTGCGCGCCGAGTTCACCTGAGAGTAAAAACTGGAATTCGCCATCAGTGCATCGGCGAAGTTCGAGATCGCAGCGTTCAGGTCGCCCATGGTATCCAGGTTGATCGCGCCCATTGTAGAGTCCCCGCTAGCCTCATTGTAATATGCATCAACAATGCTTATGGCCAGATCCGCAGGGCTGATGTTGGTCGGGTCGGCAATCAGGCCGGGCAGGAAGCCGTTATAGGCCCAGCCGTCCCATGGCTCGGTCTCCTCGGAGGCCACGAAATAATGCGCGTAGGGCGCCGTCGCCGCCGCTACTTCCCACATACCCATCAGGCACTCGTCGTGTCCCACGACATCAATCTTGCCGCCCAGCGCGGCAGTGATTCCGGCCAAGGCCTGTCCGTAGCCGCCTCCCGCGACCGAGATGTTGTTGCCGCTGCTGTCGTCGTACGAGAACCCCTTGTAGGGCAGGGGCTGCGGCTTGTTCTTGTCCCAGCCGCTTCCGTGATCCCACGTCACCAGCGCGTAGTGCCTGGCAGGGTAGTTGGTGACAGCCCAGATGCCGAAGTCACGCAGCGTCTGCCAGTTGCCCATGTCTACCTCGCCCATGTCCTCGATCACATCGTAGCCGCCCTGAGTGACGTAGATCTTGCGGGCATGGCCGTCGTCGGAGTATCCGGCGGTATCGAACAGGGCCACAATGTGCACGTAGGGAGTCGAACCTGCCGTCGCCATCTCGGCCACGTCGTCGTGGCCTGCCTGATCGAGGTTGTTGTCGGCGTTGATGAAATCAATAAAGGCCCATTCATTGGCGTTGGGATCCTCGATGCAGGTGCCGGGGTTACCGGGATCGTCGATGTAGCCCAGGTTGCAGTCACAGTGGTAGGCGCCCGGCAAATCGGGCGTGCAGATGTTCTGGTGCAGTGCCGTACACAGGTTGGGATCGCAGGGGTCGTCGACGCAATCGCCCTGCCAGGGCAGCGTGCCTGCCGGGCAGACGCACTCGTAACTCGACCAGTCGCCCGAAGCCACGCATTCGGGCGTGCCGGGGCAGGGGTCGGTGGCGCAGGGGTCGGTCCTGAAGCTTACATCAAGCTGGAAATCGCCGCCCGCGGAATAAGAATCTGCCCACAAGTAGTAGCTTCCGGGATCCAGTATTGTCGGGTCCAGGTGCGAGGCCGTGCCGACACCGCCGTCGTCGTCACAGTCTATCTGCGAGCCCTGATCGTCACAGACGCTGCGCAAGTGCAACACGGTGTCGTAGCCGCTCATGTCGGCCTCGAAACGCATCGATTCAGACAAGTCGAAGCGGTACACCCGGTCGGGACCGTTGCCGCCGCAAGTGCCGGTTCCGTCGCTGACCGCGTCGAGGGTCGAGCCAACGATAGTGCCGTCTACCGGCTGAATAGGTATGGCATCGGCACATGATTCACCATGCGGGTTGGGATCGGCAATGCAAGTGCCCGGGTTGCCGGGATCGTCGATGTAGCCGGCGTCGCAGTGGCACAGGTAGCTTGCAGGTAATACCGGTTCGCAGATCGTCATGTGCGGGCCGTTGCACGGGTTGGGATCGAGGCACGGGTCGTCGACGCACGAGTCGCTGCCCGGATCGTAAAGTTGGCCGGGCCCGCAAGACAGCTCGATGTGCAAGGTGTAGTTGCCCACGTTGCTCGACCAGCCGTCGATGAACAGGTAGTAAGTCCCGGGCGTCAGGTCCGATTCGATCATCGAGCCGGTGCCCGGCCCGCCGTCGTCATCGCAGGCCATCTCGCTGGCGGAATCTGTGCAATCGGTGCGCAGGTAGATGATCGTGTCGTAGCCCTCGGTCGTGAATTTGGCGTGCACGGCCTCGCCCACCGTGAAGACATAGACGATCTCCTCGGCGGTGCTATACGACGAGCAAGAGGGCGACGAGTCGTTACCGGAACCAACTGTATTGCCTGTCACCTGGCTTGCGGACAGGTCGAGCGGCAAGGGGCTCGAGCAGTCGTAGCCGGTGGCGTTTGTGCAGTGGCCCATGCCGTCGGGGGTGTAGCCGGTGTTGCAAATGCAGACGGCCTGACCCGAGGAGTCGTCGCAGGCTCCGTTACCGCCCACGGCACAGCTGACTTCGTAGCCGATCGTGTCGCAATCGGGCAGGCAGCTGCCGTTGCTATCGTTGTCCTGGTAGCCCGCCACGCATGTGTCGCAGGCGGGCGGGTTGACGTAGCCGTCATCGCACAAGCACTGGGCCGTGCCGCTGGTATCGTCGCAGTGCGAGTGACCGGTGCAGGATATCGGGGCCGTGGCGCAGTTCGGCAGGCAAGTGCCGTTGTCGTCGTTGTCCTGGTAGCCGTTCTGGCAGGCATCGCAAAGAACGCCGGCGTAGCCGGCATCGCAGGCGCAGACGGCCTCGCCGCCCGTGTCGTCGCAGGTTCCGTGGACGCAGGCCGGAGCGGCTGTCGTGCAGTCAGGGTGGCAGGTACCGTTATTGTCGTTGTCCTGGTAACCCGTGTCGCACTGGGTGCAGCCGGCGCCGGTGTAACCCTCGACACACTCACAGGTGGGTGTACCGCTCGAATCGTTGCAGGTACCGTAAGTACCGCAGTCGAGACCGGCCAGCGCGCAGCCCTCCGCGCAGCTGCCGTTATTATCGTTGTCCTGGTAACCTGGAGCGCACTCGGCGCAGGCGTCGCCCGCGTAACCGGTTTGGCACTCGCACAGGGCCGTGCCGCCGGTATCGCTGCAGCTGCCGTGCGCGCCGCAATCGAGCCCCGAGGTCGCGCAGTTCGGCAGGCAGGAGTTGTTGTTGTCGTTGTCCTGGTAGCCGCTGTCGCAAGTCGAGCAATCGGTGCCGGCGTAACCCTCGTAGCAGTTGCAATGGGCCAGCCCGGTCGAGTCGTCGCAGTTGCCGTGGGTATGGCAGTCGAGGTTCGCCGTCTGGCAATCATCGAGGCAGACGCCGTCGCCGTCGTAGTCCTGGTAGCCGTTTGCACAGGTGTTGCACAGCTCTCCCGCGTAGCCCGTGTCGCAAACACACATGGCCGTGCCGGAAGTATCCGCGCAGTTCCCGTGGGCGCCGCAGGCGACACCCGAGGTCGAGCAGGTCGGCAGGCAGCTGCCGTCGGAGTCGTTGTCCTGGTAGCCGGTGGCGCACTCGGCGCACTGCGGCGGATTGACATATTCAGCGTTGCAAGCGCAGGCCGCCGTCCCTCCGCTGTCGTCGCAATGGGAGTGCGCGTTGCAGGCAGGCTGCGCCGTTGCGCAGTCGGGCATACAGCTTCCATCGTTGTCGTTGTCCTGGTAACCCGCAGCGCAACTTTCGCAGTGGGCACCGGCGTACTCTTGATCGCAACTGCACACGGGAACGCCGCTCGAGTCGTCACAGCTTCCATGCTGGTTGCAGGTGTTCGCCTGGCAGTCGGTGTCTTCGACGCAGTCACCGCCTTCGGGGTGGTAGCCCGCAGCGCACATAGAGCAGTCGTCTCCGGCCCAGCCCAGCGAACACACGCACAGCGCCGTGCCCGAGGCATCTACGCAACTACCGTGGTCGCCGCAATCAAGACCTGATGTAGCGCAATTCGGCTGGCAGTCGCCGTCAGCGTCGTTGTCCTGGTAACCCGTCTCGCAACCGCACACGGCCGTGCCGCCGCTATCGTCACACTGGGCGTGCGCGCCGCAGATGATCCCGGAGGTCACGCAATCAGCCTGACAGCTCCCGTCGCCGTCGTTGTCCTGGAAGCCCGCGGCGCAGGCATCGCAGGCATCGCCTGAGTAGCCCTGGTCGCAGGTGCACAGAGCGACCCCGGAAGAGTCGTCGCAGCTTCCATGAGCACCGCAGTTTCCGCCGCCGGTGGTGCAGTCGGGCATGCAGCTTCCGTTGCCGTCGTTGTCCTGGTAGCCGCTGGCGCAGGTTGTGCAGTCCGCGCCGGTATAACCCGTGTCACAGGCGCAGGCGCCTGTATCCGGATTGCAGCTGCCGTGATCCGCGCAGGTAACGCCCGCGCACTTGTCCCCGTCTCCACCGCCGCAAGCGGCCAGGGGAAGAACCAGGCCGATTACCGCAAGGCAAGACATCATTTCCATAAGCACTTTCTTCTTCATATCTTTACTCCTGTTTGGGTTGGCTGTAACAGAACATAAACTAATCCAGGCCATACTTTTTTTCAACCAAAAGTCTTGCGGCATTCCTTTAAGCTATTCCAGCTGATTATCACCCCCTGCGCCGGTCGAGATACCAGCGCGCGGTGCTAGCCAGGCCCTCTTCGAAGGGAATCTTTGGACTGTAGCCGAGCACCCGCTTGGCCTTTTCGCAGCAGAAGTGGAAGTCGCGGGCGACCAAGCCGACCCGATAGCGGTGCACAATGGGAGGATTCTTGGCCCCGGCGAGCTTCCAGAGCATCTCGAATGTCCAGCCCCCGGCGCGGGCCAACGGGGCGGGAATGGAGGTGAACTCGGCGGGAAGACCGAGAGCGCGGCAGACGGCGGTCATGTAGTCGCGCACGCTGATTCTCAGATCGTCGGTGAGGATGAAAGTTTCACCCGCGCCCGCGGGTGAAGCCGCGGCCATGATCATTCCGCGGACCAGGTTTTCGGCGTAGCTGTAGCAGGTAAGCTGGCACCCTCCGCCGACCAGCATCATCTTGCTTTTCTCGAGAAAAGCGGCCAGTTGGGTGAAAGCAGTCGTGTCACCGGGACCGTGGATGATGGCACCCGGGCGGATGATGGTGGTTTCGAACTTTCCCGCGGCCTGGGCATCTTGTACAATTTTCTCGGCGGCGATCTTCGAGCTGCAGTAGCCGTTGATGTGATTGCCGGCGGGCGTCGACTCGTCCGCATCATGGTGACCCGAGAATGAGTGGATCGCCAAAGAACTCATGTGCGCGAAGCGCCGCACGCCGGCCGCCGCCGCGGCATCCAAAGCGTTCTTGGTTCCGCCTGCGTTGATGGCCATGAAAAGCGAGCGCTTGCCCCAGTCGCGGGCCAGGGCAGCGAGGTGAAACACGGTAGCGACTCCCGTAAAGGGTTCGGCCAGGGAATCGGGCCTGCAGATGTCTCCTTCGAAGAGCCGCACCCCGATCTTTTCGAGTCCTCTGCTGCCTGTGCCCGGAAGATCGAGCCCGCGCACCTCACAGCCGGCCTCGACCAGGGCGCGACATAGCGTCGAGCCGATGAAACCACCCGCGCCTGTAACCAGCACGGGCGACTTCGGCGGACCCGGGACATTCATTTTCTCTCCTTCAGGCTTCGGTACCACTCGACTGTCCGGCGCAGGCCCTCTTCCAGCGGCAACGCCGGAGAGTAGCCCAGCATTTGTTTGGCCTTGGCGCACGAAAAGTGAAAGTCCCGCGAGACCAGCGCGGTGCGGTAGTCGGTGATCGCCGGCGCTTTACGGCTGCACGACAACTTGAAGGCGGCTTCCAGCGCGATGCCGGCTGCGCGGGCGAGCGGAGCCGGAAAAGAGAAAGTCCTCTCTCGCGCACCGAAGGCGGCGATCACCTTGGAGATCAGCTCTTTCCAACTCAGGCGCAGATCGTCGGTGATGACGAAAGTCTCGCCGGCGGCCGCGGGGTGCGTCCCCGCCAACAACAGTCCGTTCACCAGGTTGTCGACGTAGCTGTAACACACCAAGGGAGAACCTCCCCTGACGTGAGTCCAGCGTCCCTTTTCGAGCAGCGGCGCCATGTGCACGAAAGCCGTCTCGTCCCGCGGGCCGAAGACCACAACGCCCGGACGCAGGATGACGCACTCGATCTTACCCTCGCGCCGTACGTGTCTTTCGGCCTCGACCTTCGAGGCCCCGTAGGCATATTTTTGCTGATCGGCGGGCACGCTCTCGTCGGCGTCTACGTGGCCCGTGAAACTATGAACAGCCAGCGAGCTCATGTGCACGAAGCGCCCGGCCCCGGCCCTGACAGCCGCATCCAACATATTTCTCGTGCCGTTTGCGTTACAGGCGAAGAACCATTTTCGAGATCCCCAGTCCCCCGCCCGCCCTGATCCGGCCAGGTGGTAGACAAGCTCCACGCCTTCGCAGGCGGCATCGAGACCCGCGGGTTCTACCACGCTTCCCGGTGCAAGCTCGATATCCAGGCCGTCGAGCAGATCGCGCGAACGATGCATAAGGCAGCGCACTTCGTGCCCATCGGCCTGCAGGCGCTCGACCAGGGCGGAACCGATGAAGCCGTTGCCGCCGGTGACCAGGACTTTCATCAGAAGAGGCCCGCGGCGTGCGCACAGGAAATATCGGTGACCAATCCGAGGCCCCAATGGATTATGACCAGCGGCCAGATCGAACGCGTGCGAATGACGATAGCGCCGAACAGAAAGCCGGCCAGCAGAGCGGCCCAGATCTCGTTGACCGGCTTGCCGATGTGCAGCAGGGTAGAGGCCGCGGTCTGCACCATGATGGCGCCCACATCGCCGATGTGCGGCTGCAACCCCATCTGTAAAAAGCCCCTGAAGAAGCTCTCCCAGGCCACGTAATAAAGCAGCCCGTAGGCCAGCTCGTAAACGACGAAGCGTCCCGTGCTCGTGCAGGCGGCCTTGGCCAGCGGGTACTCCGCCCTGAAGTCTGCCATGGCGCCGGCCGAAAGCCCGCCCGGCAGCGAGATCAAAAGCAACCCGACGAGAGCAACCAGCAGTCCGAATTTCCAGTCTCCCGCGCCCATGCCGATATTGGCGAGTTTTTCACGGCCGACGAATTTGTAAAACAGCATCGGCACAAGCAAGAAAAGCACGAAGGCTGCGGCAAACTGGTACAACGTGCCCCAAAACTCGACATCAGGCGCGCCCATGCCCGCCCGCGCAAAATGGGCCGCGAAGAAATTTCTATTTCCCTGGATCAGGTAGACGAGCATCAACACCAGGGCCAAGGCCCCGTAAGCCGTAGCCCGCCAGTCGGCCGAACGATAAGGCGCGGCCAGGCGCAGCAACTCTCGCTTCAATCTCCAGTTCATCGCCACAATGCGGCCATATTTAGCCGATTTCTGATGCACATCAAGTAAAAAGGGCGCTTCTTGCTATTACAATAATTTTGGGGAGAATGGTACGATAACATGACTTATTTGATCTCCATCTCCGTTTCAATCCTGGCAATTGCACTCCAGATGGTATCCGGGCAAACCGCCGTCATCGAGACCGGACGCGAGGCGGAGATCGAGGCTATGTTCTCGGGCGTCGGCGCGGAAGCAGCGACCGGATGGAGGGTTGCCAACATCGCCATCGAACACGATCACATCCGGGCGGAACTCTCAGGGCCCAGAAACGAGTTGGTAATCCTTGACTTCGTCCACCCTGGCCGGGGCCACGAGCATGTTGCACAAACGGATTCCTTCGACGTTGTGTTGTCGAAGGCAGAAGGCATCGAGCCCGATCGGGCCGTCGAGATCGCTCGTAAGATCGCCGCTAGGGTGAATCAAAAGGACCCGGGCGGATTCTGGAAAAAATTCAGCAGCCAACCGGACATTCCTTCTCCGGCCGAACCGTATAGTCCTCCGTCGTTACGAAACAGACTGGAAGAGTTCCTTTCCTCGCCGGTGGGAATCGCGGCTCTCGCCTGGATCGCCGGCCTGCTGGGCCTGGTTGCGCTTCTGGCAATCGAGACGGTCAGAAGACGCCCGTGGAAGAACAGCGAGACAAAAAGAGCTCTGATCGAAATGGGTCTGCTGGTCGGCGTTGCGCTCTTTCTGCGCTGGATGTTGGTGGACGCCGGACCCGCGAACCAGGTCATCCGGCTGCCATCGCCATTCGGTCCGCCGGGCGAATACCCCGAGCTCGGAACAGGGCTCTGCGCCTGGGTGTTCGGATGGACCTCCCTGTTGGGCACGAATGATATGACGTTATTCTTCGCCGGCGCCCTTGCCGGTGCTGTGACCGTGGTTCCGGTCTACCTGCTCGGCTGGCGGGTCTCCGGCAGCAGGCTCGCGGGGCTGGTTTCCGGCCTGGCCATCGCCGTCTGGCCGGTGCATGCCTGGCTCAGTCCGACCGACGATCCCGCCGTCGTCATCAGCTTGCTCTCAGCCGTGGCCGTGGCCGCCGTGGTCACGGCCGGAAGGGTCGCTTCGGCGATCCTGCTCGTCGCTGGCTGGCTCGCTTTGGTTCTCGCCGCGGCCTTCCGCCCTGAGCCCGCCCTGGGCTGGCTTCCGCTGGGACTGATGATCTTGTGCGATCCGGCAAGTCGACGCCTGCAATTCAGACCGACAGCGCTATGCGCTAGTATTCTGGTAATCGCCGCGGGGATGGCCGAGATATACCTGCCGGTCATCAACGCCATGGGATACCAATCTCCTCTGTGCTCGCTGCAGGAGTTTGCCGGGTTGCTGGGCCTGGTGGGATCAGATTCCATACTGCTTCCTCCAAGGACTCCTTTCGTTCTGTCCTGTCTGTTCATTACCGGGCTGGTTCTAGCGGCCCGCGCAAGCCGCGGCCGGACCATCTTGTGGCTGCTCGTCGGCCTGCTGCCCGCAGTGCCGACCGCCGGGTTGGCATCCACCGATCTGGTCACGGCACGATACCAACTCGCGCTGGTGCCGTTCGCGGCGGTCTTCGCCGGCGTCGGTGGCCTGTGGGTGGCGGATCATGCTGCAAGGCTGTTCGAATCGCAGCGGCGCTGGATACCCGCCGCTTTCGGCGCGCTGATCACGCTAGTCTCCCTGTACGCCCTTTGCCATCGGCCCCCCGAACCCACTTTCCGAAGAGAATATAAGTTCTTCCGGGAGAATCTCGCCAAGGTGCCGGCAGGATGCAGGATCGTACACGTCGGCTCATGGGACGCCGATCTGGGCATGATGATCCCGGCGCACCTGTCCCGCTGGCTCGGGCTCGGGCACCATTGGATCGATCCGGCCGCCGATTTGGATCCCGATTCGGGGTGTCTCGCTTACTGGCGACCCGCCTCCTGCGGGGCCGTCCATGCAGATAGCCTGCTGCCCGACGGCCGCTACTACCTGCCATCCTGCTATCTGATCGAGTCAACTTACCGGCTCGAGCCCATCGCCGAGAAGGACCTGCCGGCAATCACGGGATTCAGCGACCGCTATACCGTCGATCCGGTCAGGGTGGGATTCTATCGGCTCCGCCGCAAGATCAACGACGCCGCAACCAGCAGCAACAGCCAGAGCGCCGCAAAGCCCGGTCGACGTGTGCCTGCAAATCCACACCCGCACCCGCTCGACCCGGGTTCGTCGTCCGCTGTCACCAACTCGCCGGTAAAGTCGGCCGTCAGCAAATAGGCCCCGCTGTACTCTGTTCCCGTATTGCCTACAAAAGTGTCGGCCACAAGGTAGTAGGTACCCGGTATGGTGATGTCGTAACTGATCTGCCAATCGTCGCGCGCCAGACAGGCGCCGGCATCGAGAGCCGACAACAGCTGGATGTCGATGTCGACGCCGGCGGCATCGGTCAGTCCGGCTGTAAGCTTACCGCCCGAGGCAACATTGAAAACATAGATCAGCTCGGGCCCGGACTCGTCTGTGTTCGGGGCTTCTGAGTAGAAGTCGAACGCGTCGCTCGGCGCACTCGCCGTGCTGCGCTCATCTCTGAACGGAAACGAATCGATCTCGATTGGATCTCCGGCAGTGCCTGCCTGCGTAGAAGACTGCAGGTCGGCAAAGTCGTATGCCCTCGGGACGTATCCGTCGAACATGCTCCAGGGCTTCGAATTTCGACAAACGCCCATGCAACTACCGGTGGTAGATTCGGTCACAATTGCATCACCGTTGTTATCCTCACCCAAAAACATGATCACGTGATAACCCGCATCGTTGAACACATCCCCGGGCCGCATTTCCGTCAGGTCGATCTCGCTCGACACATCCGGGATAGTGGCCGTGCCCAGCTTGACCGGATGCCGCCAAAGTTGACTGACGTAGCCCGAGCAATCGAGGCCGGTCGAGCAGCTTGGATAATAACCTTCCGGTAACGACCCGGGGCCGTAACCCATCGCGATTTGCTGATCGAACTGCTCGACGGTCACCCAGCCGCCCCAACAATAAGGAAGCCCGGTCTGCGTTCCGACCTGCGTGACGGCCGGCTGCCAATTAGTGCCGGGGCAGGCTTCGAGGTTCACGGCCTCGCAGTTCCAGGTGTGCTCTTCGAAGGCTGGCGCCGCCTCTACGATCTCCGTACGAGATATCGCCCGGGCCGCCCCGCTCGCCAGGCACAGGCACCCGAGCAGACCGAATAGCGCTGATATGCTAACAGGTTTCATGGGCGTACCTCAAAGCGCACGAACGCTACAGCCTGGGTGCCGGGCACCATCCGGTGCAGCGTTCCTTTCGGGCCTAGCACGAAATCCCGCCCGGGATGAACAGCCGGTTTGTCACGCACCTGCAAAAGCGCCTTGAGGGCTCCGCTCGAATCGAGCACCACTACTTGCCGGTCAACGGCCAGCTTCCCGCGCTTTATGAAGCGTTCGACGATCAGAAAAATATCGCCGGCGGTGCTTACTCCGATCAGTCTGATCGAGGCCAGCGGACCGCCTACCTCAACTTGTATCTGTTTGCCTCCCGGCGCCACGCTCACCAGGCCCGCCTCGGCGTTGCACTTCGTGACTCTGACCGCGCTCGAAAAGGCGGCCGGGGCCTCGCCTCTGAGCGGAAGTGCGCCTATCTCTGAAACGACAGGGACTTTGGAGCGCAGTGCAACGCGCAAGAGCACCCGGTGAACCGGGTCGGCGACGATGTAATCGCCCCGGGCGTCGACTTCGAACGCGTCGGGTCCGTTGGCCCGGCGCTCGTCTCCGGCCGGTTCGAACCCGATTGCTCCCGGCGCGTCGCCGTAGGCCAGTTCCAACCGGGATGTCTCGACCAGCCGGTGGGTGGGCCTTGCACGCGTAATGTCGACGATCACGTCCGGCTGCACGACCTCGGCCGCCCGGCCGGCTTGCGTTCCCACTCCTATTGCCAGTAGCGCCGCTAATCCCGGAATAGCAAGCCGCATGGAAAAACCCCTTTCATTCCCTCCCGTCTTTTTGGATTATTATCACAAAACCAAGTAGACATCATTTATCAGACAAAAAGGCACAACGTGAGGTGGTGGAATCTTGAATGTAGGAGGAATCTGGTATGTCTCGTAGCGTGTTGACGTTGTTGATCGGTCTGCTTCTTACACCCTTAACCCAGGCCGGCGAAGGACCGTCCCGTTCAGAACAACGGTTCCTGATCTCCCTGGCCCGCGACACGATAGACTTGTATCTGCGCACGAAGAAACAGCCCGAGGTCAGTCCCGCCTGTGTGACGCCCTACTTGAAGAAGCCCCTGGCCGTCTTCGTGACTTTGAAAACGAAGTCTGACGAGTTGCGCGGCTGTATCGGCATGTTCGAGGCGAATGACCCACTCTACAGGAACGTGATGGACCGGGCCATCGCCGCCGCTACGCGTGACCCGCGCTTCCCCTCGGTTAGACCTGGTGAGCTGCAGAACCTGCGTCTCTCCATCAGCATCCTGACGAAGCCGAAACCGTTGGTTTTCACCTCGCCCGACGACCTGCTTATAAAACTCAAGCCGAATCGCGACGGCGTCATCCTGCGAAGCCGGTATGGTTCTTCCACCTACCTGCCGCAGGTATGGGAACAGCTTCCCGAGAAGACCATGTTCCTCTCGCGCCTGTGCCAGAAGCACGGCGCCTCGCCTGATTGCTGGAAGATGAAGGACACGAAGGTCTTCGTCTACCGCGCCATCGTCTTTAGCGACAAGGACGTCCAGCAATTCAAACAGGACTGGTTCGTCTCTGGCGAACGGTTCGAGTGCAAGGGGCTCAAACAGCCCTGATCCAGGGTTTTTAGCAAGGCTTCCCTCGGCACTATCTCTCTGGTGAAAATTCGATGCGGTTAATCGGCATAGGGGACCGTAGGTTCGTCCTACGGCTCCCCTGCCACACCACCGGACATGCGGGTCCGCATCCGGCGGTTCGGAAAGTTGAGGTTACGCCGCAAGCCTCGGCACTCCTTCCCGGTCGTAGTAGCTCGTGT
>DATKYQ010000049.1:0-45729 GCA_035528415.1 Myxococcota bacterium | reverse complement strand
TCGGGCCTGAGAGCGCCGTTTTGCCTTTCACCCACCGGAAATCTCCCTTTCTTCGTTCCCGAGAGCGTTTTACGACAGTGTTCATGCGGTGTTTGCATGGTTCGTTATACTACATATAGAGACCCAACTGGGAAATCCGGGAGTAGGTGTCTTTTCTAGTTTACTTTGAAAAAGGAGGAAGAAGATGAAAAAGGTAATCGTTGTAATGTCCATGGTAGCGGTGTGTGGTCTGATGCTCGGCGCCTGTGGCTCGAGTGACAGTGGACCCCATTGTGTCAAGATCGTAACCTGCGATCCTGCCTGCGATGCCACGACCCAGTGGTGTGACAATACCACCTGCAAGGACTTCATTGTTTGCGATCCTGCCTGCGCAACGGACGGAACTGAGTATTGCAATCCGATGACAGGCCACTGTGATGCCCTTTGCGATCCTGTCTGCGAGACGGGCAAGTACTGTGACGACGGCACCTGCAAGGATAACCCGGTGGTGCCGGTGTGCGATCCTGTCTGCGCGACGGGCGAGTATTGCAGCAACTAACGGTTTTCGACTACTTGGTATAGAAATAAAGCCCCGCGATATGCGGGGCTTTATTTTTTCCGGAGGGTTACGAGATATGAGGATGATTAGCCTGATACTAATTTGCGGCTTGATGGCCGGATGCGGTGGGGCCAAGAATAACTGTGATAAGGCCGACGAGATCAGGAGTGCCGGCATCGTAGAAGGCTGCGCCGAGCAGAGCGGCTGCTGCTACTGCGACTGCTTCGCCGAGGGCAAGTTCATGGATCCCAACGCCGCAACATGTACCTGCATCAATGGTTCGAGTGGTTGTTCAGGCGCGTCTCTCGATGCCGCCAGGGCCTGCCTGGCAGACGAAATCCAGTGCAAGGCGGATGCCAAGGAACTCGTCCCCAACCTCTGCGGGCAATAATTATATCCCAAGTTCGATTAACTCGCCGCGTCTCATCTGGCTCAGGAAAGCAGGCAGGCGTTCCCAGACGGGCTCGATGGCTTCGCCGAATTCGTCCTTCAGGTGTTGCCCGATCTCGGCAACCGTGCGTTGTCCGTCGCATTCCAGCCAGACGGCCGTGCCGATCTCATCCAGGTGAAGCTTCCAGTAAGGCCGGGCCAACCTGCGCTGCAACCATTGCAGCCAGCGCGTGCGGTACTTGGGAACCAGGACGGTCACCCGCTCGCCGTCCAGTGCGTGCCCGAATAGCCTGAGAGGCTTCAGATCGAGCAGGTTGAGCTCAGTCTTCCTTCTTTTCATCTTTCTCCTCGCGGCTGGTCGCTTCCTGCTCGCCGGGAGGCGGCTCAGTCGGAGCGCTTCCTCCTCCTCCACGCTGCCCGAGCGCCTTGAGCGAAGCCGTGACCATGTAAAATCCCAGCCCAATCATGACCAGGAACCCGAGCCACATACGCCAGTCGCCGACGCCTTGTGTAGAGAATGATTCAGGCGTCGTTCCCAGGCAGGTCGTCGTGGCCAGGTTCTTCTGCACCACCAGTCGTGCGGCGACTTTCTTTTCATCCAAGCCCTGAAGAGACGGCAACTGCTGCATCAAGGCGCCGTCGGCCATGATTTTCCTGGCCATCTCGGCAGGTGCCAAGTCTTCGCCCACCGGGACGACCTTTTCCATGAAGGCCCTGGCCTGGGCCACCTCGCCCTGGAATTTCTCAGGGCACATGAACTTCATGTTTAAAGCGACGATCCCGGCCAATATAATGCCCACCAGCGCCTCGCCGGCCACAAGTCCGGAGGCCACCAACAGTCCCCGGTTGCCGGCCGCCTCGGCCGCCTGCTTGTCGTGACCGGCCTTCCTGGCAATGACCCGGTCGAGGGTCCATTTGATGATACCGCCGACGAAGATGGCCAGCGTGGTCTGGAAAGGCAGGTACATGCCGACGGCAATCAACATCGGCGAGGGGCTCTGAATCAGGATCAGCGCCAAGGCGAAGAACATGCCGATGATGATCAGCTCCCAGGCCATGCTACCGCTGATGATGCCGTCGGCCATGGTGGCCATCAGGCCCGCTTGCGGCGCGGGAAGCGCGTCGGATCCGATTCCGCCGCCGAACTTGTGCAGCAACATGATCGGCAGCACCAGAACCAGGGCAGCGGCCACGACGCCTATCAAACCTCCGACCTCCATTCTCCAGGGAGTACCGCCGAGGTTGTGCCCGACCTTCCAGTCCTGGATCATGTCTCCGGCCACGCCGGCCACGCAGCAAATGACGGTGGCCACTCCCAACACCGCCAGGACGCCGATTTTCCAGGCATGGCTGCCATGCTCGCCGCCCATTCCCAGAAGAACCAGCAAGCCGGCGGCGATCAACAGGGTTGAAAGAGTCAACCCTGAAATGGGGTTCGAGGACGAGCCGATGATGCTGACCAGGTAGCCGGCAACCGCTGCAAACAGGAAACCGGCGATGGCCATGACGATCAAGGTGATCAGCGATATGCCGAAATTCTGGCACAGCCAGTAGTAGAGTGCCGCCATGGCCAGCAGCATGACCCCGATGGCGATGAAGACGCTCTTGAAATTGAGGTCTTTCTCGGTGCGCTTCTCGACCACCCCGGCCTTGCCGCTCAGACCTTTCAGCGACCGACCGATGCCGGTTATCAGGCTGTTGCGCATCTTGAAGAGGGTGAAAAACGCGCCGACTATCATCGCCCCGATGGCCACCATCTTGATCGTGCTCGAGTAAAGCGGGGCCAGGCCGACAAAGCCTCCAGCACTACCGTTGTACAGCGCTCCCCAGTTTCCGTCTGCGATCATGCCCTGCAGATTGCCGGCGAATGATGAATCCGACATGGCCAGCACGAAGAGCACCAGCGGCATTAGCAACAACCAGCCGAAAACGCCGCCGGCGGCGGTGATGGCCGAGAGGCGCGGGCCGATGATGAAGCCGACGCCCAGGAAAGCCGGCGAAGAGGTGGGCGTCACGTAAGGGAAGGTACCCTTGCCAACCGAAAAAGCGCCGCGGATGTTCTCCTTGATGATCTGGATGCCGTTGGCGTTTTTGAAAAACTCGATCACGGCAGCCAAGCCCATGGCGATAAAGACCATTCCGGCCCCGCTGGCGCCCTTTTGGCCGGCCTTGACTATCTCGGTGCAGGCCTGGCTCTCGGGAAACGGCAGGCTGCTGTCCTCCATGAAAGTGCGCCTGAGCAGGATGACGATCAGCACTCCCAGCAGGCCGCCCACCAGCAGCAGGGCGGTCGAGGTGACGTAGTCGAACTCATCCCAGACGCCGGTCATGATGAAGGCCGGGATGGTGAAGATGGCGCCGGCCGCCAACGCCTCGCCGACGGCGCCCGTGGTACGCGCGATGTTCTCCTCGAGGATGTTGCCCTTGAAGGCCCTGAGCACCGCCATGGCGATCACCGCCGCCGGGAAAGTCGCGGCCACCGTCATGCCGGCCTTCAATCCCAGGTAGGCGTTGGCCGCCCCGAGAATAGCGGCCATGATCACGCCCAGCAGAATCGCCTTGAGGCTCAGCTCTTTCATATTGGTATCGGAAGATACGTATGGCTTGAATTCCTTGCGCTCGTCGTCGCCCATTTTCTCACCTCGGGTAAAGGAAGATCCCTATTATTTACAAACAGTTACCTGCCAGAGAGTCGGCTCATGATGGCATGGTCGGTCCGGCCCAGTCAAGGGAATTTGGTCTTATTTCAGACCTTGAGACGCCGGATGAAACGCTGCATTTTCAGAGCGTCTTTTTCGGTGTTGGGGCTCTCGCAGATCACCACACCGGAGGCGGACGCTTCCTTGAGAGATATCAGCAGGTCGCGCCAGTTCAGGTCGGACTGATCGAGTTGCAGGTGCTTGCGCTCGCCCTTGGGGCCGTAGTCGATGCCGCTTATGTGCAGATGCAGATCAGCGAGCGACTCCTCGCCCAGCGCATCGGCATAGCTTCGAAGCACCCCGCGATACTCCTCGAGCGTGTTCATTCCCCCGCCCGCGCGGGCGTGCAGATGCGAGAAGTCGATGCACGGCAAGACGCCTTCGATCTCGGTCGCCAGAGCCAGCAACTCCCCGAGGTCGCCGTACTGCGACGGTTTGCCGGTCAGTTCGGGCCTGACCTGGACCCGGATGCCCTCCGCATCGAGGGTCTCCATTATTCGCTCGAGTGAATCCTTCACTACCTGGTGCACTGCATACGGGTCTTCTTTCAGATAGAAGGCGGCATGAAACGTTATCGAGTGGGCTCCCACCTTGTGGGCCGCACGGGCCGTATCCAGAATGCGCTTGATGCTGGCGGCGCGCTTCTCGGGCTCCTTGGAATTCAGGTTGATGTAGTAAGGGCCGTGGCAGGTCAGGACTATTCCGAGCGTCGCGGCCCGCTCGCGCACTCTTTCGGCCATCTCGTCGGTGATGCGTACGCCGTAGACGAACTCCAGTTCCATGGCCGAAAGACCCAGCCTGGCCGCGGCCTCGACGCCGCTGGCCGGATCGGATTTGCTCGACGAAGGCGGCACCCCGGCCGTTCCGAAAAGCAGCGCACCTGTTTTTATTTTTTTGCGGGCCACTTATTGACCACCGAGAAATTCACTGTCGTCAACCAGATCGGGCTGTTACGCGGTCCGCTGAAGACGACCGCCCGGTTAACCTCGTCCAGTGAGTAGACCCAATCGGCCGGGTAGTGAATCTCCAGTTGCAGGTCTCCGTTGTGCATGATCTTCTCGTCCTCTCCCTCGACGACCTCCAGCGGACCGGACCAGGTTATCGGCTTGATGCTCCTGAGCATCTTCTGAAAACCGGGGTAGCCCGCCTCGAACAGGCCGTTGTCCTCGGGCGCGGTGTAGTGAACCACATTGAAGACGGTCGGAAAATCCACGACATAGACAATCCCGCGCCTCTTGCGGCCGGCTTGCTTCCATAAGCCCTCCATGCGTACGGCCGGATGTCCGACCACGCCGACCTCGAGCTGCTTCTCGATTTTAAATCCGTCCAGTTCGCGAAACTTCTCGAGCACTATCTCGCGCACCTCGGCCAGGCTGCGCGGCTTGGGAGGCTGCTTGTCTTCATGGCTGCAGGCGGAAAGTAAAAGCGCCAGAAGACAGATCGGCAGGATGGGCGAATAAGACATCAGTTCAAGGCAGCGTCGTGGCCGAGGGCAGGTTGGAGATGTTCGACCAGTTAGGCACCTCGTCGGCGGTCTTGACCGCGAAGTAGTAAAGAGTGTTGGCCGTAAGGCCGGTGACGCTTACCGTCTCTAAATTGCCCTGTGCCGAAGGAACGCCGTCAGCAAACTGCAAGGCAGAGCCGAAGTTGCCGGCGTCTATGGGAGCGGTACTGTAGCGCACGTCGTACTGTGCGGCATTTCCCACCGAGCCGTCGTCGCCGGGAGCGGTGAAGGTCAGGTCGATCGATGTCTGTGCGGCGTTGCCTGCCGCAAGATCGCCAATATCCGCCGGCGGAGCGATATCGGTATAGGCGCTTGGGACATTGGAAATAGGCGAGGTATTACCCGCCTCGTCGGCCGCCTTGATGGCGAAATAGTAGGTGGTGTCCGCCGTCAGCGTGTCGATTGTCACCGTCTGCGGGGTTCCGGCTACGGCCGGCGCTGGGACACCGGTCGTCCATTGTGTGGCAGCATCGAAGTTGCCAGCGTCGATCGCGCTGGTCGAGTAGCGAACATCGTAAGACGTGGCGGTGCCGGTGCCGTCGTCGTCGCCCGGCGCGTTCCAGTCGAGTTGGACCGAGGTCGCGCCCAGGGCGCCGGCACTCAGCACGATGGCGGCCGGGGCAGTGCCGTCGGGCGTGACCTGCAGGACGTTCGATATCGGCGATGTGTTGCCCACTTCGTCGGCAGCCTTGATAGCAAACCAGTACTGAGTGCCTTCGATCAGCGCGTCGACCACAACCGACTGCGGCGTACCGGCCACCGCCGGCGACGGGACGTTAGTAGTCCACTGGGTTGCCGCGCCGAAGTTGCCCGCGTCGATCAGGTTAGTCGAGTAGCGCACGTCGTAGGACGTGGCCGTGCCCGTGACGCCGTCATCGCCGGGTGAGATCCAGACCAGGCCCACCGAGCTGCCCGTGACCGTGCCGAGAGAGAGCGTGATCGACGAAGGCGCACTGCCGTCGGGGGCGACTTGCAGGACGTTGGAGATTGCAGACCAGTTGGGCACCTCGTCTGCTGTCTTGACGGCAAACCAGTACTGCGTGCCCTCGGTCAGGCCGTCTATGGTAACGCTCTGTGCCGTGCCGGCAACCGCCGGATCGGGAACGTTCGTCATCCATTGGGCGGCCGCGTCGAAGCTACCCGCGTCAATGATGGTGGTGCTGTAGCGCACATCGTAGGCCGCCGCCGTGCCGAGGTTGCCGTCGTCGCCCGGTGAATCCCAAGTGAGTTGAACGGCCGTGGCCGTGACCGTGCCGACGCTCAAGACGATGGCGGCCGGCGCCAAGCTGTCGGTGTAGGCCATGGGTACGTTCGAAATTGGCGAAATATTGCCCGCCTCGTCGGCGGCCTTGATGGCAAAGTAGTAGGTGGTGTCGGGCGTCAGCGTGTCGATGGCCACGGTCTGCGGGCTGCCGGCTATGGCCGGTGCGGGAACATTCGTCGTCCACTGGGTGGCCAAATCGAAGTTGCCGGCGTCTATGGCGCTGGTCGAGTAGCGTACATCGTAGGCCGTCGCCGTGCCGGTGTTGTCGTCGTCTCCGGGGGCGTTCCAGTTGAGTTCCGCCGAGGTCGAGGTCACGCTGCCCGTGCTCAAAGCTATCGCGGCCGGTGCCGTGCCGTCCGGGGCAATTTGCAGCACGTTGGAAATTACAGACCAGTTGGGTACCTCGTCCGAGGCCTTGATTGCGAACCAGTACTGCGTGCCCTCGGTCAGGCCGTCGATGGTGACGATCTGCGCGCTGCCGGCTACCGCCGGCACGGGAACGTTCGTCGTCCATTGGGTGGCCGCATCGAAGCTGCCGGCGTCAATGAGACTGGTGCTGTAGCGCACATCATAGGCCGTGGCCGTACCGGTTGCCCCGTCGTCCCCGGGGGCATCCCAGGCAAGCACTACGGAAGTGGCCTCGATTGCGCCCGCGGCCAGGACGATGGCCGCCGGCGGAATGATATCCGGCCCCTGCGGCACGACCTGTACGACGTTGGAAATCGGCGACCAGTTGGACACCTCGTCCGCGGCCTTGATGGCAAACCAGATTGGCGTGCCCTCGGTCAGCCCGGAGACGACCACGCTTTGGGCGGAACCGGCGACCGTCGGCGCCGGTACACCGGTGCTCCATTGGGTGGCGGCGTCGAAGTTGCCGGCGTCAATCAGGCTGGTGCTGTAGCGCACGTCGTAGACCGCCGCCGTGCCCGTGTTGTCATCGTCGCCCGGTGCGTCCCAGGTCAGCTCGACCGAGTCTGAGCTGACCAAGCCCGTGACCAGCACGATGGCCGCCGGCGGCGTGGTGTCGTCCGAGAGCGTGGTTGAGCTTGCCGGGCTCGAGATGTTCGACCAGTTGGGAACCTCGTCTCCTGCCTTGATGGCGAAGTAGTAGGTCATTGCCGGAGCGAGGCCGGTTACAGTCAGCGTCTCCAGCGTGCCGGCCGCGGCAGGCGCGGCGGTGGTGAAGCGATCGGCGTCGTTGAAGTTGGCATCCGTGATCTGGCTCAGGCTGTAACGTAAATCGTACTGGGAGGCCGTGCCGACGCTGCCGTCGTCGCCGGGCGCATGCCAGCTCAAATCGACCGTCGTGGCGGCGGGGTTCTGGGCGGCCAGATCGAGGATGTCGGCCGGCGGCGTCGTGTCGCTGCTGCCGATGGTGAAAGGCCCGGCCGAGTTGGACACCAGCGATGAGTTGGCGTCTGAATCGATCGCCTTCAGTGCGAAATGATATGTGCCGGGGTCAAGACCGGTCACCTCGAACTGCTCTGCTTGCCCCGAAGGCTTCGGTGACGGCAATCCGGTCACCTGGGTCGCCGAGCCGAAATTAGCATCCTGTATCGTGCCGTCGGAACGACGCAGATCGTAAGAGCCGGCCGTTCCCACCAGCCAGTCGTCGCCGCTGGCCGTCCAGGTCAAGTGCACGTTTACACCGTTGAGCGCTCCGCTCAGGTTGCTTACCTGTGCCGGCGGGTAGATGTCGGTCTCGTAGGCCGGAGTCATGTTGATCGTCACTGTCGCCTGCTGGCCTTTGACAATCGTCACGTCGCTCTGCTGGCCGGCATAGACAACCGTATCGCCGCTCAGCGCCTGGACCACAAAATCGCGCCCTGCACCAGCCGGAATTTCACTTACCACTCCCAGGAGATCTGTGTAGGTGAAACTAGCGGTTTTAAGTACCTGCCCGCCGTGGCTGACGGTTACGCTGACACTGTCGACGATGCCCTCGAGCACTCCCGCCCGGAGTGGGCTGCTCTGGGTGTTCTGCCATTCGAGGCGCAAGGCGGCGCTGCCGGTGTCGGTATCAGGCCCGCAAGATCCCAGACACATCCCAAAGGCTAGCACCCATAAAAAGTAAACACTCAACCAGCTACGATTCTCATACATGACGAACTCCTTCATCCGGCGATCCGGGACATGGGGTCAGCGTTCATTCCCAGTTGATGATCGCGCTGCCGGTACCGGCCCCGCCGCCGCCCTCGCCGGCCAGGAGAAAGTAGGCGGTCGTCCCGGCCGCGCCGGCAACTCCGGCGCCGATCAGCGTCCAGAACCACCAAGTTTCGTAGAACTTCGATTCACGCCGCTTGCCGGCCTTGGCGACTTTTTCTTCGCGCTCACCGGGAAGATAGGGCTCTTTCTTGGCGGTGTTCTGCCAGGGCATCTTTTCGCCGCCGGACACGGTCGTTTTTCCTTGCTCGCTGTTCAACACGATCGGTTTGGGCTTGGGCTTCTCGAAAACGGCCCAGGCCGGCAGATCTTGCGTCTTCTTGGTCGCCTGACCCGAATTCGAAGATGAGCCGCCGGTCTTCTCATGAGTACCCGATCCTATGGCCGCCGCGACCACCTCGGGCACTTCCGGTACCTCCGGCCCCTGGGACTTGATCACGGCCGCGATCGTTTTTTTCTGGCCCGGCTTGATGACCACGACATCATGAAAGGTCGTGTAGCCCTCTTTTTTGACCATGATGTCGAAGACGCCCGAGCCCACCTTGAAGCTCTTGCCCGTGCGCTTGCCGAACGACTTGCCGTTCAGGTACAGGTCGGCGCCTTGCTCTTCGCAACTGACATTCAGCTTGCCCTTGCCGGGAGCCAGTTTTGAGACCATCGGACCGGAAACCGTGCGCGTCAGCCAGCGCGCGGCCCTTTCCAGATCGGCCGGCTCCTCGGTCGAGAACTGGCTGTCTTTGCGAATCTGTTGGCCGGACTTGACATCGAAGGTGCGCATGTTCAAGGTGACGCCTTTCTGGGCCTTGGCCGCCATCAGGTGATAGATGACCTTGGCCTTGAGTGTCCTTCCCACCTTGCGCACACACTTGGGACTATCGGTGCAATCGGGCTTGAATATTTTCTTCTTTTTCATCCAAAGAATTTTCCTGGCCGTTTGTTTGGGCGAGATGAACCTGAACACTCCGATCTCGCGCAATTCCTTGAAGACCGTGGTGCCCAGGCGGTTACCCAGCTTGGGAGAGACGCCCTTGACCTGGACCGGCAGGATAGCCACCCAGACGCGCTTACCCTTAGGCGCCCGCCCGCGCGTTTGCGCTATTGCCGTCCCCGACCAGGCCAGCAATGTCAGCGCCATCACAAATCGGAATATCGAGTTGCTCCGCATGCGCTCATCCTTTCATCGTCAAGAATGAATGGATTACAATCTTGCCAAAGCCATGGGCTAAGGTCAATGGCTTTGGAAATCGAGCTAGTTGCGTCCGCTCCCCGCTCTTATCTCACTTCCCTGCGGACTCGAAGGTCGATAGCGAAATGCAGTGTGTCAGGCAACGATTGGGGAAATCGTCGCAGTAGGTCGCCGAATCGGCCGTGCCGTCGGCAATGTCCGCTTGGAGCTGGGCCCAGTCGAAGTCTGCGCAACTTCCGTAGCTGACGGGATCCACGCACATCCCAATCGTGGCGGGCACGTTATCGGTGTTGCTGTAGAAACTCTGGATGTAGAGGCACTCGTACGCGGGCCCGGGGCCGTCCGGCCGGGCGCCACCGAATGTGGACGCGCAGGTTATTCCCGCGGGATCGCCGGAGAGGCCCTGAACGTGCCCCATCCAGTTGTCTATGGGATTGCAGAAGAAGGCG
Source organism: Myxococcota bacterium (assembly GCA_035528415.1). Taxonomy (GTDB): domain Bacteria; phylum Myxococcota; class B64-G9; order B64-G9; family B64-G9; genus DATKYQ01. The sequence goes on along the minus strand of DATKYQ010000049.1, from coordinate 35,536 downwards.
CAGGTGTCGTCCGGCAGATTGGCGCCGTAGCCTTTGTCACAGCCGTTCAGGTAGCAGCCACCTGTTGCCGGACCGTAGCATGGATCGCCCTGAAGCTTGCCCACCGACCCCGAGGGTACACCTGCGCACGAGGACTCGCCCGTGATGGCCTGCAGGTAGCAGGCCTCCGCCGGGTCCGCGCAGCTTTGCGCCGTTGGATCGCATATGTCCACGCACAGGCCGACCGACGCCTGGTCACCGAAGAGGTCCGGGAACACGCTGCAGACGTACCCCGAGGCGCAACTGCTCGGGCTGGTAGTGCAAATCTGCGTGCAAACGTCGTCCAAACAGAAGGACCCGGCAGTGCATTCGTCTGTGCCGGTCTGGGGGCTGGTGCATGCCTGGCCAAGCGCCAGGTCGCCGTCGGGAAAGCAGCCTGTCCTGTCATCGGCGAAGGTGCACTTGTAGCCGGATGGGCACCCGCTGCCGCTCACCGGGTTGCACAGGCAATCTCCGTCCTGACACTGGAAACCGCAGATCATCACTTCAGAGAGCTCGTGACCGCAGGAATCATACTCGGCCGAATTGCCCGACGCATTGCACATGAACGTACCACCTTGGCTGCAACAACGTCCGCCGGCGTCCTCCCAGCAGGTCTCGGACGCGTCACAAGGATTCCCGGAGCTTGTGCAGTCATGGCCCGAACAGGTGTCCACTCCATCGCAGTACGTCCCGTCGTCGCAGTCAGCACCATCGTTGTCGCTCCACGAAGTCGCCGAGAGGGCCAGGCTGCAAACCTGGCAGGGATTGAGCGGGTTGCTCTGTCCGTCGAAAAGGCACACGCCCTGGATCAGACAGCCTTCGCAAGACAAGGCGCATTCATGCATCGACTCGTTGCATATCAGCCCGTTTCCACAAGGGCTGCCTGCATGCTCCGAGCACGCTCCCCCTGAACAAGTGTCCGCTCCGTTGCAGAACACCCCGTCGATACAGCCGGCACCGTCGTCGTCGCTCCAACTCGTTTTCGACGCCAGGAATTCACAGACCTGGCACGGGTTGAGCGGGTTGGTCACCCCGGGAGGGAAACAGATATCGTCAATCAGGCAACCGATACAATTGGTTTCCTGCCCCCCGGAGCAGTGAAGGCACCCAAACGAAAGAAGAACACAAAGCCCCGAAAGAATCTTGTACTCGCGCATCTTCTCACCTGTCCTTTCTAAGCTGCCGGTCATCATGGACACTCGTCAGCCCCCGCCCGGGCCCATGGTTTGCAAAACGCGTTCGATCCAGCCATTCTCCCAAGCGAACCAGATCAGGCCTGCCAGGGCGATGGCCAGGGTCCCGAAGACGATCCACTTGATTCCTCGGCCGGTTCCGGGCCGCCGAACAGGAGTGGACTTAACCAGCAGATCACTGACACTGATATCGATCGAGGTCAAGGGCGGCTCTTGCAGGTGCTCGGCCGCCTGCAGGAAGCCGGCCAGGCGCTCGGCGTGGTTGGTCCACATACACTGCCCGGCCATGAACAGATCCAACGTCTGGCGCAGATCGGCCGCCGACTGGTAGCGCTCCTCGGGCTTCTTGGCCAGGCACTTGTGCACTATATTGCGCAGCCCGCGCGGGATGCCCCGGACCACCTTTTGCAGGCGCACGAATTTACCGGCCAGGATGGCCTTGTACAGGCTCTTGTCATCGACCTGGAAGAACAGCTTGCGCCCCGAAAGGCAGTGGTAGAGCACCGCGCCCATGCCGTAGATGTCGCTCAGTTCGGAGGCCTCATGGCCGGCGATGACCTCGGGCGGAAAGTAGGCCGGCGTGCCGACCAACAGGCCGGTCTGGGTGATTCGCTCGAGCACCTCGCCGCGGGCGATGCCGAAATCCATCAGCTTGACCTGTCCGTCCCGGGAAACCATGACGTTGGATGTCTTTATGTCGCGGTGGATGATGCGGTGGAAGTGTGCGTGCTCCAGCGCATCGGCCAGTTTGAAGCCGATGATGCAGGCCACGTCCAATGACAGCGGCCCGCCCTCGATCAGCTTGCCGACCTGGAAGCCCTCGACGTACTCGAGCACCATGTACAGCTGGCCGCGCTGCTCGAAGTAGTCGTAGATGCCGACTATGCCCTGGTGATGAAGTTTGGCCAGCGCCCTGCCCTCGCGCAGAAAGCGTTCCCGGTTCTTCTTGTCGTCTTTGGTGCCCGGCGCGGGTGCATAGCGCTTTATGGCAACCGGCCTGTCGAGCTGCTGGTGGGTAGCCAGAAAGACCTCGCCCATTCCACCCCGGCCGAGGGTCTCGACGATCTTGTAGTCTTTTATGCGCTTGGGCATCCTGCCGTCATCTTCGGCCATTCGGAAAGCGTGCGTTCGGATGCCGGGCTTGTCAAGTTCGGCGTAGAGGCGACCGTGCTAGAAAGTGAACTCGATCGACGATTCTGTCTGCGATCCATGGCTTTGTAAAAATCCCTGCCGTGTGCTATCAACCCGCTTCGTGCCGATACTCGGCTCCAGGAGCATGCAGCATGCTGCACATACGCCGCATCTACGATGACGTGATACCCGCGAACAAGAGTACACTGGATCAGGTCAAGCAGATCCTCCGCAGCCGGTTCGCAGCAGTGGGTGAAGACGAGATCGAGCAAATCGGCGAAAAACTGCGGAACCCCTTCAAACAACGGTTCCGCATGGTCCTCTTCGTGGCCGAAAGCATGAAAGGCAGGGTGCGGGGATTCGCCACCATTCTTCACGAGCCTGAAATCAAGTTTGTCTACCTTGACTGGATCGCAACGGCCTCCGGCAAAAGCGGCGGCGTCGGGGGCGCCCTTTATCAACGCATCCGCCGGGAAGCCAAAGCCCTCGGGGTCAAAGGGTTGTTTTTCGAATGCCTGCCCGATAACACCGTGGATTGCCCGGATGAGTCCCTGCTGAAGGAGAACAGGGCACGTTTGCGCTTTTACGAGCAATATGGAGCCCGGCCCATCGTGGGCACCGCCTACGAGTCTCCCGTGGCGCCGGATGACACCTGCATGCCGCACCTGGTTTATGACGGCCTCGAAAACCAGGCCCCACTCCGAAACCGTTTTGTGAAAAAAGTCGTCCAGGCCGTTCTGGAACGAAAGTACGCCGGCTATTGCCCGGCCGACTATGTGGAGAAAGTGGTCTCCAGTTTCAAAGATGACCCCGTAAAGTTGCGCCCGCTTCGCTATGTCAAGCCGGAAGCGATCAAAACCACGGTCGAGGGACGCCGGTCCGAACAGATCACACTGGTCGTCAACGACAAGCACGACATCCATCACGTCCACGAACGGGGCTACGTGGAGTCGCCGGTGCGCATAAAGAGTATCCTGAAATCCCTGGAGCCCAGCGGCCTGTTTGTCAGCATTAGTCCCCGGGCGTTTCCCGACAAGTACCTGCGCGTCGTTCACGATCCCGATTTTGTTAATTATCTCAAGAAGGCCTGCGCCGATGTACCCGCCGACAAGGCACTCTATCCCTATGTCTTTCCCATCCGGAACAAAACGCGCCTCCCCAAGGAGGCATCGGTACTAGCGGGTTATTACTGCATTGACACGTTTACGCCGATCAACGCCAACGTCTACCCGGCGGCCCGGCGGGGAGTGGATTGCGCCCTGACCGCCGCAAGAGAGGTCCTGGACGGTCAACGCATGGCCTACGCCTTGATCCGGCCCCCCGGCCACCACGCCGAGCGCCGATCTTTTGGCGGTTTTTGCTACTTCAACAACAACGCCATCGCCGCCCAGTACTTGAGTTCATACGGCAAAGTGGCCATCCTCGACATTGACTACCATCACGGAAACGGTGAGCAGGAGATCTTTTATGGACGGTCGGATGTGCTGACTGTCTCCATCCACGGACACCCCAGCTTCGCCTACCCCTATTTCAGCGGTTTCAGCGAGGAACGAGGAGAAGGGGATGGGGAAGGCTTCAATTTGAACCTGCCCCTGCCCGAAGCCGTGGACGGCGAAAGGTACCGCAGGGCACTGGCTCGCGCCATTCGGAGAATTGAGCAATTCGTACCGCAGTTTCTGGTGGTGGCCCTTGGCTTTGATCCGGCCAAAGCGGACCCGACCGGCACCTGGTTTCTGACGGCCAAGGATTTTGGGAAAAACGGAAAAAGGATCGGGGCCATGGGGCTGCCCACGGTGGTCATCCAGGAGGGAGGGTATCGCACCAAGACCTTGGGAACCAACGCCATCGCCTTCTTCCGCGGCCTGAGCGAGGGCAACATGCAATGGGCCGACAGCCACCACGCCGTCAACGACCGGATTCACGGGGCGGTGCTCCGAGACGAGCTGCAACCGCAGGATGTCGAGCGGGTGCGGCGGTTGGTGGAGATCACCGGCTTTTTTTCACCCGCCGAGGTGGACGTGGCGGCGGAACTGGTGACCGAGCGGTTGGCCAAGGGGGTGGAAAGCGGCTACGAGTTCATTTTGGTCGAGCACTATGGCCGGCTTGCGGGATATGCTTGTTTCGGGCCGATTCCCGCAACGGCGACCAGTTACGACCTCTACTGGATCGCCGTACATCCTAATTTTCAGGGGAGGGGGCTTGGCCGGCGTCTTCTGAAAGAAGTGGAAAAGCGCATCATTGCTGCCGGGGGCAAGAGAATCTACGTGGATACCTCACAGCGGCTTCAATACGCCGGCACCCGGGCCTTTTACGAGCGCTCCGGATACCGCCTGGAAACCGTCCTCGAGGATTTTTACGGCCAGGGAGATGGTAAGGCGATCTACTGTAAGAAACTTTTCTTGACTAAAAAAAATGGTTAGTCATGTATAATTTGCTTGTTTTCAGGCAGGCCCAAAAGATTAGTGCTAAAAAGGGGTGCATGATGAACTTCAATCAAGTAAAAAAAATGGCGAAGGAAATGGGTGTCAATACGAATCGGATGAAAAAGACGGATATCATCCGCGCCATACAGAAGGCCGAAAATAACATCGACTGCTACGGAACCGAAAGGGCGGTCGGATGCATGGAAGAGTCGTGCCTTTGGCGCACCGACTGTATCGCTACGTGGAAAGCGGGTAATCGCACATGAAAAAGCAAGCCCCAAAGCGTAACCGCAGCAGGACAGCCAAGTACCGGGCCGCTTTAAAGGCCCACAAGCGCCGCACCCTGCGCAAGAGCGCCCACGGCAAGCGCCTACCGTAAAGCGGTCCTTGTGGTTTGAGGGTTGCGGCGCAGGAATCCTGCTCGTGAAGATCGCTTTGTTACAGTTCGAGCCCGAATTCGGCGAGCTCGAAAAAAATGTAGAAATCGTGCGCAACTCCTGCGCCGGACTGCGGGCCGATCTTGTTGTCTTGCCCGAGTTGTGCACCAGCGGATACCAGTTCCGAGATCGCACAGAGGTTGAGAAATTCGCCCAAGCGGTCGACGGGCCTGCACTTACTGCCCTCGCGAAAATCGCCGCCGGCTGCGGTGGACACATCGTCGCGGGATTCGCCGAATCCGCGGGCAGCAAGATCTTCAACAGCGCGGCCCTGGTGGGTCCCGGGGGGACCGTGGGCCTCTACCGCAAGATTCACTTGTTTGACGACGAGTGCCGGCTTTTCGACCCCGGCGATAAGGGTTTTCCAGTCTTCGAGATCGGGCAGGCCAAAGTCGGCATGATGATCTGCTTCGACTGGCTTTTCCCCGAGTCCGCCCGCTCGCTGACAATGGCCGGGGCGCAGATCATCGCCCACCCGTCCAACCTGGTGCTGCCTTTTTGTCAGGACGCCATGGTCACCCGCGCCATCGAGAACCATGTTTTCACGGCAACCTGCAACCGCACGGGCCATGAAGAGCGCCTGGCGGGCCGGCCTCTGGTCTTCACAGGCATAAGCCGGATGGTCGCACCCGACGGCAAGGTGCTGGCCGAAGGTTCTCCGGACGGGCAGCAGCTGATCACCATCGAGATCGACCCGTCGGTGGCCGATGACAAGCGAATCACTCCGCGAAACGACATCCTCAGGGATCGGCGTCCCGACCAGTACTAACCGCGGCGGTAGGGATTCTGCACCATTATCGTTTCCTGCCGGCCGGCGCCCACCGAGATGATATCGACCGGCAGGTTGAGGATCGCCTCGATCTTCGCGATGTAGCGGCGGGCCGCCGCGGGCAGGGCGTCTTTCTCGCGTATCTCGCCTATGTCCTCTTCCCATCCTTCTAGTTCTTCGTAGATCGGCTCGACTCTCGAAAGCTCTTCGAGACTGGCGGGAAAAGTCTGTATCTCGCTCCCGTCCAGCCGGTAGCCGGCGGCCACTCTGATCGGGTTGATGCCTCCCAGCACGTCGAGCTTGGTGAGACCCAGCGAAGTACAGCCGTTCAGCGCCAGGGTGTAGCGCAGGGCAACCAGATCCAGCCAACCGCAGCGACGCGGCCGGCCGGTAGTGGCCCCGAACTCGCCCCCGCTCTCTCTGAGTTCCACTCCCCGATCGTCGGCCAGTTCCGTCGGAAACGGCCCCGCGCCCACGCGGGTAGTGTAGGCCTTGGCAACTCCGACCACGGCGTCGATCAGCCCGGGGCCGAATCCAATCGAGGCGCAGGCCGCGGCGGCAACGGTGTTGGACGAGGTGACGAAGGGATAGGTGCCATGATTGATGTCGAGCAGCGCGCCCTGGGCTCCCTCGAAGAGAACGTTCCTGCCGCGCGACATCTCGAGCCGCACGGTCTCGCCGACGTCGCAGACGAAGGGCGCCAGGCGGGCGGCCAGTTCGTTCAGCCCGGGCAGGATGTCCTTCTCGCGGACAACTTCCCTGCCATAGTGGGTCAGTAAGGCGTTGATCTCCGGCAGTCTGGCCGACATCTTTTCGCCGAGCATCTCGGGCCGGATAAAATCCGAGATCCTGATGCCCGTCCGCGCGGCCTTGTCCTCGAAACAGGGCCCGATGCCGCGCAGGGTGGTGCCGATCTTTTTCCCGCCCTTGGACATTTCACGGGCCGCGTCCAGGGTGCGGTGGTAGGGCATGACGACGTGGGCGCGGTCGGAAAGCAAAAGAGCCGCGGGATCCTTGAGCAGTCCCATCCCGCGCACGGTCTCGATCTCGGACACCAGTATCTCGGGATCGACCACCACCCCGGGCCCGATGGCAACGTGCTTGCCGGGATGCAGCACCCCCGAAGGAATCAGGTGGGTGATCAGCTCGCGCCCGTCGACCTTGAGTGTGTGCCCGGCGTTGGCGCCGCCCTGGAAGCGCACCACCAACTCGGCGAACTCGGCCAGGATATCGATCAGTTTACCCTTGCCCTCGTCTCCCCACTGGGTTCCCACGACCACGACGTTCGCCATTTTTTGCCTCCGCTTGCCGGGCTGCAACTATCAAAGCCTTATCTCGATGTCAAGCAACGGGTCAATCGGCACAGCTTTGCCGGTGCCGGGGTGCCTGCCGGGGTGCTGCCTGCCGGGGTGCCAGCCGAACCGCCAAACACGTAACTATTGATATTCACTTGGTTTCCGGTTTCGCTGGCACCTCCTTGGGGCAGCACCTCCTTGGGGCACCTCCTTGGGAGATTTCGGAGGGCCGCTGCTCAGTCTGCTGTCATCACCTCGAACGAGAACTCGAGCCAGTCAACCCCGTAGCGACCGTCGCGGACTATCAGCCACAGCTTGGCCTGGCCTTCGAAGGCGTACTTGCCCCTGAGCTTCCAGTCGTTGATATCCAGACGCCGGCCCTTCGAATCAACGTCGAGGATCGTGCGTCGATCTTCGAACTCGCCGCTGGTCGAGAACCAGCTGAAGAGAAAATCTTCCAGGAGATCTTCTTCATCTTCCCCGCGCCTGTAGGTCTGTCGCGTGCTCTCGTCGGACAGAGGGGTAAGCTCGACATCCACTCCCAGCTCGACTGTGAAAACTTCGCCGGTCTGTACGGCCTCGCCGTCCGCTTCGAGCCCGGTTAGCGCTGGATTGGTGTTGGGCTGATCACCGCTCAGGTTCACCCGCACGCGCTTGATTCCCCGGGTCGACTCGTCGCCGGCTCGTACCTCTAGACCGACGAAGAGCGGCAGGCTGTCTTCCATTAATTCCGGCGGCAGATCCTGCGGGAGGTCGTTGATGTCGTAGCCTTGCTCTTCAAGCCAGGCAACAAGCTCAGGCAGGTTGAAAGCAGCGCCTTGGCAGTCGCCCTCGAGCGGGTAGGAATTACCGCCCGGGCAGTCGATATCGCCCGCCGCCCAGCCCAAATCGACCAGGCAGACGGCCCAGTTGCACTCGAGCGACCGGCCGTCTCCGGCCGGATCGACCACCAGAGCGTCGAGCGTTACAACATCCAAAGGACCGGCCTCGGGCGGCTCGGCCCGGATGGCCAGGATGCGCAGGCGCTCGACCAGCGTCTGCGGCGGGAAGGGCGACGAGCAACCAGCCAGCGCGAGCACGACCAGAGACGCCAGCACAATCTTTGCGACAGCCTTCATCAGAAGCTCCCCTTGATGCCCAGATAGGGAATGATCGGCAAACCTTCGAGGTAGGCCCGTTGGGTGAAGTCGTAGTTGTAGCGCACCATCTCGGCCGCGCGGTGGTTGTAGACGTTCTGCACGTCGAGATAGACGCTCAGCGCCCACCAGGTGAAGGCCCAGGTGTAGTCGACCCTCAGATCGAGCTGGTGAAAATAGGGCAGCCTCTCCGAATTGACGGCGCCCGGAACCGGCTGGTAGGTATCGTAATCCGCATCGAACACCCCGGCCACTATCGGCGTGGTCGGATTGCCGCTTGTCAACTGGAAGCGCAGGCCGAACTCCCAGCCGTCCCGCAGTCCGTGCGCAGGGCGCGCGGGCCCGGTCGGAAGCCGATAACCGAGTACCAGCGTCAGGATATGGGTCTGATCGAAGTCGAACAGCCTCTGGGGCTCGCCGGGCCCGTCCCGGCGCTTCGAGAGCATCATGGTGTAGGCCAGCCAACCGAAGAGGTTGTCGGATAGATTGCGCCTTATTAGAACCTCGAGCCCGCTGATCTTGCCGCTGCCGCGGTTGGAGTACATGGTCTCCTGGTCCGCCACCACCAGCCGGTCGAGGCTCTTTGCGAAGGCTTGCACCGAAAGCTCGATGTCGGCCGGCAGCCGCTGCTCGAACCCCAGCGTGAAGTGCCAGGCGCGTTCCATCAGCAGGTCGGGGTTGCCGAGGATCTCGGACAACTCGTCGGGCTGGGGAACCTGGCAGTATAGCCCGACGGCCGCCCTGAAGACGGTCCCCGGTCTGAGAGTGTAGCGCAGGCCGAAACGCGGCATCAAGGCCGCCTCGGAAACCGGCCGCGTGTAGCTGTCCATGCGCAGCCCGGCTGTCAAAAGCAGGGGGGGCAATGGGCGAAAGTCGAACCCGGCCCAGGCGGAGACGCTGCCGACGGTCAGCTCCTCGCTGCCCTCGATAAGCGGTTGGGTCGAGAAGCGGCCCGGAACCTCGCCCTCCTTGGGCGGGCGCGGCATGCTCATGGAAGTGTCGAAGTTGGCTACCCCGCTTTTCAGCCCGGCCCGGATGGTGAGATCGGGCGAGAATTCCCACTCGAGATCGGCCCGGCCCTCGAGGCTAGGTACAGAGATCGACAGGTAGCGTTCCGAGCCGATGCCCATCTTGGCCCGGTCGATGCCTCCGATCAGCGAGGCCGAAAGTTGCCAGTCCTTGTCCGGAGCGTGGGTCCAGCTCAGGTAGAGGCGATGAAAGTCGACCCACATGGACATGTCGCCGCGCAGGCTGGGGTCGCCCGAGGGCGGCTTGTTGAGCAAGAACTTCATCTCGTCGCGCGAGCCGAAGGCCATGATCGAGAGCCGGTCGCCTTCAACCGGGCTCCAGTCGACCTTGGCCTGGTAGTCGTAGTAGACCGGCGCCACGGTCATCTCGAAGCCGGATACGTCGGGAATGACCTCAGGCAGCCACAGGTCGATGGTGCTGCGCCGGGCGGCGGCGAAGAAGCCGATGTTGTCACCGATCGGCCCCTTGACCAGAAAACCGGCGTCGAGCAGGCTCACATCCACGTAGCCGTCGTACCTGCGCCCCGTGCATGGCTGCGTCTGCACGTCTACGATACCGCCGATGGCCTCGCCGTAGGCGACCCCGAAGCCGCCCGGCAGGAAATCGATTCTCTTGAGCACGTCCGAGTTGAATACCGATTTCAGCCCGCCGAAGTGATACAAGAGCGGCACCTGGTGGCCGTCGATCAACACTTTCGAATCCTCGGGGGCCGCGCCGCGGACGACGATGCCCGGACCGGCGCTGCCGCCCATGGCCAGGCCGCGGGCGACTCCCGGCATGCTCTGGACTATCTTGATGATGTCGCCCTGGGTGCCCGGAATCTTCTTGGCCTCGTCCAGCTCGATCACCCTGTCCGCCACCTCCTGTTCGAGGCGCTTGGCCCGGATGACGACCTCTTCTTGCTCCTGGGAGCCTGCCGGATCGAGCGCCAGCGACAGGCGGGTCGTCCTGCCGGCCGTGATCTCGAACGAGGCAGTCGTCGGCTGGTGCTCGGGGTCGAAAACGCGCAGCGAGTGCTTCCCGGGCGCAAGCCCCGTCAGCCTGAAATTACCCTTCTCGTCTGCGATCTGAACCGCCCCGCGGTCGTCTATCTTGAAAGGCGCCCCGATCACCGGCTGGCCCGTGGCCTTGTCTTCGAGTGTCCCTTCGAGCACGCCCGTGGACGGTCCGCAGACGGCCCGGCCCCGCGGGAGAGCCACCAGCACGATGGTCACCAGTAAAAAAAGAACTCGTTTTGGTCTGCTTGCCGGCATCGGTCACACACTAGCCCGAGGTGCAGTCACTTTCAATGGCGCCCTCGGCAAATACATTCGATTTTTCTATCCATCGCGAACAACTCTGGTAAAATAGCGTCTAGATCGGAAAGCGATAAGGAGGTTTGCGATGAAACGTCTTTTCTTTCTGATAGCGGCGGCCTGGCTGGCCGCAAGCATGGGGCAGCCTGCCGCGGCCGGCAACAAGAAATCGAAAAAGCCGCCCGCGCCGATGAACAAGAAGGTCAAGTATGATGCCTACCAGGGCACGGATATCGCCCAGATCGTCTACCTGACCTCGCGCCAGGAGTTCAGGGTCGGGCGCCCGCCCTATCGCGTCGATCGTTTCCAGGTGGCCGAGTTCGTGCTGATAGCCGAGCACACGCGCAAGTATATCAGGCCCGATATCACATCCGAGATCAAGCTGGCCCCCGGACGGACCAAGCCCGAACTGATGGCCAACAAGAACTTCCAGAAGAAGTTCAAAACACTCGTCGAGAACTACAAGAAGCTTGTGCAGTCGTTCGAAAAGATCAAGCAACCGAAAGTTTGCAAGCAGGCCTTCGCCGCCTACCGGGCCGCCATGCAGGACGAGATCTTCCTGGCCCAGGCGATCGCCAAGCGCATGTTCACTTCGCAACAAATTCGCGCCCGCGAATTGTTGCGCCGGGATCTCAAAGATCGCTTCCGCGCCCGCGACCCCAACTGGTTCGACCGGCTGTGCGATGCATTCGAGGACAGCGCCAACCTGGCCATCTTCTATGGAAGCTTCGTGGACATGTTGATCGAGCCCGCGCTGAAAAAAGCCAAGGCCGAGGCCGAAAAGGCCATGGCCGCGGTGGGCGTCGAGTACGCCGTGGCGGTCGAGGAAAAGAGCGACGGCGTGATCGAGTAGCAACCTCAGAAGCAATCAAGAAATGCCTTTTCTCAGAACGTCGGCCCCGGGGTGAAGTACATGCTCTGGATCACCGGAACCGCTGCCGGGGCGGCGCTCGGCAGGCCGCCTGAGATGAACACCCAGCCGTTCCTGAGCAACGTTGCCGTGTGCGAGAAGCGCGGGGGATCGAGGAAATCGTCTGAGATCGTCTGAACCGAATAACTGGAGCCCACCAGCACCAGCTCGCCGATGCCGATGCCGTTCGATGACGAGGTCATCCCGCCTGTCACCAGGACGTTGTCGGTGTCGAGCAGCGTGCAGGCGTGATCCATGCGGGCCACCTGCAGGTTGAGGGTCTCGGGCCTGAACTCGCCGAAGTCGGGCACGCCGGGGTTGTAGAACTCGACCCCGGCGTCTACCGAGATGTCGTCCACGGTGGTCTTGCCTCCGGCCACCATCACCTCGCCGTTGGCCAACCTGACAGCGCACAGGTGCGAGCGGTTCTTGCCCATGGTGACATTTACGTTGCTGTAGAACTGGTTCGCCTGGGCGTTGTAGATGTCGATCGTGTTGTGCGGTCCGTCGGCGTTCTCGCCGCCGATGACAACCACGTTGCCGCCATACTTGCTGGGATCGAGCAGCACCGCCTGGTGGAAGGCGCGCGCCACCGACATGTTCGAGCTGACCGGCTCCCAGCCGTTGGTGTCCGGACGGTAGATGATGGCATTATTGAAGTAGCTGGCAATAACTCCGTTGTTGTACGAGGCGCCGCCGGTTACCAGCACCTCGCCGGTGGCCAGCATGGTGGCCGCGTGATGGGCGCGTCCGGTACCCATGACGCTGATTGTCCCGAAAGTGTTGGTGTAAGGGTCGAACAACTCGGCCGACTGCAGCGTGCTGCGTTGTCCTTCGACCAGCCCAACTCCGCCGGCCAGCAGCACCCGCCCGTCCCTAAGGCGATTTGCGGTGTGAAAGGCCCGGCCGGAAGGCGCCGCCATCTTGAGCGCCTCGCCGTGCTGATCGACCACCAGCTGGTGCCGCCCGGTAACGGGGTCGAAGATCTCGGCGGTTGAGAGAACGTCTTCGACAGTACCCAGCCGCCGGATGCCGCCCGCGATCAGCACCCGGCCGTCGTCGAGCAGCGTCGCGGTGTGGCCGTAGCGCCCGATCTCGCCCTGTCCCAGCAGCGAGCAATCGCCGACCGTCGTGGGGTCTTCGCGGTTGGACAGCACCGTGGTCTCGGTGAAATTGTCGATGTTGGCAATCATCAGGTTCATGGTGGTAGAGCCCACGCCGCCCGCGCCGTCCGCGAACATCATCGCCTGCGAGGTGGCCCGCGCAACGGGCGCCGTCTCCCCCGAGGTAAAGCACAATATGTCTACTATCCTGGCCAGGCCCAGTAACTCGTCTCCGGCGAGGCTGCAGCTTCCGTCGCCGATGTTGCAGTCATGAACGATCGGCCCTCCGCCCGGCTCGCCGATGTGTATGGGATTCAGGATATCCTGGGGATCGAGCGACGAGATGATCAGTCTCAGGAACTGGCACTGGTTGTCCTTGAAGAGAACGTCCTCCAGGCAAGGATTGACCAGGCGGAAGTTGACGTCGATCCCGTTCGAGCACGAAGCAGCGATCACGGCCAGCAGAAAAACAGCCGCGGCGTGGAAGCACGAGTTGGATTTCATTCTCTCTCTCCGTTGTCCATGTCCGGTGTTCTCCCGTTCCATGCCGGCTTACCGTTTGTCATGGTGTCGGCCAACGCACTGTCACCGACGCGCCGCTGGCCCCGCCATCGAAAACACCCGCCGCGTACAGGCCACCCGCCGTTCCGCCCACCACGGCGGCGCTGACTATTGTCCAGAACCACCATGATTTGTACCACCTGGGCCCCTTGCCCAACTGCTCGTCGATAGGCGTGACCGAGCTGGCCAACGGCACGGGAATCACCGCCGGCCGCACCTGAACGGGAGTGCTTATGGCGCTGCCGCCGATGGTGGCCAGTCCTTCCGATGTGACGCTCGGGTTCCGGGGGGGCTCGACCCTGGTCTGGCCGCTCACCCGAGGATTGGCGGGCCCACGGCCCGGCACAGCCGGACCGCGGCCCGGTACGGCAGGCCCGCGGCCGGGAGGTACGACCGCCGGCTTGACAACCCGGGCAGGCCCGGTCTTCGCTTCGGGAGGCGGCGCCACCGGGCCAACCGCCACGCTTTTCATGCTGCTTTTCTTGGCGGCCGTCTGCACCAGCGCCACGACCTTCACTTTGACCGGATCGGGACAGCCCTCCACCCGCTTGTACAGGGCCGAGGCCATGTTGTAGACCTCGACGCTGGCTCCAAGCAGGTCGGGATCGAACTGGATCCCGGGCAAGGGACAGATTACATCGCTGGACACCTTCAAGAGGAACGTGCCCACGCTATAATTCTCGCCGACCTTGCTGACACCGCCGAGGATCACGAAATCGGCTCCGATCTTCCTGCCCTGTTCCCGGGCTTGTTCCCTCGTCTGGGGGGTAATACGGTTGCTCCTGAGTGCAGCGGCAATCTCGCCCAGCGGCCCCGACAGCTTCTTGACCCCGCCCAGCGCCGCCAGCACCCGCCGCTTCTGGGTGGGGACGACAGTAACCTTCCCGGCCCAGGACTGCAGACCCTCTTTCTCGACCCGCACGAAGTGATCGCCGGGCACGAGCTCTTTGATCAAGATCGGCGTGAGTCCGACCCTGTTGCCGTCGAAGAAAACGCTGGCACCTTCCTCATTGGCCACAACCTCAACCTCGCCGCGCCTCTTGAGAAGCAGTTTCTTGCGGATGGCCTCGGCCGTGTTGCGGAACATGGGCGGGTACTTCTCGGGATCGAGCACCAGGTCGGGCTTGAGGCGGATGACCTTTACCAGTGTCTTGGCGCCGTCTTTCTCGTGGTCGGTCCGGTAGTAGCAAACCGACAACATCAAGAGCGTGTCGAGCACCGGTGTGAAGTCCTTCATCAAGGCCAGGGATCGCTCATACATGGTTAGCGAGCCGCTGAAGGCCTTGATGGCCCGATCGAACTGGAACTTTCCGTAGAAGTTCTCTCCAGATTTCTTGAGTTTATCGGCGGCTTTCAAGTCCTTGTCGCTCAACGGCACAACCTCGGTCGCCGAGGACTCGGGAATGAAGATCGGCCCATTCTGCAGTTGAACCTCATCGGAATGCTTGATCTCGTTTTTAAGCAGATCCGTGGTCTGGGAAGTGATTTCCTTTCCCACTCCCTGGAAGACCGGTTGGTACGGGAAAACGTAGATCTTGGCCCCGGGACCAACCGCGGCCCGGGCCTGGTCAATGCCACCCGGCGCGGGAAATACAACGGCCGCGAGCAGAGCCGCAACGGCAACCGCTGTCCAACGCGCTCCGCCTGTTCCAAACCGCCCCCTTACAATCTCTCTCTGAATGCTTTTCATGAGCAACTCCGGTAGAAGAAACACCGCACCCCACGTGGGATCGGACGTTCCACAATCTGCTCCGATCTACAGGCCGAGTGCCGTAAAAGCTAGCACACAGATTTTTGCCCTGTCAAGCCCGGTGGCTGCGAACAAATTGAATTTATCGCTTTTTTTCAGGCGCTCGGCGAGGACCTGAACACCCAGCCGCGCAACAGGGGGAAAGTAAAAGACAGCCAGACCAAGGCCATGCTGACAAGTTGCAGCAAGCGCGGATCCCAGCCCGTGACCCGTAACAAGCAGTACCACACCAGCGTGGCCAGGCTGACCGCAGTCACCGCCGCCAGCGCGTATCGAACCAGTTGGACCCTCAGGCGAGCGTCGCTGTGTTTGAAAGCCCAGACCCGGTTCAAGGCGAAGTTGCAGCCCGCGCCGATTCCTCCGCAGATCCAGCGCGCCACTACCAGGGCTCCCACGCCCATCCACAGGAAAGTGCAGACGGCGAACAATCCCGCTTCGAGAGCCGTCGTCAACAACGAGACCAGCAAGCTGCGCAGGTGAATTTTCTTGATCATAGCCACTCCGCATAGCTCACCAGGCGCCGGCCGCGCATGAGTGTCCGCAGGCGACTTATTATGTATGGCAGCGGGCGAGCGCCGTGCACGTCGGCCGGGTGGAAGGCCACGCGCAGCAAGGGAGCCGAGCGCCCGGCCAACTCGACCAGGCGCATCAGCGCCCGCTTGCCGTAATCGACCAACGCCCCGGGAGCGTCGAAAGTCAGGGCCGGTGAACGAATCGGGTGTCTGTCGCCGGACAACGGCAGCACATGATTGAAAAAGGCCGTAAACCCGAACCCTGCCCGCCTGACCGCCTCTATGGCCGAACTACTCTGCTGCCAGGCCGGGGCCACGAAGCCGCGGGCATCCAGGCCGCACTCCGAAAACACGAGTCGGCCGGCTTCGAGGCGCTTTGCCGCCTGACTGCCGGTCAAGTGGGCAAACTCGGCGCAACCTCGACTGAAGACGTGGTGCATGAAGGCATTGGCCAGTCCGGGCGGCGGCGGCGCCGGTGCGCGGTGAGTATAGCCATGCTGGATGATCTCACAGCCCGAGCCCTGAAGGCCACGCAGCCAACCCGCGCATTCGGGGTAGCGCCTGAGATCCCAACGAACATGACCTTCGTCTTCGAAGTTGGGCACGACCAGCAAACTGGGTTTCTCGATTCCCGCCTCGGCCAGAGCCGCGCGGATTGTACGCGCCTCTTGGTAGCTTGCGGGGCTGACGTCGTGAATCTCGACAGTCAGGCAGGTTTGGCCTGTGGACATGGCGCTCACCCCGTCGCCCGGGCCTCGCAACTTCGGCGCAGACGCATGGCCTGATGCACGGTCTCATAAGCCAACTGCAGCACGTGCCAGGCAGAGATCGAGCTGGCGGCCCGACCATAGGCGCACGAGATGGGCGCCGCCGCGGCCAGCAAGTCACGGCCTCGCTCGCGAGAATAACTCGATAGCGCAGTCAGCGACTCGTGTTCGAGGGCGTAGCCGCCTTCCTCGCCGAGGCGGCAGGCCAGTGCGTCGGCAAGCTCCCTGCTGTAGACGCGCAATCCCGACTGGACGTCAGTAAAATCCACGCCGCCGATCAATGAAAACCCGAGGTTGACGAGCCAGTTCGAAAGACGGCGCTGTATGGGCATCTGTTCCTGCGAGCGGGCGCCGATTACAAAGTCGTAGTCGTCGATCAATGCAACCAGGTCGGGCAACTCGGCCGGGTCGTGCTGTCCGTCTCCGTCGATCAGCGCCAGTGCGTCGAAGTCGTAATCACCAAGCACGCTTAAGCCCTTCAGCACCGCTCCCTGCTTGCCGAGGTTGCGCCCGGTGCGCAGAGCGCGCAGCACGACGCCCTTGGTCGCTCTTTGCACCTGGCGTTCGAGCAGGGTCGGCGTGGCGTCGGCGGAACAATCATCGACGACCAGGATGATGGCCGGTTCGACCGCGCGACAGGCATCGATCAGCGCGTCGATATGGGCCATCTCGTTGTAGGCGGGGATAAGGATCGCCACTCGCCGGTCAAAGACCTTACGTCGATCACCTGCTGGCGTGACTTTATGGCAATTTATAGTCATGGCAACCTCCCTTGTTGGCAGTTACAACAATGAATTGCTACAAGAGGCGTGCCAGCAGCTCTCAGCCTGCCGGAATTTGCCGTACCGTATTGTTAATCCAGCATAATATAGACAGGCGCGCCAATCTCGCGACTGGCTCGGCTGGGAATATTATTTCTCGATCCGCCAGGCTTGGTGCGTAAGGGGCCTCCCTGCTATAATGTCGCACATGCTGAGGAGGTTGGAATTGAACAACTTGCAAAAAACGATCGCGGCTTCGATTCTCTGGGCACTGATAGTGAACTGCAACCAGTCTCCCAATGTGATTCCCGAACTCACGACGACCTACCCCGCTATGCTTGCCGCCGGCGAGAGTCACTACCTGGTCATCGAGGGACACAACTTCTATCCTGCCGTCGGTTGGTCGACCATGGACGACGAGGCGCGCCTGGATTTCGACTACACCGTCGGCCTGCCGGGCTTGCCGGCCGGCGAAGTGTTCGTGTTGGGAAGCAAACGTCTGGTGGCCGGCTTCACCCCGGGCGCGGATGCTCCCGCGGGTTGGTATGATTTGTGGGTGACCTCGCCGACGGGCACAACGGGCAAGCTGGCGCAATCGGTGTGTGTAAGCAGGAAAAAATCACTGCAACTCCTGTACATCCGCTTTCGCTACCAGGCCGGCGCCATCGTCGGGGCCGACCTTCACTCGGTCGACTACCTCACCCACGCCGGACCGTGGTTGCTCATAGAGAATGCCGTGCCGCTCACGGGTTCGGGCTTCGCCCTTTCTCCCGACGGCAACCTGGCTGCCTTCTACAGGTTTCGCTACAGCGGCGAAGATCAGTTCGCCCAACTGGTCCTGGCCCGTCTCGGCCGGACCATGGACCAGGTGCTGTGGGAACGGCTTCTTGTGGAGATCCCTCAGAATGGTATCGACGATTACATCGAATTGCCGGTCTTCTCTCCTGATTCCAGGATGATCGCCTACATCGAGAACGGCCGCCGGCTGGTCGCCGGCCCGGTCCCGCAAGAAGAAAATGACGCATTCGAGCCTCGCATCCTGGTCGAGGAGCCAATCGACTCCGGCGCCCGGTTGTATGCCGCCGACATTTCGCCCGACTCGGACACCGTCGTCTACTCGCGCGTCAGCAATCCCGGTTCGACGCTCAATGAGGTCGACAAGTCCACTCTCTACAGGGTTTCGATAGGAGATCCGGCCCCGGCCGAGTTGATTCCCGCGGCCGGCGGCGTCGGCGAACACAACGCCTACGGAGCATTCCTGCCGCTCGGCGACAGGGTGTTGTTCCTCTCGGACAAGCTTCACCTGCTGATAAACAGCCCCTATGGCATGCTGCCGGTAACCGGCCTGCATACAGTGGAGCCCGCCAGCGGCAAGATAGGCGAAGTAATGGGACCCGCGGCAACGGTCTTGCTGAGCAAGCCGGTTGTTTCACCAGACGGACACTGGGCCGCTTGTATGGGGTTCCTGTCGGACAGGAGCCTTTCCGGAATCGACATGCTGATAATAAACCTGCAAAACGGCGCGGTGTTCCGCACCGCCGCCGACCACTTCGCGGACTGTGAGCCGACCGAGCCAAACAGCGACAACTGTCCGACACTGGACGTTGCACCCGCCTTCGACCCGGCCAGCAAAAAGCTTTTCGTGACGGCCATACCCTACTACTGGAAGGACACCGGCCAGGGGGTGATGGCGCCCGAGCCGCGCGACTTTTACCAGTACATGGTTGACTTGCCGGACCCCAACGATATGCCCGATCCGGGAAACGCCACGCTTCCCGCCAACTCCCACCACAAGCTCCCGGCGGCCTTGGATAACCTGGCGGTATTTGCCAGGCTGCGCCAGCTGCTCGACTGCCCGTGACGCGCCGGTTGTGTCCACATGCTAGTCGACGACCTTCACGCCTGGAACGTGACGCCCGCAGAGGGGCGCGCCCTGCAAGAGCGGCTCGCCCCGCGGGTGCGCCTTGAACCGCTTCCCCGAAGGCCCGAGCTAGTCGCCGGCGCCGACATGAGCTTCAGCAAGCAGCACGGCGTGTTCTTCGCCTCGGTGATCGTGCTGCGCCTGCCGGAACTGGAGGTCGTCGAGAAGGTCGCGGCGCACCACGAGCCGACCTTCCCCTATGTGCCGGGCCTCTTGACCTTCCGCGAGGGGCCGGTGCTGCTGGCCGCCATCAGAAAGCTCGAGCATGTGCCGGACGTTTTCATTTTCGACGGTCAGGGCATCGCCCATCCCAGGCGCATGGGCCTGGCCGCCCATATGGGACTGTGGCTTTCGATTCCCACGCTGGGCTGCGCCAAGAGCCGCCTGACGGGCACTCACGCCGATCCGGGACCGAAGCGCGGCTGCTCAACGCGCCTGCTCGATCACGGAGAGCAAATCGGCACGGTGCTCTGCACCCGCGACGGCGTCAAGCCGGTCTTCGTAAGCCCGGGCCACCTGGCCGACTTCAGTTCGTCCACCAGACTGGTGCTTTCCTGCTGCACCCGCTACAGGTTACCCGAGCCGACCCGCTTAGCTGACATCGAAGTAGCGCGGGTAAAACGCGATTACCTCGAAGCACACGGTTTATTGCCCTAAGCATTACATATAAGTCCTTCATAAACCGATAGTTGTGTTCGTTCATTTTCCGCTTGATAGTAACTCATGCATGAGTTACTATCAAGCCCATCTTTACAAATCGAGATGCAAGGAGTACCCATGGCGCCCGAGATGGAACTTGAAGAGCGGGTGGTCATGGCCATGAAGCAGCTTGGCTTCACGGCCAGCGACGCGCGCACCTATTTGTCGCTGCTCAAGAACCACCCGGCAACTGGCTACGAGTTGGCAGCCTCCTCGGGCGTGCCTCGCTCGGCAATCTACACCGTGCTCAACCGTCTCGAAAGCAAGGGACTCATTACGCTGGCCCAGCGCAAGCCGGCCCGCTACCAGCCGCTTTCGCCCGATAGACTTTTCAGTTTGATCGAGTCGCGTTTCGCAAAAAGCTTAGACGATCTGAAAACCTCTCTTAACGGCCTGGCCCACAACGTGCCCCGGGTGAGCACCTGGACGGTCCAGGGTTACACGGCACTGATGGACCAGGCCCGCGCGCTGATTGCCGAGGCCACTCGCAGCATACACCTCTCGCTTTGGCGGCGGGAGGCCAAACGACTATCCGAACCACTGCTGCGTGCGGCTGAGGCCGGCGTCGAGATCGTCTCTTTCTCTTTCACTCCCCTACCGGACATCCCGGGCCAGCGTCTTAGCTATGAAATTCCGGAACCGGAGCTCGAGCCCTACTGGCCGCACCGCATAATCCTGGTGGCCGATCGCTCGCGGGCGCTGATGGGAGGAGCCGAGGATTCCGGCGAAAACCACGCAGTAGTCTCCGAGGAAGCTGCGCTGGTCGAGATGGCCATCTCCAACATTGTGCTCGACATCACCCTCTACGGCAATCGCGCAGGGCACGACACCGCAGAGGTGATTCTCGGCCTGACCGAGTACTTGGCCCCGCTCGAGGAGTTGATCGCCGGCAAGACCAAAAACAAGGGCGACAGGCGGAGGAAAAAGTCATGACCAGGCGCTTCGTTCAGCTCGCCTACCTGGCCGTCGCGGCCTGGCTGCCGGCATGCGGCACGTCGACCGGCGTCTCGCCCTGCGACGGCGTCACATGCTCTGCGCACGGCCGTTGCGCAACCCGCGCGAATCTTGCCGTCTGCCTGTGTGATACCGGCTATGTCGCAGCGGGAACAGACTGCCTGCCCGATCCGTGCCGCGATTACCCGTGCGTCTTCGGTAGCTGTAAAAGCGACGACTCCGGGCAACCCGTCTGCGTCTGCAATCCCGGCTACGCGGGTGTTGACTGCGCATCCTGTGCCGCGGGCTTCCACCCCGAAGAAATGGCCTGCCTTCCGGATTCGCCCTGCGACGATCTCGCCTGCGTGCACGGCGCCTGCGCGGTGATCTCCTCGACCGCAAGCTGTGTTTGCGAAAGCGGCTACGCTGGCGAGCTGTGTGACAGTTGCGCTTCCGGTTATCATGCCACGGGGCTGCGCTGCGTGCGCGACTCGGCCTGCGATCCCGACCCGTGCGCCCACGGCGACTGCCACGACTTCAACGGAGAGCCCGCCTGCGACTGCCTGACGGGCTACGCCGGCGCCTGGTGTGACGAGTGCGCCGCGGGCTTCGAACCCAACGGGCTGAGCTGCCTGCCTGTGAGTTCGAACCCGTGCGATCCCAACCCCTGCACCGAAATTCACCGCACGACATGCGTAGAGCAGGATGGCGGTCATGAGTGCCAGTGCGATTCCGGCTACCAGGACAACGACGCGGACGGCGATTGCGCTCCGACCTGCGCGACTGCCGGGCTGCAGTGCCAGTCCGGCGAGATATGCGATGATCGCTCGGGAGAAGCCGTCTGCGTCCCGGCCGTGAAGCCGCCCATCTACATCTCATTCCTGTGGCACATGCACCAGCCCGTCTACTGGCCATACGAAAGCATCGTCCAGACTGAGGCCGCGAACTCGATGGGTTTTTCACTTTACACCATCCACCTCGATCGCAGCGGGCCATACACCGGCTGGCCGCGCGACGCCGTGGAGGCCGGCCTCGCCCTGCCCCACATGGGCGCACAGGTCTCTTTCTCGGGATCGCTGATGGAAAACCTGGACAACATGGCCGGAGCCGGCGCGGGCTTTACCGACTGGACCGCCGCCTGGCGTGAGGCTCAAACGTGGCTTACGGTCGAGGGCAACCCGCGTCTGGAGATAGTCGAGTTCGGCTACCACCATCCTTTAATGGGTCTGGTCGATCCGGTAACTATCGGCCTGCAGATCGCCGCCCACCGCCAGGCAGCCTTTTCGCATTTCGGCAGCGCCCCGAGCCGCGGCATCTTTCCCCCGGAGTGCGCTTTTTCCGAGCGGATGATCCCCGCTCTGGCGGCCGCTGGAATCGAATGGACGCTGGTGGACAACATCCACTTCGACCGGGCCCACGTCGACTACCCCTACCGTCCGGAATCCAACCTGCCGCCGCCCAACCAGGCCGACCAATTCGACACGGCGACAACGTCCTGGGTACAGCTCAACGGCCTGTGGGCGCCCTCGGCCGTCTCGGCCCCCTGGGGCTACCAGCCGCACTACGTTCAGTACACCGACCCGCAAAGCGGGCAGGCGCAGAAGATCGTCGCCGTGCCGGCGGCCCGCTACGAGGGCAACGAAGACGCCCGGGGCGGCTTCGGGGCGCTGCAGTACGAGGCGGTCATGAGCCAGTACGAGCAACAGAACGACGACCCGCTGCACCCGATGCTGGTCGTGCTGCACCATGACGGCGACAACTACGGCGGCGGCAGCGACAGCTACTACCACGGCAACTTCCAGGCCTTCATTAGTTGGGTCAGCGCGCAGCCCGATCGCTTCGTGGCCACCACCATCCAGGACTACCTCGATCTTTTCCCGCCCGATCCGGACGACGTGATCCACGTCGAGGACGGCTCGTGGAGCGGGGCGGACAACGGCGATCCCGAGTTCGCCAAGTGGAACGGGGATCCCGGCGCCGACGGCTACTCGCCCGATCGCAACTCCTGGTCGGTGATCATCGCTGCCACCAATCGCGTCCTGACCGCCGAAGACATCCAGCCGCACACCGACATCGCGTCCATCGTCGCCGGGGACGGCAACCATACCGATCGGGCCTGGCACTACCTGCTAAACGGCCAGACCTCCTGCTACTGGTACTGGGACAACTCTCAAGACGGTCTCTGGGACGGCCATCCCACCCGGGCTGCCAACCTGGCGGTGGCCGAGGCAGACCCGGTCATCTCAGGCGGGCAGGACACCGTCGGCCCGGCGATCTACCCGCCGCAGCGCGAGCCCTACAACCCGGGGCCCGATTTCGAGGTTTGGACGCTGGCTTACGACGTCTCAGGGCTTTCGTCGGTCAAGCTGCTCTACCGCATAGACACAGACGGCCGGCGCGATGCTGCCAACGAAATCTACTCGGGCGGCACCTGGCAAGAGATCGAAATGACGGGCGAGTCGATCCCCTCGCAGGCAAATCCGCAACCGGTCTATCAGGCCGATCAGTTCACGGCTCAGCTTTTGAGCCTCGGCGACAAACTAATAGATTACTTCATCTCGGCCACGGACTCCCGAGGCAACCTGTCGCGTACGCCTTTGATGCATGTCTATGTCGATGACGGAGGAAGTAAATGAAAAAATCACTCGTCTATCGCCTGGGTCTCTTGCCGTTGGCCGTGATGCTGCTTGGAGCTGCCGGCTGTTCGAGCGGGGAGAGCTCGGCCTGCGCCTCGGTCGACTGCGGTGCGTACGGCAGTTGCGTCGTTGCCGACTCGCAAGCCACCTGCCTGTGCGACCCGGGATACGTGACTGACGGCCTTGATTGCATCGACGATCCCTGCGGATCGTCGGCGTGCGTCCACGGCACCTGCCGGGCGGTGGGCAAGAACGCCGTCTGCGATTGTCAGCCCGGCTATACAGATACTCTGTGCGACAGCTGCGCTCCCGGCTACCGCCTCGATGGCCTGACTTGTATCGTCGGCTCGCCCTGCCAGGGAGACCCTTGCGTCTACGGAGTGTGTCGCTCGGTCGGCGGCCTGCCGCAGTGCGACTGCTACCAGGGTTATACGGGCGCAGTGTGCGACGCCTGTGCGCCGGGTTACCATCCCGCAGATCTGCGCTGCGTAACGGACAGCCTGTGCGATCCGGATCCATGCGCCCACGGAAGCTGCAGCCAGTCGGGCGGAGTGGCAACCTGCAACTGCGAAGCCGGCTACAGCGGCGACACCTGCGAGCAGTGCGCCCCGGGCTACCACGAAGAGGGGCTCTCGTGCGTGCCCGACGTGGCCGGACCCTGCGATCCCAATCCTTGTAACGAACAGCATCGCACCATCTGCACGGTCACAGGCAACGGTTACAACTGCGCCTGCGATTCGGGCTACCACGATCATGACGGCGCGTGCGTTTTGGACACGGCCTGCGACCCGGATCCTTGCACGCAAGATCACCAGTCCGGCTGCCAGGCGGGCGGGCTCTACGGCTATACCTGCCTGTGCGAGGCCGGCTACCAGGACAACGACTCGAACAACACCTGCCTGCCCGACTGCCAGACGGCCGCGGCGCAGAGCTTGATAGACTGTGCGGCCGTCGATTGCGACGATTCGTCGGGCACCGCCTGGTGCATAGGCGGCCCCTGCGACGGGGTGACCTGCTCGGGCCACGGGCAGTGTGGCGTCGTAGCCGGCGGGGCGATTTGTACATGCGAGCCCGGCTACCAGGACAACGACCACGACAACAGCTGCCTCGTGACCTGCCAGACATCAGGGCTCGACTGCGGCGAACTGAGTTGCAGTGACGCCTCGGGCGAGGCGGCCTGCGTCGGGGTGCGATCGTGCGCCACCGAGGTCGACTACGATCCCCAGGGCGAGACGATCACGGCTCTTTACATTCGCGGCGAGTTTAACGACTGGGATCTTTCGGCACCGTTCACTCGTAACGCTGACGGCACTTTCTCGGTCACACTCGACTTGCCGCCAGGTGACTACGCCTACAAGCTTTACGACCAGGGCCGCGACAACTGGTTCGAGGATCCCGCCGACCCCTACTTCGAGTGGATCGCCGGGGTACGCAACTCGCGCCTGCGCGTGGCCGACTGCGACCGGCCCGCGCTGCTTCTCACCGGCCAACCACAGGTTGCCGGCGGGCAGATTTATTTCCAGGTGCGCTACATCGACGGCGCCCAAGGGGCCGGCCTCGACCCGGCCAGTGTCCAGCTCACGCGCAACGACACAGTCATCAGCGCCGGCTACGATCCGGCAAGCGGCCTTTTCACGATAGACGATGACGGACTTACGCCCGACAAGTACACTTACCGCTTGACAGCGACCGACAGCCAGGGACGTGCGGCCGATCTGCTCTACGTGCCCTTATGGGTAGAGGACCAATCCTTCTCGTGGGCCGATGCCATTCTCTACTTCGTACTGACCGATCGCTTCGTAAACGGCGACGAGGCAAACGACCAGCCTGTTGCCGGCGTCGACCCCAAGGCCAACTGGCAGGGCGGCGACATGACCGGGATTAGCGCCAAGATAGAAGCGGGATATTTCGACCAGTTGGGCGTCAATGCCCTGTGGATCTCGTCTGCCAGCCAGAATACCGCGGGGGCGGGCCTGGGCACGGACGGGCGCATGTACTCGGCCTACCACTCCTACTGGCCGATCTCGACCGGCTGGCGCTTAGACAACCAGCTTGCGGGCGTGCTGCCCGTCGATCCCCACTTCGGGGAGCTTGCCGATTTCAAACAACTGGTGCGCACGGCCCACCAGCACGGTATCCGCGTGCTCGTCGATCTGGTCGCCAATCACGTCCACCAGGACAGTCCCCTGTGGCAGGCGCACGCCCAGGACGACCCTCCCTGGTTCCACGACAAGTACATCTGCGGCTGGGACCAGCCGATCAACTGCTGGTTCGCGGACTACCTGCCCGACTTCGACTACCGCAACCTGGCGGTGCTCGACACGGTGGTCGAGCATGCAATCTGGCTGATCCAGGAGACCGATATCGACGGATTCCGCCTCGACGCGGTCAAGCACATGATCGACGATTTCTCTTTCGCCTTGCGCGCCCGGATCAACGAGAGCGTCTCGACCAGCGGCCTGCGCTTCTATATCGTCGGCGAGACCTTCGTCGGCGAGGACCAGGCCGGCGCCGATCTGATCAAGCACTACGTGCGCCCGGAGATGCTCGACGGCCAGTTCGACTTTCCGCTCTACTGGCAGGTGATCAAGACCTTCCTGCGCGAGGAGCAGGATTTCCGCAGCCTGGAAAGCATGCTTCAGTGGAACGAGGGCTACTACGGCGGACAGGCCGTCATGTCCAACTTCCTGGGCAACCACGACGTCTGCCGGGCGCTGTCGCACGCCGCCGGCGACATCGCCGACATGTGGGGCAACGATTCCAAGGAGCAGGGCTGGACGAGTCCTCCCGCCCTGCCGTCTTCCCCAGGGCCCTACCAGCGCCTGCGACTGGCCTGGACATTCCTGATGACCGTTCAAGGCATCCCGCTCATCTACTACGGCGACGAGTTCGGCATGGAGGGTGCCGGAGATCCCGACAACCGCAAGTTCATGCGCTTCGGCGCCGAACTCAACCAGTACCAGCAGGACACGCTGGCGCAGCTCGAGAAGCTGACGGCCGCCCGGCACGCGCACAGCTCGTTCCGCCGCGGCTCGCGCAGCCAACTTCTGCTCGAACCGGACGGGCTGGTCTGGGCCTACGCGCTCACGGACGGCGCCGACAAGGCAATCGTGGTCTTCAACCGGCGCACCGGCAGCCAGTCGATATCGATCCCGCTAGGAGCCACAGGCATCGGCGACGGAGCCAGCCTGCGGGAAGTGATTCACGAGACCACGGCGACCGTGAGCGGCGGCGCCGTCCAGGTCAGCCTGGCCGGACATGACTCGGCCGTCTTGGTCATGGAGTAAGAAATGGCATACCGGCGGGCGGCGATCCTTTGTTTGACCATCGCACTGGTGGGCCCGGGCTGCGACACACAGGGGGACGACGCCTGTCTTGGCGTCGACTGCTCGCTGCATGGACGCTGCCGCATCGAACAGGAACTTCCGGTCTGCGACTGCGACCCGGGCTTCGTGGACCTGGGCCTGGTGTGTCACCCCGACTGGTGCGCGGGCCTCGACTGCCTCCACGGCGACTGTATCCAGAACGCCGAACTGGGAGCCTGCCAGTGCCAGGCCGGCTGGACAGGTGAGTTATGCAACGTCTGCGCCGCGGGCTATCACACCGACAACGGCGCCTGTATTCCAGACCAGCCCTGCGACTCGGATCCCTGCGTCCACGGCATATGCCGGGTGACAGCGGGCCATGAGAGTTGCGAGTGCGACGCGGGTTACGCCGGCGCGCTGTGCGACAGTTGTAAAGACGGCTACCATCCAGAAGGGCTGATCTGCGCACCCGACCAACCCGACCCTTGCAATCCCAACCCCTGCAATGCCGCAAACCGCACGCAATGCGCGCTCGCGGCCGACTCCTACGTCTGCAGCTGCGATCCGGGCTACCACGACGACAACGGCGCCTGCCTGCCCGACTCCACCGACCCCTGCGATCCCAACCCGTGCAACGAGTCCCACCGCGGACAGTGCGCGCCCGCGGGTGACTCCTACGTCTGTAGCTGCGATCACGGCTACCACGACGATGGCGGCGCTTGTCTGCCCGACTGCGACCTCGATGCCGACCTGTGCCAGGTTGCGCACGCATCTTATTACACACTGGTCTCGGCCAACGGCCACGGGGCCGTGGCTTACGATCTGGCCGCCGCCAAGGCGGACACCTTCACCGAGCACCTCTACCGCAACTGGGACGAGAACATCAGCACGCGCGACCTGCTCTACGATTCGTACCTGGGCCTGCGTGCCCCCGGCCTGAACCTGTGGCTCGACCAGGCCGACGTTGTGCGCGCCGAGTACCTGGCCGAGAGCGGCATCATCCACCTGGTGCAACGAGTCTCGACCTTCGTGGTCGACAGCTACATCTACGCCCCCTGGAAACTCGCCAGGCCCGCCATGGTGCTTGTCGGACGGGTGACGAACACCGGAGACACCACAAGCGATGTATCGCTCTACAGCCTGCACAACTTTCACCTCGGCTCGACCGGCGGCGCCGACCCGGTCAACCCCGGCTTCGACGGCGAACGCATCGTCTATCAATCGGCCGGCGGGGCCTATCTCGAAAGCGGTCCCGCAGGCCTGCTGCTGCACAGACCGCTGGGCGCGGCCAGCCATCACGGCTGCACTCCCGACAATCCATGGCAGGCATTGCAGGCGGGGACCGATCTCGCAGACGATACGGACAGCGGCGTCGGCGACGATCGGGTGGCCGGCTTCCAGAAAGATTTCCAGCTGGCGCCCGGCGAGATAGGTTGGTTCGGAGTGGTCAGCGCCTTCGACGGTGCGGGCGATCAAGACGGGTTGCTTGCCGACGTCGAGCAGGCCTATCAGAACACAACAGCCGAGGAAACTCTGACGGCTGCCCTTGCGGCCTGGGAAGCCTGGCGCAACGATCCGCCCGCGGATCTTTCCGCCGCCGAGCTTCTGGCCTGGCGCCAGTCCGAGGCCATCCTGCGCCAGGGGCAGGTTTGGGAGACGAGTGAGCTCGCGCGAGGGCAGATTGTCGCCAGCCTGCCTCCGGGCGCCTGGAACATCTGCTGGGTGCGCGACATGGCTTACTCCATAGTGGCCCTGGTGCGCAGCGGGCACCTGGCGGAGGCGCGCGCCGCGCTGAGTTTCGTGCTGGCCGCCGACTCGGGGTACTACCAGGACTACGTCGGGGTGCCCTACCAGGTCAGTGTCACGCGCTACTTCGGCCGCGGCAAGGAAGAGAGCGATATCAACGTCGACGGGCCCAACATCGAGTTCGACGGGTTCGGGCTTTTCTTGTGGGCACTCGGCGAGTATGTCGCGGCCTCGAGCGATACCAGCCTGCTCGATGACAACTGGGGAGTGATTCGCGACCGCATTGCAGGAGCGCTCGTGTCACTGGTCGATCCGGCCAGCGGACTGATTTCGGCCGACTCGTCGATCTGGGAGGTTCACTGGAACGGCAATCAGAAACGTTACAGCTTCAGCTCGTTGGCCGCGGCGCGCGGATTGTGTGGGGCCTCCGCCATGGCGCATGACAGAGGTGAAGACGCGCTGGCCGACACCTATCGGAACGCGGCGGTATCGATCCGCGACGCCCTGGCCACCAACGTGACCGACGGCGGGCGAGTCCTGGCAAGCTCATACGAAGAACTTATTGGCGGCAGCGGCTATCACGACATGGCCGTGGTCGAGGCGCTCAACTGGCGGCTGTTCGATCCGGCGGCGGCCACGGCCGCGGCCACGCTTGCCATGTTCGACGCCAATCTCAGGGTGGCTGATGGGCTTGGGTTTTTCCGCAACGACGACGGCGGCTGGTACGACAGCCAGGAATGGGTCTTTACCGATCTGCGCGTCGCTTCCGGCTTCAGGCTGGCCGGGCAAGTCCAGGCGGCCGACAGGCTGCTCGACTGGATCACGGCCCAGGCGCTTTTCAACCACGGTATGATCGCCGAGTTGTACGATCCGACCAGCGGCGACTACCTGGGTGAGACGCCCATGGTAGGCTTCGGTGCCGGGGCCTACATGCTGGCGCTGCTTGATCGCCAGTCGCCGCGCCCTGCCGATCCCGTCTGTGGCTCATGGGAGGCGCAATGAGAGTACCGGCCGCGCTGGTGACCGTTGCTCTTCTGTCGAGCGCGTGTTCTCGGCCAACAATTCCTCCCGGCTATGCGCGTGATTGCCGGGCGTTCGTCTTCTGGGAGCCCGGGGAGATTTCCGCTCCGGCCTCGGTGGTCGGAGATTTCAACGCCTGGACGCCCGGCGGGCTGCAGCTTGCCGACAAGGACGAGGACGGGATCTACAGCGCCGTGATCGAGACCACTCCCGGCTTTCACCAGTACCGCATCCAGGCTGAGGCCGAGACTTATCTAGACAAGTTCAACCCGCTGACTCTCTTTGACGCACAGGGACGCGAGAACTCGGCCGTCCTGATCCCCGACTGCGCAAAGCCGGCCTTGCAACTGGACGCGCTCGAAACCGGCCCGGACGGAAGCCTGACAGCCGGCGTGCTTTTCCTTCGCGCCGGCTCGGGTGCCGCTATGGATATCGGCTCTGTTTCGGCAAGATGCGAAGACGGCGTTGCGCTCGATCTTTGGGCCGACGGTTCTCCCGGCGACATCTCGATCAGCGCCTCGGGCCTGCCTGCCGGAAAGCATCGCCTGACCATATCCGCAAGCGACAGGCTGGGCGTCGCCTCCGAGGGCATCTGTGTGCCCTTCTGGATCGAGGAAACTCCCTTCGACTGGCGCGACGCTCTTATCTACCAGGTAATGATCGATCGTTTCCGCAAAGCAGGCGCCGGCCTCGACCACGGCGCGGGCATCGCCGACTTCCACGGCGGAGATCTCGACGGTGTGCGCGAGGCCGTCGAAAACGGCTACTTCGAAAAGTTGGGCGTCAACGTCCTGTGGCTCTCGCCGCTTTATGAAAATCCCGAGGGCGAATTCATCGGGAGAGACGGTTATCCTTCCCGGGCCTATCACGGCTACTGGCCGTCCGAGCCGCGCAGCATAGAAAGCCGCTTCGGCGGCGCCGAGGCGCTGGAAAGACTGGTGGCCGCGGCTCACGCGCGAGACATAAGGCTGCTTTTAGACGCCGTGCCCAACCACGTGCACAACCAGCATCCTTACTGGAAACAGCACCAGGCCGACGGTTGGTTCAACCATCCGGGCGGCGACTGTATTTGCGGTACGAGCTGCCCCTGGAACACTTCGATCGAGAAGTGCTGGTTCACCTCTTTCCTGCCCGACCTGTCGTTCGCAAGAACAGAAGAGGTAGAGCAAGTCGTCGGCGACCTGCTCTACTGGATCGATCGCTTCGATCTCGACGGACTGAGGATCGACGCCGTGCCGATGATGCCGCGCCTGGTTATCCGTGGGCTGCGCTCCGCCCTGCGCCGCGGACCCGAAGCCGGACCGACGCCGGTTTTTCTGCTGGGCGAAACCTACACCGAGCGAGGCGGACAGCCGATCATCCGTTACTACCTGGGCCCCAACGGGCTCTCGGGACAGTTCGACTTTCCGGTCATGTGGGCGCTGCGCGACGCTTTAGCCGGACGCATCGCCATGAGCGAGCTGGACGACGAGGTGCGCGCCTCGGCGGCCGCCTGGGAAGGCTCGGGAGCGGTCATGGCGCCTATCTTGGGCAACCACGATGTTGCCCGCTTTGTCTCGGACATGAACGGCGACCCGCTCTGGCAGCCGCGCACCAAGCCCGCGCCCACACCCGAGAGTGACAAGCCTTACGATCTTTTGAAAATCGCATGGACCTTCCTGCTCACCCAGACCGGAGCGCCCGTGATCTACTACGGCGACGAGATCGGGCTGCCCGGGGCCGGCGACCCCGACAACCGGCGCGAGATGCGTTTCGATAGTGAGCTTGACACGCGCGAAGCTGCGGTTCTCGCGCACGTTGCGCGCCTGGGCCGCGCCCGGGCCTGTTCACGAGCACTCAGGCGCGGTCTGCGCCGGACGCTCTTCGTCAACGAGAACCTGTACGTCTACGCCCGCGACGCCGGCGACGGATTTCCGGCCATCGTCGCTTTGTCGCGGGCCACCGTTCCCCGTTCACTTACGATCTCCCTGCCGGCCGACATTACGCTTTCTGACCGGGCCGCCTTCGGCGACCTGTTCGGCGCCGCCGTCTCGGCCGAGGGGAGATCCATCGAATTGACGCTTGCGCCGCGCGGCTCGGCCGTCATACTTTCCGAACCCGCCTGCCAGGAGATCTCGCCATGAAATCCAGCGCCTTTCTGTCTTGCGCCTGCTTGATGCTCTTGACCGCCGCTTGCGGCGGCCTGCCGGACGACAATCCCGACGCGGGCCATTATGACGACGCCGACCTGCACCCGCCCGACTTCTGGGATCCGGGCGAGAAACCTTCCGGCAACTGCTCGTACGGCTACGGCGAGGACTGTCCCGAGCCGGCCATAGACTGCGACGAAGATCCCTGCATCCACGGCGATTGCATCGCGGCCAGCGCCGGTTCCGATCACTGTCTGTGCGATCAGGGCTACGCCGGGCTGCTGTGCGACCGCTGCGCCCGGGGTTACACGGAGGACGGGCTGATCTGCGTGCCAGGCGATCCTTGCAGCCAGAGTCCCTGTCTATATGGAACCTGCCGCCCGCAGGACGGCGGGTTTTTCTGTGATTGCCAGACCGGCTATGCCGGCGAGCTGTGCGATCGCTGCGCGGACGGCTATCACGTGGAGGGTCTGAAATGCGTCCTGGACTGATTATACGCCTCGTTGTTTCCGTATGCCTATTGTTCCCGGCCGTCGCCGCCGCCGGCGAAGACGACTCGGATATTCTCGAACACTTCCAGTTCGGCTCATACGGGCGGGCCTCGGTCGGCTCCGACCTGCGCGGCGGAACCGGGCGCCAGGTGCGCCTGGTGGCCCATCCGCCGCGCCTGCTCGAGGCTCCATATGCCGAGATCGATCTTTCTTACGATCACAAGGTTCCATCGAGCGGGGCTACCTTCCACACCCAGTTCACACTGGCCTTCGGCGAGAAGATGTTCCATTTCAACGGCGACTTCGCGGCCGAGATGGCCATACGCAACCTGTACCTCGAGGTGCAAAACGCGCTGCTGCCCGGCCTGAACATCTGGGCCGGCTCGCGCATGTATCGCGGCGACGACATCTACCTGCTGGACTTCTGGCCTCTCGACGAGCAGAACACGGTAGGCGGCGGGGCGGCCTACTTTTTCGGACACAGCAACATCAGGCTGCATGCCGGTCTGAATCGCCTGGACGACAAGTTCATGACCCAGACCATCGTCGTGCCGGACGAGGAGATCGGCACCCGCGAGGTGCTTTTCATGGATCGTGGGAGGGCGATCTTTTCGCTGCGCGGCGAGCACAACTTTTCGCTGGGCACAGAGCTGCGCCTCAAGGCGGTGATCTACGGCGAGGCGCACAGCCTTTCACCCGGCACGCGTCGAACCGCAGACGACCACGACGAGAAGTTACCGGCCGACTTCGGCTGGCTGGCCGGGGCCGAGGCCAGCCTCTACGGCTTCGGCGAGTACAACCACGTAAATCTCTTCGCCCGTTACGGATCGGGGTTGGGCGCCTACGACGAGTTGGCGGTGCCGGTAGACTTCAACAACGACAAGAAGACCACCGGCGCCAGCGAGGTCATCATGGGCTTGTCCGCCAACTATGAGCTGCAAAAGACCGTCGGTCTGCTGCTGGGCGCCTATGTGCGCTACTTCAAGGACGCCGACCCCGAGGTCTACGATCGCGACGACGCCTGGGAGACCGGCATTGCCTTTCGCCCGGCCTGGTACGTGACCCGGCACTTCCATCTGATCGGCGAGGTCAACCTGCAATATCTGAGGCCCAACGGATTGTCGCCGGAGACGAACAGCCAGGAATGCCCGCTGGCGTTCGAACTGGGCCTGATGCCCAGCCTGTCGCTGGGCAAGGGCAGTTATGCCCGGCCGCAACTGCGCCTGGTTTACGCTGTCAGCATGCTCAACGATGCCGCCCTGCGCACATTCGCGCCGGACGATCCCCGGCGCGCACACGCGCTCAGACACTACCTGGGAGTCAGCGTGGAGTGGTGGTTCCACAGCTCCCGCTACCAGGAGTAACGCCATGCGCAAATCATGCCTGTTGACCCTGCTTCTTTTCTCGGCCCTTTCGGGTTGTATGACTCCACCCGAGCCCGGCTCCCAGCCGCTCACCGACAACGTAACAGACTGGCGCGACGAGGTGGTCTACCAGATAATGACCGACCGCTTCGCCGACGGGGATCACTCGAACGACTACAACGTCGACACCCGCGATCCTTCCGCCTATCACGGCGGCGACTGGCGCGGGATAATAGATCATCTCGACTACCTCGAAGCCCTGGGCGTAACCACCCTGTGGATCAGCCCGGTGGTCAAGAACGTCGAACAGGACGCCGGCTTCGCCTCCTACCACGGATACTGGACACAGGACTTCACCCGTCCAAACCCCCACTTCGGAGATCTGACCGCTTTACGCGAACTGACCGACGCGGCCCACACGCACGGTATTAAAGTAATTCTGGATATCGTAACCAACCACGTCGGGCAGGTGTTTTACTACGACATCAACAAGAACGGGCAGCCCGACGAGTTCTTCATCGGCCAGGGCGGCCGGATAGTGCCCATAGGCGAGGCCTCATCGCCAAGCGACCTGACCCGTATCCTGGAATGGGACCCGGATTTCAACCGCGACGGCATCCAGGCCTGGACCTCACTGGGCCCCTCGGGCGAGGCGCCGGTGGTCTTCGCCCACGACCCGAGCGTCAACCGCCTGGCGCCGGTGCCCGATCTGTTCGCCCACGACTACGCTTACAACCTCAAGGGCCGGGTGACCGTCTGGACCAAGCCCGAGGTATGCGCCTGCCCCGAGTGGGGCTGCGCCTGGGACGACCCCTGCCGCCGCGAGCAGGAAGTCTTGGGAGATTTTCCGGGCGGTCTGAAAGACCTGGCCACCTGGCGACAGGACGTGCGCGATGCCCTCTATGACGTTTTCGCCCGCTGGATCGACATCGGCGATTTCGACGGCTTCCGGATCGACACTTTAAAGCACGTCGAGAAGGGTTTCTGGGAGGATTTCTGCCCGCGCATCCGTGAGCACGCAGCCCAAGCCGGCAAGAATAACTTTTTCATGTTCGGCGAGGCCTTCGACGGAAGCGACAACCTGCTAGGCGCATACACTCGGGGCCAGGGAGTCGATTCGGTCTTTTACTTCTCGCAGTACTTCACCGTCTTCAGGGGCGCGTTGCTCGGCGACGGCGGCCGTACATGCGAGATCGAGCGCCTGCACTGCCGCAGATCGGGCTGCGATCACGACCCTTGCGGCGAGGGGCAGATCGAAGACGCTCTCTACGACGGCAACGGCAAGACCGGCGGCCCGACCGGCGAAGACGGCCGCCTTCTGAATTCGCGCGAACTGGTTGTCAACTTCATGTCCAACCACGACGTCGGCCGCCTGCTCTACTTCATGCCCCAAGACTGGCCGCAGAGCGAGAAGCGCAAGCTATTGCACCTGGCGCTGGGCTATCTTTTCACCACCGAGGGCATACCTTGCTTGTACTACGGGGTCGAGCAGGAGTTTGAAGGCGGCAACGACCCGGCCAACCGCGAGACCCTCTGGGACAACGACAACTACAAAACGAAAGTCTGGAAGGACAACCACACGCAGTTGTCACAGAAGACCTACGACGCCGACGGCGACGGCGTCGACGACACCCTCTGGCGGCCATACGACACCGGCAACCCGACTTTCAGCTACATAGCCGAGCTGACGGCCCTGCGCCGGGAGCACATCGCCCTGCGCCGCGGGACACTTGAGGTGCGCTGGAGCACCCGCGGTACGGGCGGCGATGACCACGGCATCTACGCCTTCGAGCGCGCGCACCAAGATGAGACGATTTTAGTGGTCATGAACCTGGGCGAGGAAAGCGCAAGCCACACCGCCGTCCCCGGCGCCGACATGAGAGTCGGCTTCGCTCCGGGCACGACACTTTACGATCTGCTGGATCCGGACTCGCTCTTCCAGGTAGCCTCGACCGGCTGCGCGGCCGGGCCGGGCGAAGGCTGCGCGGATATCGAAGTGCCCCCGCGCGGCATCAGGATCCTGGCCGCGCGCTGAAAAAGCCGTTCAATCGCCATTAGTATGTCGTAGCCCAGGTCAAATGTCACATTAACTGCCCAGGGAAAATGTCACATTGATTATGGCTGTTCTGTGCCGGGTAGATGAGTTTTTCTTTGTATGCTCCCCTTGTTTTTGAATTATTTGATTTTTTTCTGTACCGC
>DATKYQ010000048.1:0-16931 GCA_035528415.1 Myxococcota bacterium | reverse complement strand
ATTATTAATATTGTTTTGTTTCGCGAGGTTCATTACGTCTCTGAAGAAGAGCAAGAATCAAGCCAGATCTCGGCATGCCGCCCTGAAAACAAATAAAGGCAGTATTTACAACATGATAATCCAACAATAAGCGCCCCCGGGCAGGCCTGCGACCATCGTCTCGTGGGGTCTGGTGTCTACACTGCCTCCCGGCGCAGATCGGTTTGCAGGCGTCCAGGGGTTGCTTCGCGATTTAGCGCTTGTATATCAGTGCCTTGAACTGTCGCCTGTATGCCCCGGAACAGCGAAAAAACGGCGGTTTCAGGGGTCTCGAGTCCCCACGCTCCAAAAGCTGTTCGCGTTTTCGCCCATTATCTTGTCCGAAAACTCATTCAAGATTCCGGACAGGCTGAACTCCTTGCGGTAGCGGTCGATGCCCAGAAGCGGAAAGTCCGAGCCGAAGAGCAGCCGCTCTTCTCCGGCCAATTCGGCGAAGATGCGGTAGACGTCCGGCCGGTAGAGAAACGGCGCTGCGGCGGTATCGCAGACGCAGTTGGCCAATACAC
This sequence comes from Myxococcota bacterium, assembly GCA_035528415.1. Classification (GTDB taxonomy): domain Bacteria; phylum Myxococcota; class B64-G9; order B64-G9; family B64-G9; genus DATKYQ01. The sequence goes on along the minus strand of DATKYQ010000048.1, from coordinate 16,386 downwards.
TTGCCACCTCTTTTTTCAAAAGCTCGAAGAAAAAGATTCCCCCGCCCATGTGGGCGAGTTGGAAGCGGGTGTCGGGGCAGGACTGGACCAATTCGTACAGGCCGGACAACGTCATCGGGCTCTTGCCTGGGTAGCGGTGCCCGACCGGTTCGTTGGTGTGCAGCAAAAGCGGGCAACCGGCCTCGTAGCAAAGATTGGCCAGCTCGCGCATCTTCTTCATGACCACGGGCTCGGCCAGGTCGTTCTGGTAGACGCCGATTTCGCCAAGGCCGGCGGCCCCCTCTCGAAGCGCCCGGCGGGCCTCGTCCAGCGCGCCCGGGGCCAGCGGATCGACCGCCGCCAGCGGCACCAGGCGGCCTGGATGTCTGCGGGCGGCCTCGATGATGTAGTCGTTGTGCATACGCGCCCGGCCGGTGTCGCGCCACGGAAATCCGCACACGATAGCGGCATCGATTTTCTGCTTGTCGAGCTCGGCCACGAGTTCCGCGGCCGTGACCAGGCGCGCGCCGGGATCCTTGTAGAGCCACCCGAAGACCGGCTCCAGCGCAGCGACCGACTGCCTACCCGAGACGATCTCGGGCGGAAAGACGTGAACGTGAGCGTCGATGATCATGGCGGCAGCATACAATGTTTCGGGCATTGAGTGAAATCGACACCTGAAAAGAGTACAATATTGAGACGAGACCGAGTGCCCCGGGGTCTTGGAAGTGGATGGCATACATGCGGCGTATCTTTCTGATCGTAGCAATTCTGGCTTCGCTCCTGCTCGATCCGGCCTGCGGCCCGGAGCGAGCTCCGGATCATCCGCCCTTCGGCTACTGCATGGTGCACTGGACCCAGACGATATACATTGACCAGCGCATCGATGTCCTTTTCGTCATCGACAATGCCGAATCCATGACGGGAAAGCAGGCCCAACTCGAAGGTAGTATTAAGTATTTCGTCGAGGAGCTTGAAGATCTGTTTGGCTCTCAATACCACATCGCCGTGATCACCACGGGCATGGAATCCGATGCCTGCCCGGACAAGACCGGCGAGGGCGGCCGCTTCCAGGACCGGCTCGGCCATATCGCCTGGTCGGGAAGTGAGCCGATCTTCGATTTCACCAGGGACCAAAGCTGCAGGGTTGTTGCCGGCGACAACCTGAAATGTCTATACGACGAGGCCGAAGAGCGGGGCACCGCCTTGGTGGGCGTCTCCGGCTGCCCCTACCGGCGCGGCCTGGCGGCCATGCGGCGAGCCCTGGGTGCTGATCTGCTGGGCTCGTACAACACAGGGTTTCTGCGGGCCGATGTCCCGCTAGTGGTTATCTTGATCTCCGATGGGGAGGACTGCGGAGAGCCCGGGGAGGTCAGCGAGGGCATCCCGGGGTTGGACGAGAGGATCTGCTCGTATGCCGCCAAGGGCGCCGGTCCCGCCGGCGGCACTTACTACCCCGGCGATCCCGAACGCCGGCAATACCGGCTGACACCGGTGGCAGAATACTTCGACTTCCTGATGGATTTGAAAGACAACAAACAGGGCATGGTGAGGTTCGCCGCCATCGTCGGCGTCAAGGACACGGAAGATCTTTCCAGCACCAGCATTGACTACGCGGGCAGCGAGCCGGACGCTGCCGTGTTGCTGGCTTGCTCGATCGCGGATTGCCCATATGGTAACTGTGAAGCGCTTCCCGGAACACGGGCTATCCGGCTGGCCCAGATGTTCGGAATCGGAACGTTCGGATTCGTGGATACTATCTGCCGCGAGGATTTCTCGAATACCATTGAGGAACTGGCACCCTTCGTTAGCTGTCCCAGGATCTTCATGTTGAGTGAGCCCATGCTGGATCCGGACCTGGCTACGATAATGTTCGACGAAGAGCCGCTGCCTGAATACTCGTGCGGCATCCCCGGTCAAATCGTGCCCTGCGACGGACCCGGCGACCTTTCATGTCCCGCGAGCGATTGCGTGAAAACATGGACATACTCACCTCCCGGAAGTCCTCCCGACTCTGATGCGCCCGGAGGGATGATTGGATTTGCCGCACATGTAGATCCCTGCGACTTTACCTGGAAGCAACCGATCCAGCGGCGCATCGATCTCATATACGTGACGCCATGTGGCATCTAATGGGGTTGACTCCGTCCGGCTGTCCGCATAGGGTTTTTGACCAATATGCCGGTATCGATCGCTTTTATCTTCCTGCTCATGCTGGCCAGCGTGGTGGCCATGATCGCCCGTCGCTGGGAGCTGCCTTATACCGTGGCATTGGTGGTGACCGGGCTGGCTATCTCTCTTTTGCGTGAGCACTTCTACCCGGGCTTCGATATCGGCCTGCACCTTACGCCCAAGCTCCTGTTCGTCGTCTTCTTGCCGATCTTGATCTACGAGGCGGCGTTTCATTTCAACCTGCACGACTTCCGTGACAACTGGAAGGCCATCGTCACGCTGGCGGCGCCGGGCCTGGTGGTCGGGCTGTTCGTCGCCGGAGGACTGACTTTCGGCATCTTCAGCCTGCTGGGTTTTGAATTGCCCTTCGTGGGCGCTCTCCTGCTCGCGGCCGTCCTCTCGGCGACCGATCCCCTCTCGGTGATTGCCTTGATGCGCGAGGTAGGCGCGCCCCGGCGTCTGAGCGTGCTGATGGAGGGCGAGAGCCTGCTCAACGACGGCGTGGCGGTGGTCGTCTTCGGCATCGTGCTGGTGGCACTGGGGCTTGGGCACGAGCACACCCGGATCAGCGTCACCTTCGTGCTGCAGTTTCTGAGCTGGGAGATCCTGGGCGCCTTGCTGATCGGCTCGGCGGTCGGCGCCCTGCTTTCCTGGGTCACATCGCGCGTCGACGATCACCTGATCGAGATCACCCTTACCACCCTGGCTGCCTTCGGTTCCTTCCTGTTGGCCGACAAGGCGCATACCTCGGGCGTGATCGCCTGCCTGGCGGCCGGGATGCTGACCGGCAACTTCGGCGCGCGCTACGGCATGTCGGCCACAACCAGGGTGGCGGTCGGATCGTTCTGGGAATACCTGGTTTTCCTGGCCAACTCCTTCGTCTTTCTGCTGATGGGCCTCGAGGTCAGGCCCTCGCACCTGGCCGGCAACTGGCTGCCGATATTGCTGGTCTGGCTGGCGCTCGTCGCCGCGCGCGCGCTTCTGGTGGGCAGCACGCTGCCTTGGATCAGCCGCCTGGAAGGTAAGTTGCCCAAGTGGTCGGGCACGGCCATAACCTGGGGCGGGCTGCGCGGGGGCATCGCCATGGTGCTGGCCATGTCCATCCCGCGCGAGTGGGCCTTTCGCTCACTGACCATCGACGTGGTCTTCGGCGCCTGCCTGCTGAGCATGCTGGTCCAGGCCACCACCATGCGCCGTTTTTTAGCCTGGGCGGGCCTGGCCAAGGAACGCGGCGGGCAGCAACGCCTGCAGGAGATCCGCGGCCGGTTGCGAGGTCTGCAGGCGGCCCTGCGTTTTCTAGATCGCCAGCGCGAGGCCGGCACGGTCGACAAGGAGATGTACGAAGAACTGCACGCCGAGCTGCACGACGACTTACGAACCCTCGAACGGCAGCGGGCGGAGACGCGCGACGTCGAGGATCAGATGCGCAAGGAAGAGATCAGCGAACTGCGCCGGCAGATCCTCCAAGTGCGCAAGGCCGCCCTGCGCCAGGCCCAGTCCGATGGTCATGTGAGCGAAAGAGTCGGCAGGCGCCTGGTGGGAGAGTTGGACGAGCGCTTGCATCGCATGGGCAAGGAATAGGCACCCGTCATCGAGTAGGCTGACTGATCTACCACTCTACGTTCTCGATGGCGAACAGATCGCCGGTGTAGTCTGCGTGGGGATACACCAGCGTTTTGCTGTCGGGGCTGAGATCGAAGTCGAAAGTGTGGATGTCGCCGAGCTCGGCGACCAGCTTGGGCCGGCCGCCGCGCAAACCCACCTTCCACAGGCGGGCGCCGGCTGGCAGCGCCTCCATGTAGAAAAGCCAGCGCCCGTCGGCCGACCAGCGAATGCGGCGTCGCGAGCGGGTGAAGCTCGCCTGATTGCATACCGTGCGCGGCTTTCCACCGGCGGCCGGGGCGACCTTCAGACGAGACTCGGCCCTGCGAACCTCCGTCGGCATCCAGCGATAGGCTATCCACTTGCCGTCCGGGGAGACCGCCGGGTAGCTCTCGCTGCCGGCCTCCTCGTGCAGCAGCCGCGGCGCGCCGCCGGCGGCGGGGACGACCCATAATCTGCGGCTGTCGGTCGCGCTTTTCTGGCCGACGAAAACGAGCGTGCGGCAGGTGTCATCCGCGCTCGGCGCCCAGAGGCGGTGGAAGCCCCGCACCAGGACATGAAACCCGGGCAGATCCAGGTCGACCCTGCCAAGGCTGCGGTCGGATTCGACAGTCTGGGTGTATACAAGCCGCCCGCCGCCGCACCAGGTGAAATCGCGCATACCCTCGGGGGCTGTGATGATCTCCTCGGCGCGCTCGGCGGGCTCGTAGAGGACAATGCTGCGCCCCTTCGGACCCGCGCCGTCGCGCTGCGAGCGATAGGCAATGCGCTTACCGTTGGGTGAGAAGACCGGGAAGCGATCCACCCAGACGTCGTCACTGACGTGAGTCTCCCGGCCGCCGGCCAGCTCGAGCGCGGAAATGTCCAGGCGACGCTCAGCCGTGTTGAACAGGATGGTCGCCCCGTCGGGCGAGACGTCCGGGCCGCGCTGATCGCGGGTCGCGCCCTGGGTCAGGGGCAGCGATTCGCCTCCGCCCGCGGGAACGCACCACAGCGACATGATCCCGCCGCGTTTCGATGCATAGACTATCCAGTCGCCGTCGGGAGACCATGTGGGATCGGTATTGTAAGCCAGATTCTTGCGGCCGTCGTTTGTCAGCAGGCGCAGCTTGTCGTTACCGACCTCAACGACGCCGATGTCTCTCGATGAGGCGTAGCCCAGGTAGTGCGCCACCACGGCAAGGCTGTCGCCGCCCGGGTTCCAGCGCGGCCTGAGATAAGAGACGGATTCGTCGCCGGCCGCCACGACCTTCTTGTCTGCGCCGTCCTGGTCAGAGACGAAAATGTCCATGCCGCCATGATCATTCTGTGCGGTGAAGGCCAGTCGCAACCCGTCCGGGGAAATGTCGGCGGCGCCGGCTCCCTCGATGACGGTCCGCTCGGAATCGCCGGAGACCGATGTTCGCCGGAGGATCGATTTGTCTTCCAGCGTCTTGGGAAACAGCAGGAAGTCGCCCCGCCGTCCCCAGGCCAGGCCGGCCATGTCGAACTCGTCGGTAGCCCCGGCCTTGCGAGTCACGCGCCTGGGGCCGGCGGCCGGGGGGTAGGGATCCGTCCAGACGTCGCCGTTGCGCAGGAAAGCGAAGCTGCGCCCGTCCGGCGACCAGCGGGCCGCCTGTTCCAGCGCCTGGCTGGACACCAGCCTGCGCAGGACGTGGTTACCGCCGGGGCCCTTTTCGGTGAAGAAGTCGGCCAAGAAGACGCCGGCCAGAGCCAGCGCCAGGAGCGCGACCGCGGACAACGCGATTGCGAGCCGCCGACGGCCGGTCGCGACCAGAGCCGGCTCGACGCCCAGCGCCTCGGCCAGCGCCCGGGCGCTTTCAAAACGCCGCCCGGGATCCTTTCTCAGGCAGCGCAGGACAGCCGCCTCGAGATTGGCAGGAATGGAGGGGTTCACCTCGCGCGGCGGTGCCGGCTCTTCGGTCACCTGCTTGAGCGCCACCGCGACCGGCGTGGACGCCGTGTGCGGCAGCTTGCCCGTCAGCAGTTCGTAGACGATCACTCCCAGCGAGTAGATGTCGGCCGCCGGGCCAACCTCGAGACCCTGGGCCTGTTCGGGTGACATGTATTCGGGTGTGCCGACTACCAGGCCGGCCTCCGTCTGCCCGCGCCTGGCGGACACCAGGCGGGCGATGCCGAAATCGGTGATCACCACGCGGCCCGTTTCGTTCTCGATCATCACGTTGCCGGGTTTCAAGTCGCGATGGGTGATGCCCCGTTCGTGGGCCGCGGACAGCCCGGCGCAGATGCCGCCGATGATGCGCGTGGCCGCTTCCGCATCGAGTGGCGCCTCGCGCCGGATCACGTCGTCCAGGTCGTGTCCCTCGATCAGCTCCATGGAAATGAATGTGTGCCTGTCCATGCGCAAGAGTTCGTGGATGCGGCAGATGTTCTTGTGCGTCACGGAGCGGGCCAGCTTGACCTCCTGTCGGAAGCGTGCAAGCGACTCGGGATCGGTGGCCAAGTCCGCTCGAATGAACTTCAAGGCCACTTCTTCGTCGAGTTCGCGGTCCAGGGCGCGGTAGACCTGGCCCATGCCGCCCTCGCCGAGCAGCGAGACGATCTCGAAGCGAGCCCCGACGATGTCGCCGGCCTGCACCAACGGGCGCGGCCCGCGCTCACCCGCTGGCGCGTTCGGATCCCAGTCGATCTCGAAGACCTCGATCGGTTCCCGCTTGCCCTTGACCAACACGGCGTCGTAGGGCAGGCAGGCAATCTGGTTTTTGGCCCGCGCCACCGAATCGGAAACCAGGATCATACCGCCCGCCGCCAGAGACTCCACCCTGGCCGCGGCGTTGACCACGTCTCCGAAGACGTCCTGCTCCTTGAGGATCACCTCGCCGAAGTTGATGCCGATGCGCACCGAAATGCGATCCTCGGCCGGCGCGCCGGCATTGTGCTCCTTGAGGGCCGTCTGCATGGCTATCGCCGAGCGAACCGCGTCTTCGGCGCTCGGGTATGAGGCCATGATGGCGTCACCGATTGTCTTCACCACTCTGCCGTTGTGCGCCTCGACCTGCGGAAACAGCAGCCGGTTGTGACGTTCGACCATGGCCATGCCGGCCTCGTCGCCGTGCTGCTCGAAGAAAGATGTCGAGCCGACGATGTCCGAAAACAGCACCGCGCGCACCCCGCGCTCGAAGACCTGTTCACAGGGTTCGGCGGCCGGTTCGGCGATCATCTCCTGCACCCGCGGCGAGGGAGACATGCTGCGGCCCAAAAGCGTCTTTCTGTTGGTCGTCGTCGGCATACGCGGCCTGAAGATATCAACAATGGGGACGGGTTACAATTGAACTGGTGCCGTTCGTGATGTATGTCATGTAACTACGTTCATGCCAGGGAGGTTATCGTGCACGCTGCGAAGCTCGTTTTTCTTTTTGTCTTTTCGTGTCTTATTCTCACGCCGGGTGAGTCGACCGGCCGGGTGGGAGGCAAGATGTTTCTCGACCAGAAGGACATCATGGGTGTCATCGGCCAGATGCACGCCAGGTTCGGCGCCGGGGAGAAAGAGCGCTTCGAGCGCGGAGTGCGCCAGGCGGCCGCCTTGTGGGAGGCGCGGGACGGGAATCCCGCCGAGTTCGCCAAGTTTTGCCTGACGCAGTTTATGACCGGCAAGGATCTCGACGCTCTCTTTACGCGCTACGAGAATAAGCTCGAGCAACTCGATGGTCACATGACGGCTCTCGACCTGCAGCTCAAGCACGAGATGCACGAGGACACAGGACCTCTGGTCCCGGTCGATCGCCTTTTCGCGGCCTTCGCCCCGGGGGCCCATCTGAGCGAAGATCTCTTCGCCGGCAAGCTTGCCTTCACTGCTCTTTTAAACTTTCCCGTCAGATCGCTCGACGATATGCTTCGCGACGGAGGCAAGTGGAGCCGCCGCCAGTGGGCCGAGGCGCGTCTTTGTGCCCGCTTCACGCACCGCGTGCCGGCCGGCGTGAACCAGGCGCTGGCCGCGGCGGACAGCGCGGGCTCGACCTACATCGCCGGCTACAACATCTGCATGGATCACGTGGTCGGCAAAAACGGCAAACCGCTGTTTCGCAAGGGACTCAAGCTCATCAGCCACTGGGGTCTCAGGGACGAGCTTAAAGCCGAGTACGCAGATGCGGTGGGCAACCTGCCCCGCCAGGAGATGATCTACGTAATCATGCAGCGCATCATCAGCCAGCAGATCCCGGCCGCGGTAATCGACAATCCCGCGCCAGACTGGGATCCCGTTGCCAACACGGTTGACGGCAAGCGGGCCGAGCGGGAAGCCGACAGGCGTTACGAGCACTTCTTGGACGCCTTTCATGCCCAGCGCCTGCTCGACCCGTACTATCCAGAAGCGCCCACGGCCATCGAGCGCGCTTTCAAGATCGAGCGCGAGATTCCAGAGAAACGAATCGTCGATCTTTTGGAAAGCGTTCTCGATGCTCCGGTGGGCGCGAAGATGGCAAAGATGATCGAGAAACGCCTGGGCCGCAAGCTGCGCCCTTTCGACATCTGGTACGACGGTTTCAAGGCCCGCGCGGGAATCGACGAGCAGCAGCTCGACAAGCTGGTGAAAGGACGCTTCCCGGACGTGGCCGCTTTTCAGAAGGGCATCCCCGCGATTCTCGCCGCCCTGGGCTTCGATAAAAAGACGGCCGCCTTTTTGGCCGCCAAGATCGAGATCGATCCCGCCCGCGGTGCCGGCCACGCCCTGGGTCCGATGATGCGCACCGAAAAGGCTCACCTGCGCACTCGCGTGCCGGCTGGAGGCATGAATTACAAGGGCTTCAACATCGGCATGCATGAAATGGGACACAACGTAGAACAGATCTTCTCACTATATCGTGTCGATCACACCTTGGTTGCCGGGGTACCCAATAACGCCTTCACCGAGGGATTCGCCTTCGTCTTCCAGGCTCGCGACCTGCAGGTTTTGGGCAAGGCCAACAGCGACGAACGCACGGAAGCGCTGAAGGTCCTGGACACCTTCTGGTCAACGCGCGAGATAGCCGGCGTGGCTCTGGTCGATCTGGGTGTCTGGCACTGGATGTATGCCCACCCCGAAGCCAAGGCCGCCGAGCTGCGCCAAGCCGTAGTCGGAATCGCCAAGGATGTTTGGAACAAGCACTACGCGCCGCTGTTCGGTGAGAAGGATAGCCCGATTTTAGCCGTCTATTCGCACATGATAAGTTATCCGCTCTACCTGGCCCACTATCCGCTGGGCCTGATCATCGCCTTCCAGGTAGAGAACTACTTCAAGACCCACAAGTTGGCCGCCGAGATGGTGCGCATGTGCATCCAGGGAAACATCCTGCCCGACCTGTGGATGAAGAAAGCGGTAGGTAAACCGATTTCAGCCCAGCCGCTGATTCGGGCGGCAGCCGCTGCCATAAAGAAGATTCGTTGAAAACCTGTAGTATGAAATTATTTAGTGATGCAAAGAGGCGAGTAACTCGTCGAGGGCCTCTGTGATCATACGGTTGCCGTCCTGGGTGTGTTTCTTCAGGTTGCTCCGGTAGCGCTCGCTGTTACCCAGAAAACTGGTTACGTTTTCGGGCGTGATGACTTCCTGGAACTCTCCGTAGCCGAGTTTTTGCAGGTAGAGCGAGTTGAGCACCTGTTCGAACTGCTTGCGGACCGGGACCGCCAGGTAGGGTTTGCCCAGGAAGACCGCTTCTCCCATCAGCGAAAAACCGCCGTTGGCCACCACCGCCCGGCAGGAGGCCAGGTCGGCGATAAAGCCTTGCTCGGAAAAATCCATAAGTTGCACGTTGCCAATCTTTTCCTCGCGCCGGAAGCCGTACACCCGAAAAGAAGCGTCCACCTGTTTCAGGACAGAGATCAATTCTTCGTCCGAGCTGGAAGTCTGGTAGACCAGAACGTGTTCACCCTGCGATTTCTCGGCCTCGAGGATCTCGCGGCGCAAAATAGGCGGATAGAGACTGGTGCGCTTCTTGCGAAGCGGCGGGAAGAAAAAGCTGGTGATCAAATAGTGCCGACAGCCGGGCAGCTTACTCTTGATGATCGACTTGGCCAACAGGAAATCGTTCGAATATTTTTCCGGGATATCCACGGTCAGCTCACAACGGTTGATCACCTGCATGTTGTCGATCGAGATGACTGGAATATCGTGGGTCAGGCCGAAGGCATAGGCGAAGCTTTCGAAGTCGCTGATGACCAGATCGGGCGAAAACGAGAGACCGACCTCGACAAACTTCTCGACGTTATGCAGCACCATACCGGGCAACCCGGTCAGCAGATCCCAGAAAGTGGCGCTGCGGTCCACCGCGCCCTTCTCATAAGAGATGCGCAGGCCTTCGATCTCGACCACGTCGGGAAAGTGGCGCTTCAGATAGTCCTCAGCCTTTCCGGATGCCACGATCATGATCTCATGATCGGGCGACAGGTGATCGAGTATCACTCGGCTCCGGGTGGCATGTCCCATTCCCTCGCCGACGACACCGTACAGGATTTTCATGGGTCTTCGCTCGAGGGAAATCAAAAAGAGAAACCAAGCCCGAGGCCGCCGGGGGAGGGCACAAGGTGCAGCGCGGTCAGGTCTTGCTGGCGTTGCCAGCGGCGCTTGAAGTCTTCGGGGCCGGGCGCCGTGGCCGCCAGGACGATCCCGGTTACCAGCGTCGCCAGCGCCGCCACGTTGACCACGATGAAGACCTCGGCCTCCGGGTGGTGCATGTAGTCGACCCCGCCGCCCCAGATGATGGTGGCCTCGATGGCCGGCGCCAGAAGTGCGACGCCGATGCAGGCCCAGCCGGCCGTCCGGCGGTTATGGCGGCTGCGATCCATCTCCTTCCATTCGTCGAGCGTGACCTCGTAGCGCAAGGCGGTGTTGTACTCCTCGAGTTCGAGGCCCGCGGCCGACCAATCGGCCCGCGAGGGCGCCTTGTATGTTGCCGGCTGCTTCTCGGCCGGCGCGTCCTGGGCCGAGCCCGTGAGCGGCCAAGTCAGGCAGGCGACGAGCGTGGCAACCGTCGACAATTTTGCGCTGAAACCGATCATGTTCACAACCTCGCTTGTTAGTGTACGGATTCCGTGGAAAGCCTAACGCAGATCTGACGAACTGACAATAACTGTGGTAGGATTATTGCCCATGTCAAGAATCAATTCTTTACTGATCGTTGCCTTGTTGCTGCTGGCTCAGCCGGGAGGAGCCATGGAGATCGTCGGTCACCGCGGCGCAGCTTACCTCGCGCCCGAGAACACCCTGCAGTCTGTCAAGCTGGCCTACGAACTGGGCGCGGACGCCGCCGAGATCGACGTTCAGCTGACGCGCGACGGGCGTATCGTCGTCATCCACGACCCGACCACCGGGCGCACCGCCGGGCAAGACCTCGATGTGGCCAAGAGCACGGCGGCCGAGCTTCGCCGCCTGGATGTCGGCGTCTTCAAGGGCGCGCGCTACAAGGGCGCGAAGATTCCCTTCCTCGAAGAGATCCTGGCGGACGTTCCTGATGGCAAGAAGCTGCTGGTAGAGGTCAAGTGCGGCGTCGAGATCGTGCCCTTGCTGATAAAGACGCTCGAGCGCTCGGGCAAGATTGATCGAGTGATAGTCATCAGTTTCCATTTCGAGGTAGTAGTCGAGGTCAAGCGCATACGGCCGAAGCTGCCCGTCCTGTGGCTGGTTACGTCGGACAAGGATAAAAAGAGCGGATCGTATCGTCCCTACGATCCCGCAATAATCACAAGAGCCCGTGGCGCCAATCTTTCCGGCCTGGGTCTGCGCCATGACGGCCTGGCCAAGGATTTTGCGCAGTCGGCCACGAAGGCCGGCCTGTTGCTGTTCGCCTGGACGGTAGACGACCCGAGCGAGGCGCGCAGGCTGCGAACGCTAGGAATCGACGCCCTGATAAGCAATCGCCCCGGCAGGATCAGAGAGCAACTTGGCGGCGGAAGAGCGCAGGCTTTTCCGTCTGACAAATAGTGAGCTATGTGGGTGATGGCACGGTGGAGGAGGGGTATATGAAGCACGCAAGGCTCTTGTGGGTCGTGTTGCTGGCCGCTTTTTTTGCAGGCGATGTTGTCTCGGCGCAGCCTGCGCGACGCGAGTTTTATGAGAAATCCACCAGCGCTTACTTCAACCCCCAGCAACTCGTCTCGCGCATGGGACGCAGGGCGGCGCCCAAGATTATCGAGGCGCTCTCCACCCCGGGCGGCATCAACCCCGGCATGGCCTACCAGGCGGTTCAACAGCTGGCGCTGACCGGACACCCCGATGTGGACGAGGTTCTCGAGCGTTTCTTGAAGGGGGGCAGGCTGCCGGCGCAGTGGCAGGCGGCCACTCGTGACGCGGTCATCAAGGCGCTTGCCGCCAGGAACAGTGCGCGCTCGCGCAAGGCGCTGGCCCGGGCGCTGGGCATTCCCGCCAATCGCAACTACTTCGCCGAGATCGTCAAACTCTGCGGGCGCCTGCGGGCCGCCGAGTGCGCTCCGGCCATCGTGGCCTACATCGAGCGCGAGAAACGCTACTACGATGACAACCTGATAAACCTGGTCCAGTGCTCAGGATCCGCCGCGGTCGAGCTGATTGAGAAGCAACTCGGTGGGCGAGCGCGCCCCAGGTTTCTCGACTACGAGATACTGGCGCTTGGGGTGGCAGGGCAGCCGGGCGTAAAGCTGCTGCTGGATACGGTCGCGGCCGAAAAGCGGCCGCGTTTCAGCGGGAAGTGGGCGACCAACATTGCCTGGGCGCTTGGCCGCATGCAGGGCCAGGGTGTCGTACCGCTGCTTCGACGGATCGTCGCGGCCGAGGATCCCCCGGCCGTCTACCAAGCATCCTTGTCGCTCGCGGCACGCGGCGATCGGGCCAGCCTCGATCTGCTTAGCCGGGCTTCGGATATCAAGCTCAAGCGGGACACGATCTACACGGACGGGGGGCAGGATTCCGACTGGGGCTGTTTCAGGCGCGAGCGCCTGAATCAGGCCGAATTCGATCTCGGCCTGGCCTACGCGCGATGCAAACTTGGTGAGAAAGCCGCCCGCGGCAAGCTGAGCGCGGCCTCGGGCGGCAAGGACAAGGCGCTGGCGTTGCTGGCCGATGCGTTTCTTTTGCGACTCGGTGAAAGAGAGGCCGCTGGACGGATCGCGGGTAGAATACTTGGGGCTGCGGCAAGCGGCTTCGCGGCCCAGGCTACCGATCAGAGCTGGAACCAGAACATGCAGGCGGCAGTAGCCGCCCTTGCCGAACTAAGCCCCCAGCAAGGCGTCGAGGTGGTCATGGATCTGTCGGCCGCCAGCCACTGGATGTACAAAGAGCTTGGACAGCGGCTGCTCGGCGCCTTTCCTCGTTCGCGGCAGGCTGCGGCCCTGGTTTCTGCCCTCGGGCGAGATAGCTACGCCCGGCGCATAGCTGCCCGGGATAGGCTGCGGCGGATGGGTGAGCCCATCCTGAAAACCATCGAGAAGACGATTACCTCACTCGACCAGGACGGACGGGTGCTGGCCGCCTCGTTGCTTGGCGAGTTTGACGACAAGGCCGGCGCGAAGCTTCTCACGCGTCTGTCACAGCGAGACAAGGCCTGGCAGGTGCGCGGTGCGGCCAGGCATGCTCTGGCGCTGCGCTCGGGCAACGCCTGGCCGCCGCGGGTGAAGATGCCGCCCGCAGAAGTGAGGCACGTGGTCTACGATGCCGCGGCCGGGATACCCGCGCTGCCGCTCGGTGCGGCCGAACTGGGCGGCAAGGTGTACATCGCCGGCGAGGAAGGCATCAGCGTATATGACGGCTACCAATGGCATGAGCTTCAGGCCAAGGGTCTTTGCCAAGGGCCGCTTAGCGCCGTCGCGGCCTGGAAGGGCAAGCTCCTGGTTTTTTCCAAGGGAGGGGTCGCCCGTGGCAACGGCCGGCGCTTCAACTGCACTGACCTGAAAATTTCCCCGGTGCGCCTGGTTTTAGCCGACGGGTCGCGACTGCTACTGGGAACCGAGCGCGGGCTTTACGAATATGATGGCAAACGGGCCGCATTGCTCTCAGGTTCTCCGACCAGGCGCGTTACGGCCGCGGTCAGGCACGGAAAAGATTTGTGGGTGGGTTACAACATTCCCCAGATCAGCGTAACCGTACGCTACTCGCCGGAGCTGTCGGCGCAGACCATTCCGGGCGCCCTGCCGCCTTCACTCTACAAGGTGACCAAGGATCAGTTCGTGCCGGTCGTGCAACCGCTTCTGGCCTATGCCGGCTGGCGTCTGCCCATGGACGTCAAGTCCCTGGCCGTAGATTCCGCGGGCAAGCTGTACGTCGGCTGCACCGAGGGCATTCTGGTCTTCGATGGGCGCTTTTGGAACCTGCTCGACGACCAGGCGGGCTACGACGCCCGCTATCCGGTCGACGCCCTGCACGTCTCGCGGGACGGATCGCTGCTCGCCTTGCAGGGATTGTGGATCGACGCGCGCGATGCGCGCGGCCGCTGGCATCGCGATCAAGTGGCGCGTGTGGGCGTCGTCGAGTCGTCCTTGTTGATGGCCGAGCGCAGGAACTCGACCTGCCTGCGCGTAAACGGCGACGCCTGGCTGGTGGTAGGCGACTTCGCGCAGTACGGCAACAAGATGATGGAAGGCATGGCGGTGCGCGTGGCCGGGGCCGACCCTCCCGAGCGCAAGCTGCCTCCAGAGACACTGTTCGTCATGGCCAAGGCCGGCGAATGGCGCTGGGAGAACCCGTCCACTCGCGTCGGCCCGAAGAAAAAAGCCCGCGTTTCCGGAAGCAAGAAGCCCGTCGAGATCCCGGCGGCCCAGGCCAGCATCGAGGCGGCAGCCCAGGATCCCTGGGACTACGAGGCGGTCAGCTTCCAGTTCAAGCTGGACGAGCAACCCTGGAGCAAGTGGCAGACGGGTAACGGCCTGCTGACGCCGCTGCTCGGCGAGGGGCGGCACCTGCTTCGTGCCCGCGCCCGAGACGAATCGGGTAACGTCGATCCGACGCCGGCGGTGCTTCATTTCACGGTTCACACGCGCGAGCTGGCCGTGGTGCGTATATTGAACGGCAAGTTCAAATCGGTGTTTCCCTCGCAGTACCGCAGGTACGAGCGCGAGGGACTGGGCCGGGTCGAGTTGGAAAACAGGGCCAACCGCCCGCTGAAGATCAAGGTCAACATGCTGATCCAGGATCTGTTCGACACGCCGGCCGCGCGGACGATAAACCTGCCCCCCGGTAAAAGTAAGTGGATCGACCTGGGTGCCCCGTTCAATGACAAGATTCTGGCCATGGGGGGAGGGGGCCAGGTGCAGGCGGTGGTCGAGCTGGAATTTGAGCACGAGGGCATCCGCCGCCAGCTCCGGCGGACCTTCCCGCTGACCATCGAGCCTGTCAACGCTTTCGACTGGTCCGATCCTTCGCGCCTTACCGGGTTCATCAACTCGGCCGATCCGGCGGTGGTCGCCTTCGGGTCGCGGGTATTTTGCGCTTTTTCGGGTCAAGACAGCGCGCGCATCATCCCGCTTCGAAACCTGTCGCTGGCCGCCTACCTGTTTAAAGCGCTGGATGCCTTCGGCGTGCGCTACAAACCGGACGAGGAGAGCCCTTTCAGCAAGGTCAAGCCGGGCTCGGGGCAAGTCATCGACAGCGTGCGTTTCCCGTCGCAGACCCTGCGACAAAAGGTTGGCGACTGTGACGACCTGGTGGTTCTGTATACTTCGCTGCTAGAGCAGGTCGGCATCCGGGCGGCGATCGTGCCGGTTGAGGGTCACGTCTTCGCCATGTTCGACAGCGGAGTGATCGAAGACAACCGGGGAGCATTCAAGGTTCCAGACCAGTTGCTGGTCAAGAGAGAAGGCTCGCTGTGGATACCGGTCGAGGTCACCTGGCTGGGCCGCCGTGGAGCCACTTTCGAACAGGCCTGGTCGGCCGGGGCCGAGGCATATCACGGCAAGTACCGGCCGCGTCCCGAACAGGTGGTCGGCGTGCGCGAGGCGTGGGCCGCAACGCCGCCTGCGACATTCGGCGGTGCGAAAAGCTCGCCGCCTGATCCTAAGGTGGCTGAGGCCGGACGGCAAGAAGTGGCCGATCTGCTGGCCGGCTATCGTCAGGCGCTGGTCGGCAAGAACGCCGTCTCCGACGATCCCGCGGCTCTTCTCGAACGCGGCCGCCTGCTGGCCAAGAACGGCTTTTTCGACAAGGCCGAGGCCGCGCTGGAAAAAGCGCGGGCAGGGCGTGACTCGTTCGATGTAGCCTATGCCCTCGGAGTAGTTCACGCGGGTCAACGAAAAACAGAAAAAGCGCTGGCCGACTTTGGGCGGGCCGACAGTCTCACAAAGGACAACTTGCAGCGTTTCAGGGCCGCCATGGCGCTGGCCACGACGCTTCGCTCCGCAGGCCAAACCGAAAAGGCCGGGCAGGCCTGCGAGAGAGCCATGAAGCTCAACCCGGCCGCCCGCTTCGACTCGAAATACACGGGGCTGATCAGGTTTCTGCGCTCGGCCCAGAAGACCAAGGCGGCCGGCGGGCAGGCACCGCCCCAGTTCTTCCAGCAGATGCTGGCGGGCATGTAGACGTCTATCTTTTCGGAATATGTCGTAGCCCAGGTCAAATGTCACATTAACTGCCCAGGGAAAATGTCACATTGATTATGGCTGTTCTGTGCCGGGTAGATGAGTTTTTCTTTGTATGCTCCCCTTGTTTTTGAATTATTTGATTTTTTTCTGTACCGC
>DATKYQ010000047.1:0-46550 GCA_035528415.1 Myxococcota bacterium | reverse complement strand
GCTTGATAACCGCTCTTCGACGATCTCAAGCCTGCGTCACAAATTTCGCGATGTGACTCAGAAAATCAGGCAATTGCTGCGGGTAGAAATTTCCTGTGTTGAAATACAGGCTTCCTTCTCAGGAATCACACTTGACACTTACGGCGCCGCAGCACAACGAGGACGAGCAGGAAAACACAAGGCAGGCAGCCATAAGGCGAAGACGTCGATCCGCAGCCGCATCCGGCGCTGGACTCTGGGGAGTTCTCGACCACCTCGAATAGCCCCTGGCCCGTGCCGCGCAGCGTGTGATAGACCGCCGCGCTCACGTCGCGGGGGCCGAGCTCGGCGTTCGCGGCGATTACCAGGCTTTTGATGTTCGCGGTCTGTCCGTCCAGCACTTCCACCTGGCCGACTTCGATTCCAGGTCCCAGATCGACCTGCATGCCGGGTACGAAGTTGGAGCCGCTCAGCTTGACATCGCCCAGCCCGGTAGCGGGCACGCCCGTGGCCGGTTCCATGCCTTCCGGCACGGGCGCCAGGAATCGGCCACTGACCACCAGTGCATAGCCCTGGGCGCTGCTGCCTGCCTCTCCGTTTCCGGGGACGCTCGGGGCCTTCAGCCTTACCAGATAGGGACCGTCGGCGGGATCGAGTAAAACTATCTTCTCGAGGTTGTTTACCGTATCCGTCTCGTCACCCGTTGATTCTTGCGTGTGCCCGGATGCATCGAAGTTCTTGTTGCCTGCAAACTTTGCACCTTGGGCGGAGACGATCTCCAGGTCGAGGTCGTTGATAAGCGTCGCCGAGGCGCCCGGTTCGGCCGGGGGATCTGACCAGGCCAGGGTTGCCTTCAAAAGACCGTCAGAGGCAACCGGCGGCAACTGCCAGCTTGCCTCTTCTCCAGTCTGCATGGCCGGCCCCGCGAAAAAGAAGGGGTGCAGTTCGGCGTCCCCGGCCAGCATGGGGTTGTCGGGTAATGGGTTGGGGACGTCGTCGAGCACCAGAGTTACTCTTTCGTCCCCCTCGAAGTAGAGGCTGTCCTCCAGCATCACCCGCCCCCAGCCCTGGGCGAAGGAAGGCGGGGCTTCGAGCGGGCTGTTCCCGCCCATGCCGACGATCTCGCCGGTCAGAGGCATGGCGCCGTTGACCACGACCGCCTTGACCAGGGCGTTGGTGGGGTTGAAACCATCCGCCGGGCTGGATTTACCGGCCAGCCAGAAACCGTCGGTGAAATACTGGCGCACCAGTGCGGCGGCTCCGGCTGTCAGGGGGGATGAGAAACTGGTTCCCATGGTCGGCCAGTCCTGATCGACGTTGCAGTTATCGTCCTCGTTGTTGCTGGTCAGCTTGTTGTTCTGGCCGCCGTAGTCGCAGCAGCCCAGGTCGATCACGTTGTTGCTGTCGGTAGTGGCCGAAAAGACCATGCCGGGCGCACACACATCCGGCTTGGTACGGCCGTCGGCGGTCGGCCCCTGAGAAGAGAAATAAACCAGGTCGTTCTGCAGGTAGTACATGCTTCCAAACAGGTTCAACTCTACCGGGCCCGAGGCCCCGGCAACCAGTGTGTTCTTGGCGGTGCTGCCGGTGCCGCCTAAGCTGCTGGGAATGATGTTTCCACTGTTGTCGGCGCCGGAATTGCCGGCGGCGAAAACGACGACCAGGTCGTTGAAACGCCAGGTAGCTTCGTCTATAGAGGCCGAGTCGCTGTCGTAGGCGACCGAGATACTTGCGCTGCCGTAGCTGTTGTTGTGGATCCTGGCGCCCGTCCGGTAGGACTGCAGCAGCAGGTCGTACATTGACAAACCCAGCAGGCCGCGCAGAGTGCCGTCGTTGGCGCCGATGTCCTGAAAAACTATCTGCGCTCCGGGCGCCATGCCGTCCTGAGGATCGTGGCCGGCAGCGCCCACTGTGGCCGGGTGCTCGTAGTTGTCACCGGCCATGTCACCCACGGTGTGGGTTCCGTGAAAACCTCCGGTGCCGTCGTCGTAGGCCTCCGCCGAACCGACGACGAAATATGTGATTACCTTGTTTTCGGGTTTGTCTTTTATTGAACCCGGCGGCTGCGGGAAACCGGTGGCCAGGGTGACGTCGCCGCGGTCGGCGCCGTAGCGGAACTGGCAGGCATCGGCGTCGAGCCCGCTGTCCGCCACTCCGACCACCTGGCCGAAGCCGGTCAGGCCCTTGCGGAAGACGGTGCGCCCTTCCGACTCGGAGGCTGACTGCATCAGCCAGGTCGAGTTGTCATTGAGTATCACCGGCAATACGTAACGCTCCACCCAGACGACGTCAGGATGCGAGGCCAACTCCAGCGCCGCCGCGGCTGCCTGGTTCTCGGAAACACGCAGCCAGACCATGCCCCGGCCGCTGGCATCATCGGTTGAGTAGAGCGGTGCAAATCGCTCGACCAACGACCTGGCCAGGCGCGCAACAGGAGCCGACCTGCGGCCGCGCGCTGTCGTCGCTCGCAGAATGATGGGACCGCCAGGCTGCGCCCGGCCGGAGACGATCTCAACCAGTTCCCGGGAAAGCTTGCCTCCGGGAGGCGCCGCCATTCCCGAGCTGCAGAACATTATCAGCAAGGCGAAAAAAAGAGTCGAGAATATTTTCTTCATTCTTGTCGCCTCCCGCTATCCCTTGTTCAGTTGTTCAGATCGCCTGTGGATCATGTCGACGATCATCTTGATGGCCTTTTCATTGGGCTGGCTGGCCGGAACGATGATGTCGGCGTGTTTCTTGGTCGGCTCGACAAAGGTCTCGTGCATCGGCCTGACGGTGTCAAGGTACTGGTTGATGCAACTGTCGAACGAGCGCCCGCGCTCGGACACGTCGCGGCGCAGGCGCCTGAGCAGACGCAGGTCGCCGTCGGTGTCGACGAAGATCTTCAGGTCGAACATCTCGCGTAACTCTTCGTCCGTGAAAAGCAAGATGCCCTCGGTGATTATTACCGGGGTGGGCTGGATCGTCTCGCTGTCTTTCACGCGGTTGTGGGTGACGAAGTTGTAACGCGGGGCCTCGATCGCCTGGCCGGCCCGCAGGGCCTTCAGGTGCCGTCGCAGCATGTCGAACTCGAGCGCGTCCGGATGATCATAGTTGAGCCGCGCACGCTCCTCGGGCGGGATGTCGGACTGTTCGCGGTAGTACCAGTCCGCCCGCAGCACACTGACCGGCTTGTGCTTTAGGGCGGTGATTATTTTCTGTGTTAAAGTCGTCTTGCCCGACCCGGTCCCGCCGGCGACACCAATCAGAAAAGAGTTCAAGGCTTGCTTCATGCAAACAGGCTATGCCAGCCACGGACCGGGGTCAATGGACTCTTGACTGGGTACTGGTTGTGCGGATACCATCTGCTCCGCTCATGGCTCCTATGAAATTCATCGACGCGCACGTTCATGCCAATAACCGATCGAGTGAAGATTTTGCCCGCCTGGCAGCGGTTGGATGCGAAGGCATCGTCGCCGTGGCCGGTGAGGAAGGCGGCTTCCGGAGCCCACAATCGGTGCTCGATTACTTCAACAGGCTCGCCCGGGTCGATTGTCCCCGTGTAGAGGCTGCCGGTGTGCGGTGCCACCTGGCATTGGGGATTCACCCCGCGGGTATTCCGGCCCATGGAGTTGATGAATTGCTGGGCGCTTTTGAAGACACACTGCGCGGCTACCAGGCCGCAGCCCTGGGAGAGATCGGGCTTCAGCACGGCAAGGCCGAGGAGGAGCGGGTGCTGAGCGCGCAACTTGAAATTGCGGCACAGGTAGGCCTGCCGGTCGTACTGCACACTCCCCGAAAGAACAAAAAGGTTCTGCTTGGCAGGATCCTTCAGATGATCTCGGACAGCCGCCTCGCGCCGGAGCGAGTGCTGCTCGATCACTTGAACGGGCAAGTATTGCCCGAGGCGCTGGGCTCGGGATGCCTGCTGGGCCTGAGCGTACACCCCACCAAGCTTTCGCCCGCCGAGGCCTGCGATATTGTTGCCGCCAACGATCCCACGCGCCTGGTTCTTTCGACCGACATGGGTTCCAATCCTTCATACCTTTTTGGAATACCGGCGGCCATCTCGGCCATGCGGGATCGCGGCCTTGCCGAAGAGACGATTCGTATGGTCGTCTACGACAACGCCAAGACATTTCTGGGTCATCCTTGAGCCGACTTAGCGACGAAAAGGTTAGCGAGATAATCATAGCTCATCTGAAGCGGGCGGGAGACTTCCCTGTCACGATGCGCAAGCTGCTGGCCGGATTGGGTATCGGCAGCGAGCAGAGACGCCGGGTCAGGCGCCTGGTTCGTTCGTTGATGCAGGTCGGACGTGTGGTTTCGCCCAGCAAAGGGCAATACAGTCTGGCAGGGCGGCACAATAAACCCGAAGCGAAGGTCGAGTCGGCGGCTCGCAGCGGGCGTCCGGTGACAGGTGTTCTGAGGCACAAGGGTCGCTACACAGTCATGGTTCCCGACGGCGAGGGCCTTAGCGGGCCGATTACCCTGGATCAACGAGTGGCAGGGAGCCTCCCGGAAGGCGTGATCGTGGCGGTCCGGGTGGCCGATACCGCTTCGCGTGCAAGGCCGCGGGGAGAACTGCTACGCGTGCTCGGCCAGCCCGGCCTGCTGTCCACCGAGCTTCCCAGGTTGATCATCGAGTACGGTTTGGATGAGGGCTTTCCTGACCAGGTGGAATCCGAGACGGCGACAGTCGATTTCGACCCTGACGAGTTCCCGAGGCGGGACCTGCGCCAAATTCCCTTGGTGACGATCGATCCTCCAGACGCCAAGGATTTCGATGACGCCGTTTTTGTGAGTAAACAAGGACGCGGCTTTCGGCTGCTGGTCTCGATTGCCGATGTCTCGGCCCTGGTTGCGGCTGGTTCCGCCCTCGATGCCGAGGCTCTCAGGCGCGGCTGCAGCGTCTACCTGCCGGGCCGGGTTTATCCGATGCTGCCGTCCCGCCTGTCCGAGGATCTTTGCAGCCTGGCGCCGGGCCTCGATCGGCCGGCCATGACGGTCGAGATGGAAATCGACCAGGCCGGCACCGTGCGTGCGGCCCGTTTTTTCCGCAGCCTTATGAGCAGCGCCGGCCGCTTCAGTTATGCCCAGGTGCAACAGGCGCTGGACGGCCATGATAGAACTCAGTTTTCCGACATGGCGGCTTGCGCTCGCTCGCTAATTACCAGGATGTCTGAGCGTGGAGCATTGGATCTCGATTTACCCGAGTCGCGAATCCAGCTCGGGACGGACGGCCGGCCGAGCGAGATCCTGCCCGCTGAGCGCTTCTTCGCGCATCGGATGATCGAAGTCTTCATGGTAGCCGCCAATGAAGCGGTGGCAACCTTCTTCGAGCGTCACGAGATCCCGGCCGTTTATCGGGTTCATCCGCCGCCCGATACGGAGAAGATCGGGGCATTCTCAAAGATTGCTAAAAGCCTGGGCACCCCGGTCTCGTTCGGTGCCAGCCCGCGGGCGGCGGCGCTCAACGCCTACCTGGGGTCTGTTGAGGCAAAGCCCCTGAAAAGTCTGCTGAGCCAATTGTTGTTGCGCAGCATGATGCAAGCCGCATATTCGCCTGTCTGCGAAGGACACTACGGGTTGGCCAGCTCCGCCTATCTGCACTTCACCTCGCCGATTCGACGCTATCCCGACCTGGCCGTGCACAGGCAGCTTGGCGCCTGCATCGACCTGGCCGACGGGGACGAACTGTCACTCGATGGCAAAATATCCGCCACCGGAAACGAGTCGGGTGTTATGACCGAGGAGGACATGCAGCGCATCGCCGACGCCTGCTCGCGCACCGAGCGCCTGGCCCTGGAGGCCGACAGGGCAGCGTCGGATCTGTACCGGGCGGCTTTCATGCAGGAGAAGATCGAACAGGTTTTCGAAGGCAGCATATCGCACGTGGCCGACTTCGGCGTTTTTGTGAGACTCCTGCCGCATGGCGTAGAGGGACTGGTGCACATTTCGAAGATGCGTGATGACTACTATCGCTACAACCAAGATGCCATGACCTTAACCGGTAAACGCAGCGGGCGAACTTTCCGCCTGGGAATGCAGATCAAGGCACGGGTCGAAGCGGTCAGGCTTTTTCCGCCCCAGGTGGATCTGGTCTTCGTAAACTGACAGGTTGGCGCGAGCCACCGGGAGAATTCCATGCACATCAGGAAAATGCTCGAGCAACAGGAACACCTGGTGCTTCATCCGGCGGCCGCCTTTTCGGATTCGTCCAGGGGCCGTGAGAGGCAAGCCAAGAGTTGCCCGGTACGGCCTGCCTTTCAACACGACCGGGACAAGATCTTGCACTGCAAGGCCTTCAGGCGCTTGCCGCACAAGACACAGGTGTTCCTGTCGCCGCGCGGCGACCACTATCGCACCCGCATGACGCATACCCTCGAGGTGAGCCAGATAGCGCGGACACTGGCTCGGGCCTTGCGACTGAACGAGCAACTGACGGAGGCGATCGCCCTGGGACACGACCTGGGGCACACTCCCTTCGGGCACGCGGGCGAGGATGCACTGCGCCGCCTGATGCCCGGAGGTTTCCGGCACGTCGACCAGAGCGTCAGAGTGGTACAGGTGTTGGAAAACGACGGTCGCGGCCTCAACCTGACCTTCGAGGTCATAGACGGCATCGCCAAGCACTCGAAAGGACGCGGAAACATAATGCGCGGGGCGGACAAGGACCTGCCGGCCACGCTCGAAGGCCAGCTGGTGCGGATTTCCGACATAGTGGCCTACGTCAACCATGATACCGACGATGCGCTGCGCGGGGGCATCATCAAGCAGGGCGACATTCCCTCGAGCTTGCTGGGCGTGCTGGGCCGTACACATTCGCAACGCATCGCCCGGGCGGTAAAGGACGTGTTAAGCAACACCGACCTCGATCGGGAACCGCTGGTCAGGATCGGCGCCGACATGGAAGCGGCTATTCGAGACATGCGCGACTTTCTCTGGGAGCGTGTCTACGACAACCCAACGGTGCACGACGAGTTCATCAAGTGCCACACCATGCTCGAGCAGCTTTTCAACCTGTTCTTGGAACAACCCGTGCTATTTGGGCGGGTGTCGGATCAGCGCGTGCCCGACGTGCCCGAGCATAGAAGGCGCATGGTATGCGATTTCCTGGCGGGTATGACCGATCGCTATGCTATCAACCTGTTCAAGAAGCTGTTCATCCCCCGTCCGTGGCCGGTGAGCCACGTCGGGCAGGGATGACCAAAAAACTATCACGGTGGACAGTCGTCATTCAGGGGTATGGGATCTCCATTGGTGACGACGGCCATGTGCTGATCGTGGTCGCCGGCGGGGCAGAAATAGTTATTGCGAATATTGCTTGCATCGCCGGCATTGACGCAGCTTTGAAAGTCACAGCGATCGCCGCCGACACTCGTGAAATAGCGACAGTTGCCAGAGTCGCAGTCCCGGCTGTGATCGCAACGGGCTCCATTATGCCCACCGGCCCATGACCAGGCCGCCAGATCGTGGCGGGTAGCCGGATCGTCCGTGTTGGCCGTCCATGTATATTGTGTAACGCCATCCCAGTATTGGGTTGTGAAGATCTTGCAACTTGCGGCATCGTAAGGAATACAGGTGGGGTTTTGATCTCGCGAGCAGCAGAAGCTTTCGCAGTCGAAGTTGAAGCTGCATGTCTGCCCGTCCTTCAGGTGCATCCGGCAGCGGCCGCTGCCTGCGTCGCATCCGAAGATATCGGCACAGTCGTGGAACCTGTCGACAACCGGGTTGGGCCCGCAGGCGCCCGCGTCACACAGGCCGTCGAATGGGCAGTAGAAACGCAAGCGGCTGTCATCTTCGCACGAGCGGAAGGCATCGACCGGCCCGGGATCTTCAGACAAGCTGCAAAACGGCGAACCCTGGCTCTTCCATTCGTATATCACGGGATCGAACGTGGTGATCCGGCAGACCCAGTCGTAGTCGCATGAGATAATCTGGCAAGCGCGGGCGGCGTCACAGGCCGGCTTGCAGCAGAAGTCTTCGTACGTGTCATCGCAATAAGCATCGGCCTCGCAGGCCGCGCAACTGTCCCCGCAATGTTCGTCATTGTGACACTGCTTGCAGGTGTTGCTGGTCGTGTCGCAGTAGGAGTTATTGGACCCCTGGATGCTGCAGGCGCCTCCGCACGGCTGCTGATCATCGCCTCCCTCGTCACCGGCGTCGATACTCTCGTCACCGGCGTCGATGCCCTCGTCACCGGAGTCGATACCCTCGTCACCGGCGTCGCCGCCGGCATCGTCGGCAGGCGCCGGATCAGCGCCGTCTCGCGAATCCGCGCCGGCGTCGGCATCAGCGTCGACGACCGGTTCGTCTGCATCGGCCAAGCAGTGTCCGGCTACGCAGGAATAGCCCGTGGGACACTTGTCACCCTGACCGCAGGCCGCTCCATTGTATGTGGGATCGTAGGCGCAGGCGCAGAAAATCAATGTCGTCAACGAAATTGCAGCAAGGAACTTCAAAACTTCACCACCGCTCCCAATCCGGCAGGTCCGGGAACGACAGTCACCCGACCGGGCTGTGTGTCATCTGCCTCGAGGAAGAAAAACAGGATCACCGAGGTCAGAGCGGCCGCCCCCGAGATGCCGAACATTGCGTTGGCCGTTGTCGTGTAGGTTCTTCCTGTCTGATCGCTGTCCGGGTCGAAGCGCACGGACTGATCGTCGGCAATATTTTGGCCCACTGCCCCCAGGGCGATCCCGGTGCCAAGTGCCGCAACCGAGGCTCCCAGTGCGATGGCCGACCAAAGATGGCGGCGCAGAAAACCCGGTTTCTGAGGAATTTTTGCAACTATGCTCTCGGCAGGGGCAGGTTTTTGCTCGATTCTTCTTACGGCAACCGGGGTAGGCTTGGTCTTCCGGTGTATGGGTTCCGTCGCCGGCTTGGATACTGGAGGAGCCGGCTCGGCTTTCTTTACAACGACGTTTGAATCGTGCGCGACGGCTTTCTTCTCTGTCGCCGGGGCCTTCAGTCCGAGCGGGGCATACTGGTCGGGATTGTCGAAGATCGCCGCGACTCCGCCCCCGATACCGCCTATCAGAAGTTCTGCCAGACTGCCCTCGACGACCGAATTCAACTGGGTCGGCTTGTCCTTTGCGAGATCGAAGCTCTTCAACACCACGCGGTAGTTCTTGGCCTCGCCGCCCATCTGGATGCCGACAATACGCTTGACCTTCAGGGTCTTGCCGATCTCATAGAGACAGTTGTCATCTCCCCGGCAACCCTGCAACTCGTCGGCCTTGGCCTTCTGAAGCTCGTCGATCATCTTCTCGCGCGACAGGACCCGGATCTTGCTGCGTTTGAAAAACTCGTCGTAAACCTGACTCTCCAGCGCCGAGGCGTCATCCATGGACACATCGGGATCGGCCACGAACCAGATGGCGACCAGCGGGGCCTTCATGTCAACCAGCGGGACTAGGTCGAGGCCCGTACCCTCGTTTTGCCCACCGTCGGCATCGGTCTGGGCGGCCGCGGGCACGGCCAGCAGCAGGCCAAAGAGCAATATTAAAATACGAGGCATCGGTGGAACCTCCGCGGAGATAAAGCTCGGTAGCTTACGAATCATGCTAATCTATCGGCTCGTGATCTGTCAATGATGGAGGTCCAACTTAGCTATTGCCCGCCGTGGCTATTGTCTGGCCGGCCTGGCGGGCGAATATCTGCAGAACCTGGAATTCATCGTCACTGATGGCCGAGAAATTCCGGCTGCGGTCGATGCCCAGGATGCCCAGAACCTTGCCGCGAAAGCTCATGGGAGCTAAAGCGAACGGATTGAGGCCGATTTTCTTGGCCAATTCGATATTGATGTCCTGCTGGTTACCGGCGTCGGCGACATTATAAGGCATGTTTTCGATTGCCGACCGGGCCGTCAATCCCTCGGCCGGATCGAGAGGTATGGATACCCGCAAGGCCGCCCGATCGGATTCGGGCACGCGTTCGTGGTAGGCTACCCGTCTGAGTTTCAACTCATCGCCATGGATGATATACATCAAGGCGCGATCGACGTTCATGTCGATCACCAGTACGTCGCATATCCTGTCCAGCACCTGGTCCATTCCCTCGTGGCGCTGGAGGATCTCGGACACCTTGTAAAGCATTGTAAACAGCTTGGCCTTGCGCTCCTGGAGCAGGTTCGATTCCTTCAGTTCGCGGGCCTTCTGACTCACCGTTCTCATCAAGAAGCCTGATGCGGCGGCCACTACTAAAAAGGCGAACAGGTTGACTATCGACATCAGTACTATGTAGCTGGTGCGCTGGGCGAAGCGATCGAGACCCACGAAGTAGCTGATATGGGGAATCAGGCCGGTCGACTCGAGCACGATGATCGAGATGTATGCAAGCGATCCGACGCCGGCCATCGCCATGCCGGCGGCAGGTGAGAGCAGCATGTTGCCGCCGATGATCGGCAAAAAGTACAAGAAGGCGAAAGGGCTGGTGACACCGCCGGTGCGCCAGAAGTATGCGCTGAATATGATCACGTCCAGCAGGAGCTGCAAGACGACGAACTTGCGCAGTTCGAAACTGCCGTGCCTGAGCGCATAGAAGTAGGCCAGGTTGAGCACTATCGAGACGATCGCCACCAGAGCGGTTGATATTAGTGTTTCGCGGCTCAGGGTCGAGGCGCCCCTGGTCAGGCCTTGCCAGTTGGAAAAGAACATCAGCAATACGACAGCCGGATTGATCGCGAAGCGAATGCGGATGATCCAGGCCACTTTCTTCTTGAGCTCTTCCCGCGAGTCGGACAGGTCGAAGTCGATCTCGAAGATCTTACGGGGCAGGTTGAGCGCCAGGTCGCGTGTGCCGGCCAGCAACACCTCTGACAGGCTGGCGGCTGGAGATGCCAGGGGCGAGTCTTCCTCCTGTTTGTCAGATCTGTCGTCGCTGGACATGCCGCCAAGCCTAGCCACGGAAAAGTATCGTGTCAAATGCGATTCTGGTGCGCTAGGGTGGGATGTCAGCGGTTCACGGTCATGGGCAGCGTTACCGTGCGGCGCTCTCCTGCGTATCGCGGGTAGCGGAAAATCTCCAGCGCGCGGCGGAAGCAGGCGCTTAGTTCTTCATCATCAGACGGACTGCATTGAAACCGGTCTGTGCGGCCCTGGTTGGTTATCGCCCAGAACAGTTCGAAGTTGTCTCCGGGCTGCACTGTCCTTCGCTTGGCGGCCGCGGACAGGCAGGCCTGTAACAGCGGCAGGTACTCGCGGTGCACTTCGGCTATGGCTGTTTTCGAGAGCATGCCTTTTTCGCGCCGCTTGGAAAAGTCGGGGAAGGTGGCGCTGCCGGTGGTTTTTTTCTCAATCCTGTAGCACGCGCCTGGAGCGTTCTTTTTCCTGAGCGCCCGGCAGACTCGAACGAGATCGGCAGACCTGGAATAGCGCCGCACATCGGCGGGTAGACCGGCGCTGGATTCTGAGTTGATCGCGGCGAATAGATCGAAGGCCTTCTCTATTTTCCCCTGTTTTTCATAGAGTCGGGCGGCGAGGTCCAGCACTCGCCGGCGCCGGAGTGGGCAGGCGCCCTTGTCGCAAACTCGGGCGGCCTCTGCGTACTTCTTATACTCTTCCTCCGGTTGCCCGGCCGCACCCAGCAGGCGGCCCTCGACCTCGAGGCTGAATGCGAGAAGTTCGTCATAGCCGCTCCGCACGGCCAGCTTGGAGATGTCGTTGAGCTCCTGCTCCAGTTGCAGCAGGGTCAGGTCGAGATCGTCCGCAGGCTCCGAGCGCCTTGGCAGCTTGTTTACCCGGCGCTGCAAGACCAGCAAGTGCTTCCATGCCTTCTGAAAGTTCAAGGAGGTCTTGGCCGATTTTGCCGGCTGCTGGCCGCCTTTTCGCGCCTCTGTCGCCCGCGACAGGGAAAAGATCGCCAACGTGGAAATCAATACCGTTACCGGCCCGAGTTTGCGCATGACGCACTCCATCGCTGCG
Organism: Myxococcota bacterium; assembly: GCA_035528415.1. GTDB lineage: Bacteria > Myxococcota > B64-G9 > B64-G9 > B64-G9 > DATKYQ01. Next base: position 34,665 of record DATKYQ010000047.1, on the reverse strand, counting down.
TATTAAGGCTGGGTAAACTCGATTTCCCGGCTGGCCCCAATGGCTCCCGAGCCCCATGAACACTGAAGCAGTGCCCGCCTGGGGCTTTCCAGGGTGTCGCTCACCTCGACCTGGAAGCCTCCTTGTCCGTCGGGCTCGACGGCGCCGACATCGAACAGGCCGGTCGCGTCGCAGGCGCTGGATGCTTCCAGGCGCACGTTGTTGATCAGCAATCCGCCGCTTGTAGCCTGGCCGGAAAACGAGACCCGGGAATCGGTCGAGCCGAATATGCTGCCAAGTTGCGCAAGGTCGATGCAAATATCGCGACAGACCGGGTTGAACGCGATAGGCGGCGGTACGAACTCGTACACCTGCACGTACCAGACACCTCCCGTTCCGCCGCTGAAAGCCACCGTGTAGCCTCCGTCGAAGCCGGCGCTGTGATAATGCTTCCAGCACAGGCGACCGGGCGCCCTGACCCCCTGAAGATCGAGATCGTATGAAGCGCTGATAGATGACGTGCTTTGGCCGTTCATGGTGCCGAGCAGCAGGCCGCCGGTCATGTCACAGCCTGTCTCCTGGGTATCGTCGCAGGTCGCAGGCGTGTAGAAATTCCAGCCCTCGAATTGGGCGGCATCGACGCCGCAACCTGTGAAATGCGTATCTACAACCGCCGTCTGCTGCTTGCACTCGGGCGGGAACCCGTACAGCCTGGTATTGGCCAGCAGGATCTCGCTGTCTTGCAGGGCCACCTGGGTCCAGAAAGTCAGGCGCGCCTGCGGCCAGTCGGCAACGGTCAGAGGCAGGTCGATACAGGGATCGGTTGGAAGCTGTCCCGACCAGTCGTTGGCCCCATCGCAGCCGATCTCCATCGGATCGGAGCCGTCGTCTTTATCAGCCAGGACTTCCAGCGAGCCTTCGAAGGAAGGAGATCGCTCGAGTATCCGGTAGCACAGGCGCAGGCTGTCGAAAGCGTCAATTCCCGGAAACAACCTTGAGATGCGCCAGCCGTTGTCCCCGTTCTGGATGGCCTTGAAATCGAGCGCTTGGTCGCTGGCGCTGCAGTCCGACGTGGTGTGACAGGCCTGTCCGTCTCCGCCGGAGGTGAAAGGACACCAGGCCGAACCGCCCGACTGACAACCACTGTCCTCGAACTGCCAGTCGCCGAGATCGCAGCCGTTTGTGTAGAAATCGGTATCGTCCAACACGCTGGGCACCAGCTTGACCGTGCAGTGCGCGCAAGACTCGCTGCCTTCTCCTCCGTGCAACTGGACGGAGCAGACGGCCGGCTGGTCGAGACCGACCCGCTCGGGACAATCGAGTTGCATCCAGTTCGGCCGCTGCACGCAACCGAATTCGTCCGTGGCGCATTCGGGGCGGCACTCTTCGCCGGCGGCGCAGTAGCCCTCGATAGGAGTTCCGGCGCAGTGGCCGGCCTGGTCGCATACGTCGCTTTCAGTGCACAGGAACCCGTCGTCGCACTCGCCTGGAGTACCGGCGCACAGCCCGGCGTTGCACTGGTCGTGACCGCTGCAGTTGTCGCCGTCATCGCAGGCTGTGCCGTCGGGGCTGGCCGTCAGGCTGCAGACGCCCGCTGTGCACAGGCCCACCAGGCAGTTGCGCTCATCCGTGCAATCGGCGTCGCTGCCGCAGGCTGTGCAGGTTGCTCCGTCCGTCTGACCGTCACAGTCGTTGTCAAGCCCGTCGCACAGCTCCTGACCGGCGTGTGTAATACGGCACTCGCAACCGTCGGACCAGTCGTCGTTGACGTTGACATAGCCGTCGCTGCAGGCGTAGACGCAGGAGCCGTGCATGCAGGCGCTGGCCACCGCAGCGGGCAACTCATCACACAACTCGGTGGCGGACAGATCGTCTGTATACCCGTCACAATCGTTATCCAGCCCGTCGCAGGTCTCGACACCTCCGTTGGTATCGAGGCAGGCGGTCACCCAGTCGAGGTCAATCGTGACGTTGTGCGGTCCTTGGCTGCCGGTAGCCACGCGGCTGCAGCCGTTGAGAATGACACCCCCGTATGTGTTTTTCGCCTCGGCATAGAAAATAATCTCGCCGGGGCCGATGTTTTCGAGGCGCTCGATCTGACCGCTGGGGGGGTAGTCGAAGGAGATCTCGGTCAGCAAGCGGTAACCATCGTCGCCGGGGATCGCCTTGCGCTGTGTGAGATCGTCGCAGCTCGCCTGCTCCGAAGGCTCGATGACCACGACTCGGATGTTTGTCGTCTGGTTGCGGGCATCATCGTCGGGCAGGACGATCTTGAGAGAAAAAGACCCGCTCGATCCACAGGCCGAAATGATGACCGCCGTCGCAAGAGGTAAAAAGTGTTTCATTCTCATGTCCTCATTCGACACTTACATTGTAATCCACGGGATCGTTCGAAGAGCCGCCGGATACACCGACACCTACGCCGACCGCCGTGCCGGCAACCACCACTCCCACGGCCGTCCAAAACCACCAGGTCCGGTACCAGGCCGGGGCGGACTGGTCTTCTTCGTGTCCGAGTGGTTGGTCTTCGGTAGTGCCGGTGACTTGCTCGGGCGGTACGACGGCGGCCAGCGGCGCAGCGCCGGCGCCCAGCGGGGATTTCTTATCTCCTGCACGAGCGAGTACTCCGCCCTGCGCGGTCAATGCCTCAAAGTAGTATGCAATTTTGCCCTCGGCCGCGGTAGAGGGCAGGGGCAGGGAAAACTCGCCCGGCTCATGCACCTGAAGAGGCTCTGATTTTTGCCAGTCACCCGAACCGATCTTGAAGCACAGGCGCAAACCCTTGACCAGACGAAGCGGATCAGCCTCGATTTTGACCCTGACGCGAGGCAGGGGCTGCACATCCGTCTTGGTGGCGAGCGGCGCAAGCGAGATCGGCTTCAGTTCGCGTGAAATGGCCAGCGCCTGGTAGAAAGGTGCGGCCAGCTTGGGAGAGGTGTCGGCGGAGATCTTGAAATTGGGGTCGATCGACAAGAGCGCACGAAAAGCCAGCAACGAATCATCGCCGCGGCCCATCGCCGAAAGGCACAGTCCCCGGATGCGATAGGCCTCGACCAGTTCTGCGGGCGAGTCCGTGGCGGACTGCAGCGCCTGCCCGGCCGCGGCCAGGGCGCCGTCGAAGTCGAGCTGCTCGAATTTCTCCTGCGCCTGACGCAAGGGCTCCTGGCCCAGCGCCGCGGCCGGAGCCAGCAGGACGATAAAAACTATTGCGCGGACTAACATGGTAATTATCCTCCTTCGTTCACGGCCGGCAGTCTAGCATACGTAACCTGCAAGCTCAAAAGTGACAAATATCGAGAGATCGGGGTTGAGCTTGGCCGGCCGAGCGGTTACCATGGACTCCCATGAGCGAGGATTCAAGCCAGACAATCGGTCGTTACCAACTTTTAGCCCGTCTGGCCAGTGGGGGCATGGCCGAGATTTTCTTGGCCCGCCAGACCGGGATCGGCGGCTTCGAGAAGCTGGTGGTCGTCAAGCGCATTCTGCCCAACCTGGCGCGCGAAAAGGCATTTGTCGAGATGTTCCTCGACGAGGCCGTTATCGCGGCGCAGCTCAATCATCCCAACGTGGTTCAGATCTACGACCTGGGGCAGGCCGGGGACGACTACTACATCGCCATGGAGTACCTCGAGGGTGAGAGCCTGGGCCACCTGGCCAGAGAGGGCGCCGGCGCCCGAAAGCCGCTGAGCCCGGGACTGGTAGCCGGGATAGTCGCCCAGGTGTGCGACGGGTTGCACTATGCTCATAGCTTCGAGGACGACAACGGCAAGCCGCTAAACATCGTGCACCGCGACATCAGCCCGCACAATGTCATCGTGCTTTTCAGCGGCATGGTAAAGGTGGTCGACTTCGGCATTGCCAAGGCGGCCACCAAGATGCACCAGACACAAGTCGGGACGCTGAAGGGCAAGCTGGCCTACATGAGCCCCGAGCAATGCATGGGAAGCGGGGTCGACGCGCGCTCGGATATCTTCTCGCTGGGCGTCGTGCTCTGGGAACTTCTCACCAGCAGGCGCTTGTTCAAGCGGGACGTCGAGCCGGCCATGATCCGGGCCATCGTCGACGAGCCGATTCCCAAGGTGCGCGATGCCCGGATAGGTGTGCCGGAGAAGCTGGCAGCCATCGCCGATCGCGCTTTGGAAAAAGATCCGGAAAAGCGGTTTCAGAGCGCGGCCGAGATGGCCGCCGCGCTCAGGCAGTATTTGCGGGATGAATCGATCGATGCCCAGGCCGAGCAGATCTCTGCCTATGCCCACGACGTGCTCGGGGAACGCGCGCGGACGAAGAAGAAGCTGCTCGAGGAGATCCGCGAGAAGGGAGCGGACAGCGTCTCACTTGGAGTGCTGAAACCCAAGAGCGACTCGCTGCCTTCCCAATCGATGGCAGGCCAGGGAGCTTCCGGTAAATTGGCCGAGGCCGCGACTCGTATCCGCACAGAGGGCGATGATGTTGGAACAGGCGCGGGCGGGCCCCGTTCGTCTCTGCTCGGGCTGCAGGTTGTAATCGGTGTGCTGGTGCTCGGACTGGCCACACTGGGATTCTTCTGGTGGCGGGCATCAAAGCCGGTCCAGCCAGCGGTGTTTCCACCGGCGACTCATAAAAAGATAACGCCGGTTGAGGAAACAGGCTCCGGGCAGCAGAAACCCGTTGAACCGGAAGTCCAGGTGAGCAAGCCCGCAACGCCGGCCAAGGCGCAAAAACCCAGCTCGCCGGTAACGAGCCACAAGCCCGCGATCAAACAGGCCGCGGTTGCCAAGCGGCCCAAAGCCAAGACCGGATGGCTGACCTTCGACACCAAGCCCTGGACCGAGGTCTACCTGGGCAAGCGCAAGCTGGGTATCACGCCCCTTTTGAAGATCGATTTGCCCGCAGGGAGGCATGAACTGACGCTGGTCAACCAGGGCCGCGGCATTCACCAGAAGATCAAGGTTACGATTACGGCAGGCGAGTTGGCCACCGTACGCAAGGTTCTCGGCAAATAGCAGATGCCCCTTTACGGGCAGGGTCGATAACGTAGACAATAGTTATATGATCGGGATCCACAGGAACTTGTCGACTGTCGCGGTGGCCTGTTTGCTTTTGCTCTTTTCGCTGTCCGTCCGGGCCGCTGATCCTTCGAGCGCCGTTTATTCCAACGACGCTGAGCGGATCTTCTGGATAATGCACATCTCGGACACCCACATCGGCACCGAGTGGTACGACGAAGACTCGCGCTTCTTCTGGGCCTTGCGGGAAGCCTTGCCGATCATCCAGCCCGAGTTGGTGATAAACGGCGGCGATCTGATAGACGCCTCGATCGCCGGCGTGCCGGCCTCGGGCCAGGTGGAGGAAGAGTGGAGTCGCTATCGTGAGATCGTGGATATCTCCGGTCTGCCGGCCGATTTCTACATCGACATTCCCGGCAACCACGACCTGTACGGAGATTCGTGGCTCAGTTACTACCTTCAATGGTCGTTGAGCGGATCGACTTACAACACCACGACACGCTCGCTCGATCTCTCCTTTCCGTTCGGCAACTACTTCATCTACACCTGCGCGACACCGGGCGACGAGGCCAAGCCATTCACGGACACAAAGGCTTTCAGTCCCGACGAACTCGACGAGATGCAAAGCCAGCTTTCGGCCCACGACGGCGATGAGTTGATACTGGTCTTCGGCCATCACCGGCCCGACCAACCCGATAACGCTGATCAGGCCAGGGCCATGTGGAGGCAGCACGGGGCTATATACTTTCACGGACACAGTCATGAGTACGACGCCTATGTGAACGAGGGCGTGCTGGCCTACGAGGTCAATAGCCTGGGCAAGTCGAAGCAAGACAACCTGGCCGTGATCGCGGTGGACAACAACTACATAGCCTACGCAGTCACAGACAGCGACGATCCTTGGCCCTTTATCCTGGTCACAGCCCCTGCCGACCGGGTGCTTCACTCGGGCGAGGCGAACCCATACGCTTACCAGGTCTGCAATACGGGCGAAAACAATCCCGTGCGCGTCCTGGTGTTCGATCGCCAGCCGGTTACCGCAGTACACTTCAGCGTCGATGGCGGCGAGAGCGTGGCCATGACGCGCGACGCCGAACTTCCGGTGCTGTGGCACGGAAGCTGGGATACGCGCGGACTTGCAGCCGGAGACGTCTCGCTTGCGGTGAGCGCCGAGGGAACCAAGGCCCGCGGGCGAACCATAACCGTGAGTCTCGCAGACGTGTCCTGTCCCGAGCCCTACCAGCCGCCCGATGGTGGGATGCAAGACGCTGACGGAGGCATTGCCGACCCGGGTCCGGACGCCGGCCAGGACGCAAATGATGACGCGGGCACAACTGCCGACTCCGGCGAATCAGACGGCGGCGAGGCTAACGATGAGGGGCATCCGGCCGGGGGAGGTTGTGGATGTTCGACGGATCGTAAGGCTGGCGGCCTGTCGTTTGTACTGCTCTTTTGTCTGCTCGCCCTTCTCACTGAAGCACTGGGTGGGATACTGGGCCATCGCCTATGTAATGGAGTAGGCGAGTGAAAATCAGGCACACCCTGTGATCAGGTTTCACGCCTGGTTGAATGTATTTCATAAAAAGACCTTATATTTCAATAAAGAGTCCCGTGGCACGGGTTTTGCTAGTCTCTAAATTACGGACTTTGACACCAGATTCACGGGAGGCACAATGAGCACCCAACAAAGCATGCGATTATCGGCCGGGCGAATCACCTTGCGGCTATTGAGACCGGCAATGATAGTTCTTTTGAGCATGGCCCTTGTTTGGCTGATTTCGACCGGCTGACCTCGCGGGTTCGTGTGGCTTCCGTTCTTTCCGAATAAACTTATGAAAAGTTAAATGGGTGTTGAGTTACCGGGGGCGCTCAGGGCAACCCGGGCGGGTTTCGCCGATGCTTGAAGTCGTTTATCAGGCCGTTGGTGGACGCGTCATGAGAGGCGATCTGCTCGTCGCCGTCTAGTTCGGGTTGGATCGCCTTGGCTAGTTGCTTGCCCAACTCTACGCCCCACTGGTCGAAGGAGTTGATGTTCCAGATCACGCCCTGGCAGAAGATCTTGTGCTCGTAAAGGGCGATCAGGCGGCCCAGGCTGTAGGGGGTTACTTTCTTCATCAGAAACGAGTTTGTCGGCCGGTTGCCGCTGAAGAGCTTGTGCGGCGCTAACCTGGCGATGCTTTCGGCGTCCAGGCCCTGCGACTCCAGCTCGGCGCGGACCTCGGCCCCGGTCTTGCCCTTCATCAGCGCTTCGGTCTGGGCGAAGAAATTTGCTAGCAGGATCTTGTGGTGCTCGCCGAGCGGGTTGTGGCTCTCGATGGGAGCGATGAAGTCGGCCGGGATCAGACGGGTGCCCTGGTGGATGAGCTGATAGAAGGCGTGCTGACCGTTGGTGCCTGGCTCGCCCCAGATTACCGGGCCGGTGGCGTAGTCTTCGATGTGTTGACCGTCTCTTGTGGTGCTCTTGCCGTTGCTCTCCATGTCGCCCTGCTGAAAGTAGGCCGCGAAACGGTGCAGGTACTGGTCGTAGGGCAAAATAGCATGAGTCTCGGCTCCGAAGAAGTCATTGTACCACACGCTCAAAAGGCCCATGATGACAGGGATGTTTTTCTGGAATGGCGAGTCGCGGAAGTGCTCGTCAGCCTCGCGGGCGCCTGCAAGAAGTTCTTCGAAGTTGTCTGGGCCGATGACGATGGCGATCGGCAGGCCGATGGCAGACCATAGCGAGTAGCGCCCGCCGACCCAGTCCCAGAACTCGAACATGTTTTCCGTGTCGATGCCGAAGGCGGCGACTTCCTTGGCGTTGGTGGACATGGCAACGAAGTGGCGGGCCACCGCCGCCCGGTCCGAGAGCTTGGAAAGCAACCAGGCGCGGGCCGAGCGCGCGTTGGTCAGGGTCTCCTGGGTGGTGAATGTCTTGGAGGCTACCGTGAAGAGAGTGGTCTCGGGATCCAGCGGCTTTAACGTCTCCAAAAGCTGGGTGCCGTCGATGTTGGAAACGAAGTGGACACGCAGCCCCTCTTGCCAGTAAGGCCTGAGCGCCTCGGTGACCATGACCGGGCCCAGGTCCGAGCCGCCGATGCCGATGTTGACCACGTCGCTGATGCGCTTGCCTGTCTGCCCCTTCCAGGCGCCGCTACGCACCGATTCGCTGAAGGCGCGCATCTTGTCCAGCACTTCTTGGACCGCGGGCATGACGTCTTGGCCGTCTACGAATATGGGACGCTCGGGGGAGTTGCGCAAAGCAACGTGCAGCACGGCCCGATCTTCGGTGACGTTGATCTTGGCGCCCGAGAACATACGCTCGATCCACTCGCCCAGGCGCGCCTGGTCGGCCAGCGCGAACATCAGTTCGAGGGTCTTTTCGGTAATGCGGTTCTTGGAATAGTCGAACAGGAGATCGCCGAGTTCGAGGGAGAACTTCTCGAATCTGCGCGGATCCTTCCCGAACAGCTCCCGCATGTGAACCGCGCGCATCTCGCCATGGTGCTCGTCCAGCGCCCTCCAGGCGGGCGATTCTGTAAGCCGTGTCATGACAGGCGTCCTTTTCAGATGTTGAACAAAAAGGCAATATCATGTTAGAGCCCATCTCGGAAACCAAATTTTAGAACGCGGCCCGCGTTTTTCAGCGGTCCCTTCGAAGTTACAGACAAAATCAGCGGTTTTTTCAGGAGAGATCCATGGGCGATGAAAAAACGGTCAGCGAGGAGATCCGCGGGCATGTCTTCATGATGGGCCTCAACCGCCCGCGGAAGATGAATGCCTTCAACCTGCAGATGCTGCGCGAGTTGGGCGAGGCCATCGAGCGCTTCGATACCGACGACGAGTTGCGCTGTGCGCTGCTCTTCGCGCACGGCGATCATTTCACTACCGGCCTCGACCTGGCCGAGGTCGGCCCGGCGGTCGCCCAGGGCGAGGATATTTTCCCCGCCGATCGTATAGACATCGTCGATCTAACCGGCCCGCGCCGCCAGAAACCGCTGGTCTGCGCCGCCCAGGGTTATTGCCTGACGGCGGGGCTTGAGCTTTTGCTGGCTGCGGATATCCGCCTGGGCGGAAGCGACTTGCGCATCGCCCAGATGGAGGTCAAGCGCGGCATCATGCCCTTCGGGGGCGCCACGCTGCGCCTGCCCCAGGTGGCCGGCTGGGGAAATGCCATGCGTTACCTGCTCACCGGCGACGAGTTCGACGCCCATGAGGCATTGCGTATCGGGGTGCTCCAGGAGGTGTGCGAGCCGGGAGTGCTTCTCGATCGCGCCCTGGAGATTGCTGCGCGCGTGGCCGCGCAGGCTCCGCTGGCCGTGCGCGAGATCCTGCGCTCGGCCCGCTTGCCCTTTGAGCAGGGACGCCTGGCGGTGATCGAGATACTCAACGCCCAGGCCCGGGGACTGATGGGCAGCCGGGACGCCATGGAGGGAATGCTTTCTTTCATCGAGCGCCGCCAGGCGCGCTTCGAGGGGAAATAGGCCGATGGAATGGTTCACAGAAGAGATTCGCATGCTTGGGGACAACGTTGCTCGCGCGGCGCGCGAGAAGATCGCCCCGCGCGCGGCCGAGAGCGACCGGCGCGGCGAGTTCGATCGTGAGGTCGAGAAATTGCTGTGGGATCTCGGTTTACTCGAGATCATGCTGCCGGCGGACCACGGCGGGCTGGAAGTAGATCGCTGCAGCGCATTGTGCGTCTGCGCAGAGGAGATCGCCAAGGTGTGCGCCTCGTCTGCCTTGATGCTGATCATCCAGGCGGTCGGTTCTTTTCCGATCTTGTACGCCGGCAGCGATGAGATCCTGGCAGAGTATCTCCCGCGTCTTTCCTCCGGGCGAACCCTGGCGGCCTACCTGGTGACCGAGCCGGGCGCCGGTTCCGACGTTGCCGCCGTGACCACCAGCGCCCGGTGCGAGGGCGGCGACTACGTGCTAAACGGTGTCAAGCAGTTTGCTACCAACGGCGGGGTGGCCGGTGTTTACTCGGTACTGGCCCGTACCGGTCAAGAACGCCACGATGGGTTGACCTTCTTTGCGGTAGACCGCGACACCCCGGGGCTTTCTGTCGGCAAGCACGAGGACAAGCTGGGCCAGCGCGCATCGAACACCGCCCAAGTGGTTCTCGAGGACGTGCGCGTGCCTCTCTCTCACGTTCTGGGTAGCGTCGGCCAGGGATTCAAGATCGCCATGCGCGACTTCGACATGTCGCGCCCGGCGATCGCCGCCCAGGCACTGGGCATCGCCGAGGGCGCCCTGGCGGCCATGATCGAGCACGCCCGTGAAAGAAAGTCTTTCGGCAAGCCGATTGCCGAGCACCAACTCGTGGCCGCCATGATCGCCGACGCCGGCACGGCCGTCGAGGCCGGCCGCGGGTTGGTTTACCGCGCGGCCCGCCAGTACGATCTGGGCAAGCCAAACACCCTGCTGGCCTCGATGGCCAAGTGCTTCTGCGGCGACGCCGCCATGCGCATCGCGACGGATGCCGTCCAGGTACTCGGTGGTTACGGTTACACGAAAGATTACTCGGTCGAGCGCATGTTCCGCGACGCCAAGCTGACCCAGATCTTCGAGGGTACCAACCAGATCCAGCGCCTGGTAATCGCCAGGAGGTTAGTGGCCGATTGAGTCTACGAGTCCGCACGCACGGCATCGGCCGCCTTGTTTACCAGATCGCGGATCTGCTGGGTGTCGAAGGGCTTGGCGATGAAGTCGAAGGCGCCTTTCTCCATGGCCTTGCGGGCCATGCTCATCTGGGCGAAGGCGGTCATGATGATCACCTTGCTTTGCGGCGAGTTGGTCATGACTTGCTCGAGCACCTGCAGGCCGTCGACGTCCCCCATAACGACGTCGGTTACGACGATCTCGAAGCTCTTTTCGCCAAGCCGCCGCAGCGCAAGCACTGGATCATCGAAAACCTCGACCGTGTAGCCGGCCTTGCCCAGGGCGAGGCGCAAGCTCTTTCCGACAATAGGCTCGTCGTCGATTACCAGCACCTCGATCGCCCGCTTGTTGTTCGCTTCCATGATTCCTCCCAGACCACCTGATATGGCACAATCATTACAGGCCAGACATGTTTGTCGAAGTCTTTCACGCTTCTGTCAGCAAGTCTGGTGCCCTCGGGTGCCCTATTTTCATCAAGAGAAGCGGCCCAATATTCCGTCGAACGCCTCGATGGCCACCTCATCCACGCCTTCAATGTCTTTTAGCCTGTTTTTGATCTCGGCCTTGCGTTTTTTTTGAGAGCCGCCATGTAGCCTGGTGCGCACCTGCAACCTGCCGCCGTCTGACGTCACTTCGATGCCGGCGTCGAGATCGACCAGGGCCACCTTGGCGCGGCAGGCCGTCTCGGTGTCTTGCATGCAACGCAGGGAGTAGTTCATCGGACGGTAGCGGCGTAGCTTGACAGTCTCGGCGATGATGCTCACGGCCGTCTCGGTGTCGACTTGGGAAGTGTTGATTATCAGATCGAAGTTGCCGGTGTCGTCATCGTCAGCGCCGAACAGAAGGCGGGCGGTCTCCGAGCGCCTGCGGTCATCGCGCAGAATCGACTTTTCGGCATCCCGGGCATCCACTGAGGTGCGTCTGACCATTTCGGCTACTCGTCTGGCCAGGGGCGCATGCACACGGACGGTCAGGATGTGCGCGACTCCCTTGATCATCAGGTGCCCGAACGGGCCGTGATAGACCAGGTTGTCTCCGGCAAGCCTGTGGGCCAAGGCGGCCTGTACATGTGCACTCATGCGCCTGCGGGCGGTCAGGGACATGCCAAAGAGCGAGGGCGCCTCGCAAAAAGCCCGCACGAGCTTCTGAAGATCGAACCCCGATAAGCGCGCGGCATCATCGAAGACTTCGTCGGCGATGCACTCATAACCCAGTTGGGTGGCTATTGTGTGCGCGATTTCCTTGCCGGAAGAGTAGGACAATCTTGAAATGTTTATACTGGACATGACTATTCTCCCGATGCGCCCGGCGAGGCGCCCGCGGCCTTGCCCGCGGATATCTCCGCGGGCACCGTCGTCACCGGCAGCAGCACGGTGAAGGTCGAGCCCTTGCCCAATTCGCTCTCAACCTGCAAGTAGCCTCCCAGCTTGCGCAGGATGCCGCGCGAAACTGACAGTCCGAGGCCGGTTCCCTTGCCGGTGGGCTTGGTGGTGAAGAAAGGGTCGAAAATCTGACTGAGCATGTGTTCTGGAATCCCGGGGCCGTTGTCGGTGATATCCACTCCCAGGTATCCCCCACGTAGATCCGTGCTCGTGCAGATATTGATCTTGCCCTGCTCCGGTAGGACGTCCACGGCGTTGAGGATCAAGTTCATGAAAACCTGGCTGAGCAACTGCCTGTCGCCGTGGATTGCCGGCAGCTTGTCGGGCAAGTCCATCGCCAGGTGGATCTTCTTCATTTTCAGGTGGTTTCCGACGAGTTGGACCGTCTCGCTGATGATCCGGCTCAGGTCGAGCGGCTGCATTTTGGCTTCGCTCTGGCGAGCGAAGTCGAGTAGGTTGGCTACTATCTTCTTGGCCCTCTCGGACTGGCCGATGACGTCGTCGATCATCTCGTGCCGCTCGTCTTCTGCGAGCGAATCGTACTCATCTTTGAAAAGCGAGGCGGTCAGCATAATGTTATTCAACGGGTTGTTGAGTTCATGGGCCACTCCGGCCACCAGGGTGCCCATGGCCCTCAGTTTGTGCGATTCAGTCAATATGCGATGGTGCCTGTCCAACTCACGTACCATGCGGTTGAGCGTCAACGCCAGCTTGGAAAACTCGTCGCGGTATTTTCGGGTGGGCGTGATCGGAGTGAAGTCGCCTTCGGCGATGCGCTTTGTATAATCCATGAAACGCGTCAGCGCCCCGATGATCTGGCGGGCCAGAAAGACGCCCACCACCACCATCAGCACGGCCAGCGCCGCCAGGAAAAAAAACGGTATCCGGCGGGCAAGTACAATCATCGATTGCACCAGCTTGCGCTCCTTGATGACGAAGTCCCGGGCCAGTTTGAGCATCTTGGCGCCATGATCGCGCAGCGCATCTTCATTGAACTCGCGCTCGCCCCGGCCGACGGCGTCAAGCAACTTCAGGTACTCGGAGAGTTGCGAATTCATCATCTCGAGCGGGCGCCGCCCAACCGTCTTGAGGAAGCGTTCGGAGTGCCTGGCCGTCAGGCGCAGGGCGCGCCGGGCGTGCTCGCGGGCTTCATCGAGGTCGGTGCCGTAGAGCAGGAAGTTCTTCTCGAACCTGCGCGCCTGTTGCAGCTCGACCTTGTAGTCGTCAGCAACCTCGAGGAACAAGATCTTGTCTTGCACCTCGCCCATGATACTGATGGACCAAAGAACGGTTACCAGGGTGAGCACGAAAAAAAGTGCGAAGGCCAGTAGCAGTCTTGCCCTGATGCTGAAGGTGGGCCGTTCCTGAAGCGCCCTGTCGGCCGCCTCCTCGAACTCGACGTCACGGGAAGACAGATCTTCCGATGTCAGTACCGAGCCCAGTGACGGGGCTTTTTGTACTTGCTGTGATTCCTTGTTTCTTCCCGGCATGACCGCCTTCCCGCCTCACGGGGAGGAGCCGCTTCGTGATTTCTTGATCTCCTGCGCCGCCTTGTGAATGACCTTGCTGAGATCCTTGGGTCTGAAGGGCTTGGCGATGAAATCGAAAGCCCCCTTGGCCTGGGCTTCCCGGGCGACCTCCGCCGTGGCATAGCCGGTGATCATGATCGTCCTGGTTTGCGGCGCGTTCTTTATTACCGCGTCGAGCACTTCGAGCCCGTCGGCGTCATCCATGCGGATATCGGTGACCACGATGTCGAAGTTTTTTTGCGCGAGTCTCTCGATGGCCGCGGTGCCGCTAAGGAAAACCTCGATTTCGTAGCCATCGGCTTCGAGGGCTCTTTTCAGCCGTTTGCCGACGATCTCCTCGTCGTCAACCAGCATTATAGAAAGCTTGTTTTCCATGTTGTGTCCCTCAGGCGACGACCTTTTCGCGAGTGGCAACCAGCGACACCTGCACTTTGCGACGCTGAAAGTAGGCCTTGAAGACGAAGAACAGGATCATGATCATGCCGCCGATGCCGCTGATGTATAGCAGCGCCTTGCTGCCGATGTTGAAATAGGAGTCCATCTCGGCCGGGAAGTCGAGATAGCCGAGCTTGCGCAGGTAGACCGGGATGGCGATCACCCGGCTGACGACGCAAACCAGGATGATCAAGGCGGTCACCAGGCGAATGAACATCTCGCGCACGACCTTGGTGCCGTAGACGCCCAGGTGGATACCGATCAGCGAACCGAGGTAGAGCAGCAGCGTCAGGCGAATGTCGACCATTCCCTGCAGGGCGAAGTTGAGAGCCCCGTAAGCGCCCATGAACATGGCCAGGTACAGCTCGGTGCCTGCGGCAACCTGGGACGAGATGCCGAAGACGTAGATCATTGCCGGCACGCCGATGAACCCGCCGACTCCGATGGTGCCGGCCAGATAGCCGGTCGCCAGCCCGCAGATCATGATCACCCATAGCGAGACTTTCACATCGGCCACCTGGAAGTTTATCATCGGGTGCAGGTTGAGGCGATTGAGGAAGTCGACTATCTTGCGCGAGGGCTTGCTATCCGCTGATTTTCTCGAGCGGATCAGGTCCTTGAGCATCGACACCGAGACGAAGGCCAAAACGATCGAGAAGACCAGGCTGATGTACAGGTCGGCCCCGGCGCCCCCGCCGCCGCCCTCGCCGGCTCCTGTAAACATCATCTTCATCACCCAGACCGCCAGGTTGATGCCCAGTGCGGCGGTGAAAAGCATGAAGACAGCCAGCTTTTTGTCGACGTGCCCCATCTTTCCGTGTTCCCGGGAGCCGATCATGGCCTTGCCGAACTTGTGGGTGATGTTGCTGGCCACCGCCACCGGGCCCGGCACGCCGATGTTCATCATGCCGGGGGTCATGAAAAAGGCGCCGCCGCTGCCGATGAATCCGCTCAGTGTACCGCCGATGAAGCCCAGCAGTACCATCTGGCCCATGATCGCCCAGTCGAGTTGCACAAAATAGCTGCCCATCAGGAATTCAGGCATTGTTCAGGCCCTCGTACGTTGTCCCGGTAGCTGGCATCAATCTCAATCTCGGCATCATCCGAAACGCAGCAACCTGAACAGGAAACGGGTGAAGCCGCCGTAGCAAAAGGCGAAGATCGGCACGAAGACAACCACGACTGCGGCACTCAGGATCCTTTGGGAGCTCCCGACTTCTTTGCAGTTCGTAAAGAAGCAGGTTCCCCGGCTGATGAAACCGAGCACCTCCTCCTGGTGCGTCATGACCAGGATGAAAAGCAGAACCGTCAAGCCGGCGAATACCAGCAGCTTGACGAGCTGCGCCGGGCCGAACATGAATTGCGATCTCATGTCGGCCGCTTCGATCACCGGCATATGCAAGCTGTCGTTGAGGTAGCTGACCATTTCCTGCGTGCGGCGCTTGCTGACGGCGGCGCCCTTGGTCACGCACAGCTCGCCGACCACCACCAGGTTGTAAGCTACGGTCCGGTCGATATTGGCCAGCAGCTCCTGGGGACCGCCCGAAAGCACGCGGTAGCCACCGGCGCGTCCGGCTGAGATCAGGCGCTCGCGAGTCTTGCGCATGCCTTCATCGAGGTTGGAGTCGCTTTCCACAACCGAATCGTCGAGGATGCCGCCCGTCTCGGACGCCTCCCCGGTTTCCCGGGGCTGCGCGGGCTCTTCCTGGCCGCCCTCTTCCTTGAGCTGGACAAGCTCTACGGCGGCGTTCCAGCGGCCTGCCACCTGCAGAACCTGATCGAGGGATTCGCCTTGGGGGTCGAATCGCTCCTGGACCCACAGCACGTTGGTCGAGGCCATTGTGCACAGGACTTCCCCGATGCCCTCGATCTTCGAAAGCACCTCCGGTATGAGCCCGGCCCGGGAGGCGTCGCGCGGCAGGTAGGTTGCCGAGACAAGCCCGCGGTCGGATCTGACCTTGACGTCCATGTTGCCGGTGCGCTGGTCGGCACCGATTGCCAGCCTGCAACGGGCCGCCAACCACAGGTCGGAGACGGCCTGCAGCGCGGCCGGAGTGGCCTGGAACTCGGGAAGCTGGGCCATCGAGAGCAAGCCGGCCGCCGCGTTCTCGACGTTGATGTGCGAGAGGTTGATCACTATGTCGTAGGAGCCGGGATCGTGCCAGTCAGTGTTGTACAGGCCACGTACCCAGCGACGGCGATCCTCATCGACTTCCTCGATGTATTTGCGCGCCTTTTCTCGTTCCAGCCTGAGGCGTTGCATGGCAGCCTGAATGCGCTGCTCGGGGTCCATTATCGCCCGTACCCGCAGCACATGGGTCACGCCGGGGAGCACCAGGTGACCGGTTCTTCCGTGGTAGACCAGGTTGTTCTTCAAGGCGCGCTCACAGAGCGTGGCGGTGACGAAGGCCTTGTAACGCTCCTTTTCGATGGCCAACTGCTCACTCATCGGCCGGCGGTGGACGATATTCATCTCGAGCTTGCCTACCGGTATGCCGGCCCCGGTGGCCGCGTCGGTCAACTCCTCACGGGCCAGGCAGTCGCTGCCCAACTTGGCGGCCAGGGCCTCGGCCAGTTTCTTGCCCCCGGCGAACGTCCCTCGCGATAAGCAGATGATTTGCATCGCACACCTTTCGTGACAATTCGACCGTCGCAGCATAATGGATGCCGCGAGTGAATTCAAGCGAATAGGACTTCATTCGAGGATGATCCGCACTCCTCCGAGAACTTCGAGGTTGTGAGGGAACTTGTCGCCCGGCGCGCCGATGAACATGTAGTTTTTCTCGACGCCGTACTCTTCTGACAGCTTTTCGATCGTCTTGGGATTGAATTTTCCCTTGCGCAGAATGAGTTCGATTTTTATCTCAGGATAGGCCTCATCGAGCATCTCGAGATCGCGCTTGAGGTCTTCTGGGACGTCCTCGCGCTTGTCGAAAAGATGTATCACCCGCACGCGCTTGGTCAACTCGTTTTGCCGGACGTAGAGCATGGCGCTGTTGAGCGAAGCCAGGCTATCGCCGCGGGTGAAGAAAATGATGCCCAGCGAGTTGATCGCGTCGATCTTGCTCATGATGCGCGTGCTCATGCGCTCTTGTAAGCGGCCGACTCGTTCCGCGATTCCGCGTAGCATGACCAGGAGCATCTTGAGGATGTGGATACGCAAAAACATCAGGCCGACGACGATCACCGTTGGTATGAAGTAGGTCAAAAAGAATGTGAGGTTGCGACTGTCCAACTCGATGTTACCCACCAGGCCGGCGATGGTCAGCGCCAGGGCCAAAAGAACAGTCGCCCAGCCTGCCCGCTCGGGACGGCGCATCCTTGAACGGCGCACCTTGAGCAGGATGTTGCCGATCACGAACAGCGCCATTACCCCCAAAAAGGAAATCGTGTAGACCCCGGCCAGGGCGAACAGGTCGCCGCCGGTCAGCAGGATGATCGAGGCGCACAGCAGGAAAAAAAGGATGAAGATGCGGTGGTTGGTGCCGCGGCGGTTCTTCTTGAGCAACAACTGGGGCAGGCAACGGTCGAGAGTCATGCGCCGCACCAGCCCGCTGACGCCGACGAAAGAAGTCAGCACCGCCCCACACAGCACCAGGGCGGCGTCCACCGCTACCAACGTCTGCAGCCAGGCTCCGGATGCCTGGCCGCCCATGGTGGCCAGCAGGAAATCCTGGTTGGCCTCGGAGGTGATGGCGGGCATCGGCAGTATGCCGAGCGCCAGCAGCGCAATCAAAGGATTGAAGATGCTGACCGCGATCCACATGTTTCTCAGAGTCTTTGGAAATACGCCGGGAGCCTGTTCTTCTACGAAGTTGGCCGACGATTCGAAACCGCTGATGCCCAAAAGGCCCGCCGAGAAGCCGAAAAACAAGGCCAAGGCGACGCCCCTGCCGGCCGGCAGAGGCGCTTGCCAGTTGGCGCTGAAAACGTCCGGGTGCTGCGCGAAGTAGATCCCGCCGGCGACGCACAAAACGACCAGGGTGATGATATGGAAGATGAAGATAACCAGCGCGGTGCGGGCCGACTCGGTGATGCCGATAATACTCAATATCATGAACACGGCCAGCACGCCGATGGCGATCGGGATGACCGGGACGCTCACCAGCGAGTTGATGTAGGCCACGGCCGTCTTGCCGCTGATGACCGCGGTGGCCATGTAGGAAAGAATCGTCATACAGGCGGCCATGGAGGCCTTGAACTTGGTGGTCGAGTTCAAAAGCGCGTTGTAGGCGCCCCCGTTGAGAGGCAGCGCCCCGACCACCTCGCCGTAGATCTTGCGAAACAGGTAGAGCAGCCCGGCCACCGCCAGCAGGCAGAAGGGAGCCAGGCGGCCTGCGAAACGTATGCCGATGGCCGCGACATAAAGGCAGGACGAGGTGATGTCGTTGCCGCAGATGCCGGTTGCGAACCATTGGCCGAGGCGCGGGTGATGTGACTTTGAGGTCGCCGCCTGTTCGGGATGTTCAACGGGAGAATGTTCGGCGACTTCGATTCCCTGCACTCGGCGGCGCGGGGAAATACGTTTCTTGCGGGCCTTTGCGATGAGCTTTTCGTGCATGGGGCCGATTGTACCCGGCTTTCGTCGCAGGTAAAGAAGATCTTATGGCCAGCGAATGTCCTTGGGCGCATGGGTGCGGTAGGTGGCGTCTATGTGGGGTATCAGCTCCTGGATGAACGAATCTTCGTAGCGGCGCGGGGGTTTGTCGCGGCCCATCTGGTTGGCGAAAAACGTGCCCGAGTTGCAGTCGTCCTGGCAGCGGCCGTCGGGAAAGACCATGATGAACTTCTGCAGCGTGCCCTCGTTCATCCACGGGTCGCTGAACAGGGCGGTGGTGGTCAGCACGTCGGCGTCCATCCCGATGCCGTGGATCAGGTAGAAGACGGGATAACGCTTGTCGGTATGCTCGTCGTATCCGGGCGGGAGAAAAACGTAGTACTGTCGATCCTGGCCGAGGATCTCCGAGTGGTAGCTGCGATCGAGCACCAGGGCCGGGTCGGGCGGATCGAGCACCTCGAAGTCGCCGTCCGGCCAGCGCTGGGAGATGAAGGACATCATGGTGAAGAAGCGGTAGAAGATCTGCGATCCGTTGCCGACGTGACCGCCGTCACCGGCATCGATCTCCTGCTGGGTGGCATCGGGGTTGCCGTAGATGATCATCAGGTCGCGCCCGATGTTGTCCCAGTCGATGTAGTGGATGTCGTAGGGACCGTCGTAGTCTTTCTCGAGCACCGAGGAGTAGCGATGCCTGAGATCAATCGGACGGCCGCGGGCCATGATCTTGCCGGCGAAGGCCTCGGACGAGAACTTGAAACCCAGGTGATCGCGGATGCCGACATCGATATAGAAGTCGAGGCGTTCGAGCTCACGGGCGCTCAGGTTCTGAACAAGTTGAGAGGGGTCGTACATGATTGCGGTGCGTAAAACGTGCGGGTTGTAGTCGAAGTGCCCGTTGCCCTCGCCCCAGTCGTAGGGCGAGTCGGCGGTATCGGCGACACCGTCGAGGCCGTAGTCAAGGTACGGCTCACCCTCGTCGTAGAGGTGGTTGTTTTCGGTTCCCGTGCCGTTTTCGAGGATGTCGTAGTCGTCGCCCACGGGATCGGGGTTTCTCTCGGGATCGTAGCCGGGCTCGTCGGCGTCCGCCAGGCCGTCTTCGCCCACGTCATCGTAGCGCTCGCTGAGCTGGAAAATCACAGGCTCGCCCGAGTCGCGCTTGCCGTTGTCGTTGATGTCGACTGCGTAAGTGATTTCGACCGGCTGGGTCGGGATAACATCCGGATCGAATACTCCCTGCTCGGGTCCGTCGCCCTCGCAGAATGTGATCACAGGCCACTGGCCTTCGGGATTGAATCGCCAGTCATAGTAGTCTTCGAGGCGCACCGGATTCTTGCATTTGTCTGACTTCGATCGCGACAGGTACTCGGCCGGCATGCCCGCGGCCAGGTAGTGGTTTCGAGGATTGAACGAGGCCAGGTTTCCGTAGGCTGTGAACATGTCCAGGAAGGTTTCGATCATCGACTCGCGGTCGAAGCCGCCGCCCGCCGGGCCGCCGCAATCCATGTGTTCGTAGTCCTGGATCTGGCTGGGGTCACGGCATAGCTTTCCGATCTCCGGCGGGGAGCAGAAGCCACCCAGCATGCCGTCCTTGAACCAGTGGATCAGCATGCCCAGATCGAGCGCCCCGCCCGAAGGAGCGATGATGTCAAACTGCTCGTGGTAGCGCAGGCCGAGCTCGGCCGCGGTCATGGCGCCCATCGAAGCGCCGCCGATGGCCCGAAAGACATAGTGACGGGTTTGGTCCGGCTGCGTGCTTTCTCCGGAGCCGCAGGCACCAAGCGTAAGAGCAGCGAGCACTATCGACGCCATGATAGAAAAAGATTTCTTGTTCATCATCGGCTCCACTAGAACCAGGACGAGATAGACAGCGCCAACTGGTGCGAGACGGTCTTGTAGTTGCCGTTGGCCTTGCCCTCGGGATTGAGGAAATCCCCGCCGCCGACGTCGTTGTTCTTGCTGCCCTCCCAGAAGGCCAGCATGTAACCGATGTCGGCCCCCCAGGAACCGCCGCGATAACCGAGGCCGGCAGAGATAAGGTTACGAAAGCCGTCCGGCAGGGAGGGATCGTAGCTCGAGTCGGGCACCGGGCTTGTCACCATTCCCCAGCCGGCCCTGACCGTCCACGAGTCGAGCAAGGTGTACTGGGCGCCCAGCGAGAACTGGATAGACTCGCCCCAGTCCTTGACGATCGGGTCGGCGTTCAGCGAGTCGGAGCAGCTTCCGTCGGCCACGCAGTCGAAGGTCATACTCAGCTTATCGTAGCTCGAAAACAACGCCAGGTACACATCGGCCGCGATGACCAGGTTGTCTATGCCCAGAAAGGCCAGGCCGAAATTCATGTTCCAGGGCAGATTGATTGTTACGTGGCCGGTTGTCTCGTCCGGCACGGCCATACCCAGAAGATTGACGGCGGCAAGCCCGGCAGCGTTGAAAGAGAAGCGGGCCGTGCCCGAAAAATCGAGGCCGACTCCCGATCTGACAGAAGCGCCGAAGGAGACAAGCCCTGGAATCTCGGCATACAGGGCCAGGTTGAAGCCGTGGCCGTAGGCACTGCCGGTCATGCGCAAGGATCCCTCGGGGTCGGAAATCGTCCCCAGGCTGGGAGCATCGGCCGCCCGCAGGTCGGTCTGGCGGCCGAGGCGGGCGGTACCGTAGACGAAGTCGTAACCCACGGCCAGCGAAAGTTTCAATTTGTCTCTGAATCCCAGGAGGCCCGCCAGGTCGACCGCCACAACCGGCTGGCTGAAGAATGTCTGGATCTCTGTCTCGGTAGCGATGAAGCGCCCGTCCCAACCGCCGGGCCAGTAAGTCCCCAGCCCGAAGGGATTGTTCAGGCCGAAGCCGACCGAGATGTGCGCTTCGTCGATGCGGTAGGATGCGTAAAGGTGTATGGGAGTGAAAAGCTTCAGCTTGGCGTCCGTGGAGTTCTCGCCGTCGTTGACGATCTTCTCGATATAGGCGCCGTCGGCAAAGCTTTCATAGCGCCGCGGGTTTTCCGGCCGCCCGGCGGCATCGTAGTGGATGGACGGCAGGATGGCGGTAGCGCCGAGCTGAAGCTGGATGCCGGCAAGCTCGGTGATGGCCGCCGGGTTGAAGTAGAGGCAGTTGACGTCACCGCTGACCGCGGTGCGGGCATTGGCCATTCCGGTGGATGAAGCCCCATGCTCATAGATCTGAAACCCGCCGCCAAGAACTCGCGGGCAAACGGACGTAACCGATATCAATAGCAGCGCGCAAAGGGTTCTTTTCATGTTATCTCCTGGTCGTCAGCACGCAGTCTGCCATCGTAGTTCTATCTTGTAAAGCAGGCAGGGGAGCTTACTTTTTGAGCCTGGCGGGGTGAGGACGGCTTTTCGAAGCCGGGCTTGATTCTGGCATGTTTGGCAGGCATTATCGCTTCATGGGCCGGGGGCTCAAGATTCTAATATGTCTCGCGCTTGCCTTGGTGCCGGGGAATGCGTTTGCCCAGGGCGACGACGGCGAGGATGTCGAGATGAAGATGTTCTTCTCCGAGGAGGAGACGGTCACCTCCGCCGCGCGGCACGAGCAGGACATCGGGATGAGCCCCTCGGCCATCACCGTCATCAGCCGCGAGGACATCGAGACTATAGGGGCGACCAACCTGGGCGACTTATTGCGCCTGGTGCCGGGTCTGGACGTGATCATAACCTCGCCGGCCTTCACCTCGGTTGCCGCCCGGCTCGACTGGACGCCCGAGAACAACCACTGCCTGGTGCTGATCGACGGGCGCGAGGTCAACAACGAATTGCTGGGAACGACAACTTTCGAGATCTTGCCGGTCTCGGTAAACGACATCGAGCGAATCGAAGTGATCCGCGGCCCGGGTTCGTCACTGTACGGCGCAAACGCTCTTTCCTGCGTCATCAGCATTACAACCAGGCCGATTCCCGACGGGACCTCTGCCTGGGTGGCCGCCAGGGGCGGTGAGGTGGGCACCTACGCGCTTGCCGGTCGGGCGTCGGCCAGAAGCGGCCAGATGAAATTTGCGGTGTCCGGTGGCGGTAACTATGCCGGTTCTTTCAGCGACCCGCGACTGCTTGGCATGAAGGCCTGGAGGTTGTCCGGCCAGGCCGAATATGCTCTTACAGACAGCAGCCGCTTGCTGCTCGACGGGGGGTTCGTTACTGGAACCGGCGAGATGTCGGTCACGCTGAGCGGGATCGACGGTGAACTGAGTTTCGGATCCTTGCGCCTGGCCTACCGATCGGACGACCTGGATGGACAGCTTTTCTGGACCCGCGGCAACTTCAGTGCCGATTTTCATGATTCGCTCTACTACGCGGGGATCCACCTGGCCGACTTCAGGCCTGTATATGTGATCGGAGACGTGCTGGACGGCGAAGTGCAGTGGACGTTGCCGCGGTTCTATTCACCGTTGATGATAATGCTGGGCGCCAGCGGCCGGTTTTCGCGGGCCGCTTCCGACGAACTGCTGGACGGAGACAGCTATGCCGACGTCGCAAGCCCCGGCTATCACAAGCCGGGAATCGAGCACTTCGAAGCGCGCGCCGGAGCCTTCGTGCATGCCGAACTTGCGCCGGCTGATTGGGTGACCGTGACCGGCGGGGCACGCTTCGATTACAACACCATGACCGATACCTTCATTAGCCCCAGGCTGGCGGCCGTTTTCAGGCCGGCCCGCGAGCAGTTCGTTCGATTGGGAGTTGCGCGCTCGTTTCGCAAGCCGTCTTTCTTCGAAACCAGCATCCACCCGATGGTTGATTTCCCGTCCGATAGTCCTTTGACCGGAGACGACCGGGATTTATTCCAGGAGTTCATGAGCCGCGTGCTGGGAGATAGCGACCTCGGAAACGAGGAGTTGATCGCCATCGAGGCCGGATACATGGGCAGGTTTCTGAATGGGCACCTGAGCATGTCCGCCGATTTGTTCTACAATATTTACCGGAACGAAGTGACCCTTTTTTCGAACATCA
Source organism: Myxococcota bacterium (assembly GCA_035528415.1). GTDB lineage: Bacteria > Myxococcota > B64-G9 > B64-G9 > B64-G9 > DATKYQ01. Next base: position 11,202 of record DATKYQ010000047.1, on the reverse strand, counting down.
AGAATAACGAGCGCGGGCTGCCGGATCTTCAGGCCAGCCGGGTAAGAAACTACAACGAGGGCAATCCGCTCTACGTGGCCGGCGGCGAGTTTTCCATCCGCTACTCGCCGTCGAAATATTTTTTAGTGCAAGCCTCCTGGACCCACCGGGAAGGACTCAACCGTTACAGCAACATCAGCCCCAAGAACCTCCTGTCTCTGGGCGGGCGCTTCCGCACCGAGTGGGGACTGCTGGGCAGCCTGTACGCCTTTTCGCGCTCGGAGTTCTGGAACTTCTGGGTGGCCAATCCAAAGGGAATTCTCGAACCCTTCGAGCGCGATCACCTCGAGACGTCGATTCTGGTGCTGGGCAGACTGGGCTATCGCTGGTCGCCCTCGGAGCGCGGTCAACTGGAAGTCGGCCTGAAGCTGTTTCTGCCGATATCCCCGGGTTCGGCGCCTTACTTCAGCTATAACGAGCTTGGCGGCGGCCTGACGCCCGACGGCGAGAGTTACGGCGGAGACCTGCTCAGGCGGATGGTGACCTGTTACCTGGAAGGTTCGTTCTGAACCTGGCAGCCGAATTTGTTGCGGTGGGTGAACTCGGCAAGCTCTTTGCGCTTGGGAGCAGTACCTTCTTTTGCCGGTTTGCCGATCGGAATCAACTCGTAGAGCTTGAGGTCGTCGGGTAGACCCAGAACCTCAGCGGCCTTGTGGTGATCGAGCAGTCCCAGGTGCAGCGAGCCCAATCCCTCGGCCCAGGCGGCCAGGCAGATGTTCTGGCAGGCGATGCCCATGTCGAACATCACCCAGTCGCCGTAGATCGTGGATGGCTTTCCGTTATAGCTTCCCGAGATGCCCTGGCGGCCGCAGGCGGCCAGCACCACCGGCGCCGCCAGGATTGACTTGCGTCCCGGGTTGCTCTCGGGCACGCATTCGGCAAGCGCCGCCTTGACCTTGGCGTCGTCGACAATGATGATCTCCCATGGCTGAAGGTTGACCCACGAAGGGGCCCAGCGGACCGCCTCCAGAATCCTTGTCAGCTTGTCTTTGGCTATGGGATCGTCTTCGTACTTGCGCATGCTGCGCCTGGTCTTGATGCACTCGTGTAAGTCCATTTCCAGCTCCTTGGGGTCGATCAAGTGAAATCAAACGGTTTGAGCTTATGACTCCTGGCCCGACAGGGATTGCCGGGGTAGAAGGTCCAGCTGCCGTCGTTGAGATCGAACAACGAACAGGCCAGCGTTTGTCCGTGCAGTTGGCCCTGCGGGTGGCGGCAAGGAGAGTAGGGCGCACCGTCATGACTGGAAAGAGCCTTGACCAGATCGGCGCCGCCTATTTCAGAGAGGCGTTTGTCGTACTCGGCCTTGATCGCCGTCAAGACCTTATAGCGCGAAAAGGAAGAGCCGCCGACAGTGTCGATGTCCTGAGGCACGTCCCGCATGCCCGGCAGCAGCAGGTGGTTGGTGTGGACGTAAAGCCCCCGCACTTCGTATGGCTCTTGGCGATCGAGAGATGTCTCGATCGACACGATCTTCTTCTCTTTGACCGAGGCCAGGTTGAAATGGAAGCCGAAGGCCCGTTCGGGATTGCAGGCAACGCGGCGGGCCTCCGCCAGGCTGCGGGTATCGAGCACCGCCCGGTCAATGAAGTAGCGCGGCACCCCCGCGCGCCAGTTCTTCGAGGCTATGAAGTTGGTGGTCAGAACGATCCCCGCTTGGTTGATGGCCGGTCCGTTGCCGGGCAGGATGCCGGGATAGGAAAGACCCAGAAAGGCGGGTTTTCCCGGCTGCGACTCCTTGACGAAAAACATGAGATCCGCATATTCGCTGTCCCCGTCTTCGTTGTGGGCCAAGAGCCGCCGCTGGCCGTCGACCAGGGCCAGCGTCGAACAGGCTGCGCAGCTTTCGCTCTCTCCGCTCTTTTCCGCTGCCCGCAGGAGCATACAGCCCAACTCGGCTTTGAGGTTCAGCGCCGCCAGATCCAGAAAGTCGACCCCGGATCCGTCGGCCCAGCCGTGCAGTTCGGCCAGCGCGTCGGGCAGGTGCTTGCGGGCGGCGTCCAGAAAGCAGTTGCAACGCCCGGGCAAGTCGGCCTGCATGAAGGTGCGTAACTCGATGAACCACGCCTTGCGCCGCGCGATGCCGGTCTTGATCTGGGCGCCGAAGCGCCGGCCGATGGCCCGTCCGCACTCGTAGGGCGAGCCGGACACCTCGATCAAGGGCAGGGGATAGGCGCTCCCCTGCGCGGCAGTCCGCACGGATCCTGAGCGCCCCGTCGCACAGCCGCCGGCAATGATGGACACGGCGAGTCCGGAACCCAGGCGCAAGAACTCGCGTCGGTTGAAGCTGGTCTTTGGGGAGACCATGGATAGAGCATACGTCGAGTGCCGCAGGCAGGTAAAGCATGTTATCGCGAACCCGGCAGATCCCTTGACGAATCGCAGTAAATCCGCGAGACTATAAAAGTTGTGGGTTACCTGAGCCAAAATATGACAGGCCCTTACGGGCGTTGGTTTCTGTCTCTCGGCCTTCTGTTTGCCTCGGCTATGGCCTGCGGCTGCGCCCGCGAGCCGCTCGATGTTGTCTGCACGCCCATGAGCGCAGGCGATCTGGCTTTTTCGGAACTGCGCGGCGGCCAGAACGGAGCCGATAGCTTTGGCCAGTGGGTGGAGCTTTACAACGCGTCTGCATCCGAACTGAACCTGGCCGGCCTGGTGCTGGACATCAAGATGCTATCCGGGGGCGGCGAGCACGAGATTGCCGTTCGCCGGCCGCTTACAGTGAGCGCCGGCGGCTACGTTGTGCTGGGCCGCTTTACAGATGACCCGCTCGAGAGGCCCGAGTATATTGACTACGGCTTCGAGGACGACTACTCCGGCGACCTGTACACCGATGCCATCCTCGAGGCGCGTTCCTGCGGCGAGGTGATCGACCACCTGGTCTACCACGATCTGCCGACCGCCGGCACACTGGGGTTCAACGGAGGACTGGAGCTCAGCGCCGCGGCCAATGACAACGAGAGCGACTGGTGCATAGATGACACTCCCTACAATCCGGGCGACGGCGGGACAACCCAGGTCGGCATCCCGGGCACACCCGGTCAGAGGAACAAGACATGCGAATGAAGAAACGCATGATCGATGGCAAGTTGCTGGGAGCGGTTGTCATGCTGTCGCTCGTTACCTTTGCGGCGCGCGGTTGTCTGGGAGGTTCGAAGCGAGCCAGAAGGCTGACTCGTGCCGAGGTGCAGCAGAGGCTCAAGAAGCTCGAGACTCCCGGCCTGGTGATTGGAGACTTTCCGCTGGCGCGCAACGCCGTGATCGACGGCGACACCATCAAGGTGTCCGGGCTCTCGAGCACTCTCAGGCTGCTGGCTATCGATACCGAGGAGACCTTCAAAAACGACGCCGACCGGCGTCTGTACGAATCCGGGTTCGACACCTACCTCGAGATCAAGCACGAGGGCAGCATCAAGCCGGTCAAGGTGGCAACGCCATTGGGTGAAGATGCCAAGCATTTCGCCCAGCAGTTCTTCGCCGGGGTCAATACGGTGCGTCTCGAGCGCGATCATCCCAAGGAGGTTCGCGGGCGCTACAACCGTTACCTGGCCTACGTCTTTGCCAAGAAGAACGGAGAGTGGGTGAACTACAACATCGAGTGTGTGCGGGCCGGGATGAGCCCCTATTTCGCCAAGTACGCCTACTCGCGGCGGTTCCACAAGCAGTTCATCGCCGCCCAGAACGAGGCGCGCCGAAAAGGCATCGGCATCTGGGATCCAAACAAGGAGCACTATCGCGACTACGCCGAACGCCTCGAGTGGTGGAACTCGCGGGCCGATTTCATCAAGCAGTTCGAAAACGACGGCCAGGGCAAGGATAACTACATAGTGCTGACCAACTGGGATTCAATGCGCCGGCTGGAAAAAAACGTGGGCAAGCAAGTGGTGCTGCTTGGCCTGGTGAGCGAGATCAAACTGGGTGACAAGGGGCCCACGCGGGTGCTTTTGGGCCGGCGCCTCAACTCGGATTTTCCAGTGATCTTCTTCGACAAGGACGTCTTTGGAAGCTCCCGCATCGCCCGCTACAAGGGAGAGTACATCAGAGTAACGGGGGACGTCGGCAGCTACCACAGCAAGTACTTCAAGCGCGACGAGTTGCAGATTGTCGTCACCCTGCCCGGTCAGATAAAAGGTTCGCGCCTGGTTCCCAACTACTCCGGCTGGGATACCGAGGGAGCGGCCGAGAATGCTGAGATCGAGGCCGACCGGCTGGAGAGACAGAAGGAGCGTGGAAATGTCAAGAAAAAGCATTGACAAGAATTTTCGCTCGACCACGGTCTGGCTGCTTCTTGCAGTATTGGCGGTCTGCCTTGCGCTGGTTCTCGGTGGCTGCCCGGGCGGCGGCGGCGGGGAAAAGTGTACGGCCGGCCTGCTGGCCGGCGACCTGGTGATAACCGAGATCATGGCCAACCCGACCGGCCAGGACGACGGCAAGGAATGGTTCGAGATCTACAACCCCTCGGCGACGGCCACCATTGATCTGACCGGCGTGCTGGTCGAGGCCGCCCGGGCCGACGGCTCGGGCGGGGCAACACACGTGGTGGTCGGGGCCGACATCCAGCCGGGACAATACCTGGTCTTGGGCGGAATGCTGGCCGAGGTCAAGCCGGATTACGTCGATTACGCCTACGGGGCCGACCTGGGGGGCCTGCGTAACGCCGGCGGCCAGATAAGCTTGCGTTGCGGGGAGGCCCTGGTAGACAAGGTAATCTACACCGATACGACCGAAGGAGCATCGCGAGTGTTGGACGGATCGAAGACACCCGATTCGATCGTCAACGACACCTTGGAGAATTGGTGTGACTCGAAGGTCGAGTTCGCCGCCGACTCGTTCGGCACGCCGGGCGCGGCCAACGAGGGCTGTGAAGGCGACCTGCCGCCGACATCGTGCAAGGAAAGCGGCCAGGTGCGCGACGTGGTGGCGCCGGTCGTATCCGACCTGGTGATCACCGAGTTCATGCCCAACCCGAGCAAAGTCGGCGACACCGACGGCGAGTGGTTCGAGGTCTACGTGGCGCGCGACATCGATCTCAACGGGTTGCAACTCGGCAAGACGGCCGGCGCCTGGGACGAGCAGATCTCCTCGCTTGATTGCATCCCGGCCCTGGCTGGCTCTTACCTGCTGTTTGCCCGTACGAGCGACACGCTGCTAAACGGCGGCCTGCCGGCGGTCGACCGGGTCTTCGGCCTGACGCTGGCCAACAGCGGAGGCTCGCTGATGATCGGCTACGGCGGAGAAATTATCGACGCCGTCAGTTACGCCTCGAGTCACACCGGTGCCTCGAGTGCTTTGGAGCCCACCTTGACCGATCCCGTAGAGAACGACAACCAGGATTACTGGTGCGCGGGCACGGACGTTTACGGCAGCGGCGACCTGGGCTCGCCGGGGGCGGCAAATCCTTCGTGCGGTATCACGCCGGCCGGAAAATGCCGCGAGGGTGATTCGCTGCGCGACCAGCGCTTGCCGGTTGCGGGCGACCTGGTTATTACCGAGATCATGGCCGACCCGAGCAAGGTTGCAGACGCCGCCGGCGAGTGGTTCGAGCTGTACGTCGGAGCGGACGTCGATTTGAATCGGCTGCAAGTGGGCAAGACTCCGCCGGCGGTCGAGTTCAGCCTTCCCGGCGGCGATTGCCTGCCGGTTGCTGCCGGAAGCTACGTTGTGTTCGCGGCCTCGACCGACAGTGCCCAAAACGGCGGCCTGCCGCGGGCCGACTTCATACTCGGTTTCGGCCTGACCAACGCCGGTGGAAGCATCTTCGTGGGCTTTGACGACCTGGTGTTCGACCAGGTTCCGTACGGGGCGGCTGCGGCAGGCAAGGCATCGAGCCTGGATCCGGGCAGTCGCGACACGACCGCCAACGACGACTGGGCACATTGGTGCCCCGCAGTCGGTATTTACGGCGACGGAGATCTTGGCACCCCGGGCGCGGATAATCCCACCTGTCAGTGAGACGAAAAGGGCATGCGCTTCCAACTGTCGACCGGCTTGATGCTAATGACTGCTCTATCTGCCTGCGGTTGCGGTTCTGACGGTGGACGTTGCGGACCTACACGGGCCAAGGTGACGAGAGTTGTGGACGGCGACACGGTCGAACTGGAGGACGGACAGAAAGTTCGTTATCTGATGATCGACACTCCAGAATCGACCGGGGGCAAGAACGATTGCTATGGCACAGAAGCAGCGGAATACAACGCCGCTCTGGTTCTCGATCGCAAAGTCGAGCTGTCCTACGACGTCGAGTGCCAGGATTTCTACGGCAGGCTTCTAGCCTACGTCAAGGTCGATAGCCAGGAAGTCAACTCGCGCCTGGTCGAGTACGGCTATGCCTGCGTGCTGTACATTCCGCCCAACGGGGAGGATCGCCAAATCGAGTTTCAAACGATCGAGGCCCAGGCCGAGGCCGCCGAGCGCGGCATGTGGGGAGCGTGCGATGTCGTTAGCTGCGATAAATGACTGCTGCCGGGCGATATCGGCTTCATTTATCGAGCGGGCAGGCGGAAGGTTTCTCAGGCGGGTCGGGGTAGGGGTAGCGCCCCGCCAGGCCCTCATGCACCAACAACAGGTTCATGTTATCCCCGTTGCACAACAGGTAAGCCAGCCGGCGCCCGTACTTTCCGCGCTCAGTACCGACGATCTGCACCTTGGAATCCGGCGGGCACAGCTCGCACACACGCTGGGTGGCCGCCTTGCCGCAGGCAAAGACTTGCTCGAGTGTCATGCCCCACTGCTTGACCTGCATGTGAGCGCGCCGGCGCGAGTTGTCGTCGAAGCCGGACTCGGCCGTGTCGATGCCGATCAGTCGCACGACGGTCGGTTGGGCATCCTGGCCGCAGTAGACTACCGGCGTGTCCCCGTCTTCCCAGTACTTGATGCGGCACTCCTCGGGCGGGCTTTTTATCGCAAGCCGCGCCAGGCTGGGAATGTGGGCGCCCGAGGCCGGGTGCCGCGACACATGATGCGGAGTGGAGGAACAGGCCGTGGCCAAGAAGGCTGATGTGATCAGGCACATAAAGCTGCGCATGGAAACCCTCCTTGAGCGGCAAGGCTACACCGCTGTCGCAAGGCTGGCAAGCCGGGTCTTCTTGTTTTTTCTGCTGTTTGCCTGGCCCGGGGTGAGCCTTGCCAACGACTACGGCGGCTTCATCCAGGTGGAGTCCGACGAGGATCTGCTCGACCTGCTGTCCGCCCAGGAGATCGACGATCAGGATTACGAGGCCCTGCGAGAGTTGCTCGAAGACGGCGTGGATCTGAACACGGCCGACCGCGATGAGATCTACGCGCTGCCCAACCTGACCTATGCCGACGTCGACGCCATTTTGGCTTACCGCGATGATGCCGGCTCGATCAGCGATCCCTTGGCGCTGGTAACGGCAAGCGTCATCAGCCAGCGCAAGCTCGAGGCCATCGCGCCCTTTCTGTTGGTGGTCGAGAGAGAGCCGGCCCTGTTCGCCACCCGCGGCCGCTTTCGCTACCTGACCACCTGGGTGGCCGGGGATCGTGATGTCCCCTCGATGGTACTCTCAGGCAAAGTCTCGACTCTAAAGAATCTCGATATCGAACTGACCGGAGTGATTACCCGCAACCGTATCGCGGATGTCGTCTACGATCCCAACCGTGACGCCCTGTCGGCGCGACCGGCCTCGGTGCAGCTGCATGTGCCGAAGTTCTACCTGCAATGGGAAGAGAAGAAATGGCACCTGTTAGCAGGGACCTACCGTATCGGTTTCGGTCAGCGGCTGACCTTCGACAACACCACCTGGTACGCGCCAAACGGCATTCGGGCCGACGACACAATATCTTACAACCAGGATCTCTCCCGCACTTGCAAGGAGTCCGCCGCCGAGCAGGGCGAGTCGCCCTGCGCCGGGGCGGATGCGAGCGCCTACGAGTCGCCCGACTACCGCTGGACCGACCGCTTGCGCGGGCTGGCCGTGGGACTCAGAAACATCGAGACCGGAACGGGCTGGATGCAGGCCTACGGGTTCTTCTCATACCAGACGCGCTCGATCTACCAGTATGAGATCTACGATCGCGGGCGCTGCGCCGACCCGCTTGACGACTCAGATCCGGATTGCGCGGCCCCCTGGGTGTACCGCCGCCGTGCCGACCTGCTCGATCCCACCTCGCGCTTCTCTTTCCAAACCTTGCCGGATATGTACAACGAGCTTCTGGGGGGCGGCAACTTCAGCTACTTCTTCAATCGCCGCAGCCATCTCGGTGTTACCGGCTACGGGGCCTCGGTTAGCTGGCTGACTCAAGGGCTCGATCTCGATTTTCAGGAATGGTCGCGCTTGCCATACGGCGGCCCGTTCGGGGCGGTCGGGGTCGACGGCGCCTGGGGCGTGGGCATGCTCGACTTGTTCTTCGAAGCCGCCCGCTCGTTCGACGGGCAACCCGCCGGAGGCGGTTACGGGGCCATCGCCCGGGCGACGTTAACCTTGCGCAAGCACGAGTTCGAGGGAACCGTGCGCTACTACGACAAGAATTTCGCAAACCCCTACGCGCGTCCGGTCTCGGCGGCCGACGAGTATGACGGGCTCAGGGCTCGCGACGAGGCCGGCATGCGCCTGCGTTACACAGGCCAACTCGGCGACCTGCAGCTTAGAAGCCTCTTGGATTTCTGGGCTCAGCTTTCCGACCGGGCGCCCAAGATGCGCCTCCGGGTGCGAGCCGACTACGAACTCGAGCGCTGGCTGATTCCCGGCCTGTGGGCCGAGTACCAGGACAAGGATCTTGCGACAACCGGGCGCGAGAACTGCTTCGAGGTGCCTTTCGGCCAGGTCGAGGGCGAACCGGTTCCCTGCGCCGGCGAGAAGGTCCAGCTTGGGGTGCAAGCCAGGTTGTTGCCGTTCAGGAATCTTTCGCTGACTCTCAAGTATCAGCACCGCTTTCTGGACGACGGGCGGGCCAGTTTTGCAGACAGCATGCGCCAGGATATGGCCCTGTGGCTGGTTGTCATGTACAGGCCCACCGACGCAATCAGGTTACGGGCCAGGCTGCGTTACCTCAACGAAGCCATCAGTGAGGGCGACTACCTCGAGCAATCGGTCTGGTTCTACCTGGAAGCAGCCTATCGCTACGCCAAGGATTTCAGGGTCAAGCTGCGCTACGAGTTATACGCCTGGATCGACGATCGCTCCTCGACCGTCGCACGCGATCCCAACCCGGCCCACTGGCTCAGGCTCGAACTCGAGTATCGTTTCTAGAAGCGCTCAGCTGTATTCGAGAAGGGGCTGCCGGGCGGGATCAACAATTCGAACAAACGGGAACAAACGGGACGAACAAACGGGGACGGAGGATCTGTTCGTAGACCCTAACCCGTGGTATAACCTTCCTTGACTATGGACACCGACTCTCCGCTCGCATTCATAGAGTATCTGGGTCAGCGCGAGTTGACCGAAGGCACCACGGCGACTGTAGTGTTCGAGGCCGGTGCGCGCTTCGAGATCGCGACCGGTCAGCGGTTGATCATCGGGCGGGGGAAGGGCGCCGACATTCTCATCCAAAGCAACCGCATCGCCCGGGCGCATGCGGCGGTGTTTCTGTTGAACGATCACAGGCTGGTGGTGGTGGACCTGGAGACGACCAACGGGACGTATGTGAATGGCGAGGCCAGGCCGGTGAGTTTCTTAGCGTCAGGCGATGAGTTCTGGTTGGGGGATTTGTTCGGGTTTCGGGCAGGGGGCCTCCTTTGATCAGAATGTGTCGCAGAAACCGTTATGTTGATACTGTAGGACCCTGCAAAGTTTGAACCTCCGCCCCTGCTTTTCTTACTTGCTGATTGTGCACTGGTTGTGGACGAAAGGAAGCGAAAGGAAGGGACGGAGGTTCAACCGCGCGTCGACACGACGATATTCGTGTCTGACTCATTTCTAACCTCTTCTTTCTCGGCTTTTTCGGCTGACTGCTGAACATACAGCCACTGCATGTTCAACTGAAATGGGATCCGGAGTTCGAGTCGTAGTTGTGCGCAGATTTCGTAATGAAACGCAAAAGGGAGACGCAAGTCTCCCTTACTCCCCCTGCTTTTCTTCTTTTCGTTATCGATCTAGCCGGAGTCGGGTGGGTCCGGACCCGTAGATTTCTCCTTGAGCAACTTAGAGAGCTTCTTCCTCATCTCGTCCATCCACAGCTCCCCACCGATGAACAAACCGCTGCCCATGGTCGGGTCCCGCTTCATGCCGTGCTCCACCATGTAGCGGTCCAGCATTGAACGGTACCTGTTCTGGCGTTTGCGGGCGGTCGGAGCGAGCTTTTTATACCACTCGGGGATGGTTAACATATCGGTATACGAATTCTTCTCGCCGAAGCAGTAAAATCGGCAACTCGAGAATTCCTTCCAACGGACGTCCGTAGGACGAGCGATGATTCCGGCCCGTACCGGATTGCAGTCCATGTAGAACATAAGGTTCTTCAGCCGTTCGTTATCCTGGACCTGCAAAGTCTTGGGCCGGTCGTGGGCAACCTTGCCGAGGCGATTGTGACGTTTGTTGAAGGTCAGGCCGAAAAGACCGTGTGCCCTGCGCATGTGTTCTGAGAAAACCTTCGAATCACCCCTGATTTCGTCTGACTCGTGACAATGGTTGCTCATTACGTTGTAGCTATAGATAACGAAGTCGTCCTGCGAGCACTTTTTCTGGTAGTCGTCGTGGATGCACTTGAGGTAGGCGTGCTTCTCTGCGTGAGACTGAAGCAAGTACTCACGGTCGTGGCAGCGCCAGATCTTGTGGAAAGGAGAGTGGGGAATCAGGATATGTTTTCTCGGAACCCGCATACCCAAAAACACAAGCACGAATGGTGCCAAGCAGGCTCATCTTTATAACTGCCTGGAAAACAAGAACTCAAGGAACAAGGTTATTTCCGGATAAATCCAAGGGGTGCCCGATTTTCGTACACCCCTGCAAGTTTGAACCTCTGCACTGCAAGTTTGAACCTCCGTCTATGGAAAAGCCTGTCAAGAGAAAAGATCCCTCCTGAGCTGCCGAAGGCAATTTGATTCTTTTGCAGTGCGTCCTTTCGTGGCTTCACACAGGCACAGATCCGCTTTGCCAAGTGTTACCTTTCTGGAGGTGACGCTTATTAGAGGATCCTCTGGCTGCCTGGCCGAACTTAGAGACGTTCATCCGTCTATCTTGCTCTCAACCGCCTTGAATCCTTCGA
>DATKYQ010000046.1:0-3822 GCA_035528415.1 Myxococcota bacterium | reverse complement strand
TGGCGCGTGGAGTTCGGTGGCATATCCACACCGGGACTTGCCGACAGAGACGGCATGCTCTACATCGCGCGGTTGCTTCAAACACCGAACCTCCCGGTCGACGTGCTGGATCTCTGGGTTCTGGCCCACCCCGGGGACTCGGAACAGATCGCCGCATTGAAGAGAGCGGACCAACTCGACATGCCTGTGCCGACGAGTGGCAGAGAAGGCAGAAGGAGAATCGAGCGTCACATCCGTGATCTCAAGGGAGACATCGATGCGAGTGAGCAGGAACCGGGAAATCCGGAGAAGAAGGCCATAGCCGATGAAGCGCGTCTTGCACTCGCCAAACTTGGCAAGCTGACCAAGGAACGCAGGAGCCATCAGAATACCCAAAGAAAAGGCACACTCGACTGCGTGAAGAAAGCAATCGACCTCGCCAGGACGCAGATAGCCGAGTTCAACAAGCCTCTCGCAGACCATCTGAGCAGCCCGACAATCAAGACAGGGTACAACTGCGTGTATCATCCACCAGACCCCGCGCCCCAATGGGTGGTTATTCTCCCATAGTCCTGCACAGCGTCCTTTCTACCCCATAATTCGACCCAGTCGAACCCAAAACTCGACCTATACAGGTGGACGGGTATCGTCCGGGCGATGGCCATCTCGAACAAGCCTGACACCCGACCGATGCGTCGGGTGTTCTTGTTGAACCGCACGTAGGCACTCCCCATCGCACGCCACGTGCTTTCGGCCCCACTGGTGATACCCGCCGGTGGGGCGTTTTTCATTCAAGGGGCAAGCATGACCACGCAGCCAACCACTACGACGCGGCTGTCCGCGCTTCGAGCGATCCGCGCCTTCTGCCGGCAGTGCGACAGCGAACCGAGGGGAGCTTACTTGCGCTGCGATGTACGCGATTGTCCATTGTGGCGGCACAGGATGGGTAATCCGCAGCGGTTTGGCAAGGGCGGTTTTGCGCGTGCTTCTCACGCCCATTCACGTGCGTTAAACGAGGCCAAGACATCGTTGGTTGCCCAGGCAAGGGCAAAGGTAGTCGCCACCGATTCTGAAGCGAAAACGACGGGAAAACGGCACTTTACAAGCTCTGAGTGGTGGCCGCACGGCCAACTGGAGTACAGGCCGGGCGAACGGGCAGTGCGCGCGATCGGGCGCCACTGTGCCGACTGTTGCGGCGGGGCGCGGCAGGTCAGGACGAGTTGCTGCAGCCCGGCGTGCGCGTTGGCCCCATTCCGGCTCGGCAGGTGGCCGAGGCCTACCGATGCAGCACCAGTGCCGCAGGCCGCGGCGTTGCAGTGTGAGGAGCCTGAGAAGTGAGCGATTTCCAAGCGATCCCCGAAGAACTGCGCCGCTTGCCGCAATGGCTGCTGTGGAGAAGCCAGATCGTGGATGGGCGGCCCACGAAGGTCCCCTACACGGCGATAGGCCGGAAGGCCTCGACGACAGACCCGAACACATGGACGGACTTCGACACCGCAGTGAAGACATCCGAGCGCTTCGACGGCATCGGCTTCGTGTTCACGAAAGATGATCCGTACTTCGGTGTCGACCTCGACAGCAAGCAACGGGCGGTGTTCGATAAGCAGACGGGCCAACTGGCGCCGTGGGCTGCCGAGATCGTCGACGCTCTGCATACCTACACCGAGCTGTCCGTGAGCGGGAAGGGGCTGCACATCATCGGCAAAGGCAAGTTACCCGAGGGTGGCCGCCGGTCTTGTGACGTAGAGATGTATAGCCACTCGCGTTACTTCTGCATGACCGGCAATCACCTCGCTGGCACGCCGATGGAGATCAACGAGCGGACAGCGGAGATTGCGGCAGTTCATGCCAAGGTCTTCGGGCAAGCGGAGCATCCGCAAGAACGTAAAGATCAAGTCCTGCCCGGCGCCAAAGACGGGGACGCCGACGCCGCGCCCCGCCGCACTGCCGGGGCCGGCATGGTCAGGACTGACGACGATGCTTTGCTTGCCAAGGCGAGGGCAGCGAAGAACGGGGATAAGTTCAGCGCGCTCTGGCGTGGGGACTGTACAGGCTACTCGTCTCAATCCGAAGCAGACATGGCGCTTTGCAGCATGCTGGCATTCTGGACGCGGCGAGACGGGTTTCGAATCGACAGGTTGTTCCGGAAATCGGGCCTGATGCGGCCGAAGTGGGGCGAGCGGCACCACAGCAACGGGCAGACGTACGGGGCGTGGACCATCGACCTGGCACTGAAGGGCAGCGGGGAGACGTACGGCGCCGGAAAGCGCGGGGCAGGCGGGGAAGCCGTGCATGCGGCCGACATGGCGAAGCAGATCAAGAACGTGCTTGCCTCGGAACTGGACGACGCGGCCAAGGCCGAGCAGGCGTGTACGCTGGCGGCGCAACTCCAGGGACTGCAGCGTTCGGCGGCGGTGAACCAGATCAAGCAGGCCACCGGTTTACTCAAACCGGACATCAAGGCCGAGATCGATAGAATTGCTGAGGGACAGAGGCCATGCAGCGGCCGCACCATGCACGGAATCGCGACCGAGTACGTGCGGGAGCGACTCGCCCCGCGGTTCATCGTGCGGGAACGTGATACCGAGATTTGGTGCGAGACGCCAGGCTGCAAGATGCGCCAAGCCGAAATGTGTTCGATGTTGGAGTCCGAGTTACTGGAGCGGATCAAGACTGCCGACGACTACGCCGAGCCCACCAGGACCGATCCCACGAAACCGATCAAGCAGCTGCAACAGGTGCTTCGCGCGGTTTGGGCGGATCTGGTGAAGGAATTGCCGGAGGAAACCGGCAGTACCGAACTCGGGACGGACAGCAGGGCCGCGAAAGCCTTCAGGCTGATGATCGAGGAACTGTGGCTGGCTCCGGAGACCTGGATGAAGTTCACTGAGCAAGGCCAAGCCGACGACAGGGGAGAGCACGTCGAACGGATGTCACTGGCATCGCGGGCGCGTGAACTGGCCCATCTACGGAGCGATCGGCCAGCGTGGCAGCGGGTACTGAAGGGTGTGAACGGCTTCTACCGAATCGAGGACGGCAAGGCCTGGCTGGGCATGCGATATGATCTGTGCCGCGGCGAGATCAAGGGTCACAAGATCGAGAGCGTCAAGGATCAGGCAGACCTCACACTTCTCATGAAGCGGTACGGCCTGGCCGACGAGACGGGGACCGTCACCGATCGGCTGCGCGAGGACGGGAAGCAGCAGCGCCTTGTCGTGCTATCGCGTGCACTGTGCGACCTCTTGATTGAGCTTGAGGACGGGAACGACGGCGAGCCCCTGTCACATGATGAGCATCAAGCCCCTGTGACAGGGGGTTCCCTGGACGGCGCAAAGATGCCGTGGGACGATGATCCCCCGGAGGATGGGAAAAGTGTTGCACAATAATGACTTACGCCTCTTGCAGGCACTCGCTTGCAGTGACAGGAATTTTTTTCTTCCGTGCGTACACGCGTACGCGCGTGTGATCTTCTCCGTACTCTGTATACGCACGCACGCGAGGAAGAAAAATATCTCTCCGACAGCAACGTAGGGGGCGCGATGGGCCTCCGCAAATCGTGACAGAACGGACCGATATTGATGGACGGTAAGAACGGACAATCTGATGCCTACCTCCCGCCGGCGAGACCGCCGTTGCCAGCGGGGATGTCATCGGTATGGCATGACCCGGCTACAGAGCCGCGACGACCGCGTCCGTTCGGAGTGAGCCATTTGCGATGCACGTAACCCCTTGAGCTGGAACGACTTACGGCAGGCGAAAAAACTTCGTACCCCGGGAAATGGCCGTTTTCAGCGGTTCTACGGGCAGGAAAGGCGAATTTCACACCAAAGAAAAAGGCGGTTC
>DATKYQ010000045.1:0-17638 GCA_035528415.1 Myxococcota bacterium | reverse complement strand
CGGTATGTCGATTGTCTTCTCCAGCGCTCCCTCGAGACGCCCGTTGGCAACTACGTTCATCTCCTTGCCGTCGGGCAAGACCTCGATTTGCCGCCGGATGGCGTCGGACATGTTCGAACCGTCGGCCCGCACCTGGAGAGTTTTATCGCCAAGGCCCAAGACCTTGATCCGGTAGTAGGTCGAAGATACTTCGTTGGGCTCGAGCGCGATCTCCTGGATCGGGGAGCCCGAAAGCGTGAACCAGTCGCCGCTCTCCAACTCGAGCCTGACGCGCTGGGGTGTTTTTAGGTAGTTGTAGACTACGACCGGGATGGACAACTCGTCGTTCTGGGTCAACGCCACCGGCAGGTCGAGATCGACGAAGAAATCCTGGAAAACCCTGACGGCGTGACTTGTCGAACCCAGTCCCCCGGCCGCGGCGTTGGCCGAGACGGTCATGCGCCAGGTCGTTATCGAATCGGCCAAGGGCACTTTTAGAGAAACATTGCCGGTGTTGGTCGTCTTGAGCAACGGCGCGAACAGCAAGGTCTCCGGGAAGAAGTTACGCACGCGCACGGCACGCTTCTTGG
This sequence comes from Myxococcota bacterium, assembly GCA_035528415.1. Classification (GTDB taxonomy): domain Bacteria; phylum Myxococcota; class B64-G9; order B64-G9; family B64-G9; genus DATKYQ01. The sequence continues at coordinate 17,069 of DATKYQ010000045.1, read as the reverse complement.
GAGCGGCCGGCCCGGAGCCGGCCGAGCCTCCCGGCGCCTCGACTTCCCGCATCTCCTTGTCCATCTCCATGGTGGCTTCCGGCATCGGTGCGCCGGCGGCGGTGGGCCTGGCCATGGTGCGCTCCTCCATGCGCGCCATTTTCTCGAATCTTCTGGCTCCCTTCTTCATCGGCGGCGGCGGCGGAAGCCCTTTCAGCGCCGGCGTTTCACGCAGGTTACAGTAGGCCTGCCCGCCGAAGGCCTGGGCCAAGGTCTCACAGCCGACGTCGCCCGCGGGATATTCGAACGAAATATCATCGCTCGTGCCTACCTTGCCGTCGGGCCCTGCCGAGACGAGTTCGTAAAAGCGCAGCCGGTAATCGAAAAAGGCGCGAGCGCGGGGAGCCTTCATCTTTTTCAGCACAAAGGCATGTCCCCAAACATCCCGGGTATCCTTTTCCCTGGCCAGCACCAATACGATCAGCCGTTCGAGTACGTTATCCGGCAGTTCGAAAGCATTTGCTTTCTTGTCTAGCCGTCCCTGCATCCAGGTCGACCAGGGGCGGGCCTGTTCAGAATAGCTGCTCAAAGCACGGTAGACGCGCCTGGCCCGGAACTGGTTGATCTCGGCGGCGAAGTCGGCCGCGCGGAATGCCGGCAATTTCTCGACATCGGCCCAGCGAAACTTGCGGCCGGTGACGTTGGTGGCGGGAGAATGCCCGCCCACCATGACCTCATCGAAGGCCTTCTCGACACTTTTGGCCAGGGTGCCGCTTTCAAGATCGGCGAAATCCTGTGACTGCTCGAGCAGGCGGCGGTAGATCGCGATTCGCAGCGAGCGCAGGCGCTCGAGTTCCTGGGGAGGCAAGAGCACTGCGGCCGCCAGGTGGGGCCACAGGGATTCGATCTCTTCCGGGGTGTAAGGATCTCCGAAGGGCCCGCGCGAGTTGCCGGCCGGCAGCGCCTTGGTCTCGATCATCCGCTTTACCAGGTTGCGCTTGTAGACCCATCCTCCCCCGGGAGTAAGCCGGCCGACAGGCTGAGAGCGGATGAAGCTGTACAAGGCCTGCTGGATGGCGCCTAAATCGCGCTGGGCCTTACTCCGTGAACTGGTCAGCCAGCCGGATAGAGGGTTGGGCCATGCCGCGGGTTTGCCCAACGGTTGGGCCTTGGCCAGAAGCACCTTGGCTACCCGCTGCTTCTGCATCTGCAGGCGCTCGGTTTTGACCAGGGTAGCCAGCGAAGCCGACGGCCCGAACTCGATCTGGTATTTCGGGTTTGTAAGCTCGCGCTCCAGCGTGAAGTAGACCTTCTCGAGGCCGGGCCTGATCTCCTGCAGGGCATAGACCGCCTCGTCCACGATAATGACGCCCATGCCGGCTGTGACGGCCCGCCCCTGGGTGTCTTGCACCCTGAACTTGATCAGCGCTTCTTCCCCGGGGCGATAAACCTTTTTATTCTGGGTCACGTCGATGCGCAGTTGCCGGCGGGGCTGCACGTAGAGCACACGGGTATCGCGCATGATCTCGCCGTTTCCGAGAATCTTGTAGGCCGAAAGCTCCAACGAGCCGAAGATGTCGCTGCCTAAAGGCAGCCTGACAGAGCCCTTGCCCTTGGCGACGGGCAATGAACGGGTCAAAATCGTTTGACGGTTCTTGATCAGATCCAGAAAACAGGTTCCACCTACGTCACTTGTCAGCACCGTGACTTGGATGGCGTCGCCGCTTTTGTAGATGGCCTTGTCGGTGCGTAGCAGAACCCGGTCTTTGGCCGAGCGGGTCGAGAAGCTCTTGGTGACTTGGCAGCGGGCGCCTTTGGAGTCTTGGGCCGAGAATGACAGAACGAGACTCCGGTTGGGCCTGGCGACCGGCTGAGGACGCCTGCGGCCGAAGCGTCGCCGGTCGCGTCCGAAGGAACCGTGCGGCTGTCCTGCATCGAAACCCAGTTCATCAGCGCGGGGGGTGACTGGCAACGCGCCCAGGCCGGTGGAGTCGGTTTTAACCTTGCCAAGTTGCTTGCCGTCGCGCAGCATGACCACCTCGGCCTCGGCCGGACTGCCGTCCGGGTAGCTGGCCACCAGGTAGATCATGTTTTGCACACCGGCCACGATGCGGCCGCCCTCGGGCACGGCGTCCAGCCTGATGGGCGCCTCCGCGACCGGGACGGTCTTGACTCCCTTCTCGGTGTGCTTGGCACTGTCTGTCACCTTGACCTCGAGCTTGACCACTGCGTCGCCCTTCTGCACGGGCTGGCCGACGAAGTAGTCGGGAAGCTTCAGCTCGAATTCCCAGTGGCCGTTCTCGTCGGTCTGACCCTTGAGCGCCGCGAACTCCTTGAATTCGACGTCGAAGGTCGAGGCCTTGACTTCAACCTGGGCTCCGGCCACCGGCTTTCCGAAGAAGTAGTCCGATTGGATCTTTCCCTTGATGGTCTGACGCGGAAGGTAAAAGGCCTGGTCGGTCTCGGTCTGAACCTTGAACTTGGGCAAGACATACTTCTTGACCACCAGGGTTTTCTGCGTCGCTTCTGCGAGTTGCTGGTTTTCGCAGCTGGCGGTCACCTGATAGTTGCCCATGTTGATTTCCGAAGCCAGCTGGAAGTCACAGGCGGAGACGCCGTAGGCGCTGGTCTTGAGTCGCTTCTTGAAGACCTTGTTGCCCTTGGGATCCTGCACCTCGAAAAGCACCTTCTCTCGGGCCAGTGGCTTGAGATCGTAGGCGTTGAGCGCCAACAGGCGCATGTGAACAAGCTGACCCGGTTGGTAGATGGGCTTGTCGGTCACCAGCAGGATGCGGCCGTTGCGCTTTAAAGCCACGGCGTGTGTTACGCGATTGGACCCCGCCTGGGCGCGCGTGTCCACTACCATCTGGTAGCTGCCCTCCGGCCAGTCGGGCACATCGAAGCGCGCTCTTGTCACGCCGTCGCTGTCGGACTTTCCACTGAAGAGCGTGCGCTTGCGCTTGCCCGCCTGCAAGCTGACCATCACCCGCGCACCGGCCAACGGGCGTGAAGAAAGCAGCCCGGTCAGGCCGTGGGTGACGATGCGTATAGAAGCCCGCGTGCCGGGCACGAATTGCTCGTCGGAGACGACATGGCTGAGCACGCGCCGCACCTTGGCCGGCCGTGAGGTTGCGGCCGTGACGCTCAGGCTGCAGGCGACCAGTAAGACCGCAGCGATTGTGAACTTTTCGATTCGCTTCATGCTTCCCTCCCGCTCGGAAGTGAGTAGTTCGATGAGCGTTCTTTACTAAATATCGCCCAGCATACAGTAGACCGCCCGGTTTGCAAACAGACGGAATGCGAATGTAGACGATCGGGATCGGTTACTCGATCTGCGCCGGATCCGCAGGCGCCGCGTTCGGTTCCTCGAACAGCTCGTCCAGCGAGAAGCCGACGAAGGGACGCGGCGGCACGGGTTGCTCGCCCATGGCAACGTAGAGGGCACGTCGCGCGGGCAAGAAAACCATTGCATGGACGGTGCCGTTGTTGCCGATGCTGCCGCCGCCGTCTATCAGCTCGGGCGGGTGGCTCTCGCCGGTGTAGGGGTTGTAGGTGTCTCGCAGCACTCCGACCGCTGCCGCAAGATCTATCTGTCCAAGAATACTGTTCGCCCCTCCGGGCTCGAGCAACTGCTCGAAGCGCGCATAGCGCGTCAGGGAGTCGTCGTCGGCGGTGCGCTCGACGTCGATGCCCTGCATCTCGGGCTGGACGAAGTGGTTGGTGGCGTAAACGACGCCGTCCGCCGACAGGCGCCTGATTCCCATATGGTTGGCCGAGATTTCGAAAACAGCCGCCTCGCCTGCGGCGGCGTCGGAGATCACTATTGTCTCGGCCGAGGCGTGATCCTGGGCTGCGATGAGGGTCTCGGCCTCGGCCACCGATTCGGCCTGCTCGAGAATCCGGCGCGCCATCTGCGGATGGCTGCGGCCTTGTTCATCCTTGTCTTCCCTGGCATAGGCCTCGTTCAGGGCGACGACCAGTCCGTTTTCGTTGATGCCCGAGAGCGAGAAAACCTCGCCGGGAAAACCGACTTCGACGTAAGGAATCCCGCCTTGCGGCCGGCGCACGATTAAAGTCGGATTGTGCACCAGCGGCGGCAGCGGAGGCCAGTCGAGGTTACGAGCGTGGACCAGCGCGCCGTCTTTGGTGGCCGATCCCGCGGCCACGAACTGGGAGCAGCCGCCCTGGGTCCAGCCGACCGTGTTTTCGAGCACTACCAGCAGGTAGGCGGCCGTCACGCATTTGCGCTGACTCCAGTTCTGCACCCCGGCCGCCTCGACGGCCTCGACCATCCCGCGGCATTCGTCGAGCACCTCGGGGTAGGAATACTCGAGCGCGGCGTCGGTCAGCCCGTTGGTCTCGGCCACCGCCAGCAGCAGCGAGTAGCCCTGGTCTTGATCGGTGAAGTCGGCCAGCTCCTGGATCTCGGAGGTCATTAGTTCGCCCTGCTGGCGGCCCATCTCGTAAGGAGTGCCCGTAAGGCGCAGGATGTGCAAACCTCGCAACTCGGTGCGCGAGGGAGCGTGGCCCGCCTGATCCCCTCCGGAACCGCAAGCGGCCACTAAAAGCGCGAGCAATCCTGCGCTGCAAAATGACGGGAACCAAGGCATGACGAACCTCCGTCTCAGACTATAGCAAACGAATTGCGACCTTGCCAATGAGTTGCAAGTCGGCGATGATGCGCTGGCGGGGTTGGAAATTTACGAAAAATACGAGGAGGTTTCATGCATAGATCAATGATGCGCGGAGTGCGGTTAATGCCGTTGTTCGTTTTCTTGTCGCTTGCGGCCAGCGCCGGCACGGATCGCAAAGTCGATTTTCCCCGGCCGGACATCAAGGAGTGGCAACTCGCCAACGGTCTGGACGTGATCTACCTCGGGGTTCATAAGACTCCGCTGGTGACCGTACAGGTCTGGTACCACGCTGGCTCTAAGGACGAGCCGCGCGACAGGCGCGGCTCGGCCCACATGTTCGAACACATCATGTTCAAGGGCACTCGGCACGTGCCGCCCGAGGAGCACGCCCGCATGCTCGACAAGCTGGGTGGCTCGGTCAATGCCTTCACTACCGAGGACATGACGGCTTTCCACGACACCCTGCCGCGGCAGTACATGGATTTCGCCATGCATCTGGAAGCCGAGCGCATGCAGCACCTGCTGTTTCTGAAGAAAACGATCGGCACCGAGCGCGAGGTGGTCAAAGAAGAGATTCGCCGGCGCGAAAATCATCCCATCGCCCGGGCGCTCGAGCGCTTTCGCGAGCTGGCCTTTATAAAGCACCCTTACGCCTGGGATGCCGGCGGGCGCATCGGCGATCTCGACAAGACTACACCTGCCGATCTCGAGCGTTTCTACAAGAGCTACTATCATCCTATCAACGCGATCCTGATCGTGGTCGGTGACGTCGAAGAAAAACAGGTTCGCGAGTGCGCCGAGCGCTGGTTCGGCTCAATCGCCAAAGGATCCGTGCCTCCGCGGCCGGCGCAAAACTCACCCGAGCCCGTGCAGACAATGTTACGCGAGGAGAGGCGCGAACCGGCCCAGCTGGGCGTCATCATCGGGGGCTACAAGATCCCGGCCGCCAAGAATCCCGACCTTATCCCGTTGCAGGTCTTAGAGAGTGTCCTCAGCCAGGGCGACTCTTCACGGCTGCACCGGCGCATCGTCCGCGACGACAAGGTGGGTGTCTTCGCCGGAACCTACCTGCAACAGTTCGAAGATCCCGGCCTGATGCTCGTTTTCGGGGCCTATCTCAAACCCGAACAGGGTGCCAAGCTCAGGGCCGATCTCCTGGATGAAGTGGCCAAGCTGCAGAAGACTCCGCTTGATGCGCGCCAACTCGAAAAGGCCAAGAACCAGTTGGCCGCCCATTTTGTCTACGGCTTGCAGCATGTCGAAGGGCTGGCCTACCAGATCGGCGTATCGAGTATCATGACCGGAGACGCCCGGGCCTGGCTGGACGACTATGGCAAGATCTTGGCCGTCTCGGCGGACGACGTCATGCGCGTTGCCAAGACCTACCTGACACCCGAGCGGCTGACATTGGTGACCGTACCGCCTCTTGGCCCCGGCGCGAAGGGAGGTGCTCGATGAGCCTTATGAAGATCGGAGTATGTTCGATCGGAATCGCCTTGCTGGTTTCGTGCGCATCGAGCGTACCTAGAGAAATGCGCAAGGTCCCGGCGCAGGCGGGAGATCCATGGGCGGGGCGAAGCGATTTGATCGAACCGCCGAAACCGGCGGCACCGGCCGCGGTGAAGTTGCCCCCCGTAGAGCGCTTCGGCTTGCCAAACGGCCTGCGAGTGCGCCTGGTGAGCGATCACGCCTGGCCGCTGGTCAATATGCACCTGGTCGTGGTGCCGGCGGCAAGCGACCAGGAACCCTTCGAAACGCGCGGCCTGTCGGATTTTGCCGCCGAGATGCTCAACAAGGGTACCAAGACCAAGAGCGCCGAGCAGATTGCCGAGAAGATCGATTTCGTCGGCGGCTCGATCAGCGTTTGGGCAGACCGTGACGGCACACACCTGGTTTGCCAAACGCTTACGAAAGACTTCGACACCTGCCTGGAGCTTGTGGCCGAGATCGCGCTGCGGCCGACATTTCCAGAGACGGAGATGGGAACCATTCGCGATCGGTTGGTGGCCTCGGTACGCCAGGTGCGAGACAGCGACAGTGCGCTCACGAGCGAGCACTTCAATAACCTCTTGTGGGGAGACGACAACATTCGCGGCCGGCCGCGCACCATAAAGAGCATCAAGGCCATCAAGCGAGCCGACCTGGTTGCCTGGCACAAGCAGCGCTTCGGGCCGAAAGTCTCCTTTCTGGCGGTAGCCGGCGACCTGGAATCCGGCGACATGCGCAAACGCATCGAGCAGCGCTTCGGCGCCTGGGAGAAGATCGCGGCCCCCAAGACGGCAAGCTATCCCGAGCCGAGCCTGAAGGGCATCAAGATCCGCCTGGTGGACAAACCCGATCAGACCCAGACCCAGATTCGTATCGGCCATCTGGGCATTGCCCATGCCGACAAGGCTTTCTTTCCGCTGCTGCTCGCAAACTACACGCTCGGCGGGGGCGCCTTTTCTTCGCGCCTGATGAAGGTGGTGCGATCCAAGGGCGGCAAGACCTACGGGGCACGTTCGGGCTTCGAGCGCCAGCGGCAGCGCGGTGACTGGACCGCCAGCACTTTCACTCGCAACGCGGAGACAATAGCGACGCTGAAACTGGTGCTTTCGGAGATCGGCAAGATGCACGCCTCGGGCCCTACAGCGGCTGAGCTTGCCGACGCCAAGTCGAACCTGGCCGGGAGTTACCCGATGCGCTTCGTGACGGCGGCGGACGTCGCCAACATGGTGCTGATGAGCGAGCTGCACGGCCTGGATGCCGGGTTTGTAAGCGACTACCCTCTGCGCCTGTCCGCCGTGACTCTCGCACAGGCCAGGCAGGCCGCGGCGGAACACCTGCATCCGGACGATCTGGCGATCGTGCTGGTGGGCAAGGCAGCCGACGTCGAGCCGCAACTCAAAGCCGCAGGCTTCACCTACCAGAAAGTCGGCTACCTCGAGCCGACAATGACCTGCGAGCGCAGGGCCCAACTCGAGCAGAGCCAGGCCAAGATAGATTCCAAGCGAACCGCAGCGGGACTGAAATTAATCGGGCAGGCGCTAGAGGCCAAGGGCGGGGTTAAGCGTCTTTCGGGCATCCGCGATATCCAGATCAAGGGCAAGGGCTGGATGAAGATGCAGGGCAAGAAAATCGACATCGAGCTGCAAGGCTATTTCGTCGTGCCCGATCGCAGGCGGGTGGAGATCAAGACTCCCATGGGCACCATCATTACGGTCATAACGCCGGAGTCGGTCTGGGGCGGAATGGGCGCCTTCACCCGCGAGGCCCCGGCCGCGCGGGCCAAAACCGCACGCGAGTCGGTTTGGCGCAACAAGGATCTGATCCTGTTGAGACCTTCCCAGGACAAAAAGACCATTGTCCAGGCCCGCGACCCGCAAGAAGAAGGCGGCAAGCGTTACCAGGTTGTGGAACTGCGCCGCCCGGATGGGTCGTTGCCGACCATTGCCTGGCTGGATGAAAAGACGCACCTGATGGCACGGCTGGTCTTTGAGCGCGACGGCGAGCAGGTGATCGAGAGCTACGACGACTATCGTCCTGTTGACCACGTGCTGATGCCTTTTCGCCAGATCCAGAAAGGCGGCGGCATCGATCTGGATCTTACGCTCAGCGAGGTCAAACTCAACGCCGGCGTGCCGAAGGTTAAATTCGAGCGTCCCAAGACCCCGCCGGGCAAGTGAGTTGCCATGAGCGCGGAATCCGGATCGAGCCAGCGCGGACGGCTCAAGATAGGCGATACCAGCACGGTCGATATCCAGCCGAGTGTCAAGCCGCATAGGGTTTTGCTCGAGCGCGATCCCGTACTCGGGCTGCTGTCTCTCGAGGATCGCTTCATCGACCAGGGCGAGATCGCCCGCGGCGGGATGGGGGCCATCCACCGGGTGATTGAGCGTACCTTGAACCGTACGGTGGCCATGAAGGTGCTGCAGTCCGAGAGGGCGCATGAACGCCTGGTGCGCCAGCGCTTCCTGGCCGAGGCGCAAGTGACCGGCCAGCTCGATCACCCGAACATCGTTCCGGTCTATGAACTGGGCAGCGACGATGACGGCAAAATGTTTTTCACAATGCAGTTGATCGAGGGCCGGACCTTCTCGGAGTTTCTCGATAGCAACCCTCCCGATAACGACGAACGGGTGGAGCAGGCGCTGGAAGTATTCTTCCGCGTCTGCGACGCCATTTCTTTTGCCCATAGCCGGGGCGTGGTTCACCGCGACGTCAAGCCGTCGAACATCATGGTCGGCGAGTTCGGCCAGGTCTACCTGATGGATTGGGGAATCGCTCGCGTGCTTCCCGAGGCGGACGTGCAGGCCGCCACAGGCGAACGGCGCAGGACGACCACGCTGACAATACCGGCGGTGGACGAGCGCGGGCAGGTGCTGGGCACCTACGCCTACATGGCGCCCGAGCAGGCTCGTGGTGCTCTGGATGAGATCGACGCACGCACCGACGTGTTCGGGCTGGGGGCGGTCCTGTTTCGCATAGTCGCGGGGCGGCCGCCGATCAGCGGGAAGACGACAGCCGATCAGATCGACAACGCCTCCGAGGCGCGCCTTGTAGACGTAAGCGAAGAGGTAAAAGACGCGCTGCGACGGGCGCTGCTCGAGGTGGCCGGGCAGGCCATGCAAAAGGACCGTACGCGCCGTTTCCAGAACGCGGCCGGGCTGAAACGGGCCGCCCAGCATGTGCTGCGAGGCAGGTTCCGCTTTTCTTCGTTGAAAGTCGATGCCGGTTCGCTGATCCTGCGCGAAGGCGAGAGCGGCGACGATGCCTACTACATACGCTCGGGTTCTTGCCGGGTTTTCTCCAAAAGGGACGGGGTTGAGGTTGAGCTGACGACCCTGGGTCCGGGCGAAGTGTTCGGTGAGACCGCGATCTTCACCGGCCAACCGCGTAACGCTTCCGTGCAGGCACACAGCGCGGTCGAGTTGATAGTAGTGCCGGGACGTTTTCTGGCCGGCACGGTCGGGCTCGATTCCTGGATGGGGTCATTCGTGCGCGCCCTGGGTGAACGATTCACGCATGGCAGCCATAAGGTGGCCGAATTGGAAAGGGAGCTGATAAGCGCTGAGCTGGCAACGCAGGCCTGCCGTCTGCTGGCGCTCGAGGGAGAGCGCGGCGCGGACGGAGTCGTGCGCGTCGACTTCGAAAAATTGCGCGAGCTGGCGATAGAGCGCTGGGGGCTCGATGAAGTTCGTCTGGTCGATCTGTTGACGAGGCAGAGCCTGGACGTTGAGGCCGATGCCGGCCGGCGCCGTGTTGTTCTGCGGGCCGGTTGACAGCGCTGTCTGGGCGTCTTTAGAATGGCGCCGAACCGATCCTAAGGAGGAAATGTGATGAGAATTTTCAAGCTGCTGCCGGTTTGCGCCGCCATGCTCGGACTGGCATCGCCGGTCTTGGCCGAAGGCATTGTCATGCAGGATCCGGCCGGTGATGACAATGGTTCCGGAAGCATCGTCTATCCCAGCGCCTCCGAGTACAAGCCGGGCTCGTTCGACGTTACCAAAGTCGAGATCAAGGACAAGGGCGATAAGTTGCAGATCAAGCTGCACCTCAAGGCCAAGATCGAAGATCCCTGGCACTCGCGCGACTGGCCGGTACGCGGCAACGGGTTTTCGCTGCAGATGGCGTTTCTGTTCGTCGATAAAGACCACAAGGCCGGCTCGGGGCACACACAGGGCATCCCCGGGCTGAACGTCAAGTTCGCGCCCGATGCCGCCTGGGAGAAGGTCGTCATCATCAGCCCCCAGGGTATCACCCGCATCAAGAGCGAAATCAACACCAAGGCCCGGGTGCTCAAGGCCGACATCGTACTGCCCGTCAAGGTCAAGGCCTCCGGCAAGAAGATAATCGCCACCGTCTCCAAGAAGGATCTCGGCGACCCGGCCCCCGGTTGGGGCTACCAACTGGTCATACAGTCGAACGAGGGCTACCCGGCCAAGACCGACCTGCTGACCCGCAAGGTAAACGAGAGCCGCGGTGAACACCGCTTCGGCGGCGGCCGCGACGACGATTGCGACCCGCAGGTGATCGACATGCTCATGTCTCCCGCCAAGGGTGACAAGGCCGAGATCGAAAAGCAACACGAGCTACTCAAGAAATACTCGTGCGCTAAGCCGGTCGAGTTGCCGATGGTATATCCTTGAACACAGCGCCCATGCTCGCGAGGCAGGTCCCCGCATGAAAAAGATCCCGATAGTTTTCCTGGCGTTTTTTTGCCTGGCCGGCCCTGTGGGCGCCGAGTCGTCCAACTTCGAGCTGGCCGGCAAGATCTACACCAAGTGGCTCTATCGCAACAACGCCTCGCAAGGGGTGCTCTCCTACGGCAACCCGTTCTGGACTGAGGATTTCTCGGGCGATAACGGGGTCGGCACCGAGTTCGAGCTTACCATCAAGGGCAACGTCTCGGACGTGGTCGACGCCGGCGTGCGCATCAAGAGCCGTTTCGGATCGACCTGGCACGACTTCTGGGAGAACGGCAACCTGCGCTACACCAATGCCAACACCTCGGGCGAGAGCCTGGGGATGGATCACGCCGAGTATTTGAAGCTGCGCGGCTACTGGGTCAAGATCAACGATCCATTTCCGGGAGTGTCCTACATACAGGTCGGCTCCTCCGATCTGGGCATGTTCAACGCCTGGACGATCGGCAAGATCCGTTATATCGATCGCGACAACGCCAAGGGGATCTTTGTCCACGGCCAGCCGCTCGGAGACAAGCTCAAGTACGATCTTGGGGTAATCGCCCTGCCCAAGCTGTGGGTCGGCCCTTCCTGGTCCACCGGCCTGGGCGAGGACACCTACCCGGACGCCATCGTGGTCGATCCCTTCTGGACAGAGGACTGGGCCTACGCCTTGAAGCTCGAGTCGCATCCTGCAGATTGGCTGAGCCTGCAGTTAACCGGCATGCTGAGCCTCGACTACGAGGCCGATCTCTACGATCCCGACGCCACCGGCACGCTCAACCCGCCCGACCCGGACTACTGCAAGACACACCCCGACGACTCTGCCCGCTGCCCGGATCACGTAGTCGACCTGGCCAATCGCTACACCAACGCCGTCGTCACCCTGAGCGGCGAGGCCGAGCCGGTAGACGGTTGGCTGATAGACTTCACCGGCGGCTTCAGCCTGAGCCGTATCAACGAGAAGTACGCCGCCAACGGGGTGGCGCTCAACCAGGGCGTGTTTCCGATGGTCTACGGCGACGTCCATGACTACGCCGCCGTTGTGCGCATGTCCTTGCTGGACGCTTTCGGGGCCGATGACTTGAGCATCAAACTCGAAGGCTTCTACATCGGCCAGAACTGGACCTCGACCTTCGGCGCCCGGCGCGAGGACGACGTGCTTTTGACCGACGGCCTGGTCGAGGGCGGCCAGCTGCCGACTCTCAACCTGGCCAACGAGTTCATGGACTTCGACGAGAAGTTCTACGAGTCGTGCATCGGCTGGCAGGGCGGCACGCTGTTGCTCGAGTATTTGCTGGGCGAACTGACCTTGAAACTCGAGGGCAGCTTCATCGGCTACAACACCAACGCCCAGAACCGGCGGGTGTACGAGTGCGACAACTGCCAGGGCGAGCCGATCTACCCGTCTTTCCTCTACTCGGAGGGCTACACCGACGTCGACCTGTGGGACTACGCCAATCCCAAGAACATCGACCGCGGGCGCGACCCGCGCTCGGTGTTTCGCGAGGACCAGGACCGCTACACGATCGTCGCAGTACTTTGGGCGAGCTATCTCTTGGACGTCGGCGCCGGGCTGGAGATCGCCGCCAAGTTGAAGCAGATCTTCGATCGCGACCGGCGCGACGTGAAAGTCTCCGGCGACGACTACAGCGGCAACATAACCACCGGCAGATTGTCTGTGGCCTATCCAATAGGCGACTCGCTCAAGGTGCGCCTGGGCGCCCAGGTCGACTGGTGGGACGAGCAGAACCGCGACGGCAGCCCGGCCAGGGGCTACGCCTGGTACCAGACCACCAAGGTGAAACCCTTCTTGCTTGTAAGCTTCAGCTACGGCGGCGCCACGCTGCGTTACTACCTGGAGTATCTCTACAAGGACCAATGGCGCGGCGAGCGCGATCCCGAGCAGTTCTGGGGCGTGCTGCGTTCCAAGGCCACCCTTGAAGTGGCCTGGTGAGGAGGACCGTAATGCGCGCGCGAAGAAAAAGACGATCTGCACTTATTCTCGCCCTGCCTGCGCTGCTTTTTATCGGCGCCTGTGGTTTCGAAAGCGTCCTCGGCCTGGCCACGGCTTCCGATCACCACGTCCCCGACGGCGGGACAAATATTGTGCCGCAGCCGGCGATTGTCACGGGCAGCGTGCCCGCTGGAAGCCTTCCGGCCCTCGACCCGCGCGATCTTACCTTCTTGGCCGGTGACGGCACGCTTCTGTCCCCGTCCGTTTCGATTGACGGCGAAAATTTCATGGCCGGCTTCCCGGCCGGTGAGCGCTACGCCGGAATGATCGTGGCGGTGCGCCGGGGAACGACCGCCTTGCGGGCGCTGGTGCCCGCGGCGCTGCCCGGAGAAAGTGTAAGCGCCTGCGATTTCGACGGGATAGACAACCGCGAGACGGCCGCCTGTCTTTTGATCGAGGCCAAGGCATCCGTGGCCGGGCGCACCCCTGGGAGCTATCCTGATGACACCCTGAGACAGGCATTGTCCGACATCGACGGCCTGAGTTCGTCCGCTGACGTAGGCGCTTTCTACGCCATGGTCCAGGCGATCGTGGCTTGCAGCGATTGTGTGCGAGGCACGGCCGCGCGCTTTCGCACGCCTGTTCTGACGTCATCGGGGCTGGCCATCGAAAGCGCCCTGCACCCCGACTTTATACTGGCCAACCCCATTGACTATGACAACGATACAAACGCCGAGGACACCACCGCCAAGTTCGACGCGGCCATGGCGGCAGCCTCCGGCGCCTTCGCCTTCAAGGCCTGCTATTGCGACCAGCAAGACTACTTTGCCGCTTGTGGTTACACGCAGCCCATGCTGCAGGTGGTCATAGCAGCCGACATGAACGCAGGCACAAAGGACGGCAACTGCGATCCCATAGATCGTTTCCTGTGGGCCGAGGACACGGAAGGCGCCCGCATGTTCATCGCCGCCGGTATCCACCCCGACAGCCCCATCCAGGACAACGCCATCGAGCAGGATCTCGGCGCCTGGGTGCCGAACAGCGTACCCATGTACGACGACGGCACTCACGCAGACGAGAAGGCGGGCGACGGGGTCTGGACGACATCGTTCGTCCTGCCTATCGGCCTGCGCATCGGCTACAAGTACACCTGGGGCCGGCAGGGGGAAAACTGGGGCGGCACCGAGGAGTGGCCCGGCAACAGGCGCCTTTTGGAGATAGTAGATGCCAACGGCGATCACGTCGTAGCGCGGCGCGACAACTTCGCCGATGAGGCCTCCAACAAGGACATCATGAACCGCCTGCTTCCGGTCAACGGCGGAAATGGAACAGTAACCTGGGACACAGACGCAAACGGCGACGGTGTGCCGGACGCCCGCGAACGAATGATAGACACCGACGGCGACTGCTCAGCGGATGCCTGGTGGACACCCGGCAACGCGCAACCGCTGACCTCGCCTTGCCAGTAGCGAGAACTGTGGAGTCTCAGGCGGGTTCCTTCCATTCGCCGCCCGCGGCCTTGGCGATCGCCTGCCGCACTTCTGGACCGCCCTCGAACACTTGCAGCACGGGAACGGACTTGTTCTCGAAGGCTTCGATCAGTTTCTCCTGCACTCGGCCTGCCCCCGGGCCCCTGGTGCCTATGCAAACCGTATTTTCAACGTCTTGAGGCGACATGCCCTCGTAGACCAGGCAGCCGTCAAAATCCGCTTCAGGCCGCACCCCTGACAGCATGGCCAGCACCAGTCTGTGCATGCCTATCTTGGCAAATTCTTTTTCCGCCGCTTTCGCGTCGTAGACGAAGCTGTAAATGTTCTCTTCCATCAATCACTACCTTTTTGCCCGATAGCCCCCGAAGGTGTAGATACCCAATGCTGCGTTCAGGCCGTTATGGACTCGACTTCTGATGGAAGCTTGCTGAGGATTATCTCATTCAGCTCGATTTTGTGGCTGGCGTTGTCTATGTCGATACCGACCAGCTTGCCGTCCGCATCGTAATCCAAAACGACTCCCTCGGATATTTCCCGGCTGTCCGTACTTGGTTTGGACGAAAGGTCTATGTAAAGCGAGTCCGTTTCCTTGTAATATTTCAATTTCATCGATTGAACCTCCTGTCTGGAAACGCATTGTGTATGGTTTTCTTGTCATCCAGTGTAACCACGCGAAGGACTCGATCACCAAGCTCCTCAATCTCGCCCCAGAATCGAAAGCGGTTATGCTCCTGTGGCTCTACTCTCAACGGGTTCTCACACACATGGATGCACCATGCCTTCTTGATGTACGGTCGCTTCCGCAGAACCTCGTTTTCAAAGTAGTTGGTGAATCTGTATTCCATAATCAATCCATCCTACAGGACACCTTCCGAACAAGTAAATGATTCAAATTCAGGTGACGCGTTTTGTGAACGGATTCTATTTTATCTCCAAGATCTTGAACAGGAATGTGTACAGGTCGGCGGCTTCCTCGATGCGCTTGGATGTCGGTTTGCCGCCTCCGTGGCCGGCCTTGGTTTCCACGCGTAGCAGGATGGGATTCCTGCTGCCGTCCGCTGCCTGCAACGCCGCGGCGAACTTCTTACCATGCATGGGCACCACGCGGTTGTCGGTGTCGGCCGTGGTTATCAGCGCCGGCGGGTAGCTGGTGCCCTGCTTGATGTTGTGCAGCGGGGAGTAGGCGTAGAGGAACTTGAACTGCTCGGCGCTCTTCTCTGCGTTGCCGTAGTCCGATACCCAATAGCGACCGATCGAGAACTTTTGGTAGCGCAACATATCTATTACCGGCACCAGAGAAAGCACCGCGCCGAACAGATGCGGGCGCTGCACCATGCAGGCGGCCGTCAGCAGTCCGCCGTTCGATCCCCCGATTATCGCCAGGCGCGGCGTGCTGGTGTAGCGCTTGGCTATCAACCACTCGGCCGCGGCGATAAAGTCGTCGAAGACGTTCTGCTTGTTGCCAAGCACTCCGGCCTGGTGCCACTTCTCGCCGTACTCGCCTCCGCCGCGCAGGTTGGCCTGGGCGAACACTCCGCCCTTTTCGAGCCACACCAACCGGGTGACTGAGAAATACGGAGTCAGGCTGATGTCGAATCCGCCGTAGCCATAGAGCAGGGTTGGATTATCGCCGTTCAACTCGATGCCCTTCTTGCTGGTGATGAACATCGGCACACGCGTGCCGTCCTTCGACTCGTAGAAGACTTGTTTTGTCTCATAGCCGGAGGTGTCGAAATCGAGCTTTGGTCCGCGGAACAGCTCGGTCTTGCCGCTCTTGAAGTCGTAGCGAAATACAGTCAGGGGCCGCAGGAAAGAGGTGAAGCCGAAAAACATCTCAGGATCGCCCTGCCGGCCGTAAAGACCGAAGACGGAGCCTATCTCCGGCAAGGACATCTGTTTGGTCTTTTTTCCCTGCAAGTCATGGATCGAAAGCTCGTGATGGGCGTCTTTCATGGTGGCCAGCACCAGCTGATCGCTTGCCATGATGGCGTAAGAAATCACGCTTTCCTGCTGCGGAATGATCTCCTTCCAGCTTTCACGCCCCGGCTTCTCGATGTCGAAAGCGATGATCCTGCCGTGCGGCGCGTCTAGATCCGTGTTGAAGAAAAACGTCGTGCCGACGTTGCCGACAAAATCGTAGCGGGCGTCGGCCGCGTCAAGCAGCTTGACAAACTCTCCCTCGCTTGTGGCTTTCTTGTAGTAGACGCGGTTCTTGGGGTCGGTGCCGTGCCAGACGTGTAGCAAGAGATAGTTGCCGTCCTCGGTCATCATGGGCGCGAAGCCCAGTTCCTTGTTGTCCGGCTGCTCATAGATGAGCTTATCGTTCTTTTGCGGCGTGCCCAGGGCGTGCCAGTACACCCGCGAGTAGTTGTTCCTGTCCTCGGGGGCAACCGTCTTGGGATCGGGAAAGCGATTGTAGAAGAAGCCCGAGCCGTCGTGCTTCCATGCCACCGAGCTGAACTTGCAGCGATCGAGAACTTCCGGAAAATCCTCACCGCTATCTATCTTGCGGATTTTCAACTTCTGCCAGTCGCTGCCTTTGTCGGAGACCAGGTAGGCGATAAGCTTTCCGTCCTGGCTGACTTCCATGCCGGTCAAGGCGCTGGTGCCGTCCGCGGAAAGCTTATTGGGATCGATCAGCACCCGCGGCTCGGCCGCCTGCGAATCCTGGACGTAGAGCACGGCCTGGTTCTGCAGGCCGTCGTTCTTGTGTGCCCAGCATGGGCCTGGACAGGAGGTGAAAGTCCTCTGGGGAGTTGGTCGCAGCGACCCACACGAACCGCAAGGCGACAATCCGGGAGACCGGTCCGGCCGCGAGGCCGGCGCTGAAAGAAGCGGGTAGTGA
>DATKYQ010000044.1:0-70748 GCA_035528415.1 Myxococcota bacterium | reverse complement strand
TGCAGAATCCGGGATCGGCACCCTGAAAACATACGCGCATCACGAATCGGCCCGGAACGGCCGACCTGGGGAGTGGACCTGTGATGACGTCGAATCGGCAAGGCTCAGAGCAAACGAGCTGTCGCGGCCGCATGGCCTGTGTGGCCCCACCCCCTCGGAGATGTGGGATAGCAGGAGAACGATCGGTTCGGCGGAGAGAAGTTCGTTCTGCCGACTTGTGGATCGGCGTTACGGAGAAATCCAGAAGGAGAGAAAAGAAGAGAAGGGCGAAGATCTCAATGACCGGGATCGTGCGGCGGCGATGCGCCAGGCAATCGCATTTGCGCTTGTCGCGTGCGGGTTACTTTCAATCCGAAGGAGGCGAATTAGTCCACCTATTAAATCGAAATTTTGGTCAAGGATTAAGCGATGACTACACTGAATCTTTTGTAATGCATATCTATGCAACTCCGTTCAACCATGGCCGCTACAAAAAGATCTGGACGAGATATTAGATGGGGCTATGGCAATGCTGATTGAAGATTCAATTGAAAGACACAGAAACATACTTCTGACTACCCTGTTAGGTATATCACTATTTCTTTTTTCGGGGTGCTGTAAGCCTTACTGTGACAAACAGCAATGCTGCGGGGACGATGGCTGTGGGGGTACGTGCCCGGATTATTGTAAAGAAATATATATGAGATGTGATCTTCATGATTGCGAATGTATGTATTCTGATGAATTTTTTACCGGCTGTGAGGGTAGGTGCTATGGTTTAAGTGAGCAAGGGTACCCATGCCCTTATTTCTGTTTCACATCTGCAGAAGAATGTGATCGGGAGACTAGCGAATGTTTTTGGAATGGTCCACATCCGACGTGCATGAGCATCCACAAGCACTGCGGGGTCTGGGATGATGGGTTGGGCGGGATGCTTGATTGTGGAGAGTGCCCTGACAATGATTCCTGCATGGATGGAAAATGCGAGAAATGTAAGCCGTGGACTTGCGAGTTGATCGGAGCAAAGTGTGGAAAATGGCATGACAGCTGCGTTTATGATAACGATGAAGGAATTATCAACTGCGGTCTTTGTCCAGAAGGAGAATCCTGCAGCGAGTTTGCGAGGTGCGAGGAGGGCGATCTGGGAACTATAGGTACTCCCTGCCCACACGCGAGTGGGCTTCATGGTGGCGAAAAGAGCTGCGCTCTCGGCCTGACCTGCGTAGGCGAATACGATCTCGGCGCTTGCATAAACGTTGCCGACTGCGGACTTCCGGACGATTACCAACCGGAGTGCCACAACGGTGCTTGCGGCTATAGCTTCTGCACCCGGAAGTGCGACAATCTTTCTTGCCCTGCTGGGTTCGTGGAGAACACCTCGCTTGGCAAGTGTTACTGCTTTCCGGCTCCATAATCATGGCTGTAATATCATTTTGCCGATGTTATAGCGATGAGCCCAGTTGTTGGAGTAAATGCTGGGGAGATATTAGTTGCCATGACATTTGCTTCCATCCTTATGAATATTGCAACAGGGAAACCTTCGAATGCAACCGGACGGGTCCACAGCCCAGTTGTATGAAAATCCAGAAGCACTGTGGAAAATGGGACGATGGTCAGGGTGGAGTTCTCGACTGTGGCGTATGTCCTAACGGCGAAGTATGCAACAATGGCGGCTGCGCAAGCTGCAAACCGTGGAGCTGCGATATGATCGGCGCGGAATGTGGCGAATGGCATGCAGGTTGCGGAGATGAATCCCGTACAGACAATTATGTCATCGTGTGCGGCAAGTGCCCCGCTGGCGAGTCCTGCAATGAGTTCGCAAGGTGCGAGGCCGGCGAGCTTAGCGCCATCGGCGATCCGTGCCCGCTTGCCGGCGGGGTTCACGAAAATGAGAGCAACTGCGCCCTGGGTTCGATCTGCATCGGGGAGCACGATCTGGGCGCCTGCGCGGACGTCGCCGACTGCGGACTGCCGGCCGAGTACCATCCCGAGTGTCACGATGGAGCCTGCGGCTACAGCTTCTGCAGCCAGACGTGCGATTTTCAAGGGTGTCCGTCTGGTTTCATCAATGGCACCTTTCTCGGTGCATGTTACTGCTTTCCGGAGCAATAACGAGCATTACAACGGCTACCCCGCAAGGGCCGCGAGATCAGCCGCCGGGTCGAGTTCACGATCGTCGGGATAGAATAATTCCCCCCCTGAGATCCGCGCGGGTTACCCGTCCAGATAGGGGACTACGGCCTCGGTTTCCAGCGAGGCAGCCACGGCGCGGCCAAGCAGGTCAACGCTGACCACTATGCGGCGGCGGGCGCTCTGTTCGACGACGCCGATCACTCCGCTCAGGGGGCCTTCCATCACCTGGACCCGCTGGCCGATCTTCAGAGGCTCCGCGGGCCGGGCGTCTCCGGCTCCCTGCAATAGGATCTTGATCGACTCCACCTCGCGATCGGGAACCGGGACCGGTTCGTAGCCGATGCCAACCAGGCGCACAACCGAGGCCGTCTGCAGGATGGCCAGGCGCAGGGCAGGCGACATGCCGCTGCGTACGAACAGGTAGCCCGGGAAAAGAGGTTTGAGGATCTGCTTGCGCCGATCCTTGCGGCGCGACCAGGTGCGGTACTCGGGCAGGAAGGCCTCGAAAGATTGTCGCGCCAGTTCGGCCAGCACCTTGCGCTCGTGCCGCGAACGGGTGTGCACGGCGTACCAGGCGGGCTCTTCCGGGCGGCTCATGTCGGTTCAGGCCCGGGCGTGGTAGAACCCGGCTATGGCTTCCACCACCCTTTTTTGCTGGGCGCGGCCGATCTCGGGGTACAGAGGCAGGGCCAGTACGCTGCGGGCCGCCTCCTCGGCGGCCGGGAAGTCCCCCGGGCGGTAACCTAACTTTGCGAAACACGGCTGCAGGTGCAACGGAGTGGGGTAGTAGACGGCGCAGCCTATTCCCGCCGAGTCGAGGTGTGTCTTCAATGCGTCGCGTCTCTCCGCCCGGACGACGAAGAGGTTGAAGGCGTGATCCGGCTCGTCCCAAACCGGAGGCGGAAGAAGTTGATGGCCCGGGTGCCGGGTCTCGTTCTGGCCTGCGGACAGGCCGGCCTCAACCATGAGCTGGATATAGTACTGCGCCGCCGTCTTCCTGGCCTGCAGCCACTGGTCGAGGTGCCCGAGCTTGACGCTTAAAACAGCGGCCTGGATGGTGTCCAGGCGGAAGTTGCCGCCCAAAAGAGAGTAGCGCATGTCGTCGTCGGCGCCGTGCTCGCGAATGCTGCGCAACTTATGCGCCAGCGCGGCGTCATTGGTGGTCAGCATTCCCCCGTCGCCCCAGCCCCCGAGATTTTTCGAGGGAAAGAAACTGAAAGCGCCGGCCAGCCCGAACGATCCCGCGGCCCGTCCGTTCTGCCTGGCTCCCATGGCCTGGGCGCAATCCTCGATGATCGGAATACCGCGTTCGGCCGAAAGATCGAGAAATTCGTCCATCTGGCACACCTTGCCGTACAGGTGCACCGGGATGATCGCCCGCGTGCGGTTGGTGAGGAGTTTGCGCACGGCTGACGGCCGAATGAGACAACTCTCGCCGCTGACGTCCGCGAAAACAGGCCGAGCCCCCAGGCGCAGGATGACCTCGGCTGTCGCAATGAAAGAGAAGGGGGTAGTGATGACTTCGTCATCGGGCCCGACCCCGAGAGCCATGAGCACGGCCAGCAGGGCGTCCGTGCCCGACGACACTCCGATCGCGTGCTCGACTCCCAGGTAGTCGGCCACTCCCGACTCGAACTGTGCCACCTCCGGGCCGTTGATGAAGCGCTGTCGCTCGATCAGCGGGCCGATGGCCGCCAATATTTCCGCCTGTATTTGCCGGTGCTGGGATCTCAGATCCAGAAGCGGAATCTCGCCGCCCGCCGGATCTTCAACTATTGGTGGCATCGCCTTCTTTCTCTCCGTAGTAGTAGCCGTATTGGCGATAGTAGTAGTAGCCGTACTCGCGCTGCTCGAGATCCAGATCGTTGATCACCGTGCCCAGGATGCGCGCGTTGACGTCTTGCAACTGCCGAAGAGCCCGCCTGACCATGTCCCGTGAGGTGTGGCCTCCCTTGATCACCATGATCACACCGTCCATCATGCGCGAGAGAATCAGTGCATCGGCGACCATCACGGCCGGCGGGCTGTCGAAGATGACCCGGTCGTACTTTTCCTCCAGTTCAGCGACGATTTGGGCGAAGCGCTCGGTGTGGAACAACTCGGTGGGATTTGGGGGGATCGGGCCGCAGGGCATCACGCGCAAGCCCGGCACCTCAGTTTGCTGGATGACGTCGTCGATCTCGGCCTCGCCGAGAATGGCGGTGGTCAGCCCGGTGCCGCGCTCGATGCCGAAGGCCTTGTGCAGCCGGGGGCGGCGCATGTCTGTGTCGATCAGCAGCACCTTTGAACCGCTCTGGGCCATGGTCGTGCCCAGGTTGATCACCACGGTGCTCTTGCCCTCCTGGGGGCCGGCGGACGTCACCAGGATTCGGCGGGAAGGCTTCTCCGGAGACATGAACAGGATATTGGTGCGTACCGTGCGACAGCACTCGGCCACCGAGCTCTTGGGATGGCTGATAAGGTAAGTGTCCCGCTGGGGGGTGTCCTGTCCTTCTTCGGTGTGTGGGTCCAGCTTGATACTGGGGATGATGCCCAGGAAGGGAACCTGCAAGTAGCGCTCCACGTCTTCCTGGTTCTTTATGGTGTTGTCGAGATACTCCAGGAAAAATGCCAGTCCGATTCCGCCCAGCAGCCCGACCACGACCGCCAGCAGGATGTTGAGCTTGACGCGTGGGTAGACGGGAAATAAAGGCTCGATCGCCGAGTCGAGTTTGTAGATGTTATTGGTTTCCTGGTGGGCGGCCAGGCCGGCTTCCTTCTGGCGCGTCAGCACATGCTTGTACAGGGTGGCGTAATTGTCGGCGACCCGCTTTAGCCGGTTGTAGCCGAGTTCTCTCTTGTTGATATCTTGAGCCTCGCTCTTAACCTTGGTTAACTCCCGGCGCAGCGACGCCTCGCTATCCTGCTTGGCCCGGTACTCGGACTCGAGGCTCTCCATGACGTTGGCAATCTCCCGGTCGATGTTGTTGCGAATGAGCTTGAGCTTGTTCTCGATCACCTTGTAGCGCGGATGGTCGGGCAGGTACTTGGCGCCCAGCTCGGTCTTCTGCTCTTTTAATTTAACGTAGGATTCCTTCAGTTGCTGGATCAGGCTGTTGCTGATTACCTTGTCTACCGAGTCCAGCGGCAGGCGGTTCTCTTTGACGTCGAGAATCTGCTTGCGCCTGCCTTCGAGGGTGATGCGCTCGGCCTGGACGCGGTTGATGGTCTGGTTGAGATCCTGCAGCCGCTGGGAAGTGATATTCTGACGATCTTCCAGCGAAACCGAGAGGATCTTGTTGCTCTTCTTGAACTCGTATAGCTTCAGCTCGCCGGTCTCCATCTGTTTCTTCAATACGCTGGCCTGGCTGCCAAGCCAGCCGGCGGCGTCCTGGGTGACCTTGCGCCGGGTCTGGCGGTTGTAATCGATGTAAGCGTTGACTGCCGCGTTGGCGATTCGCGGGGCCCACTTGGGAGAGCGGTGGCGGGCCTTGATGTAGGCCGTGCGGCTGTCCTTGACCGGCTCCACCTCTAGCATGCCGCGGACCAGGTCGGCATAGTTGATAGAATTCTCCATAAAGCTTTTCTGGTCGTCCGCGGCCAGCTTGTCGATTCCAAGAAATTCCTTGTTGCCCTCGAGCCTGAGCAACTGCACGACCTTCAGGGCCACGGTACGGCTGGTGATTACGTTGTACTGGGTCTCGTAGTACTCCTTATTGCTCCAGTAGGATCCCGCACCCAGGTTGTACACCTCCCTGACGTTGCCGAGTACCTGCGGGGCGTAGGGCTCGATGACCACCGAGGCTTTCGCCTCGTAGATCTTGGTTTGACGCAGGGTGAAGATGGTGACCAATGTGACGATCACCACGAAGAAAGCCAGCACCGTCCACTTGCGCTTCAGGACCACGTTCCAGTAATCGCGCAGATCGATCTGGGGCTCCTGCCCCTCGTCCGTCATGTGTTCCACCGGCATTCCTCCGGAGTAGCTTCCCGACCGGCACAGCCTACGGCATGCGGCACACGGGAGTCAATTAATCTCAGAAATCTGTGCTGTTGCTGGATGTATGGGTGGCGAGTCCGAGCGCTGCGGCGAAGTCGAAATGGTTGAAATCGAAGGATGCCGAAAGCGGCTGCATGTGCAGGGCCGAGAACGACCAGTTGAAACGTTCGTCGGCGCCCGGGGCGGCCAGCCCGCCGTCGGCGGCGCGCGGCCAGCCGGCGGGCAGATTGGGCAGGTTGAAAGAGGTCGTGCCGGCCGGGGCCAATATTCTCCAATAGGTGTTGCGCCAGACATCCTCGGTGACGTCATCGCACTCCGAGCCGATCCAGGTGGTTGTCGACTCGATCAGGTCGATGTCGTGTTCAGAAAAGTGCGCCTGAGTATTGGCCGTCGACACCTGGTTCCACTGGAAGCTTCTGCCGGAGCGGTTCAGCGGCGTGATCTCCAGAAAGTCGTTGTCGAAATCCAAGGCGCCGCCGGACGGGCTCAAGCTGCCCGAGCGGTCGAGGATGCCCGAGGTGGCCCCGCTTTTCCATTCGTCGCCGCCGGGTAAAGTGCTCGAATCGAGATAGGCCAAAACTGCCATTCCTAAGCGGCCGATTCCGGAAAAGGCGCCCGAGCCGGGCACGTTGCTGAGCATGCCGGAACCTCCCGAAAGCGCCCGGAATCCCATGATGAACATAGGGCCGTCGCCCAGCGTACCGTCCCAGTCGCCTAAGGTCAGGCACAGGTCATCGCTTCCCGAAAGGGAAACCGGTTTGTTCGAAATCGCGCAGCTTATATTGGCGTTGAGCGCCGTGTCGGCTGCGATGGAGACGTTGTTCTCGTTGCCGCTTATCTGGTTTCGGGTGATCAGGCCGATGCGGTCCACACTGAGCAAGTTGACGAGGCCTGCCAGGCTGCCGCCGTTCATCAGGATATTGACGATATCGCCGAAGGGCACCGTTCCGCCCAGCGCCACTATATGTTGATCGACGGATCCCACCTCGAGCGGGACGGTTTGGTAGAAGTGCGGGTTGATAGTCACGGGAAAGATATATCTCTCGGTTTGCTGGGGAACGTCGATGTTGGCCGGCATGGACGCCCACTGGTCGCCCAGCAGAAAGATGGAGGCCGCCAGCCAGCAGTCTTCCTCCTGGGCCAGCAGATCGTCGAACCTGAACTTGACCAGGCTGTCCATATTGAACTGGTTGATAACCATGGCCGCATTGACGATGTCGTCGTAGCTTACGATCGGCAACCCGGTCACCGAGCCCGCGATCTTCGCCATGGCCGGGATGGCGCTAATAGGGGTCAGCGAGATGACGATGTCGGCCGCGTCGACGTCGACCATGCTCGTGTAACTCATGTTGTCGAAACCGGCTGTTACAATCTGCGGCCCATCCAGGGCCGTGCCCTGGTCCTCGAACTCAATCATCCCGCCGGTATCGGCCCGCCCGGCGTTTGTCAGGCTGGCCGCGCCCGAAAGGACTTGCTCGAAGTCGTCTTCGAAAACGTCGCCAGGGGCGAGGCCCACCATGACGTAGGCGCCGGCTATGGGGCTCGAATCGCGGGCGTCAATGACGCGCACCCTGAGATTGTTGTCGATCGGGCAGCCGCCGGTGCCGGCCGCGGCTCCCGCCGCGGTCTGCGCGGCGAAGACGATAGTTGCGGTCGTGTTCATTGCTTCCTCGGAAGACTGACAGGCGCCAGACCCCGAATGCGCGCTTACCGATACCACGGTGTCGTCGCCCGGAATCTGCGCCGCCGGGGTTTGCATGACGCGGAAGTAGACTCCCGGCGCAACGGCCGATTCTACGACCGGGCCGCTCCAGCTGATGCCTGCGTCGTCGGCCTCGATGGTCACCGTGGCGGCGCCGATCGGGGTTCCGCCCGTGTCGTTCAGGGCGACGCTGACTACCGTGCGGGAGTTCGTGGAGTAGGTCAGGCAGGCGCTGGTTGCCGAAACAACCGAATCGGGATCGGGATCGGGCGCCAGTGCAGCGCCCGCGCACTGTCCCAACGTGTCGCACTGATCTGGAGTGGTACAGGCGTCTGCGTCATCGCAGGCGTAGCCGGATGCCTCGTAGGCGAAGTCCTGCAGGCAAGTGCCCAGGCTATTGCACTGGGCGTCGTTGCAGTCGCCTTGGTCGCTGTCGGTACACTGCGTGCCCGATGTCATGTTGCAGGAGCCTGCCTGGCAAACGTCGAAGACGCACTCGGCCGCCTGGCAGTCGTTCTTGGGGTCGGTGCCGTTTTGGGCGTTACGACAGCCGCCGGACCCGTCGCACACGCGGCAGGGCGGGCATTCGCCGAAGGGATCGGCGTCGCCCGTGTCGGGCATGTTTGCGCATGTTCCACCCTGGCATGCCTGGCAGATCCCGCCGCACTCGGCGCCTTCGTTGGCCGGCGACCAGGTGTCCTGGACAGTGCCTGCCGCGCAGGCCTGGCAGTTGTTGTTGGGGTTGGGAATTCCGTTGGCGTAGCAGGCGCCCGCGATCAGGCACTGGCCGGCATTGACGGAGTTTGTGCAGGCGCCTGTGGCCAGCGTGCAGCTGTCGCTGGTGCAATCCAGGTTGTCGTTACATTCCGCGTCGCTGGTGCAACAGTTGGGAATGGGCGTTCCGGTGCAGGTGCCTGCGCTGCAGTGGTCGGAGTCGGTGCAGTTGTTTCCGTCGTCGCAGGTGTTGCTGTCGTCGGCGCTCCAGTCTGTCTGGCTGCCTGCCGGAATACACTCTTGGCAGTCGTTGTTCGGGTTGAGTGCTCCCGCCGCGAAGCAGGTGCCGCCGATCAGGCACTGGCCGGCAGAGGGCGCATGAGAACAACTCTGGGCCGATTCGTTGCAGACATCGTCGGTACAGTCTACGCCGTCATCGCAGATCGTGCCGCTGGTGCCCTGGCACGATCCGCCGCCGCAATGGTCGTCCGTTGTGCAGTACAATCCGTCGTCGCAGGGATCATTGTTGTCCGCCCAGCCGGTCTGGTTTGTCACAGCGATACAGGACTGGCAGGCATTGGCCGGGTTGAGGGTGCCGTCGGTAACGCACAGGTCGCCGATCAGACAATATCCGGCATCGACGCCGTTCGTGCAGGTGCCGTCCGCCGTGTTGCAGACATCAGTAGTGCAGTCCTTGCCGTCGCCGCAATCGCCGTCGGCAAGGCAGCAGCCGGAAACGGGCGTTCCCGAGCATACCCCGTCCGTGCACCCATCCGGATCCGTGCACAGGTTGCCGTCATCGCAGGCGTTGCTGTCATCGTTGAACCAGTCCTGTTGGTTCATGGCGGCAGCGCATTCCTGGCAGGAATTGTCCGGGTTGGGGTCACCGTCCGCGAAACAGTTGCCGGCGATCAGGCAGTTGTCTGCGGCCACCTGGTAGCCGCAGGCGTTACGATCCGGGTCGCACGAGTCGCTGGTGCAGTCGAGACCGTCCGAGCAGTTGCGTGCCGTACCATCGCAGACGCCGGCTGCGCAACTGTCGGGGGTGGTACACCAGTCGCCGTCGTTGCAGGGTGTCTGGTCGGCTTTCACAACGGCGCTGCACTCGCCGGCCAGGCACTGGCCGTCGTTGCACTCATCTGTCTTGCTGATGCAGGCCGTGCCGTCCGGCCGAGCTGGGTATGTGCACTCGCCCTTGTCACACACACCGGCCACGCACTCGGACACCTGCTCGGTGCACTCCATGGGCGTGCCCACACACTGCCCGGCCTGACAGCTGTCGTCGAGTGTACACTTGTCGCCGTCACTGCAGTCGGTGCCCTCGTTAATCGCATCGGCGAAGCACTCGCGGGTGTCTTCGTTGCAGGCTCCCTGGCTGCAGGGCCCGTCGAGCGTGGAGCAGTCGCCGCACTTCGAGCCTGCCTTGTCCGAGCCGCAGGCCGACAACAACAGGCCGGCAAGCGCCGGCAGCAAGAAAGCGCGGGACAAAGATAGCCTGCCTGGTTTCTCTGTGATCATGAGATCGTCTCCCCTTTTTTCTGTTCCATATAACACTAGGGGGAAAGGCGGTTTCGTTCAAGTCCGCAGTTTCTCGATGACGGAAAGAACATACTTGAAATTCGTTCCGGGGAGGGATACTGTGGCGACTTGTCGTGGATATAGATTGCCCGGTTATACGGGATGAAGTTCTTGGTGTCCCGTATGGACGGGGTACAAAAACCTCGGAGGAGGAAGACATGAACCGGATTCTGAAGATTTTCGTTACCATGTTGGCAATCGCGAGTCTCATGGCGCTTGGCTGCAACAAGAAGACCGACGAGAACGCGCCCGCCGAGGGTGCCGTCAAGGCAGCCGAGGGCGCCGCCGAGGCAGTCGAGGGCGCAGCCGAGGCAGTCGAGGGCGCCGCCGAGGCAGCCAAGGATGACGCAGCCAAAGCCGTCGCGGCCGCGGCCGAGATGGCCAAGAACGTCGACACCTCGACCGCGCCCGAGCACATGAAGAAGATGGTCGCGCACATCAACCAGGTGACGCAGGCCGTCAAGGGCGGCATGCCGGATTGCAAGAAAGCGGCCGCTGCCGCCACGGCCTACGTCGAGAAGAACAAGGCCGAAATCGAGATGTGTTCTAAGAAAATGAAGGAGATGAGCAAGAACATGAAGGGACCCGATGCGGCCAAGATGGGTCAGCAATTGGTGGCTTTAATGGCGCCCACCATGATCGAGATGCAGAAGGTCATGATGGATTTTTCGCAGAAGTGCCCGGGCGAGGCGGCCACCGTCGGCAAGGCCATGAACTCCCTGAAGGCGAAGTAACAATATAAGGGCCGCCTGACTGGCGTTGCCCGGGCCCGGATCATATGGAAAACGGAGATCGCACCATCCCGGTCGCCCTCTCGGCCCGGCACGTTCACCTGTCTGATCGGCATGTGGAAGAGCTTTTCGGGCACGGCTACCGCCTGACCCCTGTGTCCGCCTTGTCCCAGCCGGGCCAGTATGCCGCGCGCGAGACGCTGGAGGTCGTCGGACCGCGGCGCTCGATTCCCGGGGTGCGAATTCTCGGCCCTCCCCGCGGCGCGAGCCAGGTGGAGTTGTCGGTAAGCGACGGGGTTGCCTTGGGTATAAACGTGCCCGTGCGCCTGTCCGGCGACCTGGCGGGCACACCGGGCGCCGATCTGATTGGACCCCGCGGGGCGGTTCGGCTGAACTCGGGCTGCATCTGCGCCGTGCGCCACATCCACGCGACACCGCAGGACGCCCGCAGGCTCGGAGTAACAAACGGCCAGAAGGTGTATGTTCACTTTCCGGGGCCGCGCTCGCTGATCTTCGATGAAATCGTCGTGCGGGTGAGCGACAAATTTCTGACCGAGTTGCACCTGGACACCGATGAGGGCAACGCGGCGGGAGTCGTAGCAGGCAGCCGGGTCGAGGTTGTCCCAAGCCTGTGCCTTGACCTGTGCGGCCGCGAGGGATGCCTTGCCTCCCAGAGCACCGAGGGTGGCAACACGCGTCCCTTCTGTGATTACACGGCCGGCGGTGTGACGATTCGGTAAACGGGACAATTGTACGCATGGCAGACGACAAGGAAATCGAGCGCCTGATTGAGGAAATCACCGGACGTGTTCTGGCGCGCTTGGGGTCCCCCGCGAGTTTGCCCCCAGCGGGCCACGCACCGCGAATCCTCGTGGTGTTGCCAGTGGCCTCGGCAAACCTCGGGATCCTGGCAGACCAACTGGCACCCCTGGTCGCAGGCGGCGCGCGCGTGAGGGTACTCTGTGAGTCAGCCCTGCTCGGCGACATCGATAGCGGGGGCTTGCGCGGGAAGTTGGGCGGCGATATCTCCGCTTTTTCGGAGGCGGACTTAAGCTATGCGCTTGGCGAGATCGGCCGCGATGACCTGGTGCTGGTGGGCAGTATCGGCTTCGAGCACGCCCGGGCGCTGATTGACAGGCGCGATGGGCAGCCCTTCGTCAGGCTGGTCAGTCAGGCTCTTCTGGCCGGGCGGCGCGTGGCCCTGGTCACGGACGATCTGCGACCGTCCGGGTTGGGCGCACGGGGTCAGACGGGGGCCGAGGCCGCAAGCATTTTGCGTGACCTGGACACGCTGGGGTTGCAGCCTGTAGCCGCGGCCGATATAGCGGGGCTGATCGAACACATCGGGACGTCCGGTACCACGCGGGCCCGCTCTTTCGACGGGCTTGTGACGGAGGACGACGTAGAACAACTGGCGCGGGCGGGTGAACGCCAACTTACGCTGCCCGCGGGCACCATCGTGACGCCTATGGCGGAAAGCCGGGCGCGCGATCTCGGCATTGAGATCGTCAAGCTGGATGTGTGATGAACGACTGCGGGTCGACATATTGACCGAAAGGAGCACGAAACATGTTTCTTGCGCGAGTTGTAGGAAACGTAGTCAGCACACGGAAATCCGAGAAGCTTTCCGGAACCAAGCTGCTGGTCGTCGATCCGGTCGATTTCGAGAAACAGGAAGCCAGCGGCAAACAACTGGTAGCCGTGGATTCAGTCGGGGCCGGCGAGGACGAGATAGTGCTGGTGGTTCAGGGCTCATCGTCGAGGCTGACCGACACCACCCATGATTCGCCGGTCGACGCGACCATTGTGGCCATAGTAGATTTTATCGACATCGGCGGGCGGCAGACTTTCGCCAAGTAACGAGGTTGAGTTCATGACCATTCCGGTGAACGAAAAAGAGATCGAGCGGCTGGTGACCGAGATCGTCAGGCGAGTGACGAACGGCGATTCGCAGCCTGTTGCAGAACCACGTCCGCGGTCACTTATTTGCGAGCCGCGGGCCGGCGCGCAAAATGGCGGGTCAACTGCGAATGGCGTCTTCGAGACGATGGAAGAGGCCATCGCCGCCGCCGGGGCCGCCTACCAGGCATTCTCGGGCGTGTCTCTCGAACGCCGCCGGGTGTTCATCAAGGCTATGCGGCAGGCGGGCATCGAGATGGCCGAGGACCTGGCGCGCAAGACTGTGGCCGAGACGGGTTTCGGGCGCGCCGAGCACAAGGTGCAGAAGAACCTGCTGGCGGCCCGCAAGACACCGGGAGTGGAAGACCTGACGCCGATGTGTTACACGGGCGACGACGGCTTGACGCTTGTTGAGCCGGCGCCCTACGGTGTCGTCGCCGCCGTTACCCCTTGCACAAACCCGGTGGCCACCGTGATCAACAACGGCATCTCGATGGTGGCGGCCGGCAACGCGGTGGTCTTCAATCCTCACCCGCTGGCCAAGGGGGTGAGCAACGAGGCCGTGAGTCTTCTGAACAAGGCCATCCATGCTGCCGGCGGTCCCGAGACGCTGCTGTGTTCTATCGCCCAGCCCAGCCTGGAGACATCGCAGGCGATCATGATGCATCCCGGCATCCGGTTATTGATGGTCACCGGTGGGGGCGAGGTGGTCAGGCTGGCCATGACCTGCGGCAAGAAGGCGGTCGCGGCCGGACCGGGAAACCCGCCGGTTATCGTCGACGACACCGCCGATATCCGCAAGGCCGCCCGCTGTATCGTCGACGGGGCATCGTTCGACAACAACGTCCTGTGCACGGCCGAGAAAGAGGTGCTGGTTTTAGAAAACGTCGCCGACAGGTTGATCGATGAGATGATTACCTATGGAGCGCGTCTGATCTCGGGCGACGATGTCGATAAGATCACCTCGGTGCTGGTCGAGCCCGGCCGGCCTCACCCGCACCCCAACAAGAAGTTCGTCGGCAAAGACGCCTCGGTCTTGCTGGATCAGATCGGCCTCACGGCCGGTCCCGATACGCGCCTGGTGATCTGCCGGGTGCCCTTCGAGCATCCCCTGGTGCAGGCCGAGATGCTGATGCCTATCCTGCCGATCGTTGCAGTGCCCGATCTCACCACTGCGCTTGCCAAGGCCAAGCAGGCCGAGCATGGCAACCGGCACTCGGCAATGATGCACTCGGAGAGCGTCAGCAACATGAGCCTGGTGGCCCGCGAGATCGAGACCACCATCTTCGTCAAGAACGCTCCCTCCTACGCCGGGCTGGGATTCGGCGGCGAGGGTTTTACCACGCTGAGCATCGCCGGCCCCACCGGCGAGGGCCTGACCTCGGCGCGCACGTTCACCAGGCAGCGCCGCTGCGTGCTGGCCGGGGCCTTCAGGATCGTCTGAGAGGAGCTGGCTTGGTCCATGGTTCTGTAAAAGAGTGGCTCGAAAGAATTCGCACGGCCGGCGTGGTCGGCGCCGGAGGCGGGGGTTTCCCCACCCATGTCAAGTATGCAGCGCAGGTGGAGGTAGTCATCGGTAACGGGGCCGAGTGTGAGCCGCTGGCGCGGGTCGACCAGCAGCGCATGGCCTCGAAGCCCCGCGAGGTGCTGCGCGGGCTGCAGATCGCCATGGAGATCACCGGTGCCCGGCGCGGGATCGTGGCGCTCAAGAAAAAATACGCCCCAGCGATCGATGCGCTCGGCGAGGCAATCAAACTCGGCAATATTGGCGAGAAGATTGAGTTGCGCCTGCTGGATGACTTTTACCCGGCCGGGGACGAGTTTGTGCTGGTACGCGAGGTGCTCGATCGTGTAATTCCCGAGTTCGGCCTGCCGCTCGCGGTGGGCGCCGTGGTGTCGAATGTCTCTACCCTGATCGATGTGGCCGCGGCCGTCGACGGCCGGCAGCCTGTCACGCACCGCTACGTCAGCCTGGCGGGCGCGGTCGGGAGCCCGGCCACCTTCCGCGTGCCGCTTGGAACTCCCTTGTCGGCTCTGCTGGAAGCGGCCGGGGGAGCAGCCTGCGAATCGGCAGTAGTCATTTCCGGCGGGCCGATGATGGGTTCGATCGTGGACGAGAGTTCCTCAGTAGTAACCAAGACCACAAGCCTTATGCTCGTGCTTCCCGCGGATCACCCGCAGGTCACACGTCGACGGCGGACAGTCGAGCGCCAAATTCACCTGGCGCGCTCGGCTTGTCTGAAGTGCATGCTGTGCACCGAAATTTGCCCGCGCAACTTGCTTGGCCACCGGCTCTATCCCGACCGACTGATGCGTAACCTGGCCGCGAGCGTGAGCGAGGATCTGCAGGCTTACACGGGGGCCTTTCTCTGCTCAGGCTGCGGGTTATGTACGGCCTATGGTTGTGTGATGAATCTCGACCCGTGCGCCATGAACAAAGAGTTTGTAGGGCGACTTACGGAAGCCGGGATGCCTCGCCCGCAGCCGGCGGTGACATCGGCGGAACGCGAATTCAGTCCGTTACGCAGGGTGCCTTCCAAACGCCTGATTGCCCGCCTGGGCCTAGACGCCTACGATCGCCCGGCGCCCCGGGCTGCATTTGAAATCGAGCTGACGCGCCTGACCATACCGTTGAAGCAACATGCCGGCCAGCCGGCACAGGCCGTGGTAGAAGCCGGCCAGAATGTAGCGGCCGGAGAGCTGTTGGGAGAGGTCCCCGGGGACGCTCTGGGCGCATGCGTACACACCGGCCTTGCCGGACGGGTGGCCGAAGTCAGTCCGACGGCCGTCACCATCGACGTGGAGTAAACCGTGGTCGAGAAAAAAAATGAGCAGGCGATTGGTTGTGTCGAGACCAGCAGCGTGGTCACGGGAATCCGGGCGGCTGATGCCATGCTCAAGGCCGCCCGGGTGCGTCTGCTGTTTTCCAGCCCGGTCTGCCCGGGCAAGTACCTGACAATCATCGGTGGAGCGGTGGCCGATACGCAGGCCGCGGTCGCGGCCGGGAAGACCGAGGCCAGAGACAGCTTAGTGGACGAGATCGTCATTCCCAACGTTCATCCGCAGGTACTCGATGCCTTCAGCGCTACGACCGTGCCGGCCGGCATCGCCGCCCTGGGAGTGATCGAGACTTTTTCGCTGGCTGCGGCGATCATCGCCGGCGACCAGGCGGTCAAGAGCGCCCGGGTCGACTTGCTCGAGATCCGTCTGGCCCGGGCACTGGGAGGCAAGGGCTATGTGCTGCTGACCGGCGAGGTATCCGCCGTCAGGGCGGCCGTCGAGGCCGGACAGCGTGCGGCCCGCGATCACGGCTTGCTGTTGGCTACGACCGTGATCCCGGCCCCGCATCCCGACCTGGTTGCGAAGTTGTTGTGATCGCCTGATGGACGGATAAGGAGATTGACTTGAAAATCGCGAGGGTCATCGGGTCGCTGGTTGCGACAGTCAAGCATCCGGATCATGTCGGCTGTAAGCTGATGTTCGTCGGCCCGATCGACAGCAAGGGGCGGCAGACCGATCCTGCTTTTATCGCCATCGACGCCGCCCAGGCGGGCGTTGGTGACTACGTCCTGGTGGTCGAGGAAGGCAAGAGCGCCCGGCAGGTGCTCGGCAGCGATAGCGCGCCTTGCGAAGCGATCATCGTTGGGGTGATCGATCAGGTCCGGGTGCGCGGCGAACGCCTGGCGCTCGAGGCGCCGGCCGGGGAGGGTGCACACAAGTGAGCGACCTGCGGGACAGAGTGGAACGGGTGGTGCGCCAGGTGGTCTACGAGACCATGGCCGCGGGCGATGCAGATATACATCGGTTATCCGCCAGCGGCGGTCGCCGGCCGCTGATCGCCGCCAACTGGAAAATGAACTTGCTGGCCGAGGACGCGCGGCGCTACGCGGCCAAACTGAATCCTCACGCGGACAGCGGAGTGGACACGCTGTTGTGCCCGCCGCTGGTGCTGCTGCCGGTGTTGCGCGGCGCGCTCTCCAACGGCACGCATGTCAGCCTGGGCGCCCAGGATCTGCACCCGGAACACTCCGGCGCGCATACAGGGGAGCACAGCGCCGAGATGATAAAGGATGCCGGCGCGAGCTACGTGATCGTGGGACATTCCGAGCGCCGGGCGGCCGGCGAGGACGACGAACTGGTGCGCCGCAAGCTGCTCGCCGCGCTGTCCGCAGGCCTGACTCCTGTTCTGTGCGTCGGCGAGCGGCTTGAAGAGCGCGAGCGGGGCGCGACCTTCCGCGTGCTGCGCGCCCAGCTCACGCTGGCGCTTTCCGGGCTGGGGCAGCCGGCACCCGATCCGCAGGAGATCGTAGTGGCCTACGAGCCGATCTGGGCCATCGGCAGCGGACTGGTCGCCTCGCCCTCCCAGGTCCAGGAGGCCCTGGTTTTCATCCGCGACAGGTTGGGCGAGTTGTTTTCACATGCCTGGGCCGAACGGTCGCGCCTGCTCTACGGGGGCAGCGTCGGTGTCGGCAGCGCCGGGGATCTTGCGCGAATGCCGGACTGCGACGGTTTCCTGGTGGGAGGAGCGGGCTTGAATCCCGAAGCGTTGAGTGAAATCATCGCCATTACGGCCCGGGAGAAGGCGTGATGAAGATTTTTATCGGCAGCGACCACGGTGGCTACCAACTGAAAGAGTCGCTGAAGACATTTCTGGTGGAACTTGGGCACGAGGTGCGCGACTTCGGCTGTCACGGGAAGGATGCTTGCGATTATCCCGATTTCGCCTTTTTGGTGGCGCAGGCCGTGGCCGGAGCTTCGCGGGTTTCCGCGGATTGCCGGGGCATCATGATTGACGGCATAGGGCAGGCCAGCGCCATCGTGGCCAACAAGCTGCCGGGTATCAGGGCGATTGCCGGATACGATGCCTTCGGTGTCAAGAGCAGCCGGGTGCACAACGACGCCAACGTGCTCTGCCTGGGCGGACAAGTTCTCGGCCCGGGCCTGGCCAAGGATCTGGCCAAGCTCTGGCTTGAGACCGACTATGCCGGTGGACGGCACCAGCAAAGGCTCGACAAGATCACCGCGGTCGAGAATCGCGTTCGGGAAGGGTAGGCAAGGTATGCGCTTGGGAAAAGTCATCGGGCGCGTAGTGGCGACGATCAAGGACCCCGAACTCGAGGGTCTCAGGCTTCTGGTCGTTCAGGGGCTCGACCAAAACCTGCGGCCCTCGGGCGAAGCGTTCGTCGCAGTCGACGGGATTCGTTGCGCCGGGCCCGGCGATGTGGTTTACCTGGTCATGAAGAGGGACGCGGCCATCGCTTTAGGCGACAAGCCCCCGGTGGATGCGACCATAGTTGGATACGTGGATGAGTTGGCCGTCGAGGAAGAACCCGGCGGCCGTGTGAAGATCTGGAATCCCTAAGTTCAACAGACGGAGGTTTGACGTGGAGTCGAAAGAAGCGCTGGGAATGATCGAGACCAAAGGCTTGGTGGGCGCAATCGAGGCGGCCGACGCAATGGTCAAGGCAGCTAAGGTGTCCCTGGTAGGCAAGGAGTTCATCGGCGGCGGGTTCGTGACCGTCATGGTGCGCGGCGACGTCGGCGCGGTCAAGGCCGCGGTGGAAGCCGGCGCGGTGGCGGCCAAGAAGGTCGGCGAGTTGGTGTCGGTGCATGTCATCCCGCGTCCGCACGGCGACGTGGAAGGCATCCTGCCCAAGACCGCCGGCAAGTAATCGGCGCCGCTCGTGCCGTGGTTTCCGCGTTTCTCAGCGGCCCTCGCAGTGTGAGGGTTACGGCCGAGCCTGGGATAACTTCGTCCCATGCGGAGCCCGGGCCCGGGAACGCCCCGGGTCCGCCCGTAGTGGAGGACACCTATGGATTCCGACGATCTGGTTCGCAGGATATCCGCGGAAGTGATCAAACGGCTGGGGCCGTCCCCGTCCACGGAAGGCGAGAAGAGAATGGACAGCGGCTGGATACCGCCCGCGACGCCCAAGGGCAAACGCGTGCTGGTCCTGCTCACCGGCGGCAACCGCAGGCTCACAGAGGCGCTTTCGCAAGTAGGCAAGATCTGCGACTGCTGCGAGGACTGCAAGGTGGTTCTCTCTTCCTCGGCGCAGAAGATTGTCGGCGTGCCGGCCGTACGCCGGGCCGCCCCCGAAGCCGAGGTTCTCACCGAGGGCGACGTCTGGAAGTTGCTCGACGGCGTCGGTGTAATCTACCTGCCGAACATGTCGCTCAACGCAGCTTCGAAGCTGCTGACCATGCTGCCCGACAGCCTGGTTTGCATCTTGGCAATCTATGGACTGATGCGCGGAATCACGGTGGTGGCCGCGCGTGACTCGCTGTTTGCCGCCGAGATCGAGCCGGCCGCGGCGCCGGCCGCCGTCAGGCAAAAGATCGCCGACATCGAGAAACAGCTTGCGGCGCTGGGCGTGTGCCTGTGCGACGTCGATAAAATGACCGGCCCGGGAACAATCGTCGATCCCGTTACGGGCGAGCAAAAGCCCAACCCGGCTTGCACGCTGGCGACCATCGGCGAGTGCAGCTCTTGCGGGCTGTGCATCGAGAACAACCCAGAGGCGGTCAGCAAGCTGGTAGAAGGCGGCGCCGCGCGTGTTGGATCCTCGATTGGGGCGCAGCCTGTCTCAGGCGACATCAGCCGCATGATCGATCACACCCTGCTCAAGCCGGACGCCACCGAAGATCAGTTTCATAAATTGTGCGCCGAGGCCAGGCAGTTCCACTTCGCCTCGGTGTGCGTCAATCCCGGTCGGGTGGCCTTGTGCGCCCGGTTGCTGGCCGGCAGCGACGTCAAGGTTTGCACAGTGATCGGCTTTCCGCTGGGCGCGACGACACCGACGTCCAAGGCCATGGAGACACGCGACGCCATCGCCAACGGGGCCAGAGAGATCGACATGGTCATCAACGTCGGGGCCCTGAAATCGGGTGACGACGAACTGGTGCGCCGGGACATCGAGGGAGTCGTCAACGCCTCCCGCGGCCAGGCGCTGGTCAAGGTGATCCTCGAGACCGCCCTGCTCGCCAAGGAGGAGATCGTCAAGGCCTGCCTGCTGGCCAAGATGGCCGGGGCGAATTTCGTAAAGACCTCGACCGGCTTCGGCGGGGGCGGGGCCACAGTCGAGGACATTGCCCTGATGCGCGAGACGGTCGGGCCCGAGATGGGCGTCAAGGCCTCGGGAGGCATCAAGGATCGTCAGACGGCCGAGGCCATGGTGGCGGCCGGCGCCACGCGTATCGGCGCCTCGGCCTCGGTGGCCATCGCCACCGGCCAGTCTGCCGGCCAGAAGGGGAACTGACGGGCGATGCAATTCGGGCAGGCCAGAATGGTTTTTTATGCCAGCCATGGCGACCTCCCGTCTTTCCTGTAGAACAATCTAAGTCCCGATATCGGGGTGTCAACGAGAGGCGGATCGTCGTTCGCTGAGCAGCTTGACTTCCATACTGCGTTGCATAAGATTGCACTCTCGAACCATGAAGGAGGAAGAACATGGAATGGGGAATGAAGAACAGAATGGCGCGGATGATCAAACCCGATACCGGACGGATCGTCATGCTGGCCGTGGACCACGGCTACTTTCAGGGACCCACCACCGGCCTTAGGGATCTCAAGAGCACGATCGACCCCTTACTGCCGTACGCCGACACCCTGATGATCACAAGGGGAATGCTGCGCATCTGTGTCGACCCCGACAGCGACGTGCCGATCATGTTGCGCGTCTCGGGGGGCAACAGCATTCTCACAGAACTTTCCAACGAAGGCCTCACCTGCGACATTGAAGATGCAATCAGGCTCAATGTCTGCGGCATCACCCTGTCCATCTTCGTCGGCACACCGGGCGAGCACCAGACGCTTATCAACCTGGGCAAGCTCGCCGACTGGGGCAACAAGTACGGCATCCCCGTCATGACCGTGACCGCGGTGGGCCGCGAGATGGCCCGGGATGCCCGCTATCTGGGGCTGTGTTGCCGGATGGCCGTCGAGATCGGCAGCCACATGGTGAAAACATACTACTGCGAGAATTTTTCGAAAATCATTGCCGCCACTCCGGTTCCGGTGGTGATCGCCGGCGGCAAGAAGATGCCCGAGAAGGATGCTTTAGAAATGGCCGCCAACGCCGTGGGCGACGGCGCCGCCGGGGTGGACATGGGCCGCAACGTCTTCCAGTCAGATTCCCCGGTGGCCATGATCAAGGCGGTGCGCGCCGTTGTTCACAAGAACCTGCCGGCCGGACAGGCCTACGAGATGTACCAGGATCTGAAGGCGTCTGAAAAGTAGCGCTCATGAAGGTCGCCGTCTACCACAACAACACAGACAGCCGCGTCGAGGAACGGCCCGTTCCCGAAATCGGGCCGGGCGAAATCCTGGTGCGGGTTGCCGCCAGCGGCATCTGCGGAAGCGATGTCATGGAGTGGTACCGCATCAAGAAAGCGCCGCTTGTGCTGGGCCATGAGATCGCGGGCACAATAGAGAAAGTCGGCCCGGGAGTTTCACGCTACAAGGTCAGAGAGCGCGTATTTGTCAGCCACCATGTGCCCTGCAACACCTGTCGCTACTGCTTGAGCGGGCAGCACACCGTCTGCGAGACACTGCATACCACCAACTTCGATCCCGGAGGTTTTTCCGAGTTCGTCCGCGTACCGGCCATCAATGTCGATCGCGGCCTTTTTATTCTGCCGGACAGCATGAGCTTCGAGGAGGGTACTTTTATTGAGCCGCTGGCCTGCGTGCTTCGCGGCCAGCGCATCGCCGGGGTCAAGCCCGGCAAGACGGTTGCAGTGCTGGGAAGCGGCATCTCGGGTATCTTGCACATTGCGCTCGCGCGTGCACTAGGCGTTTCGCAGGTGATAGCAACAGACATCAACACCTACCGCATGAAACAGGCCGAGAAGTTCGGTGCCACGGCGGTTCTGCACGGGGACGACGACGTGCCGGCGGAAATCCGCAAGATCAACCAGGGCCGCGGTGCCGACGTGGTAATAGTCTGCGCCGGGACCATCCCTGTCCTCAATCAGGCCATCCTTTCGGTCGACCGGGGAGGAACCGTTCTCTTCTTCGCCACCCCGCCCCCGGGCCAGGATCTTCCCGTTCCGGTGAACGACTTCTGGCGAAACGGGATAACCCTTGTCCCGTCCTACGCCGGCTCGCCCGCCGACTGCGCGGAAGCCCTGGATCTGATAGCCGGCCGGACGGTTTCCGTCGCCGAGATGGTCACCCACCGCCTGCCGCTGTCTCAAATCCAGGAAGGCTTCCGCCTGGTCGCACAAGGCGACGAGTCTATAAAAGTAATCATCGAGCCGGGAAATTAGAGCCTCACCCGCAGCAGCACCGGGTTGTGGTCGCTGTTGGCAAAGCCGAGGTTGGTCGTGTGTACTTCGAGCACTTCTATTCCGGGGCCGACTAAGAAGCCGTCTACTATTGTCAGGAAGTTCTCGCCTGGTGTGTAGGGTTTGTTGATGGCGCGCAGCGAGGGTTGCATGCGGTCGTAGGCCCACCGGAAGCCGGCTGGGAGCCAGGCTGGATCCATCTGCTGGAACCAGCCTGGAACGGGATCGCCGTGCGCAAAAGTGCCGCCGTCGATCCCGGGAAAGGCCTGGTTCCAATCGCCCCCGGCGATCAGGTGATGCCCGGCGCCTGTCAGATCCATAACCAGTTTCTTCAGGTAGACCATCTGCTCCTGCCGCAGGCGGCCGCCCTTGTCGAAAGCCGACAGGTGCAGGTTGATTATCACCCAGTCCTTGCCGTCCGGGGCCGGGAAGCGTAACAGGTGCAGACAGCGCTTGAGATGAAAGACGCGCACCGGCCAGGGGTAGTAGCCGGGAAGTTGTAAGCGCTTGGCCGAGCCTAACGGGTAGCG
This sequence comes from Myxococcota bacterium, assembly GCA_035528415.1. GTDB lineage: Bacteria > Myxococcota > B64-G9 > B64-G9 > B64-G9 > DATKYQ01. The sequence goes on along the minus strand of DATKYQ010000044.1, from coordinate 48,215 downwards.
ACTCAAAGAGAGCAGGCCGCTTTCAACCCTGCCCAGCGGGCGCAACACGGGGTAGGGAATCCAGGGCACCTTGAAGTTGAGCGCCATCGAGCGGGCAAAGCCCGGCAGCACGCCGGCCAGGGCCGCGGCCTGGTCGATGCCGTAGCTTCGAGAGGAGTCGCGGTCGACCTCCTGGAGCAAGACGATGTCGGCCGGATGAGAGCGCAAGACATCCCCGAAGGCCGCGAGGTTGGCCTCGACGGCATCCCGCTCAGGGCGCACCTGTTCGCCGCCGTCCATGAAGAAGTCGGCCTGCCGGCCAAGCCCTCCGTAGCCTATGTTGAAAGACAATAGATCCAGCGACACAGGCGGCTTCAGTGCCCGGTCGCCGCCTCCGGATACCGGCGTGTCCTCGACTGGCCCGGGCTTCCATTCGATCAACATCAGCACTCCCGCGAAAACAAGAGCCAGTGTGACCACAGCGCCGAGAACTATAGCCATCAGGCGCTTCCATCTCGGCCGCCTATCGATAACAGCAATCATTGTTGAAGCGTAGCAGACAGGCATGCAAGCGGCAATCGGTAAACCTGTTGCTTGATTCCTGTGTGCGGGTGTCATATCAATGGGTCCTGTTTTGTGGATAGGATGCTTTTTGGAGGGAGTTTGGCGGACTCGAACGAAAGAACCATCCTGGTGGTGGACGACGATGCGGCTCTTTGCGGGTTGCTCGCTGACATTCTGGAAAAGGAAGGCTGCCGGGTAACCTTCGTCGGAAACTGTGCAGAGGCGCGAGCTATTGCAGCCAAGCGCGAATTCCAGGTGGCGCTTATCGACTTGCGTCTGCCGGACGGGCTGGGCACCGATTTTCTATCGGAGTTCAAGGGGCGCCATCCAGATTGCTTATGCATCGTCATGACCGCGCATGCCGATCTCGACTCGGCCGTGGCGGCCATGGAGAAGGGCGCCTTTCACTACCTGCGCAAGCCGATCGAGAGCCGTACTCTCCTGCGCTTGCTGGACCGTGTCTTCGAGATCCATCGCCTGCGCACGCAAAAGGTTCGGGCGCAGAGAGATCTGCTGGTGCGCAGCGAGGAATCCGAGGCCCTTTACCTGGCGCTGGTCGAGGCGGCCAGCGACGGGGTGGCCATCCTGCAGGACGGCAAGGTGATCTTCCTGAACCGGGCCCTCGCGAAAATGGGGGGCAGGCGGCCGGCCGAGGTGATCGAGAGCGACTACATAGATTACCTTGGAGAAGACGAGAAGCAAGGAAGCCTGGCCCGCGTAAGCGCGCTTCTCTCGGGTGAGCGCAGGCAGGACAAGGCCGAGGTGAGATTTAGAGATCGCAACGGCCAGATGCGCGATCTCGAGATCTCCGATACGGCCATCAAGCACGGCGGCCGGCCGGCGGTGCTGGTGATCGCGCGCGACGTAACCGAACGCCGCAAGGTCCTGAGTGCTCTCCAGGCAGCCAAGGAAGATGCCGAGGCGGCCAACCGGGCCAAGAGCGAGTTCCTGGCCAACATGGGTCACGAACTTCGCACTCCCTTGGCCGGCATCATCGGAGTCGCCTCGCTGCTCGATGACGGTGGTCTCGATGACAAGCAGAGGCGCTATGTTGAGACGATCACGCGCTCGGCCGAGGTGCTCTTGAACGTCATCAACGATCTTCTGGATTTCTCGAGGATCGAGGCGGGACGTCTGACGCTCGATCCGGCCCCGCTGGATATGCGGGCGCTGACGGCCGACGTTGTCGAGATGCTATCGCCCTTGGCGATTGAGAAAGGTCTCGATCTGTCCATGCGCTATGCTCCCCTGGCGCCTCACCGGCTCGTCGGCGACGCCGGACGCATCAGACGGGTACTGGTCAACCTGGTAGACAATGCCCTGAAGTTCACCGAGCGCGGGCGGGTCAGGCTGGCAGTCGAGAGCGAGGGACGAAAAGGAGACATGGCCCGGTTGCGTTTCTCGGTTCATGACACAGGAATCGGGATTCCCGGCGAGAAGCTCGACGGCATCTTCGACAAGTTCACCCAGGTCGATTCATCGGCCTCGCGCCGCTACGCGGGTTGCGGACTGGGCCTGGCCATCAGCAAGCAGCTCGTCCTGATGATGGGCGGTGAGTTATCGGTGAAAAGCCGGCCGGAGCAGGGTTCGGAGTTCTTCTTCGTTCTGGATCTTTCTGTAGTCGAGTCCCCGTGTGAAGACGAGCCCGTTCCGGAAGAGCGAACCGAAAAAAGCGTACCAACTGGGTTGAAAGTGCTGGTGGCGGAAGACAACGACGTCAGCCAGGAAGTGTCTCTGACCATTCTCGGGAGGCTGGGCTGCGAGATCGAGCTGGCCGCCGACGGTCGGCAGGCGGTCGAGATGGCCGCGCGCGGAGATTACGACGCGATTTTCATGGATTGCCAGATGCCCGGCGTCGACGGCTTCGATGCCACGAAAGAGATTCGCCGCCATGAAGCCGGCGGCGATCGCCACGTGTACATGATTGCCATGACCGCCCACTCGCTCGAAGAAGACCGCGAGCGCTGCCTGGCGGCGGGAATGGATGACTTCATAGCCAAGCCGGCGACCATCAAGGATTTTCAGGCGGCGCTGGCAAAGATTACCGGGCGAAGGAGTAGCTGAAGTCGGGATCTTCGAGGCGGCCTTCGAGAATGGCCTGAGTGTCCTCGGCAATTACCAGCTCTTCATTGGTAGGGATAACCAGTGCTGCGACCGGGCTGGCGTCGCTCGATATGAACTCTTCGCGCGCGCCGCCGAGCGCGCGCTCGTTCCTTGCGGGATCGAGTCGGATGCCCAGGAACCTGAGGCCTTCGAGGGCGCGGGCCCTGATGGCCGCCGCGTTTTCGCCCACCCCGGCGGTGAAGACCACGCCGTCGAGCCCGCCCATGACCGCCGCATAGCTTCCGATGATTTTAGTGATGGCCCGGCACTCTATCTGTAGCGCCAGCTCACAACGTTCGTCTCCGCGGTCCGCGCCTTCCAGGATATCGCGCCGGTCGGTGAAGCGGCCGCTCAGGCCCAGCAGGCCGGAGCGTTTGTTGAGCAGCCGGTCCATCTCGTCGGCGTCGAGATCTTCGCGCTGCATGACGTAGGTTACTATGGCCGGGTCGATCCAGCCGCAACGGGTGCCCATGACCAGTCCCTCCAGCGGCGTGAAGCCCATGGAAGTGTCCACCGAACGACCGTCCAGCACCGCCGCCGCGCTTGCGCCGTTGCCGATGTGAAGCGTGACTAGCTTCAGTTCTTCGAGCGGGCGGCCGAGCATGACCGCCGCCCGGGCCGCGACGTACAGGTGGCTGGTGCCGTGGAAGCCGTAGCGCCGGATGCCGTATTTTTCGTACCACTCGTAGGGTAGCGGATATATGTAGGCTTCCGGCGGCATGCGCTGGTGAAAAGCCGTATCGAAGACGGCCACCTGTGGAATGCCCGGCAACAGAGCCCCGGCCGCCCGAATGCCGGCCAGGTTGGGCGGGTTGTGCAGCGGGGCCAACTCGGCCACGCGCTCTACGGTGCTCAGCATCTCGGGGGTCACCAAGGCGCTGGCTGCGAACTCTTCGCCGCCGTGGACCACCCGGTGACCGACGGCGCGGATGGGCGAGTCTTCGCCGGTTGTGAGAATATCGAGAACCAGGCCGACAGCAGCGGCATGATCACGGCAATCTCGATCTATTCGAGTCTCCCGGCCGGCATATTGTTGTCTGAGAAAGCTCTTGCCCATGCCTACCCGCTCCACCAGGCCGCGGCAGGTGAAATCATGCCCGCGGGTGTCGAAGAGCGAGTACTTGACCGAGGAAGATCCGCAGTTCAGGGTCAGGATGCTCATGTTTCTGTTTTGCCAGGCCTGCCCAGTACCCATTTGGCTCCCATGCGGGCGAGCCCGTAGCAGGCGAACGATAGCATCAACAACATGCCCACGCTGATTAGTTGGCCCGGGGGTCCCGAAAACCAGGTTGCGGCTTTCTCGTGCAGCACCCCGTTCTTGACCAGGCAGGCTACGCCGACACTGGTGTACTGGATTGGCGCGCCCAGGTCCGTCAGACGCATGGCGGCGGTGATGATACCGAAGATGGCCGCGCCGGCCATCATGCCCGAGGCTATCAGCGTGCCCTGCTCGGCGCGTGCCTTGCGCACCCGTTCGCTTCCTCCGGTGCGGGATATCGCCCAGGCGCAGACCGCCCCGGCCAGCACGGCCATGTTGATCGAGATCGGCAGGTACATTCCCAGGGCGAAGGCCAACATCGGCACTCCCGACATCAGCAGCATGATCGCCACGATGCCGCCCAGGCCGTAGAGCAGCCAGGGCTGGTTGGCCGGGTTGTCCATCAGGCCGCGCGAGACCGCGGCCATCATGTTTGCCTGCGGCGCGGGAAGTTGATTGTTCGAAAGGCCGGTAAGGGGGTCAATGAAGTGGTAAGCCTGATCCATCAAGGGAATGACGACCGCCACCACCAGCGCGGCCACCAGCACGCCCAGGAATTTCCAGCGCTGCTGGTTACGCGGGGTGGCGCCGATCCAGTAGCCAATCTTGAAATCGGAAATAAGCGCCCCCGAGGTCGATAGCGCCGTGCAGACGGCGCAACCGACCACCAGGGCGATGATCATGCCGGCTTTACCGGCCAGACCCACCATGATCAGCGCTCCGATGGCCAGAGTCACGGTGATCAGCGTCATGCCCGAGACCGGGTTGACGCCCACGATGGCGATCGCCTGGGCTGCCACCGGTGTGAACAGGAAAGACAGCAGAAACCCGGCCAGCATGCCCACCACGGCGAAGACCAGGCTCTGGCCCAGCCCGTAAGATTCACCGCCGACCGTGGTGATGTTGGCCACCACGAAAAAGAGCACACCCATGGCCAGAGCCGAGCCGAGTTCGATAAGCAAGACGTTTCGCGGGGCCATGTCGAGCTGAGTTCTCTCGGCCTCGGCCTCGGCCCGCCCTTTCTTGGAAAAGCCCTTGAAACCCAGCGTAACGGAACTCATGACGATCTTGCCCATGCGGATGATACCCACCAGTCCGCTGATGGCGATAGCCCCGATGCCTATCGGTTTCACGAAGTTGCCGAAGATCTGATTGGCGTTCATGTTTCCGAGATCGAAGACCTGGCTGGCATAAGAAAAAGAGCCCAGGTTCTTGCCGAAAAGATACACCAGCGGCACCAGCACCAGCATTGCCAAAACCGATCCTGCGGCGATTATGGATGCGTAGCGGATTCCGATGATGTAGCCCAGACCGAACAGGGCCGCCAGGCCGGAAATTTGCAGCTCGATCCGCACGCCGCCCATGGCCTGGCCGAACGAGCCCAGAATGTTTGTTGTAGAAATGTCCGGGTTCCAGAGGCGGAATGCCTCGACCATGAAGTCGTAGCCGGCTCCCAACAGGAAGGCCATCAGCAGAATCTTGCCCGCCCCGGCAGCCGAGCTCTCGCCCGTGACCAGTACCTCGTTGATGGCGGTGGCCTCGGGGAAAGGAAGGTCGCCGTGCAGGTCCTTTACGAAGTACTTGCGAAGCGGAATGATCAGCACAATTCCCAAAAAGCCGCCCACGGCGCTGGCCAAGAAGATTTCCCACCAGGCGACGTCGAGCTGGTTGATGTACAGAGCCGGGATAACGAAAGTGGCCCCGGCGGCCACTACCCCCGATGCCTGGCCCACGCTCTGCACCATCACGTTTTCGAGAATGGTGCTCTTTATCTTTCTCATCTTGCCGAAAAAGATGGCCAGAATGGCGATTGGAATGGATGCCTCGATGCCGTTGCCGGCCCTGAGCGCGATGTAGACGCAGGCGGCGGTGAAGATGATTACCATCGCCAGCCCCGTGCCGATCGACCAGGGGGTCACCTCGGCGCGCGTGTCCGCGGCAGGGACGATGGGCCGGTATTCCTGGCCTGGCTCGAGCTTGGTATAGGCATTGGCGGGCAATAGCTTAGCTTGCGTCTCGGCTGAGCGGTCCATCGCACCTCCTCGGAAAAAATCGTTTGGGTGACGGAAGCTACCACGTTCTGCGAGCCGCTTTCAAGATTCCCGGCGGCTTTTTTTACTTGACCGGCCGGGGTCGGATGGCCGAGTCTAGATGGTCCAGAAACATGTTGATCTTGCCATTTCTTTGGAGGAGAGAATGAAGAAGCGTATATGTTGCCTATATGTTAGCTCGGCTTTGTTTCTTGCCCTGGCTTCGGCCGGCTGCGGCGGTTCGAGCAACCCGTGTCCGGCAGGCCAGCTAGAGTGCGGCGGTATTTGCCTCGACACCTCGAGCGATCGCAACCACTGCGGCTCGTGTGAAAATGCCTGCCTGAGCGGGCAGGAATGTATAAGCGCTAACTGCACCGCCTGCAACAACGAGTGCGGCGACGGTGACAAGCGCTGTGCGCTGGGCAGCACTACTCAGTTTCAGGTATGCGGCGATCCGGACAACGACACCTGCAAGGAATGGCAGGCTCCTCAGAATTGCGGAACCGGCGAGTTGTGCGTCGACGGCGAGTGCGTGACAAGCTGCACGGACGAGTGCAGTCGCGTTGGCGCCCAGGTCTGCGACAAGGAAGGTGCCAACGGTTACCGCGTCTGCGGCGAATACGACGGCGACGATTGCCTCGACTGGGGGCCGCTGAACACCTGCGGGGTTGGACTGACCTGCGTTGACGGCAACTGCGTCTCGACCTGCTCGGACGAGTGCACGACCCAGGACGCCACCCGCTGCGCCCAGCCGCCGAAGAACGGTGTCGAGACCTGCGGCGACTACAACTCAGATGGCTGCAAGGAGTGGGGCGACTTCTATTCATGCTCGAGCGGCGAGACCTGTAACGCATCCAGCGTCACCTGTTCTCCCGACTGTCTCGACGAGTGCTCGACGGGCCAGCGAACCTGCGACGGCGCCGGCTACCGCACCTGCGGTCAGCACGACGCCGATTTGTGCCTCGACTGGTCGGCAGTAACCGATTGTCAGTCGTGGGAAGTGTGCAACGCGGCCAACGGCCAGTGCGAGACGGCCTGCTCCGACGAGTGCCAGCAGGGACAGCGGCAATGTCACAGCGACACCGAGATCGACCTGTGCGCCAACTACGACTCCGACCCCTGCCTGGAGTGGGGGATAATCGACACCTGCAATGCGGACGAAAAATGCGTAAACGGCCAGTGCGTCGAAGACTGCAAAAACGAATGCGATCCGCAGGGCGCCCGCATGTGCCAGAACGTAGGCAGCGACGCGGGCTACCGGGTGTGCGGCGACTGGGATTCGGATTCATGCATCGAGTGGAGCACTCCGACTGCATGCGATTCGGGCCAGAGTTGTTCAGACGGCGTCTGCTCGGACACCTGCGTCGACGAGTGCGACCTGGGGCAGAAGGAGTGCTTCGGAACGGGTTTCCACCAGTGCGGCGAGTCCGGCGACGGCGACTCCTGCCGCGACTGGCTGGCGGTGGTGCCCTGCCAGGCCTGGGAGGTTTGCGACCAGGTGACGGCAACATGCGTTGTCAACTGTTCCGACGAGTGCGGCCCAGCCGGCTCGAAGGCTTGCGACGGAGACAACTCCGGCTACATGGTCTGCGGCAACTGGAACGCCGACCCGTGTCTCGAATGGGGCGCCGTCAACGAGTGCGGAGCCGGCAGGATCTGCGATCCGGCCATCAACGATTGCCGCGACGACTGCAGCGACGAGTGTCCGGGCAGTGGCTCGAAGCAGTGCGCCGATACGGACACCTGGCAGACCTGCGCCAACTGGGACAATGACTCCTGCCTGGAGTGGGGTGGCGACACCGACTGCCAGAGCGGTTACGTGTGCTCGAACGGCAGCTGTGCCTCGACGTGCTCCGACGAGTGTTCCCAGGCCGGCACAACCGTTTGCGACGGCACCGGCGGCTGGCGCCTGTGTGACCACCTCGATGCGGATCCCTGCCTGGACCTGGGCAGCTTCAACGCCTGCGCCGGAAATGAGGAGTGCCAGAACGGCGCCTGCGTGGTCATCTGCACCGACGACTGCACACCTAATGATCTGCAATGCAATGCCGGCAACGACGCCGTGGAGGTGTGCGCGGCCGACGGCGACAGCGATCCTTGCTTCGAGTGGAAGACCCAGCAAAGCTGCACGGCCGGCACAGAGGTCTGTCACCAGGCCCAGTGCGTCAGCACGACGGCTCCGGCCATACTGGTTATCAGCAAGCTGCTTTACGACTGTGACGGCTCTCCCGACATCGACTACGCCTACATCGAGATCTTCGGCCCGGCCGGGTTGAACCTCAATCATTACTCGCTGGTCGGCGTCAATGGAAACGGCGGAACCGACTACGTCGAGTTCGACCTCAGCGGCTACACCATGCCTGACGGCGGACACTTCGTGATCGCCCCGAGTTCCACGCTCTGGGACCAGTCACTGATCGACATTTTCAGTAACAACGCCGACCTGCAGAACGGCCCCGACGGGGTACAGGTGCGCTGGGCCGGCCAGACGGTGGTCGACGGGTTGGCCTACGAGGGCACGGGCGCGGGCACACCCCAGGGCGGCGAGGGCGACCCGGCCCCCAGCGCCAAGTACGACACGACCTATGACATCATGTACTGCTTAGCGCGCCGTTACGACAACGACAGCGGAACTTACCTGGATACCGACGACAACGTGACAGACTTCATGACACGTACCTACTGCCAGCCGGGCGGGGCGGGCTACGGCCTGCGCCTGGCCGAGTACAACACCTGGTCCACAGTCGATGCCACACCGGCGGTCGATCCTGCGACGGGAGCGGTCTTTGCACCCTCGTATGACTATTTCGATGAAGTGTTGCCCGACTTCAGCTCCTACGCCTGGTTCGACGTGGTCGCGGGAGACAAGAGTTCGCCGGCGCTGTCGGCGGACGGAACGGTCGTCTACGTCGGCATCAGCGCCGGCGCGGGCGCGGCCGACTCGGGCCTGAGGGCCTACCAGACCGCCGCCGGGGGCGCGACTTTCCCCACCGTTCTGTGGACGGCAGCAGACACCATAGAGGTGCGCTCCAGCCCGGCTGTGGGCGCGGACGGATCGATCTACTTCGGCACCCGCGGCGGAGGATTCATGGCGCTTGACTCGGACGGCAGTCAGAAGTGGGTGCCCTACGCCGAGACGAACTGGATCGACAGCTCTCCCGCGCTGGGTAACATAGGATCGGGCGGAGAGGAACTGGTCGTCTTCGGCGTGGGCGGTGTCGGTTCGGGCAAGGTCGTAGCCCTGAACGCCGCGACCGGCGCAGAGGTGTGGTCGGACAGCACTCCAACGGGCGGCTGCAACGGCTCGCCGGGTATAGGATCGGACGGCACGGTCTACGTCGGCTGCGACGACGGATACCTATACGCCTTCAATGGGGCGACCGGCGCGGCCCAGACGGGCTTTCCCGTGCTGATCTCGGCCGACTCCGGGGGCACGCCCGAGATGGTAGACGGGCGCTCGGTGGCCGTAGCCCCGGCCTCGGGCGGCGGCGACGTCATCATGGCCACCTCGAGCGGATCAGATACCAACTTCAACATCATAAATTCCGATAGCACCATCTCGCACTACAACATGGGTCCGGCGCCCTCCAGCGTCACCATCACCGCCGACGGCGGCTTCCTGTTTGTATACGGCGACGGGGCCGGGGGTGCCTTCATCGTGGCCTATGGCCCGCAGTGGACGCTCGAGTGGTACGACTACATCGGCTCCTCGGATGACATGGCCTGGATAACCTCGTCACCCAACGTGCTCGACGTCGGCTATGGACAGGTATACGTCGGCACCCACGAGGGCAAGATATACTCCTACTACTGGGCCGCCGGGCTGTTCAACGGCGCCGGCTCGTTCCCCAAGTTCCGCGGAGATCTTGTAAACAGCGGCCGGGGATTCTGATTCGGGTTCGTACGATAGCGCTCTTCTCCCAGGCGGCGATCACGGCCGGCGCGGCGGTACTGCTATTGGCGTATACCGGGGGGGATCTGCATGCTCTTTACGAGATGCCGGATTTCGGCCTGCTGGCCGTGTTGTTGGCCTGGGTAGCTTGCATCGCAGTCTGGGTTGTAAAACTCGCCCCCTTGGCCGGCGAGCGGCCAATTCTGTCCTTCTGGGTGGGAATCGCACCAGCCGGGCTCGGCCTGCTCATGGCCAGCCTGAGCCTGGGACAGAACCTTGCCGGCGATGATTGCGGCCTGATGCGCTTGACGGTTTTCTTGGTTGAACGCGCCCGCTTCACGGGCTTCCTGGCGACCGGTTGCCTCTGGCTGGGAGCGTTGCCGCTGGTATTGTCTGGGCGGCGAAACGACGCCCGGGCGAAAATTTTCACTGGCGGCCTCTTCGCGGCCGCCATCGCCTCATTGGCCATGGCGCAGCCGGCCTTGCGGCACACACGGATATTCTTGCAGGCCGTCATCGATCCCGGGCAGATCGTAACGCCGCCCCTGGACTGGATGGGGCTTTACTTTACCTTGCCCCTCCTGGCCTGCGCCCTGGTCGTGTCTGTGGTCTTCGGCCTGCGTACGGGACGGGGAGCCTGGCGGAAGCTATTGCCCTTGCTGCTTGCGCTGGCGGCCATGGCCGTGCTCGACGCGGGCACCCGTTTGATGTTGCGCGATCAGTATCAGAAAGCATGCCTGTCTGCGCCTGCGGAGATCGAAACACCCGCTTAAGCATTTTCCGAACCAACAAATGGACCTGACGCGGTCGGGCTGGATTACATGGTCGGGGGCACCTTCGCCGACCAGTTCTCTTTTCATTTTACGCCGAACAGCTCCGCGTGCAGGGCACGCATGGCACACTCGCCCATGGCCGGTTTCAGCACCAGGGTGATGTTGATTCGCGAGGCGCCCTGGGAGATCACCTCTACCGGGATCTTATTGCGGGCCAAGGTTGAGAAGATGCGCGCCAGCAGCGAAGGGTCGTCGCGCAGGCCGGCTCCCACCAGGCACAGGATGCTGCGCTCGGGGGCGGAATCTACCTGGGCGAAGGCGGATATCTCGCGCAGCGCTTCGGGCAGGTTGCCGCTGTCGCGATCGAAGGTCATCGAGACCGAGACTTCGCTGGTGGCGATCACGTCCACCGAGATGCCGTGACGCTCGAAGATCCCGAAAACGCGCGCCAGAAAGCCGGGTGCCTCCAGCATGCGCGTGGACTGCATGTGCAACGAGCGCGCCTGGCGCCGCATGGCGATCGCGCGCACCGGCTCGGGCGGGGCGGCCTGGTGTACCAGCGTTCCCCTCGTTGAAGCCGCCTGGCTCGTTTTGGGATCCACCTGGAACGTTCCGAGCACGCGAACCGGAATGCCCTTTTGGCGGGCCGGTTCAATCGTGCGTGGATGCAGCACCCGGGCGCCGAAATAGGCCAACTCGGCTGCCTCCTCGAAGAGCATTTCGGGCACTATCCCGGCGCCCGCTACCAGGCGCGGATCGGCCCGGAGAATGCCTGGGACATCTGTCCAGATCTGGATCTCACGCGCCCCGGCGGCCGCGCCGAACAGGGCGGCGGAGAGATCCGAGCCGCCCCGGCCCAGGGTCGTTATTTCGCCGTCCGTCGAACGGCCGATGAAGCCGGTGACCACGTGAACCATGCCGGGCATAAGATCGCGCATGGAGGCCGCCATGCGTTCGCCGCAGTCCGCGCTGGTCTCGGCGCAGCCGTAGCGGTCATTGGTGGAAAGGCCCAGTTCCCAAGCGTCCCAGGCGCGGGCTGCAGTGCCGTTCTTTGTAAGCGCCGCTGCGAAAAGGCGGGTACTCGCGCGCTCGCCCAGCGAGACGAGCATGTCGCTTACTCGCGGCGTGAGCTCGCCCAGGTTCTGCACTCCCTCGATCAGACGGGCCAACTCAGCGTTCAGCATGGCCAGAAGATCCGCATCGAGTCCCAGCTTGGCGACAATCTCGTCGTGGCGCCTGTGGATCTCGGCAACGTAAGGCCCGGTATCGAGGCCCGTCTGGGCGGAGCCTCCGGCCGCGATCAGAAGATCGGTCACCCCGCCGACAGCGGAGCAGACCACCAGGCGCTCCGCGGGCTCGGCTGCCACAAGGGCGGCCGCGTGGCGCATGGCGTCGGCGGTGCCCAGGCTGGTGCCGCCGAACTTCATGACGATCTCGGGAGGCATCAGGCGGATCCTTCTCCGTTCTCCAGCCAGGCGGGCATGCTGTCGAGTCGCAGCAGATCATCCGCTGATTCTCTCCTGGCCAGCAGGGCAGAGCGGCCGGGGGCGACCAGCACTACCGCCGGGCGGGCCACCCGGTTGTAGTTGGATGCCATGCTGTAGGTGTAGGCGCCTGTGCACATCAGCGCGACAATGTCTCCCGCGCGCAGATCGGGCAGCCTGGCGTCATGGATCAACATGTCTCCCGACTCGCAACAGCGACCGGAGATCGACCACAGGCCGTCGGCCGGGTCGCCCAGGCGATCGGCGGCCAGCACCTGGTGGCGGGCTCCGTAGAGAGCGTAGCGGGGATTGTCGGTCATGCCGCCGTCGACCGAGGCGTAGTTGCGGATGCCGGCGATGCGCTTGGTGCTCTGCAGCGTGTAGAGTGTGACGCCCGCCCGGCCGACGATCGAGCGACCCGGCTCATCGCACAACACCGGAGGATCGACGCCGAGATCGTGGCTGGCCTCGAGAACGCTCGAGCACAGGTTGTCTATATGCTCCTTGACCGAAGGCGGGAAATCATCGGGCGAGTAACGAATCCCCAGCCCGCCGCCCATGTCCAGTTCGTCGAGCGGGGCGCCCATGTCCTTTTTCACCCGGGCGTAGAATTCCATCATCGTGCGGGCGGCGATGGCAAATGGCTTGCCCGAGAAAATCTGCGAGCCGATATGGCAGTGCAGGCCAACCAGCTCCAGGGCGGACGCCGCAAGCACGCGTTCGACCGCCCGGTGCGCGGCCCCGCCGTCGAGGTTGAAGCCGAACTTGGAATCCCTCTGGCCGGTTTGCACGTAGCGATGGGTCGACGGTCTGACCCCGGGAGTGACCCGGATCATCACCCGCGCCCTTCGCCCGAGAGCGGCCGCGATTTCCGATAGCCTATCTATCTCTTCGAGGTTGTCGATTACTATCCGCCCCACATTCGAGCGCAGGGCCAACTCGAGTTCGGCCGTGGTCTTGGCATTGCCGTGCATCAGTATATCGGCTGCGGGAAACCCGGCGGCCAACGCCGTTTGCAACTCGCCCTCGGAAGCCACGTCAAGGCCCATTTCTTCTGATTGCATCAGACGGCACATGCCGGTTGTCAGAAACGCCTTCGAGGCATAGTAGACCCGGCTGCGCGGGTAGCACTCGATCTGCTTGAGATAGGCGCGGCAATTTGTCCGGATGCGCTCCTCGAGCATGACGATCAGCGGGCTGCCGTACTCCCTGACAAGCTCGCGAACGTCGTGCCCGCCAAGCAACATGACTCCCTGTGTACTGACTTCGTATACATCGTCCAGGTGCATACGCTCCTCCATTGCCTGTGGTTAACAGGGCGAGTGTCACAGCGCCGGGACGATTTTGCAAGTAATAGCATGGGCTTGAGGCGAGATCTGTTTTCGACCTTGAAAAAAACGCAAGCATCCGTAGAATATGCGGACTTTTCTTACCACATATTTATTAGAGCCGGAGGAGTAATCATGAAGTCGAAATTCTTGTTGGCGGGATTGTTTGCGGTGATCCTGATACCGCTGGGTGCCCGGGCCACCGTTCTCGAGCCGTTGCGCATCGAGGATCTGGCCAGGCTGGCGCCGCTTGTTGTGGTCGGCGAGGTGAACCAGGTCAAGGCGGAGTTGAATGCCGAGAAGACCAAGATCTACACGCGCGTGCTGGTTACGCCGAGCGAGATTCTCAAGGGGGCCCGTGACACGGGCACCGTGACAATCAAGACCATTGGCGGGAAGTTGGCAGACAGGGTGGCCGAGCTGCCGGGCGCCCCGCAGTTCGAACCTGGAGAACGCGTTCTCGTATTTCTCGAGCCGCGCAAGGACGGAGACGGCTACAACACCCTCGGGCTGTATCTCGGCAAATTCAGCGTGGTCAAGGATCCCCACACCGGCAAGGAGGTCCTTTACAGGCCCAAACCCGGCCCCGGGGTGATGATCAGGCAGGCCGGCCTGGATTTTCCACTCGATGACACGCGGACGCTTGCGGCCGTCAGGGAGATAGTCAAGCGGGCGGGAGGTGCGCGATGAAAACGATAAGAACCAGCCTCTGGCTTTGTGGCCTGACAGCGTTTTTGGTGCTGGCCGGCTGTTCGAACGGCACCAACCCTCCCGCTGACGGCGGCCAGGGCGACGGCGACGGTGGACAGGTCGAGTGCAGCATCAACGCTGATTGCAACGACGACAATCCCTGCACCGACGACTTCTGCGACTTCGGCAAGTGCACCCACAACAACAACCTGGCTGCCTGCGACGACGGCCAGCAGTGCTCGGTGAACGATCGCTGCAATAACGGCGTCTGCGTAGGCGAGACGACCATGGATTGCGACGACGACAACCCCTGTACCGAAGACAGCTGTGACGACATCCAGGGTTGTGTGCACCCGCCAAACAACGCGACTTGTGATGACGGCGACGCCTGTACCGCGGGCGAACATTGCGCCGAAAGCCAGTGCGCAGGCGGCGGCCAGGTCACCTGCGATGACGCCAACGTCTGTACCGATGACAGCTGCGATTCGGCCAGCGGCTGTGTTTTTACAAACAACAACCTTTCCTGTGACGACGGCCAGGCCTGTTCGACAAACGATCATTGCTCGAACGGCGTATGTGTCGGTGATTCAGATCGCGATTGCGACGACAACAACATCTGCACAGAAGATCGCTGCGACGACGCGCTTGGATGCCTGCACTCGTACAACATGGCGCCCTGTGACGACGGCAGCGCCTGCACGGAGGGGGACAAGTGTGACCACGGCATGTGCACAGGCGGAGCGGCACTCGATTGCGACGACGCAAACGTGTGCACCACAGATCTGTGCAACGAACAGACCGGCTGCGTTCATAACGACAACAGCGATCCCTGTGAAGATGGCGACGCCTGCACCGTGGGCGACAGTTGTGCCAACAGCGCTTGCCTGTCGGGCTCGGCTCGCGATTGTGACGACAGCCGGGTTTGTACCGACGACTCATGCGACTCGGCCCTGGGCTGCATCCACAACAACAACCTGGCGGCCTGCGATGACGGCAACCCATGCACCGACGGCGACCACTGCGCAGGCGGCGCCTGCCAGCCGGGAGCGAGCGCCTTCGACTGCGACGACGGAGATGTTTGCACAGACGACAGCTGCGATCCTGTGCAGGGATGTTCCCACCAGTTCAATACAGCGGCCTGCAACGACAACGACGCCTGCACCATGAACGATTCTTGCGCAGGCGGATCTTGCCTGGGAGCCCCGCTGGATGCCGACGGCGACGGTGTCTTCGCCGATGGATGTTTCGGCGGCGATGACTGCTGCGACGCGGGAACCGAGGCGGTGCCCGGCTGCACGGCGGCCAGCGCCGCCCAGATCAACAAGGGCGTCTTCGAGGGAACCTCGAACGCGGGTAGCTGCACAGACAGCATCGATAACGACTGCGACGGGCTGCTGGACGCGGCCGATCCCGGCTGCCAGATCTGTAACAGCAACCCGGATTGTGACGACGGCGACGTCTGCAACGGCAGCGAAAGTTGCACGGGATCCCAGTGCCAGGCGGGTACCACGCTCGACTGCGACGACGGCAATGACTGCACCGACGACAGCTGCGATGCCCAACAAGGCTGCCAGCACGCCAACAACAGCCTCTTCTGCGACGACGGTAACCCGTGTACGCTGGGCGACCAGTGCTCGGGTGGAAACTGTCAGCCGGGCGCCGGAGCCCTCGACTGCGATGACGGCCAGGATTGCACCGACGACAGTTGCCTTGCGGGATCGGGCTGCCAAAACACGCCCGATGACAGTAATTCCTGCAGCGACGGCGACGACTGTACCGGTGGGGACTACTGCTCGGGCGGCAACTGCCAGCCGGGAAGCGGGGCACCCGATTGTGACGACGGAGAAGACTGCACCGACGACAGTTGCGTCACCGGCCAAGGTTGCGTGCATACTGCCAACGACACTAACTCCTGCGACGACGGCAACGCCTGTACCGAGAACGATTACTGTTCGGCGGGACAGTGCCGCGGCACCAGCATAGCCTGCCAGGACGGCAACCCCTGCACCGCAGACGGCCAGTGCGATCCCCAAAGCGGCTGTGTTTTCCCGCCGGACGACGGCGCTAACTGTGTGCATGCGGATCCTTGCATGATCAATGACCACTGCTCCAATGGTTTCTGTGTCGGCGATCCCCAGGACGTCGACCTGGATACGTACGGCGACCAGGCCTGCGGGGGCGATGATTGCGACGATAACGATCCCAACAGCCATCCCGGCGCGCCGGAGATTTGCGGCGATAGCAAGGACAACAATTGCAACTACCTGACCGACGAGGGCTGCTCGGGCTGCTCGGCCGTCGATCCGGCCGCGGAACTGGTGATCGACAACGACACGTTCGGCGGCGCCTACATGATTGACACCGACGACGAGGCGCTGAACGCCTTCTTCGTCGAGTCGAGTTCCTATAACGTCATCCAGGTCAAGGCCGCCTTCTATGACTTCAACTGCGACAGTGGTGGAGACCAGGGTCAATACTCGGTACACATCTATGCCGATGACGCCGGGGCGGTTGGCCAGGAACTCGCGGCCAGCGCCACCCAGGCGGTCGGCAGGCAGGGCGGCTGCGATCCCGAGAGCGATCCCCAGGACATAGCCTGGGCCACTTTCGTTCTGCCTGCGCCCGTATCTTTCACCAATGGTCAGTTGTTCTGGGTGGCGGTTCACTCTCACGAGCAGGAGACCGACGACCAGG
This sequence comes from Myxococcota bacterium, assembly GCA_035528415.1. Classification (GTDB taxonomy): domain Bacteria; phylum Myxococcota; class B64-G9; order B64-G9; family B64-G9; genus DATKYQ01. The sequence continues at coordinate 31,420 of DATKYQ010000044.1, read as the reverse complement.
GCAACGGCGACGCCTTTTTGCCCATCTTCTGCCCGCCGGCGCTGATTCCCTACATGGGCGGCTTCCTGCACGACGCCACCGACGGCCAGTACTACCAGGCAAACGGCAACTGGCAGATCAGGGTCGAGGGTTGCGGCGACGGGCCGTGGCTCGAATTGCAATCCCACTCATCGACTCCGGCCATCGCGCAGCCGGGCAGCGCAGTCACTCTCAGCGCCTCGCTGCACAACCGGGGCTTCGCTGCCGCAAGCGGAGTCAACGGGGTGTTGTCTTGCGAAAAACCCGAGATGGCAATCACCGCGGACAGCACCTCGTTCGGAAACATCGCAATTGACGGCGTGGCTGCCGGAAGCCCCAACTTCTCGGTACTGCCGGACGCTGTCGCCTTCGGCATCTACGGCATGAGCCTGGCAAGTTCGGACGGCGCCAATTCGTGGGGTCACGCCTTCGGCCTGTACGTCCAGGGCAGCGGCTGCAGCCAGGACAACCATGCCCTGGCCGCCGACAACGACACGGCCACCTACGTCATGCCACTGGCGGCGGGCGATATGTTCGGAAACTACTTCGCGGTCGACTCAACTTCCTTCAACATGACCGGGGTCGAGGTGCAGTTCTACAAGACGGTGGCTAGCCCGGCCTCGAGAAACTTCCGGGTCAAGGTTTACACCTACCTGGCCGGCGCCCCCGATCAACTTATCTCGACCTCGGGCTGGGAGTCCGTCTCGGGTCCGGGCAACAACACACCCATAAGCCATGTATTCAACCTGCCCACGGCGCTGACGTTCAAGCAGGGCAATACCTTCTTCGCGCTGGTCGAGTCGCAAAGCGATCTTTCGTCCCTGGAATACTTCGCAGTGTTAGCCGACGACGGGAACAACCCGTCATGGAGCAACGGCGTGCTCTGGGATCAGAGCGGCTCGAGTTGGACGGCACAGGGAATCTCTGCCATGCTGCGCCCGCACGGCTGCCAGGCCACGGAACTGAACTACGATTCACACACCAGTACGCCGGCCAGCCCCGCGCCGGGCGACTCGGTCAATCTGAACATTACCTTGAAAAACGATGGTGCCGAGGACGCGACCAACGTGACGGCCACGATATCTTCGACCGATGCGGATGTTACGGTTGTCGCTGGTCACGACAGCGGGAGTTACGGAACCATCGCGGCCGGCCAGACGAAAGCGGCTTCGGGCTACCAGGTGCAGATCTCCTCTGGAGCCGATGCCTATCAGTACATGCTGGATCTCGACATCACAGACGGGGTGAACCACTGGACCGACAGCCTGCCGCTGAGATTAGCCGGAGGAGTGGTTGATCTGACTTTCAGTGAGTTCACGACCGCCTTGGCCGGCAATGACATTCACTACCACTTCGTGGTTACCAACCAGGGCAACGTCGATTGCGTGAATCCTTTCAGGCTCGATCTGTACATCGATCTCGAAAACCCGCCCACTGCCAGCCAGGACGGCAACTGGAACCAGAGCTACGACGAACTGGCAATGGGAGACAGCATTCCCGTCGACCTGGTTCTTTCCGACGCCGATCCCGGCGAGTACAGCGCCTACGTGCAGTGCGACACAATGCAGGCGGTGGCCGAATCGAACGAGGGCAACAACATCGACGGGCCGTCTTCCCAGACGGTTGGCACTACCGATGTCTTCGAGTTGCTCAATCCCGCCCGCAAGTGGTTTCCCCAGGACATGCCGGTCGAATTCCGCTTCGTCAACGGCAACTCACAGGCCGGCCTGACCCAGGCCGAGGCACGTGGCGCCGTGAGCAACGGGTTCCAACACTGGCAGGACGTTGCCACGGCGACGATCACTTTCCAGGAGACGGCCTCAACGTCGAGCGGCGGGTTCGCCTCGTGGGACGGGCACAACACCATGACTTTCGGCGATCCCGACGGAGACCTGGGAACGGGCACACTGGGAGCTACGATCATCGCCTACACCAACGGCCAGAGCATGGTTACCAACGGCATCACTTTCTACCGCATCACCGACTCGGATATTGTCTTCAACGACGGGGTTCCCTTCGGCACCAACGCCGAGGCGGCGGCGTCTTCGTGCTGGTCGAGCCAGTTGACCGACATCGAGGGCGTGGCCACGCACGAAGAGGGGCACCTGTTGGGTCTCGATCATCCCAACGTCCAGGACGCGACCATGTACTACGCCATCGGCCCGTGCGATCCCTCACGCGTCACCCTGGCGACTTCCGACATCAACGGCGTGACCTTCATCTATCCGCAGTGAGAACCGTCGCCGGTCGTCGATATCAGGCGCCCTGTACATTCTTGAGCAAGACAAGTGAGAGCCAGCCCGGCAGATGGACAATATGCGGTTTGCAGCCAACCGCCCGGGCGATCGCTCTCACCAGCTCTTCGAAGCTGACTATCCGCGGCCCGGCCGCGTCCATGACGGCGTCGTCTTCGGCTTCGCAGGCGTCGGCGATTATCTCGCCGGTGTCTTGCAGGGTGATCGGCTGCAGGCGGTAGCGCCCGTCTCCGGGCAAGGCGAAGAAGGGAAAGCGGCGGATGAACCAGGCGATGTTGTTGACCAGGACTTCCACGCCATGCAGGCATTCGGCCAGCTGGCCGGGATCCCCGAAGCCGAGCGGGTATGTTTCGATGTTGCACGGGGGCGGATTGACGGGCCGAGTGCGGTTGGTAAGGGTGGACAGCCTGAAGCCGCGCCGGTGCTGTGCAGCCGCCACCGCGCTTCCGGTGTAGGAAAAGGCGCCCGTGATCATGATTCGCCGTTGGGCCGCCATTGGGGTTCGTTTGTCACCTTCGAAGGGGCTTCCATCCGTGGAGGTGGATCGGGATTGGCGGGCGGTGGTAGCATCCGGTGGTATCGAACATAGCCGGAGGGCAGACCCATGTACAAGCGGCACATTGCGACCTTTGCCCTGGCGGTCTTGCTCGGGGTCTGGTCCGGCCCGGCTCGGGCCTTCGATTTGGGTGTTGCACCTTCGACCCGCAAGATCCTGCCGGCCACGCCGATGCCGCAGGCTGTGGAGGCCGAGCTGGAGGCGGCCCGCAACGAGTGGGAGGCGTTCCAGATCGTCATTCGCGACGAGGCCGGCGCCTCTAGCGTCGACGTCAGCCTGTCCGAGCTGTGCGCGGCGGGCGGGGCTTGCATTCCGGCCTCGGCCGCCCGGCTTTACCGCGAGTACTTCGTCGAGGTGACCCACCCTTCGTCGTTGTGGGTCACGCTGCACGAGCGGGCCGCCGGGCTCTACCCTGATCCGCTGATCCCTTTCCACGATCCTTACTCGGACGACGAGCGGCCGGTCGGCGCGCCCTTCGACCTGGCCGCGGGTGAGACCGAGGTGATCTTTGTCGACTGGCACGTGCCGCTGGACGCGGCCGCAGGCGACTACACCGGCAGCGCCCGGGTGACGGCCGAGGGCCGGCAGGCGGTCGAGCTGCCGATCCATTTGACGGTCTGGAGCTTCGCCATCCCGCGGGAGCGCAGCATCGGCACCGCCTTCGGCTTCAGCGCCAACCTAGTCCGCCGCTTCCACGGCGGGCCCGAGGGGGCGCCGGCCGGGGACGTCCCGGCGATCACCGACCGCTACTACATGGCCCTGCACGAGAACCGCATCGACCCGACCACGATCGACGGACCGGTCGACTTCGAGTTCGACGGCGACCAGCTCCTGCCGGTCGACTGGAGCGGCTACGACGCGGCCGTCGGCCCCTGGCTCGACGGCAGCCGCTTCCCGGACGGGGTGGGCATGACCCGTTTCAACGTCGGGCGCTTCAGGCCCGGCAGCGGACTGGGCTCGTTGACCGAGGCCCAGTACAAGGTGGCAGCCGCGGCCTTTGCCGAGCACCTACAGGAGCAGGGCTGGTGGCAGCGGGCCTACGTCTACGCCACCGACGAGCCCTGGGGCCGCTCCGACCCCGACGGCACCTACGCCCAGATCGCCGAGGACGCCGAGCGCCTGGAGGCGGCAAGCCCATTGTGGAAGGGCCACGTGCTGGTCACCGGCCCGTTCGACGAGCGGGTCGCCGGCCGGATCGGCATCTGGTGCCCGGTCACCCCGATGTACGATGACTGGTTCTACTCCTGGGAGCCCAAGGCCGGCTGGGACACCTACACCGAGCGGCTGGCGCTGGGCGAGGAGCTGTGGTTCTACGTCTGCAACCACAACACCCCGCCCTACGCCGGCTACGACCTCGACTCGGCCATCGGCTACGAGCCGCGGATCGTCAAGTGGGGCGCCTGGTTCGAGCGGGCCACGGGCTTTTTGTACTGGAGGACCAACTACTGGGTCGAAGACGATCCCTGGCACGTGCTGCTCAACCTGGACGAGTTCGGTGATCTGAGCGCCCGCAACGGCGACGGCTTTCTGCTCTACCCCGGCGATCACGACGGCACGGCCGGGGGCAAGGGGTCGCCGCCGGAGATCGCCATCGACGGGCCGATCGAGAGCTTCCGTCTCAAGCAGATCCGCGACGGCCTGGAGGACTGGGAGATGTTCCGCCTGGCAAGCGACCTGGGCGCCGAGGACTTCGTCCGCCAGCAGGTTAGGCGGGCCTACAGCCGCTTCGGCGACCTGTTCTACGAGGACTGCCAGGCCTCGGACGAGTCCTACTACTGCCCCGACGACCAGCCCTGGACCCTGGACGAAAACGTCCTGCTCGACGCCCGGCGGCAAGTGGCCCAAAAGATCGAGGAACTGACCGCCCCCGACCAGGCCGCCGGCTGCTCGGGCTGCCATAGCGCGTGCACGGGCACGGGCCTGATACTGCTGGCCGCGCTGGCGTTCCTGGGCCTGCGGCGTGCAGCCCGAATCTTTTGATCGGTCTGTTGGAGCGCCGCCCTGACGATGTTGCCGCCCTAATCAAACGCCCTGGACGTTATTCTTTCCCGCCTTACGGGCGGCCGATAACGCTCGGTCTGCCATGTCCAGCATCGATACGGCGTCAGAGGCATCGTCGGGGAAAGTGGCCACGCCGACGCTGACGGTGATTGCGCCCTGCGGCTGGGCGCGTCCGCCGATAAAGCTGGTTCCGGCCACCGCTTTTACCAGCCGGCCGGCCTTTATAATGGCGCCCGATCTGGGTGTCTCGGGAAGCAGCGCCGCGAACTTGTTCACTTCGTAGTGGAAAGTGACATCGGAGGCCCGGAAACAAAACGAGCCCGGCTCGGGCCTTGTACGGGTGTTGAGAAATGCCGCCAAATCCTTCACCAGCCGGTCGGCGGCATACCGGCCGTTGTTTTCCAGGTAGACGGAAAAGTCGTCCAACTTGCAAAAGATGATCGAGAGCGGATGACCGTAGCGCGAAGCCCGAGAGATCTCGGCCGAAAGACGGGTGCGCAGGTAACGATGATTGAACAGGCCGGTCGGTTCGTCGACCAGCGACTGGTGAATCAAGGCGGCGAACATCTCGGATGCCTCGAGCAGAGAGTCGATCTGCGAAGTCAAAGGATGCAGCATTCCGACTTCCTCGGCCGTGAACGAGCGTCCGGCCGGAGGCAGGATAACAAGTGCGCCGCTTGGCTGGGCATCGCGCACCATGGCCCTGCCGAAAGCGTTCTCGCGACCGAAGGCATCGCGGACCATGCCGCGGAAAGCAGGCAGTTCGCAAAGCAAGGAGGGGTTTCCGGCTACTTCTTTGCGATCGCCGAACGAGAGTCGCAACTTCAGCTTTTCGGGATCGCAGTCGAGCTGGGCCGAAGCAAGGTCGAGGCTGAAAAGAGAGCCTCCTGAATCGGCCGCCAGCAAAATAGCCGGAGACCCGCCGGCCGCGTTGGAGGCGGCCTGGAGACACAGAGCCTGGGTCTCGGCGGGATCGAGACCGGCCAACTCATTCTTGCAGCGCCGGATATGTGCCAGGAAATCGCTTAACAGCTTTACCTGGATGGTGTAGCTTTCGACTCGAGGAAAATCTTCCAACGATCCTCCAGGTCCGGGAATCGTCGCGAGCATAGCCAGTCACCGTGCTGAATGCAAGCAGATCGATAAGGAAGCTTGTATAGCTCCCACGGCAGCGCTAGAATGTCATCTATTGTGAGAAGAAAGGGACGATTGACTTGAGCGCGGCGTTTGTTGACAGACCCTGCCGTATTCTTGTGGTTGATGACGAGGTCGTCGTCTGGGAGGTTGTCCGCAACACCCTCGAACGTCCGGGGATGTACCTTGTCTATGCCCCCGACGGAGAGAAGGCTATCTCGCTGGCGCTTAAAGAGCACTTCGATTTACTGATCGTCGATAAAAACCTGCCCGGAATCACCGGGCTTGACGTCATCAGGCGGGCCAAGGCACACGACGCCAACATAGCCACCCTGCTGATCACCGCTTATGCATCGCGCGAGTCGGCCGAAGAGGCCATGGCCATCGGTGTAGACGACTACATCGTCAAGCCGTTCGATGTCGCCGACCTCGAGGCCAAGGTGATCGAGGTGCTCGATCGGCGCGATAAACGCAGCCGTCGTTCGAAAAGCACGCGTCCGGCGGCGGACAGGTGCCGGGTGCTGATCTGCGAAAGCGATGAGCGAATCGGCGGCCTGTTGCGCGAGGGCGTCGAATTGTTGGGACACAAAGCCGTGCCGGTCAGAAAAGTGTCGAGGATCCTGGAGTCTCTGAGAGCGAAAGAGGCAGACGCTTTGATCTGCGAGCTCGAGATTCTCCAGCGTGACAACGCCGGGGCCTGTTTTCTGCGGAGCACGTTGATGATCCATCCCGAAGTGAATTTTGTGGCCGTGGCCATGGTGCACGGCCTGGAAGGGGCAGTTGAGGCGATCCACCAGGGGGCCCAGAAGGTGCTCTACCGTCCGTTTTTGAATAATGCCGCCGACGTCGCCGCCGAGCTTGAGTCACTACTGGGAAGAGCCCCGCGCCGCACTTAACCCGTGCCTGGCTCCAGCGCCTTGGTTAAAGCGAAGAGAAGCGTCACGACCTGTTCGCTGGAGGTCGTGTCCCGGCTGCTGCCGGATGTTTTTACCTCGACCTCAATCTGTGTCCCGCCTTCTTGTTCTTTCATCTGAACAGTGTAGGTGAAAGGGGTAATCTGATCGTGCTGGAAAATCAGCCGCTCGCCTTTGTCGACCGAAAGTTTCGGGGACTTGGGACGAGCGTCCCTGCGCTGGTGAGAGTAGGTCCGGCCCATCCAGCCCACTATTCCGGCCAGGGCGCCATCCTCGTAGACACGCGGCATGAGCTTGATCATGCGTATTACCGCGTCCGGGTATGAATGTACGAACCAGGACTTTTTCCAGGATCCCTTCATGGCCACGCCTCCAGTGATCAGGATAGCCCTTCGACCAGTTTGATAAAAGCATCCTCGACCCGGCCGCCGGGTGTTCGGGCGCGAAGGTCGTTAATTGTCTCGCAGCTCAGAAGCTTGCCCGCGTGGATCACTCCCACCCGATCTGCCAGTTTCTCCACCTCGGACATTATATGAGTGGACAGCACGACGCAGCGGCCACGGGCGCGGCAGTCCTTGATGAAATCGACGATCACCCTGGAAGTCAGGACATCGAGACCGGTGGTGGGCTCGTCTAAGATCATCACGTCGGGATCGTGCAGCACCGTCCTGACTATCGAGACCTTCTGCTTCATTCCCGACGACAAACGGTCACAGCGGCGATCGGCGAAAGCATGCATGTCCAGCAGGGTGAACAACTCCTGCGTGCGCCGGGCAATGCGATCATTACTCATGCCGTGCAGGTGGCCGAAGTATGCGATCATCTCGCGGGCCGTCAGACGACCGTAAAGACTCGTGGCGCTGGACATGAAACCAATTCGGCGCCGCACCTCCTCGGGCTTGCGGGTTACCGAGTAGCCGGCCACCTGTGCATCGCCCCTCGTCGGCGTCAACATTGTCGCCAACATGCGCAGCGTCGTGGTCTTACCGGCGCCGTTCATTCCCAGTAGCCCGAAAACCTCGCCACGCTGCGCCTCGAAGCTCAACCCGTTCACCGCACAGAGCTGCTTGCCCTTCCCGGCGGCAAAGGTCTTGGTAAGATCCCGTGCCTGTATTTCTATTCCGTTATCGCTGGACACGCGACACTCTCCCTTTCAAAAGCGTGCTATGGCCTTTATCGACGGCTGGATGGAATGAAAGCTGGCGCAGTCCGTGCCGACGCGCTCCTGGCACTTGTGGCGCGTATAGATAACTCCCAGACGAACGATGAACACGCCCGCCTTTTCCCAGTCGAGCCACACAGAACCCATTGTTTCCCAGGCCCGCTCGGCGCCTGTGCCGGACTCGAACCAGTCGACCCAGGCAAACGAGCCTCGCACGATGAGGCGCAACAGGCTTCCCCGCCACATGTCACGCAGGCGCAGGCGCGCCTCGACCCAAGGCTTCAGCGACCATTCCTTGAAAGTAACATTGGCCCCCAGGTTCTCGTCCAGGGCGTCATCCAATAGGCGCAAGGGCGTCTCGATACGAATCTTGGTTGCCAGGTCGAGCGACCAGCGGCGCTCCCACTCGATCGAGGGAAAGTAGCGCATGACGACTCCGCTACGCCGGGTGTCTATAGGAGTTTGCTCAAGCCTGCTGATATCGAAGCGCAGCGTGATGGGCGACGTATAGATGGGCCTGAAGGTCAGACGGTTTAGCACCTCGTAGAAACGTTCGGTATTGTCCTGGTGCTCGTCTTCTGACACCGTCCAGTACCGGCCGCGTGTTTCGATGCGGAACGGATCGTCGTAGTTGCCGAAGGCCGCTCGCCCGTCCAGTTGGTGCTTTTGCAGGTGCGCCTGCATGGACATGGCCTCGGCCTCTTCGGTGTTGGTGTAGCCGTAACCCACCGCCAGCATCAGGCTGCCGAGAGTCTCGATCCAGCGTCCGGGAAACATCTCGATCTGCCCCGACAGGAGCGCCTGGGCCGTGTCGACATTCGTCACGGCGTCGCCCTTAAGCTGGCTGCCCCTGTAACGGGAGAGTTTGCCGTTGAATGTCGGCACAAGTCCCTCGACATAGCGGCTGGCCGCGCCCATGACCAGTTCCCAGGACTCGAGCGGTTGCTGGCCGCCGGTCATTCCCTGGGCGGGATCGAACGTCTTGCGCTCGAAGCGGGCGTAACAATCCTCGGTGCGGGTCGGTGCGGCTTTCAACTCGAAACGCATATTGCGCGCCGTTCCGGGCGTCGATCCAAAGACCTGGAAGTTTCCGCTGTCTGCAGTTAGCGGGCCTGAGACGTCGCTCGATGAATTGTCGAAATAACCCTTGACCGCCAGCTTGCGAAAACCAAGAAAATCGAGGATCCCCTTTGCAAGGTCGTACTCGAGGCTGCCGGCCAGGCGGATCTTCTCATCTCGATGTCCGCCTCCCAGCAGGATGCTGTGCCCGGCCAAAAACCAGAGCGTGGGCCAACGCGCCCGCATGAAGGTCAGCTTGCCCAGCTGGCTCTCGTTCACCCCGTCGGCGGGTGAGCCCGCGGCAAGTTCGGGCGCCAGGTAGGAACGCTGGTGATCGTACAGCAAGCGCAACGAGAGCCAGCGCAGTGGCATGAATGTGGCGTCTCCCCTGACATCAGCGGCGAAGGTGCCGAGCGGGGTGTCCCGCGTGCCCAGCGTGGTGAAATCGCGCGAGTGAGCCTCGCCGTCCAGGCGCAGATTCAAAGCCGGGGCGTTGTATAGAACATTGCCCGAGGCGGCGTACCCCTGGCTGTCTGTCGGGCCGTTTTGGGCGTGGCCCTTGGCCACCTGGAGAAATGAGTACAGGTTACCGCCGTAGTCGCCGGCGCCGATGTCGTTGTTCGTCCACATGTCCAGGCTGGCCAGATCGTAACGTCCGGCGTCGAGATCGAGGCGCTTCTCTATCTGGTTGTCTTCCACGTCCCCGCTGCCCAGGTAGGATGCCCCGAAGCCGTAGTGATCGCTTGGGTTGACACCCACGCGCAGGCGCCCGATCAACGGACGCAGCGAGTCCATCAGAGTGCCGGACAGGCTGCCCTTGGTCTTAATTGCCTGGGCGAAGAGGTTTACCAGGATCTCGGACGATCGGCTCTTCTCGTCGATCGTCAGCTCGACGTAGAAACGATCCATGCGCATCTTGACCGCGTAGCCCGATGGCAGGCTCTCGTCCAGCAGGGCGACGGAGTCCTCGTCCTCGAACAAGACCTGGTACGAGACCGGACGGTCGTAGTCGAAGATCTCGGAGGCTTGTTCGAGCGAGCCCATGTCGTGGATCTGCACGCTTACCTTGGTCGAGCCCTGGGAATAGTCCTGAAAGACGCTCTCGACCCAACCTCGATCGATATACTTGGGCGCCGCTCCGTCGATCTGGGCATACAGACCCCCCTCGTCAGTCACGTAAACCGGCGTGCCGGAGCGCACGAAGGTTCCCAGCTCGTTGTCCCAGGGAAGCATCTCCAGAAGCGAGCGCCCGGAGGTTTCCTTGCGGGGGATCTGCTCGTAGGTGTAGTTGACCTCGATCAGGCTGAGGGCGTTGACCCGATCGGGATTCAGGAAGGAAAGCTGACCGGTGGTGTGAGTGATGATGTAGTCGACGCCGCGCTCGAGGATCATGCCGTCGACCTTGACGATGTCCGAGCCGGGCGTAATGTATTGCTTGGCCAGCTGGTAGCTGAGATCGATCGAGCCACGGAAGAACTCGCGCTGGCGCACACCCCGGCGCAGGCCGACGTCGGCTTCGACCTCGACTGGATCGCGCTTGCGCCCGGTGCCGTCTCCCATGCGCTGGCGGATACCCAGACCCTCGAGCCAGGCGTCGGCGATCAGATCGTGGTCGTTCTCGTTGCCCATCAGCGGCATCATGTCGGATACAAGCAGCTCGCGGATGGTGTCGGTCTGGTTGCCCCTGATACGTAACTCCGCGTCGTATTCGCGTATTCCCGGCAGGGTGACATCGCCTGCATCGAGACGAATCGAGGCGTCCAGCGTACGCCCGCCTTCCAGCTCGGTTCCCATTCCCAGGCGCAGGTCGGGCACTAGTTGCCGGTTGTTTTCCCAGCTACCGCCGGATTTCGAGAAGTTTCCCTCGCCGCTGAGGGTCATCTCGAAATTGAAGCGCCAGGCGGACGGTTCGCTCCTGGTTCCCATCGTGCCAGACCAGACATCATCCCGCGAGTAGGTCACCCAGTCGTCCTGCTGGATCAGATAGCCCTGGTAGCCTCCTGGCTGAAGAAGTACCAAGGTCGAGCCGGCCATGGCGATTCCATCGATGATGTTATTGGCCAGGCCATCCGCGGATCGCTTCTCCTCCCACACACGGCGCAAAGTGTTGAACATGCCCAGGCCGTGATCGCTAGAGACCCATACCCATGGCAGGGCCGCCTCGATCCCTGTCACCGTGCCGGCCGGCATGCCGCGGGAGTAGATGAAAGGCCCGATGGCGTCGGCGCCCGGACTGTAAACCGCCATGCCCTTGGGGGTGGCTATCCATATGTCTCCCTGCACCTGGGCAAAGGCGGTAATTCGCGTACTAGGCAGGCCGTCCTTTTCGGTAAATGTCGAGATGGCCTCGCTGTGCAGATCGAAGCGGGCCAATCCCCGGCGGCACAAGAACCACAGGCTCTGGCCGGCCAGGACGATCTCGAAGACATCACCCAGGTCGAGCCCTTCCTGCGGTCCAAAATGCCTGAAGACCTGCGTCTGACGGTCGTAGCGATAGACGCCCCGGGTGGTGGCCAGCCAGACGCTGCGCCCGAACGAGAGTACGTCGAACACCGCTTGCTCACCCGGACCGCCGGCGTCGGCAAGACGGCTCCATTCACGGCTGGTCTTATCGTAGCGTACGGCGCCCCGCGCGGTGCCCACCCATGCGTAGCGGTCGTCAACCGCAACGGCAAAGACGTTGCTTGAAGGCAACGGGTCGGGCGCCGTGAAAGCCTCCCAGCGCCGCGAACTGCGATCCATGCGGCCCAGGCCGCGCGGCGTGGCCGCCCAGACCTCGCGGTCGTCGGGCGCCACCATGCGCACCCGGTCGGCCGGTAAGCCGTCGTTTGTACCGTAGAAAGTCCAAAGATCACCGACCAGGTGAATCAGCGCCTCGTCGGTGGCTATCCAGGTCCCCTGCGAATCGCGTACAACGCGTGGATAGCGCATGCCAGCGGCGGCCTGGCCCGGCAGCCAGGCGAGGATTGCAAAAACAAGCAGAAAACCGATAAACCGGTGGCTCACACACGGTCCTCGCGGATATCGACCGCAGAAAGATCGATCTCGCCCAGTCCGGCCTGGTGGGCATAGCGCAGATAGCGAATCTGCTTGGGCCGGAAGCGGCGCCCGTTGAAGCGCGCCTTGGTCAAGCTGTAGGCGTCGGCGGCGATGGGATCGCTCGAGGCCACCAACAAGTTAGGGGTGGCAACCTCGCCCGGCCCCTTAGGGCCATTGGTCACCATCACCCGGGTCATATCGACGACGGTCAGCTGTGGGCGCACCGCCAGTGAAAGCTCGGCGATGGCGCGGTTGATCTCCAGCATGGTATGAAAGGCGGCCCTGTCCCATATTATCCCCATCAAGTTCTTCAGGCCGATGCTGGCCGCCACGGCGTCGTGCGCCTTGGCCACCGGCAGGTTGACGAGCAAGTCGGCGTCCAGCACCTCGCGGGACACCTCAACTGTCTTCAGGGTCTCTCCCCCGGGCACTGACAGCTTGCGAAACTGGTGTCGGGCGGACAGCACGGAAAGTTCCACGCCGGACAGGCCGCGGCATATGGCGGCCAGCCCATTGGCCTGGGGCGCCTTGGCTCCGCCCATGAGCGGATAGTCGACGACTACGACCTTGCGCGCCCCGGCTTTTATGAAGAACTCGCAGGCGGCGGCCAGCACCTCGGGGTTGGTGTTGTTGCCCCAATTCGCGGGGTTGGCAAAGGAGGCATTGGGCTTGATCACCACCCGATCGCCGGGCGAGACGAATTTCTCGGCTCCTCCCAGGAGATCGACTGCCCGCGCGAACATACGCCCGGCGTCTTTTCCGCTGACCGCGGCAAGTTCGGGACGAACCGCAGACTTGGCCGGGCCGGTTCTCGCCGCTGCCCGGCCGAGACGCGTCTTGCACAGCGCAACGGCTGCGCCTGCCAAGATGCTTTTGCGAACAAAGTCTCGGCGGCTGTTTTTCAAGCTGATCGGACCTGTTTGCGGAGGACGAGCGGCACCAGCAGTATCATCAACCAGCAAGAGCGGGCCGTGCCCGCGGCGGCGCAGCCGCAGCCGCCGCTGACGGTCTGCCCCCCGCTATCCACCTGCTGTCCGCTGTCGGCTCCGGCATCTGTATGGGAGTCACCATCAGACGGGCCGCCATCAGACGGGCCGCCGTCGGATGGCTCGGGGACAATGATGCTCACCTCGCCGGAATAGTCGGAAAGGTTGCCGGCCGCGTCGACCGCGGCGACTGCGAAAAAATAAGTCTGTCCGACCGTCAAGTTGCCCTGCTGTACCTGGGTGACGTTGCCAACATTGGCCTGATGATCATAGGCGAAGGCCGGATCGGAAGGGTGGACGACGTTGCCTGGCCGGGCCGTCTCACCATAGTAGAGTATGTAGTGGCTGACAGACTCCGGCTGGCCGTTGACATCCCGGCTGACCGCGTTCCAGTTGGCCTCTACCGTGGCCGCCGCAGCCGGTAGGGCGAGAGCGAGGCAGAAAATGACGCACACCAATCGTTTCATAAGAATAATACTATTGTCATATCCGGCGTGAGTCAATTACAGCGTCGCGTTACCGTATCAGATCGATCGGGTCTCGCTGAAAGCGATGTTAAGGCGCTCAAGTTCCGCAAGCACGGGCTCGTAGATCTCAGGCTTGATCGGAATGTGAACACCTTTTATCTTGATGCGATCCTCGAGCAGCATGCGGACGCCGATGGCGGTCGGCAGCGAGACGGTGCGGGCCATCGAGCTGTCCTGGCCGGGAATGCCGTAGTCGACCATGACAGCCGTGATGCGCTCGCGCCGGTCGCCGTCCGCGTAGCTGAATGTGATATCGTGGCGCATGAGCAACATGTCCCGTTCGCTTTCCTTGTAGCACAGGGCCGCGTTCATGCGATCGGCCAGCAGGTCCATGAGCGTTCCCGCCTGCATGTCGATCGGGCGATCTTCGAGCAGGCCGATGTAGCCGAGGGCCTCGATCGGTGACTCGCCGGGAGAGACTCCTAACCTTTCGGGGATAGTCTCCGTGACCGGCTTGCCGAAGAGCTTTTCCATAAGATCCAGGCATGAAAGACCGGACAATTCCCGGCGCGGCTGGTCTTCCAGCAAGCCCAACTCGATCAGCTGGGTATAGAGCCTGCAATGGCCCTTGTTGCGCAGGGTTCCACGGAACATGTCCCTGACCCGTTCGTCGAAGCCATAGGTGTTCATGTAGGCCACCGAGTCGCGATTGGGGTAGCCCTCGAAATTTCCGACACCTGGAATATCCACCGAGGCCGGATCTGCAAAGAGACGTTCTGGAAGCACTTCGACAACCCTTCCGTCTTTCAGGTAGCGTGCGCCGTTGCGGGCCGCTATCAACACTCCCTTGGGGCTCCAGGAGAACTTGTAGCCGAAGGGGTTGTCGTTGGCCTCGGGGGCGGGCAGTCCGCCGCACCAGGAAGAGAAACCCACCAGCGTGCCGCCTGCAGCCTCCTCGCGATGGATAACCTTCATAGCGGACATGTGATCGATGCCCGGGTCGACGCCCATCTCGTTTAGCAGCAGTAGGCCTTTCCGGCGGGCCTCTCCATCCAGGGCCCGCATCTGGGGGCTGACATACGAAGTGGTTGCCATGTGCTTGCCAAGATCCAGGCAGGCGCGGGCAACCTCGATGTGGCGCGTGGCGGGCAACAGGCTGACCGCCATGTCGCAGGCGGCGATCAGTTCGCGCATGGCGCTGACATCGTCCACGTTTAGAGACAAGGCCCGGCCGTGAGAGTGGCCGGCGATTAGCCTTTCGGCCTTGGCAACGGTGCGGCTGGCAACGGTTACCTCGAATCCGTTGTCCAGCAGGTAACGCACCAGTGGGCGCGAAACCAGCCCGGCCCCCAGAACCAATACTTTTTTCACGATGGTTCTCCTATTAAAGATGTGATTGCAGGTAGCGGTAGTCGGAAGTCAGCTCACCCCGGTGGACTATCAAGGCTCTCTTGATCGGGGCAGGCAGCTCCAATTCGGAAACGGGCCGCGAGAAATCGGCCCTGGCGATATCGGCGACGAACGGCATCAGCACGTCCCCGAAGTCACGAGAGCTCTCGATCGGCAACTCGCAGGGCAAGTTGTCGACGGCCAGTACTACCGGGCCGTCACCGGCTACGCCCGGGCTGATTGAACCTTGACGGACGTTGTAGACGTATACCGGAGCATCCGTCTCCGTGCATTTGAGAGTGCACTCGATCGCGCCCTCGACGTCGCAGCTGATATCGCCGATGACTTTCAGCCGGGGCTTTTCTTCGCGCCAGATCTCATCGAGCATGGCGCGCGTCACCAGTCTGGGATAGCGCTCGGTCCAGTAGATACAGTTCATCAGCACAGTAAGTCGGCGCAGGTGGCGGGCGAAGGTTCCCCTGAAGCGCTCCGGGTGGTCGTAGTACTCCTGCAGCTCGAACAGGTGGCCCGGCAGCCTGGGCTCGGCCATGTGTTCTTCCTTGAAGACGACTTTGTAAAGAACGCCGGATTGCTTGTCCGCGGACGTATCGAGTTCGACAGGCGACAGTGTTTCATGCGGCAGGATGTCGAACACCTCCTGGGCCCCGCCAGAGACGTTGCCGTAGCCGGCAAAGCCGAACACCATGGGCGTAAGCTCTGCAGGGAGGCCCTCTCGCTCCAAGCGCCGCCCGACTTCGGCTACGGCCTGCTTGGCCTGCGCAAGATCTGTGTACTCGTGTGTCGGCCTGATCGCCGAGAAGGCCGTCTGGTGGCCTTCCCACTCGAGACGCCGTCCCAGGGCCCAGAGGCTGTCGATCATTCCCGCCAGCCCGGCATGGCGGCCGAAGAAAATGAGTCGACGGCCCGAAGCATCAGTCACCTTTTCATAGTCGACCAGCGAACAGCCGAGATTGAGCAGCCTGGTCAGCATAGGCATGTTGTGAGCCTGACCCTTGATGACATGAGCGAAAAAAACGTAGACGCCGTCGCGCCTGAACATTGTCTCCGGGATCTCCTTGACGGCAAAGACGACCGCGCAGCCCGAGAGATCCTCGTCCACCCGCGCCCCGGCCGCGCGGTAAGCCGCATCGTCTACGGCCCGAATCGGGGAAGGCTGGACGACGACCTCGATCCCTGCGCCGACGAGTCTTTTTACGTGATCCGGCAAGAGCGGTGTTCTGCGCTCGAATACGTTTTTATCTTCCCTGCGGACACCGATTGTCACGCTCACAGCGCACCTCCGGATGCGCCCTTATATGGTTTAGCCGCGAGCCTTGTCAATTATTGTATCAAGACCTGAAAAGAACCTGCTCACGGCGGAACCACCAGGCGGCGAACCACAGCAACAGTCCCGCGTAGAAAGTGGTGGATAAAAAGATCAGGCCCACGTGAGCCCAATGCTGGTCGAGATTGCCGGTGAATATTTCCTTGAGCGCCAGCGATACGTTGACGATTGGAATGGAGGCGGTCAGCCAGTCGAGATCGACTCCGGGGATGAATGAGGCGAAGGCCGGCATGACGATGAACATCTGCAACGGGCTGGCATAGGACTGGGCCTCCTTAAAGCTCTTGGCGAAGATTGAGATGGCCAAAAGCAGCGCCGCGAAGATGCAGCCGACCGGCACCACCATCAGTAAAGCCACCAGCGCCTCGATCGGGCTGAAAGTGAACGATCCGCCGCCAATCACCGACAGGGTCGCAAAGACGCCGATCCGCAAGGAGATCGCAAGGCTTGCTGTGGCCAGCAACGCCGACACCAGCGCTGCTAAGAGAATCACGGTGAACTTGCCGAGCACGATGGACAACCTGCTGACCGGGGCTACCAACAGCGTCTCCAGCGTGCCGCGTTCTTTCTCGCCCGCGCCGAGATCGATGGCCGGGTAGAGGGCGCCGAGCATGGAAAAGAGCAGGATCATGTAGGGAAGGATCTGCGAAAGGATCTTGGCCATCAAGCTCGGCCCCGGCAGGCGCCGCGAGCGCACTTTTATTGGCGTTGCGAACCCCGGCGGCAGATCGTGGGCGCGGATCCTCTCGATGGTGATATCCTTGCCCAGGGATCCCAGGATCGTCCGCAGGCCTCTGAATGCTCGTGCCGAGCGATCGGACGTCTCGATGTAGTATACTTTTACCACGGTGAAATTGCCCCCGGCCAAGCGCTTCGGGGCATCCTGCTCGAACTCGACGGCGGCGGCGATCTTGTCCCGACGGACGGCTTGCAGCAAGGCCGCCTGCCTGTCGGCTGGGTCGGAGACGTCCGGCATCCCCGTGGGCAATGAGGTGATGATATGGAAATTGGGTGGGTAGGCGCTGCCGATGATACCGGCGGGCGAAAAATCGAACTCATCGTCCCCGGAGACACCCCGCAGCCGGGCCGCAAGCTGGTCGGGATCGACTCCTTTCTTCTCGAGCAGTCTGATGAATGCCTGTGAATCGCCACTGACCATGCCGAGTTCCTTCTCGCCTATGCCGTACTCGCCAAGCACCCCGGCGACACGCTGCGCCCGGCCGACGATGGTGGAGCGATCCGTAAGGCCTTTTGCCAGATCCGGTGCCGCCTGCGGATTGATCATCAGGACGTTCACCTGTTCGCGGGCCAACTTTTCTGTGAAGTGAACCATGACGCTTGTGAGGACCCACATCAGGACGGGAATGGACAGCGTCGGGATGACCAGCATGAAGATCAGCGTGCGCCGATCGCGCAGGACGTCGAGCAATTCTTTTTTGAAGACAGTGGCGATGACCGACATGGCCCGTACCTAACCCGGACAAATGGAGAAGTCAATCTAGCACAGCGACTGAATGTATCATTTCACGCCAGGCAAGGACTTGTCGATTTTAACAATTGCGTGTTCAATCTCTTGTTGCAACTGCTTGCGGTTGTTGCGCACCTCGCGCAGGATATTGCTGAACTCGGGAATGCGCTTGACATCCTTGGCGTCTTCGATCTGACCGAGCAATTCGGCGATACGTTGGTCGACATCCCGGGCCGCGGCGCGTACTTCATCGAGCTGCTTCAATAGGGCGACCAGGCGACTTTTCTCGGCCCGGATGTTTGCCGGATCGATGAAGGTCACCCGTGCCAAGGCCGTAGAAACGTTACCGACAGCGTCCGTGGCCCGCACGACGATGCTGTTTTGCCCGGGCGACAAACCGGCGCTGCCGCGGAAAAAGCCGGGCGGCTTTTCGGCAAGGGCAGAACCGTTCAGATCGACCCGGGCGCCCGCCTCGGAGCGAACCGTCAGCTTGATCTGTCGCTCCATGGTGTATGAACGGTCGACCGGCGACAGAATCGAAAGCCTTGGCGGGGTGGTATCCTTGACCATGTAAACTGCCGTGAGCCCGGGCTCGGACTCGGACGGAGGAACGGGGAGCCTGGCCTCTTTTCGCATGGAAACCGGGCCCCGCGGTACGACGGGCACCAGTTGCGGTTCGGCCGCCCGGGCCGCCGGCGCGGGTTCCTCTGCCGTGGTTTTTTCGTTACCTGCGCGCGGTATAGAAGATCCGGCGCCAGGAAAAGCAACGGCTTCCTCGGTCAGCGGAACATCAGGACCGCTGGACGGGGACATGAACAGCTCGAGCGCTGCAAAAGTGACCGCGGCCACCAGCAGAAACGCCAGCGTAACTTTATATTTGGAACCCATAGCCTCCATCTCCGATTTCGCAAATGCTATACCGGCTGCCGACAAAAGACCAGAATCAGGATCTCCAGGCCCTGCTCACCTGGCTGCCGGCGATTGTTCTTGATGTTGTGGGCCCCGAAGCCTATTTTTTGCCCGGAGATGTCCCGCCTGAGATTGCGGAGGAAGCAGGTCGTGTCTGAGTGTCAGCAAGAGGTCGTTCAGGTTCTGGACGCATTGGCTGCCGTGAAGGATCGGCCGAGGGGCATCGAGCCGTTCGACGAATTTTTTCGTAAGCAACTCTGGCGCGGTCAGCTTGCCGGGACCGGGCGCAAGCTTGTCGGCCAAGTGTGCAACTTCGTGCCGGACGAGCTGGTGCTGGCCGCGGGAGGAGTGCCGATTCGCCTCGACGACGGCTGCTCGGCAACGGTGCGGCGTGGTGCCAGGCGTCTGCAGGCCGAAGTTTGTTGCGCTTTGCGCGCGCTCATGGGCCGGGTGGACGACGACGATGATCCCATGGCTGCCGCCGATCTGCTGGTGATTCCGACTTCGTGCGACGGCAAGAAAAAACTCGGCGGCCTGCTTTCGGGCAGGCACGAAGTGTTCAATCTGGAGCTGCCGCAGACAAACCAGGGAGAGCGAGCGCGGTCGGCCTGGCTTTCCGAGATGCGGCGCCTTACCAGGCGCATCGAGAAACTCTGCGGCCGGCGCGTCACGCGGCGCTCGCTGCGCGCGGCCATCGAGCACGTCAACGAGCGCGTGGCGCTGGTGCGCAGGATGAACGAGCTGCGCAAGTCGGCCAGACCGCCTGTCAACGGTGCCGACGCGCTTTTGGTGATGCAGGCCGGCTTCCTCGCCGATCCCGACTGGTGGACGGAGAAGACCGCCGTGCTTCTCGGCGAACTCGAGCAACGTGCGGCTGACGGCAGCGGAAGCAGGCCGCGTGCGCGCATCCTGCTGACCGGCTCGCCCGTGCTATGGCCGGATTTCAAGCTGCCGCTTCTGCTGCTCGAATGCGGGGCCGACATTGTGGCCGACGAGCTGTGCTCGGGCAGCGAGCGTCTGCGGCACCCCGTCGTGGTGGACGAATGGACGACCGACGGGCTGATCCGCGCGGCCGGGGAGCGAGTGCTCTTGCCCTCCACCTGTCCCTGCCTGGTCGGAAGCGACGGGCGCACCGACCGCCTGCGCGAACTGGTTGAGAGCCACAGCGTGGACGGGATCGTTCACCATACTCAGCGCCTGTGTCAGCTTTTCGACCTGGATGAGCCGGGGCTGGCGGGGTCTTTCGCTGAGAGCGGGCTGCCCTGGCTTTCGATCAACACCGAATTCGGGCCTGAGGACACGGGTCGTTTGAGAACCAGGATCGAAGCCCTGCTAGAGATGATTGTCGCCCGGAAGACGGACTGAGTTCAGATCTCGATTGTCTGAAGGTCGTAGTCGATGTTGCCCATGCCCATATCGGCTGCCACCTGCAGGTAGCCGGCCGGATTGCCCGGGTCTTGCCCGCGCGATGCGCGAATCCGGTCGCGGACGTCCAGGCCGCGTTGATCGATGGCCACGGGATCGAACGAGAGCAGTATGAGCCCCGGCTCGCAGTCGGCCGGCTTGTTGGTATCTCCTGACGTGACCGCGAAGAGGGAATCTAACACACACAGGCGGGCGACCGAGGCGATCTGCGGCAGCGCATTGAGCAGGGCTATGTGCTGCTCGCAGCCATCGTGGAAGTCGTAGGGATTTTCGAAGCAGCCGTAGTTGTTCTTGAGACAGCCGGAGAAGCCGGCCGCGAAATGGTTTTTCAGCACGGCCACGTTGATCAGATGATCTGTCTCGCGAGTCAGGATGGTTGAGAGATGTATCTTGCACCCCGAAAGACAGGCCGCCTCCTGTTCGTAGCCCGGACCGCTGTCGTCGCCCGAAGAGTAGATCGTGCCGCGGCAGTCGACGCCCAGTCGCTCGGGGGTGATACCGGCCAGCTCGAGTTCACGCACAGTGCGATCCCAGACGAAAACATCCGCGGCCGGGATGCCGCCTTCGGTTAGCGAGCCGATGACGGCGGCCAGAAGTTCTGGAGAACTCGGCACATCCTGGTTCAATGCATTGGCCTTGAGCGCGATGCGCTCTCCGTCCTTTCGTCCCGGCAGGACGACTCGCCAGGCTTCGGCAGCCTCAGCCTGCCCGGTCAAGGACTGCAAACCGGCCGCGAACATGGCGATCACCACTCCGGCGTCGATGGCGCTCTTTCCCTCAACCTGGATGACAGCCTGCTCCGAGTGCACTTCGACCACCCGATTGGAAGACGGGGCCTCTATCAGCGGCTGGCTTTCAGTGCACGAATCCCAGTCGCCATCCGCGTGGGGCAGGCAGGCCGCCGCTCCCAGGCAGGCGGCCGAACCACAGGCGACTTTCAAAAAGCGCCGCCGGTCGATCTTGTCTCGTTCATTTCGCCGCTTCTCTTCCATTGCCGGATCATCCTAGCACATCGAGAAGGTTATGCCCATCTTGCTCCCTTCTCGCTTGACGCGCATGGCTCCAGAGGTCAAGATTGTGCACATGCGTGCTTTTGTGCTGCTTATAATTCTGGCCTTTAGCGGCTGTGCCGAGTCGATGCCGGGAGAACTTCCCTTTTATAATTTACCGGTCTCAGAAGCCGGGCTTTCCGACCTGGCACTTGCCAGCTTCGCAGGTGATGCCGAGCGTGTGCGCAGCCTGCTGGATGCCGGGGAGCCGCCAGCCGCCGAAGACAGCTTACGCCTGACGCCCTTGCATCTTGCGGGCAGTGCCGCGGTGGCCGAACTACTGATCTCGCACGGGGCGCCGGTGGCCGCCCGCAACGTGTATGGTTGGACGCCGCTGCACACGGCCGCGATGCAAAATCACGTCGACGTGGCCGGGGCTCTTCTCGATCACCGGGCCGATGTCAACGGTCGCACGCGCAACGGCATGAGTGCCCTGCATTGGGCCGCCATTCTCGGCCGGGCGGTCATGGTGCGCCAGCTGCTGGCGCATGGCGCCAACGTGAGCGCGCGTAATCGCTACCAGTTGACACCGTTGCACGAAGCGTCTACGGCCGAGATCGCCGAGTTGCTGATCGCGGCCGGAGCAGATGTCGAGGCCCACGACGAGTACGGTATGACGGCTTTGCACCTGGCCCGCAACGAAAAGGTGGCCAACGCCTTGATCATGGCCGGGGCCAGCATCTTCGCCAAGGATCGCTCCGGACGCACGCCGCTCGAAATGTCCCAACCGACCAGGTAGGAATCGCCTTTGAGAATCGTAGCCATCACATTCTTGACCTTCTTTCCCCCGCTGGCCCTGGCGGGTGGAGTCACGCTGGTTACGACCGATTCCGAGATCAGGTTGCCGCGGGGCAGCGGATCGATCAGGCTGATCTACCGCAACGAATCTCCAATTGCGCTCCTGGATGCCCGGGTGTCGGTCGAGAGCGAGACACCCCTGGAGATCGTGGTGCGGCCGGCGAGCATCCCGCGCTGCCTGCCCGCCGATCGCTGCGTCTTCGAGATCGATGCGAAGAGCAAGGCGACAACTCCGCACGTCCGGTTCCCGATCAGTGCAACACTTCACGCCCGCGGACAGCCCGACCTGCACAGCCTGCGCCTTTTCGCGGACAACAGCCCGCGGGCAGGCAGGCAAGGACGCGGCTGGATGGAGGCGGGCACCATCAACGTCGGTAAGAGCAGCCGGACATCGCGCGTGCTGGGGCTTGCCGCGCTCAGCCTGATTCCACTTCTGGCGCTCGTGTTCTGGGGCCTTTTTTTGAAACGCCGCTCGAGGCGAGAGTAAACCCCAGCCAGCGGAACTCGAGACAGCCATCCTCCGGGCAGCTTTCAACACAGCGCAGGCACAGGTGGCACTCGTACGAGGTAACCGGGCCGCGCCCGCGGCCCTCGAAGACACGCTGGACGTCCAGCGGGCACGAGCGTTCGCAGGCGCCGCAGCGGGTGCACTTTTGCCCGTCCTTGACGATCATCACCAGGCCGGTACGGTTGAAGGCGGCGTTCAGCCCCCCGATTGGACACAGCCGGCACCAGAACCTGCGAACGGTCAGGCCGATGAAGAACAGCCCGAAGGCGAGTAATCCGAGCACGGTGAAGACAGTGGTGATCTTGTCGGCCGGGTTGGTCCAGCAGACAGTATCGAACGAGAAGAAGGCCTGGAAGATCCGCGAGGGGCAGACCTGGCAGAATGGCTCTGACAGGCTTAGGCGATAATCGGCCATGGAAGGCAATGAAGCCAGGGCTGCGACAGAGAGCACCGCCAAGAGAATGACATACTTGGCCCACACCAGTCCCTCGCGAAAGCCCTTCGATACGCGCACTCTCGATATTCCAGTCCTGGCGCGCAGCCTGGTCATTATGTCCGAAAGCAGCCCCAGGGGACAGACCCAACCGCACCACAGGCGCCCGCCGACGAGCATCAGCAGAAGGAGCACACCTAGGTAGGCAAGCACTTTCTCGATCTTCGGGTGCCAGGCGATGATGTCGGTCAGGTAGTAGAGGCTGCAGCCCTTGCACAAACCCTGGCGCTGGTAGATGCAGGAAGTCGCCGGGAGGTAGATGTCAGTGGTGGTGCTGCGCTTGACGACCTGCTTGACGTTGGCCGGGCCGGTCAGGCGGTCGATCCGGGCCGGTCCGCGGCTCAGCCATGTCTCGATCCCGCTTACCGCAAAGCCTCCATAGATCAAAACGGCGAAGAAAAGGATCTGTATGACCAAGCGCAGGCGCGAGATGGACCGGCTGTTGAATTTGTCGCGCATCGTGATCAATCTACTCGCGGGGAGATTTCCGGTCCACCCGAACCGCCGTGCGCCCGCGCCGGCGGCGGTCGAGGTAGAAAGCCAGGGCGCCCGAGAAGGCCATGGCTAAAAACATCGTCACCCAGAAGCGCAGGTTTGTCCAGGGATGCGCGCCGACGGCCGTTGCGGCCTGTGCCAGCGGGATGGCGTAGAAGACGCCGTTATAGGAGCCGTGATACAACATCCAGCGCCCGTCGATGCGCGCCGCCACCGGCGAGGACCAGTTGCTGTCTCCCTGGGCCACTGCGTCCCACAGGGGCTGGCCCGTGAATAGCGTCCAGAGCTGGGTGCCGTCCAGACCGGACAGGCAGTAGATGCGGTTGTCCCATGCCGCGTAGAGAATCTGCGGCTCGGGTTCCAGCGGAACAACCGCAGGAGAAGAATAAACAGGCCCCGCGGCGAGATGGGCGAACACCTTACGGCCACTCTCGGCCTCCAGGACGTACAGGTGGCGGTCGTACGATCCAAAGGCCACCAGGTCGCGCCCACCCGAGCGGTAGAGTGCCGCGGCCCCGGTAATCCAGTTGCCCGTCTTGAAGCTCCAGATCTCACGCCCATCGTGGGCGTCGAGACAGCGCAGCTTGCCGAAGTGCGAGCCGATGATTACCCGCGGCCCGCTTCTAGCCTGATAGAAAAGCGGCGCGCCCATGATCGGCTCGGTCTCGCGGTGAAACCAGAGTAGTTTGCCGCTGTCGGCATCCAGGGCGCGCAGGTTGCCGTCGCTGGAGGCCGCAAAGACATATGAGTGATCGTCAAAGACGGCAAAGACGGGGTCGGAAACAGAATTGTCCAGAAAGTCTACCTGCCACAGACGCTCTCCAGATCGTGCGGCGACGGCGATCAGTCCTCCGCTCTGAGTCGAGTTGGCCAGCGACTTGTCCCAGACCCGGTAGCCGACAAAAACGGCGGGGGTTCCCTTGGACAGGCCCAGGCAAGGCGCGGACAGGCGGCTGCCCCCAAGAGTAGGCTGGTAGCCGGCCACGGCGCGGCTCCAGCGCCGGTTGCCGAGTACGGCGTCCAGGCCGTAGATTAACCTGTCGCTCGAGGCGACGAAGATCCACTCCCGTTCGCCGTCCTTCCAGATCAACGGGGCCGAGTACACTCCGTTGCCGGTAGTGAAACGCCACACCAGGTTTCCCTCGGCGGCGTCGAAAAGGTAGAGGTTATGATCGTAGCTGCCCGCGGCCACCACCGCCCGCCCGCCAACGTCGCCGACCGCGGCCGAGGACCAGACGCTCATTCCGGGGCGGTAACCGAACACGTGCCGCGAGAGCTGGTGGGTCCATGCCCGGGCCGCCTGAGGCGGGTCGTGGTCAAGGATCGTTACCGCCGAGTTGGCCGCGTCGTGGCGCGCGAGCAGCCAGTCGCCCGGACGCGGGACGGCGCCGCTGGGAAACCACTCGGCGGCGCCGGTCGTAATCGTACCCGCAAGGCACAAAAGGATGATCGCCCCATGACCAAACCGGTCAGGCATGCCCTTGCTTCTTCCAGACATCCACCACCTTGATTGCATTGCTGGGACACTTGTCGATGCAGGCCAGGCAAAACTGGCACTCCGAAATCTCCACCCGCCCCGCGTGGATCGCCCCCACCCGGCAAACGCTCTCACACGTCCCGCATTCCTTGCAGTCGTCGCCGGCCTGCACCCTGAGACGCGAGACTCGCTGGATGCAGCCCATCAGATATCCCCAGGGACAGACGTAGCGGCACCAGGCGCGGCTGATGAAAAGGGAGGCTACCACCAGCGCCAGGGTCGAAAGCGCCGAGGCGGGATCGCTGACGTCCTCAAAGGCGAAGTGGACCGGAGAGACAATGGCCGTCTTGAACAGAGTCGAGACGACGATGATCGTAAAGCTCACGCCGCGCAGCGTCCGGATAGCGGCGTCGTCCACCGCCCGGGTGAGCACCAGGTAGATGAGCAGGAAGAGCGAGGAGGCCCAGTAGAGACTCGAATCTTCGACGTAGAAACGTTTTGTGGTGCCGAGGTAGAAGATCAGCCCCAGAAAGCCCGCGAAGAACAGAGCCAGTAGAATCTGGTTATACCAGCGCGGGCGGACGCGGGTGCGATCCTTGATACCCCGGCGCAGTCGTCTCGAGATACGCTCTCTGACGGCGGCCGAGAGTTCCTGGAAAGCCCCGGTCGGGCAGATCCAACCGCAGAAGTAGGGGCCGCTGGTCAGGCTGAAGGCGATCACGGCCAGCGGCAGGCTCATCCAGAAAAACGACTCGGTGAAGATGGTACCAATCAGCGTCGAGCCGTATATCACGTTGCGCACCATGCCGAACACGCCCAGGCAGGAGTAGACTACGTAGAAGAAGATCATCACCGAAAGCAGCTGCACCAGGTGACGTATCCACTGGCGCCGGCCGCGGGGCGCCACCAGGGCAAGCATGGCCAGCAGCATCAAGGCCAGCACAGAGAGAAGCTCGACGTGGCTCTCGTCGAGCGAGATCAGCGGCGCGTCGAGGAGCTTCCAGAGTGGCAGGTAGTTACCTTGCATCGGAATCCTTCAGCGTCCGACCCCGGTCGCAGCGGCCGCTTCCCGAAAGACAGCTCTTACCGCAGTCTTCCGGGGCGCCGGGATATCTCCCGGGATCGACGCCTAAAAACCAGGCCACGAAATCGCAAGCCGGCCGATCGCGCAGATTATCCAGCCCGCCCGCCTGGATGACCCGCCCGCCCAGCATCAGCGCGCAATCCTCGGCCAGCACGACGGCTTCTTCGCGATCGTGAGTCACGTGCAGACAGGTGAGATCGAGTTCACGCTGCAGGCGCTTGAGAGCTTTTTGCAACTCCAATCTGGCGTTGTGATCCACCTGGCTCAGGGGCTCATCCAGCAGCAGGATGCGCGGGCGCACCACCAGTGCGCGAGCCAGGGCGATCTTCTGGGCCTCACCGCCGCTCAGAGAGACAACCGGTCGCCCGAGAATGTCCGCGATGCCCAGTCGGGTGACCATCTCGTCCAGTCGGCGTTTGCGCTCGGCAGCCGGGACGTGCCGGGCGCGCAAGCCGTAAGCGATGTTGCTCCTGGCAGACAGGTGCGGAAACAAAGAGGCTTCCTGAAATACCAGCCCGATGTTTCTGCGCTCGGCCGGAACATTCAGCGCATCCTTGCCGTCGATCAGCAGGCTTCCACTGTGCGGGTGGTGCAGCCCGGCCAGCAGCTTGAGCAGCAGCGACTTGCCGCTGCCGCTTGGGCCCAGAATGACGGTATAACGGCCGCGCTTGATTTCGAGATCGTCGATCTCAATGCTGAATTCACCGAAGCGCCGCCGCAGGTTGCTCATTACGATCAACGCATGCCCTCCCCGGAAGAGCCGCGTCGGTAGGCGTGAGGCAGGAAGGTCTTTCCGAACTGCAAAAGCACGAAGATCCACAGGCAGACGACCAGCAACACCACTGCGATCGGCCGCGCCTCGCTCACCCCGGCCTTCAGAAACTCGTTGTTGGCCAGCACCGGCGCCGTCTGGGGATTGGGCGCGAAGAGGATGATGGCGCCGAACTCGCTGATTGCCCTGGCCCAGGTGAGCACCAGGCCGACAAAGACACCGCGCGAGGCCAAGGGCAGCGTGACGCGAAAGAAGGTCGCCGCCGGGCCTGCGCCCAGCGTCAGCGATGCGTCTTCCAGGTTGCCGGGGACCCCCTCGAAGGCAGTCATGGCCGTCTTGATCAGGAATGGGCAGGCGACGAAGACCTGAGCGGCCACGATCCCGGCGAAGCGGCCGCCGAGTGCAAGGCCCGCAGAGTCCAGCAGCTGACCCAGCGGTGTGCCGGGGCCCAGCAACACCAGTAAGGCGATGCCGACCACCGACTGCGGGATCAGAATAGGCAGATCGACCAACGACTCGATCACTCCCTTGCCGCGAAAGTTGGTTCGTGCCAGGGCATAGGCCAGCGGAATGCCCCAGGCGGCGACGATCACGGTCGCCAGGCCCGAGGAGAGCAGGCTCAGCCAGATGGCCCGGCGTACGTCGGGCCGCGAAAAGCTGAACCAGAGAGTCTGGGGCGAGTCCTGGATCAACAGGTGCACGAGCGGGAGCAGTATGCCCGCCAGGCAAAACAGCCCGATTGCCAGGCAGGCCGTCAGGAAGACGGATGCGCCGGAACGCCTGACCCACCAGACGGCGATGAAAGCCAAAGAGAGCGGCACGAATGTCTCGAAAGCGTAGGGCTGGAAGACCACGTAGCCAAGCACGAAGGCTATAAAGACGCCCAGCAGCACGCGTATCCGGTAGACGCTGGCGTAGAGGATGACCAGCAGAATGAAAAGCGACTCGCGCCCGAGAAGCACGAGCACCAGCAGCAGCAAAACCATGTAACCGGCGGCGAACAGGCCCAGCTCCGCACGACTTGAGTCCCTGATTACCAGCCAGGCGCAGTAGGCAACGTAGATGTTGGCCGCGAACCAGACCAGGTTTGTGGCCACGGGGACCACCGGCCCGGGCAACAGCGCAAGCAAGGCGTGCAGCGCGGCCAGCGCCCCGATGGTTATGACAATACCAGGCCAGCGCGGGATCACGGCGCACGCACCAGGGAGCGCAGATCTGCGGGCAGGCGCTTGGGAGTCTCGCATACCGGTGACGGGAGCATGGCAAAACCGGCCCGCTTCAAGGCTTGGCGGCCCTCGGGCCCCAGCAGGAAGGCGGCGAAGGCGACCGCGCCCGGGCGGTTGGGGGCGTTTTTCAAAATGGTCAGGCCGTAAACGATGGGAGACCCGGCGATGCTTGTCGGCGGAGAGCCGCTTTTCAGGCTGATCGGCACTTCCGCCTTGGCGTAGAAGCCGGACAGGGACGTGTCGGACAGGTTGCAAGCCGCCGGCAGACGGATGACCTTGAGGTTGTGCTCCTCGGCGATCGAGCGGAAGACGAATGCGTAATCGATCACTCTGGCTTCGAGCAGCGAGACAAGTTCTGCGATATCGGGCGTGACCTGGTTCGGCGCACAGCGTTTCTCGAGCCGCCCGGCGAGATCCGCGCCCACGGCCTGCGAACCGTAATGCATCTCGCAAAGCTTCCAGGCAATCAGCGTCTGGAACCCGAGTGGGGCGGTGTTTTCGTTGGCCCGGCCGAGGCGCACTCCTGGTTGCACAAGAATCCGCGGCCAGTTGTCCGCGCTGATGTCCTCGGTGTGAGGGCTGTGCTCGCCGTAGGCCAGCACGATTTCGTTGGCGGCGAACTTGATCAGCCACTCGGCATGCTCGGGCACGAGCAGTTTTTCGATCACCCGCCAGTCGGCGACCAGCACCAGATCGGCCCGGCGGGAGAGTTCGGAAACCTTGCGCGCGGCCACCTGCGAGCCCGAGGGCTCGAACAGTAAATCATAGTCTGGATGCGTATCTTCGAAACGTTTTTCGAGATCGGTCAGCGCACCCGACAGGCTTGCGGCGTGAAAGATAGTTACCGCCGAGCGCTCCTTCCCGGTCTTGCAGCCGGACGGCAAGAACAGCAGGCATGACGCCACCAGCAACGTCACCCGCAATGGAGCCGGCATGGTCAACGGGATGGCGGCGGGCTCATGGCAGCTTTTGTAAGACGGCCTTGGTGAAGGCCTTGGCGTCTGCATCGGCGGTTTCGGGCTCGGTCCAGGTTTCTAAAAAGTACTTGCCCTTGACGGCATCCGCATAGCAGTCATGATAGATGGTTCCGAAACGTCCCATGTTCTCGCCGCCGTCGAAAGAGAAGTCGCTCCACTGGACCCCCGAGTAGCTCGCCATCGTGTCGTAGACCTGGCCGGCGGTGGTGGCGTTGGACATCTCGTAGATGAAGAGCGATATCCTGGTTCCGCCGTTTACGTAAAACTCGCGCGCCAGCGCCACCCAGCCGCCGGTGGCGGTGAAGATATCCATGGCCCCGTCCACCCACAGGGTCGCATCCTGGATGGTGCTGGTCGACTCCGGGCCGGCCTCGCCCTTGGCGGTATCCTCCACCCAGCCGCTGATTTCACCGCTGGCCGGCAGGTAGTCGATGACGTTCTTGTCGTCGCCGCCCGAAGATCCGCAGGCCGCAGTCAGAAGGGGTAGCGCGAAAAATACAAAGCCGACTATCGCTTTCTTCATTCCTGTCTCCTTTGATTCACAGTGGTATGGGTCGTAATCAACTCGCAGGTTGCACACTCAAACCGGTAGGGGCGCGCGGCGGCACGTCGTCCTGAATGACTTCCTCGTCGAGGAAAGAAACCACCCCGATGCCCTCGGGGCCCCCGCGCCGCGAGTAGACAACCAGTTGCAGCAAGTAAGAGGCAAAGAGCCTGTCGTAGTCGGGGCTCGACCCGTTCCCGGTCGCCGGCATCAGGTAGCCGGTGACGGGAGCGTCCTCGCCCATGATGCCCAGGGCCGCGGCGCAGGCGGCTCGAACATGTCCGTCCTCGCCGCCGTCGTTTACGCAATCGGTGACTTCGGTGTGGTACTGGTTCTGCCCCAAAATCAGCAGGGCGGCCTTGGCCATGCGCTGGGCCGCGGTGCTGGCCGAGTACGAGCAGCTTCCGGCTGGATCGCTGTCGGCAATCGCCTGGATGCGAGTGCTAACGCCTGCATCGTTGCCGCCGTAGGCGGCCAGAAAGGCGCCATAGCCGCGGGCGTATTCGTAAGGGTCGTCCATGGCATCGATCATCGCCTGGACCACTGTTGCCCGGCTGGGATCGTTGAAGTTGCGATAGCGCAACCGGATAGCGAGCTGCAGCCCGGCGCGGATGCCCTGCATCGGATTAGTCGAGTCGAAATTGGAGCTTACGCAGTTGGCGGCCCGGTAGACCCAGAGATCTATGAGACCGTTCACTCCGTCGCTTTCGTTTGAAGAGCCTGGTACTTCAGCCAATGCGAAGTTGAGCAAGGCCTGGGACTGCTGCGGATCGTTGGAAAGGCTATTACGCACATCGGCCGCTGCGGGGTTCTGGTCGACCCACCAGTCGCCCATGTCGCGCCAGCCGCTGATGCCCGACACATCGGCGTTCACCTCGAGGTTCAGCGCGGAGACGTCGTCCGAGCCGGCCTGGTTGCGGGTGATGTGCAGCGTGAAGGTTGCCTCCTGCCCGGCGTAGATCGGCTTCTGCTGGGCCTCGGACTCGGTCGGGCTGACGCTGACGCTGAGTTCCGATGGCGGGTTGGCCCTCAGCAGGATGTAATGCAGGGTGTAAGGAAAGTTGTTGCGCGCCCTGACTATGAGATCACCCGACTCGCCCATGCCCAGGTTGATGGTCTGGCGCTCGGGCTTGACCACGATGCGCGCGTAGGTTTGGTAGATGTTGCTGCACCAGTGAGCGTAGGCGCCGGCCGGCATGAGCAAGACAGTACACACGCAAAGCAAGAGGCAGCGGCCGATCAAACCGATCTTTCTTCCCGTGCTGTTCGCGATCACCAGGGCTCCTTCCCGACAAATACACTAATTGGCCGATTATCGCTCAAGTTCGCCGCACTGGTCAAGTCGGGAAGTTCATCCATGATCTCCCACCCTCCCGCGTGAACGCACCCGATCTTGGCCACTGGGCTGCGGATCCGGTGCCTGCCGGGTCTCAGGTTCTCATTTGGCCACGGATCCGCACGCCCTGACTGGTTGTGGGCGGTTTTCGCGCGCACTCATCTCACGCCCCGCCCGTTTTCTGCCCTCTCAAAGAGCTGTTGCTAGCCCGGCGCTTCGGCCAGCATTCTTATCTTCTCCCTCGCTCGGTTTACAAGCCCCAGCGCTGCCTCGCCCTGGCTCAACCGGATCCACACCCGGCGGCCCTTCTCCATTACTCTCGCTCCGATGTGGATCAGTCGGAACCGCAGCGCTTTCATTCGCTTCCTGCTCCAACCCTCTCCAAGCACCAGTCTCTTCATCGCCTCGCTCAGGTTCAACGCCAGCACCATCACATGCCACCACGCAGCGTTGACCCCGAACTTGCCGGACGGCATCCGCCCCCCGGCCAGATCGTCCTTCATCACCGCATGCACCTGCTCGCTGTAGCCGCAG
>DATKYQ010000043.1:0-172191 GCA_035528415.1 Myxococcota bacterium | reverse complement strand
GCCTACGGTTCCCTTGTCAAGCAAAATATACACATTTACATGGCTACACAATTCACTTCAAATTGACGCGTAATCAGCAAAAGGACACACTACTACTGGACTTCAGCCTTGTTGACTTGTCTTGGTTATAGGGAACTTCGGCTTAGGAGGCATCTTGCCCGCGGGCATTTGCCAGACTTGTCGAAGTGGTGTGTTTCTGTTACCGGCAAGCACCAAAAAAAAACAATTAGGAAAAATGGGGACGCAATGACACGCTTTCTGTTTATCAAGTTGCTACTGGTCGCCGCGGTCATATTGTTTGCCGGCTGCGGCGGAGAATCCGCGCAGACCTGCACCACCAAGACCACCACCCCGCTAAATGGCGATGCCTTCACCGGGACCGGCTGCGCCGGCATAGCCGACAACCTGGTCCTGCTAAACTCGGACGAGTCAAACGCCCACAACGAAGCATATTGCGACGCCCTGCAGATATGCTCACCTGGTTCGGGATGCCCGGGCGGGCCGGGCTTCGCAACCGGAATGATGATCGTCTATGTCTACGGCACGGCCGGCGGGTGTGAGGCTGAGGCCAGTATCGAAGATGTCCGCTTTTGTCCCACTCAGCTGGAAGTCGACTACCGCGTCGCTGGTAGCGGAAACTGCGAGACGTGGGTCAACGCCTGGGCATCGGTCTGGGTCGAAGCCAGCCAGCTACCAGTCAAGTTCAATGAGTTGCCGTAAGTCGAAAGGCAGAAAACCTTCACAAACAGGCATTGAAGCGGGACAAGAACTGCTACGTTAAATAGCTGAAAGACCGGGATCGCGTCCACGATCTCCCCGACACATCGAAGTCGATCTAAGCCGCAGGGGAGAGGCGAAGAAGTTCACCTATCGCCTTGAGCAAAGGATTATCGGGAAGTTTCAGACCGCACATGATCACGGAAATCTGACCCGCGATCTTGAATTTTCGTCGTCAGCAGTGATCGTCTGCCTTATAACTCACTGATAAACAAGGCGTTGCTAATTGGCACGCAGGTTGCTTGTATGCGGGGCATCTGTTTCCCGCAAACAAGTGTAATAAGGAGAAAGAAGATGAGATGTCATTACGAAGGTCACGGCGGCTTCACTTTCCTGCGTCGTCTTCACGGGGGGCTTGCGCTTCTTCTTTCGGCACTCTTGCTTTCGGCCTGCGGTACTGGCGGCAACCCCTCGGATGACGGGCAGGTGCTGAAATCCGACAAGGAACGTATATCCGAGCCCCAGGTCACACCCGATCAGATCGCCGAGTTGGCGGACGGCAATAACGCCTTTGCCCTCGAATTCTATCAGCGCATGTGCCAAGACTCGGACGGCAACGTCTTCGTCTCGCCCTACAGCATCTCTCTCGCGCTGGCCATGACCTTCTCGGGCGCCCGCGGCGACACCGCTCAGGCCATGGTCGACGTGATGCACTACACACTGGGTCAGGACGGTCTGCACCCGGCCTTCGACTGGCTCGACCTCGAGTTGCAAAGCCGCGCCGATCCTCCCGACGAGTACGCCGACGACGGCTTCAAGCTGCGCATCACCAACGCGGTCTGGGGACAAACCGGCTATCCCTTTCTGGCTCCCTTCCTCGATGTGTTGGCGCAGTATTACGGCGCCGGCCTGCGGCTGTGCGATTTTTCCGCCGACCCCGACCAGTGCCGCCTGACCATCAACGACTGGGTCGCAAAACAAACCATGGACAAGATAAAAGATCTCCTGCCACCCAACTCGCTCGACACGCTGACGCGCATGGTTCTTACCAATGCCATCTACTTCAAGGCGGCCTGGAACTCTCCTTTCGAGCTGGAAGACACAACCGCCGGCGAGTTTTCTCTTGCGGGCGGAAGCGGCGTCTCCGTCCAGATGATGAACCAGGTGGAGGATTTCTACTACTCCGAGGGAGCGAACTACCAGGCGGTAGAGTTGCCGTACGACGGCGAGCAGCTTTCCATGCTGGTCATCGTGCCGCGCCCCGGCCAGTTCGAGACCTTCGACTCGCAGCAGTTCGACACGGGTATGTTGGGGCAAATAATCGCCGGGCTCGAATACAAGCTGGTCACGCTCTCGCTGCCCAAGTTCAGCTTCGACTTCGGCGGCAGCATCAAGGCGGCCCTTGCCGACCTGGGCATGGGAGTCGCCTTCTCCGCGTCGCAGGCGGACTTCAGCGGCATGACGGACGCCGAGCAGCTCTATATCGGCGACGTCATCCACAAGGCGTTCGTCGCCGTGGACGAGGCCGGCACCGAGGCAGCGGCTGCCACGGCGGTGATCATGTCGGGTACCGGCATGCCCGACGAGGTGACCCTCACGGTCGATCGACCGTTCATTTTCCTGATCCGCGACAATCCCACCGGAACCATTCTCTTCATCGGCCGCGTGCTGGATCCCTCCGCCTGAAGGGCGTCTTACCTGTAGCCCACATCTCTTCATCTGTATCGCAGCGATTACACGTTTTTACTCCCGATAGCGCGGGGCAATCCTTTTGCTGCTCATTATCCCGTTAAGATTGATGTATTTCTCGGGGCGGGCATGCTCTGGTTGGCACGCTTCATGCTTTGATTTTTTCAAACGACGTGATATTCGTAAAAACGCGTGATTTTGGGTGAGACCCACAGGGAGGATACGATGAGACATATGAAATCGGGCTCTTTTATAGTTGCCCTGGTATTCTTGGCCGCTGGCTGCGCGGGCTCTGGCGCCGAAGAGGAAGCATTCGTCGTGCCGCCGGACAAGGCCGACGACTACATGTCGCTTACCGCCCAGGAGTACCAGCTCGAAGGCAGCACCACGGTGACTATCGAAGCCAAGCTGGCCTCGGAGCCCGAGGACGTCAAGCTCGAGCGTGTTCACGAGCTGATCCCGCTCAAGCAGATCGTCATCGGCTGGTTCCTGAACGCCTACATCGGGCCCGACGAGGAAGACTCGAACAAGGGTTTCGATTGCCTTACCAAGAACGGTTCCTACGAGGATATGGATATCACGCCGCTGGCGGACGGGCTGACCTATTCGTTCACCTTCCGCCAGGAGATCGGCGGATCGCTCGACCTGCTCGGCAAGTTACCGACCAAGGCCGGCGACGACGGGCGGCAGCACTTCGACCTGCTGGTCGGCAAGGTCTCGAACGAGGACATGGTCCGCCTGGAGACCAACCACGAATGGTACCGCGGCTATCCCTGGTCGAGCTTCGACCCGGCCGGTGCGGATGCGGACAAGGTCGAGAGCGTGCATATGGCCATCTGGCCCGAGCCGCGCTCACCAGACGCCTGGATCGACTACAACTCACTCTTCGCAGACGGCCAAGTGACCATCGGCGTGCACTTCGGCTGGGATTACCACAGCGATTATCACCTGAAACATTCGCGCGAGATCTACGACTGGCTGGTCGGCAAAGGTTACTCCTCGCCGGTGGCTTCCTACGACGATTATACCCACACTTCGGGCCCGCTGACCCGCAGCATCAAGGCCAACGGCAAGCCAGTCGAGGTGAAGATCTGGCTGTTCTGGGGCAAGCCCGACAGCAACACAAACCCGGACACCGACGCCGGCGGGCGGGTGCTCGAGGCCGACATGCGCGAGAGCCTGAAGACCCGCGAGGCGATCCTCTACTCCGGCCACAGCGGCCCCTTCTACGGCTTCGCTTTAGCCAACTGGCGCAAGACCGACGAGGGCGATCTGGACGACAGCGAGATCCCCTTACTCGACATGCCGGCCAACACCTACCAGGTTGTGCTGGCCGACGGCTGCGAGACCTACGCCTTAGGGCAGGCTTTCTGGGATAACCCCAACAAGGCCGATCGCACCCAGCTCGACATCCTGACCACCACCAGCTTCTCCAATGCGGCAGGTCCGTACTCGATCGAGGACTTCATCGACTCCATCGCCGGCACCGGCTCGAACGACGAGCACCAGGCCGAAAGCTACGCTGAACTGTTGCATGAGCTGGACAGCAACTCGTACTGGTTCAACACCATGTACGGCATTCACGGGCTGGATAACAACCCGCACCTGCACCCCTACGCCGACGAGCAAGTGTTTTGCAAAAGCTGCGGCAGTGACAGCGACTGCGGCCAGGCCTACAAGTGCGCCCGCCTGGAAAACCAGGACGAGAAGGCCTGCTTTGGATTATGTACCGCAGACGACGGCTGTCCCGCCGGTTGGAAGTGCATGGACATCGCCAGCGGCTATACCAGGCAATGGAAGGCTTGCGTACCCAACAACCTGAGCTGCACCCAGGAGCCCGAACCAATCGAGAAGCCCGGCCTGATGTTCAACGAGGTGCTGGCCGATCCCCCTCCCGACATCGCCGGCGACGCCAACCAGGACGGCGCGCGCGATGCCAGCCAGGACGAGTTCATCGAGATCGTCAACTACGGCACGCAGCTTGTCAACCTGAGCGGCTGGGCCATCGCCGACGGCACCGGCACGCGTTTCGTCTTCGCCCAGGGCGCGACGATCATGTCCGGCAAGGCCCTGGTGGTCTTCGGCGGCGGCACACCGCCGGATCGCCTGGGCGGCAGCCCGACCTACGTGACCAAGAGCATGCTGGGGCTGAACAACGGCGGCGACACGATCACGCTCATCTCGCCCGACGGGAACGTGGTCGACAAGCTCATTTACGACAAAGCCATGGGCGGCCATGACTGCTCGATGGTGCGCGCCGGCGACGGCGACCCCAAGACCGAGTGGATTTTGCACTCGACGCTGGGCTCGCCCTACTCGGCCGGTACCCGCTCGGACGGCACGCAGTTCGAGGCCAACTGAAAAAGATCCTGAATCTCAAGCGCCGATGTGCAACAACCTTTCCACCCATGGGCATCGTTGAGATACTCCTGATTGCGATCGGCTTGGCCATGGATGCCTTTGCCGTCTCGCTGGCGGCGGGCGCCTCGCGGCAGGCCGGGGGAACGGGAGCCGCATTCCGCCTGTCTTTTCACTTCGGCTTGTTCCAGTTCATCATGCCGGTAATCGGCTGGTACGCGGGTATTGGGGTAGCAGGCACAATTGCAGCCTACGATCACTGGGTAGCTTTCGGCCTGCTGGCTTTAGTGGGTATCAGGATGATCGTCTCGGGAACCGACTCTCGCAAGAACTCTCACTCGCGCGATCCGTCGCGCGGCTTGACGTTGCTCGTGTTGAGCGTCGCCACCAGCATCGACGCCCTGGCCGTCGGCCTGAGCTTGGCCATGATCCGGGTCAACATCTGGTACCCGAGTATTGTAATCGGCCTGGTGACCGCCTGCCTGTCGATAGTCGGCCTGCGACTTGGCGGTCGGCTCGGTGTCAGGTTCGGCAAGCGCATGGAAATCGCGGGCGGCGGGCTGCTCGTCTTGATCGGCATGAGGATACTACTGGCCCATATTCTCTAATTCGGCTAGCCGATACCGACCAGCATGTTCCGCCAGCGGCATGATGTCCTCAGGCCGATCCTTCAAGAAAGGTCTAATCCAAGTGCTTGCGAATCGGAGCCGCGCTCACAGTCGCCAGAGCCGTCTTCAGCAGGTCAAAAAGCAAGAAAGGCACGAACCCAGCCATGAGCGCCCAGGCCAACCCGGCACCCTTGCCCAAGAGCGCAGTCCAACTCCACAGCCAACCGACGCCAAGAACGTAGATGACTGCAAGCCCGGCGAAAGATCCCAACCAGCGCGCCCTCCCATCGAAGCGCCCGGCCAAGTAGGCCGCCAGCGGGAAAGCCAGCAGGTAGCCGAAGGTGGGAGCGCCGACCACCGTCGCGCCGGCCAGCCCGGAAGAGGCAAAGACCGGAACGCCGGCCAGGCCGATAAGCAGGTAGAGCAACTGCGACGCCAAACCGCGCACGGGCCCGCAGGCACTGCCGGCGAAGATCACCGCCGCAACCTGCAGCGTGGCCGGCACAGGCGTGCCGGGCAGAGGAATGTAGATCTTGGAAGCCAGCACGGTCAACCCGGCCAGCCCGACGACGATACCCGCCTCGCGCGCAACCCGGGAGACTCTCAATTTTTCCGCAACCGCCACTGAGTCAGTCATCTAGCAACCTCTTCTTTATGAAGATACTCATTGTCATGAATGTCCATCGAGGTGATCATTGAGCTTGTTTTCGACGCCTTGCAGGCGGGATTCGTGGTCATTGGCGATGGCGTGGATCAAACCCGTGTTACGCTTGATGTCGCGAACATCGGTCTTGAGAACTCCGACATCGGTCTTGAGCACTCCGACATCGGTCTTGAGAACTCCGACGTCGGTCTTGAGCAAGTCCTGCCCCAGCTCCAGCCGGCCCAGGCGCTGACTGACGCCGTCCTGCCCAGTCTCCAGCCGGCCCAGGCGCTGGTTGACTCCGTCCAGCCCCTCGAAGGCGAGTTGAAAGTTGCCCTTCATTTCTTCCATCAGAATTTCGAAGTGTTCCTTCTTCATCGTAGTCTCCAGGATAGAGCTTGCCGTTGCCGGAATCAACCGCAATTTTCATCCTGCAATTAAGCAAGCTTCGTGCCACTATCCTGGCCGTCTATTTTTCAAGGACTTGCACGATTCGGCCGCCTGGCGTGTGTACGAATTTCGGACACTGCAGACAAAATGAAGCCCTGTTTATGCCTGGGACATCTTTTCGGGAAGATCGGTGCGGCGATGGAGGTAGAAGGCCTGGGCGGCCATGGCCAAAAGGCCGCAGATCACCAGGTTGAATCCGTTGAACAGCCTGGCAACGGCGGTGTGCCGATGTGTATTGGTGTACTTGTCGATCAATACGCATTGCGTGCCGTAGATCAGGCCGCCGCCCAATGCAAGACCGATGGCCAGGCGCACGAATTCTCCGCGTACCTGGCTCGAAAGCAGGCCGAAGAGAAGGCAAAAACCGGCCCCCAGCAGCACGTGGTATGCGAGCGTCTTGAAATAGTACAAAGCCGCCTTGAGGCCCAGTTGCGTGTCAATTGGGCTTTGTTCGCGGTACGCCCGCCAGCGAAGCACGAGGAAACTACGACATATGGGGCCTGGAGTAGCAAGTCACAGGAGACGCATTTCTGGCACTACTTTGTATCAGGACTAACTGCCCAGTATTTCTTCCACCCTTTCCTTGTCGACGTCCATGATATACTGGATTCCGCTACGATCGGCAGCATCTCTTGTCAGTGCGCACAGATCATCGCGGCTCAGGTACTCGGTGCTGAACTTTCTGGTCCCGGCCATGAGCTGCCTGAGACCCTGGGCCAGGCGATCGTAGTACGAATAAAGGCCGATGGCGCCCGCGGGAAGTTTTTCAAACTCCTTATCTCCGAGCTTCTGGCGAAGTTCCGCAGCGGTGACGAAAATCTCGTCTTTCGAGTGACCGAAACGTTCGATGTAAACCGGTATCTGGTTTTCATCGATTGTACGGCCGATTGTCTTTCCGACCATTGCCGCGGCGATTGGAGCTCGTGCCATGCCTATGAGTTTGACAAACGGCGCGCCCAATGCCAGGCCCTTGAATATCTGGTCTTCAAATGTGAACCCGCCGGCAAACGCGATTGCGGGCAGGTACTCGCCCTTATCCTGAAGTATTTTCGCGTACTTATAGGTCATCGTGTGCAGTTCCACGGGCGGAATGCCCCACTCGTTCATCATGCGCCACGGGCTCATGCCTGTGCCGCCACCGGCCCCGTCAACGGTCAGAAGGTCGAGCTTGTACTTTGACGCAAACTTTATGGCAAGGGCGAGCGCTGACGGGCGATAGGCGCCGGTCTTCAGGAAAATATATTTTGCCCCCACCTTACGGAGTTTCTCGACGCGTTTTGCAAAATCTTCCTCGTTGACCATTCCCACGCGTGAGTGGCGCTCGAACTCCTTGAAACTGCCGCGCTCAAAAGCCTTGATAACGTTCTTGTCGTGCGGGTTCGGAAGTACGATGTAACCGCGGTCGGAAAGGAGCTGGGCTTTCTTCAATTCCCTGGTTTTAACTTCACCGCCGATATTCTTTGCGCCCTGGCCCCATTTCATTTCCACGCACTCGACGCCGAGTTCCCTGATGGCGTATTCCTGCCCTCCGAGTCGCGTATCCTCGACGTTCGCCTGTACGATGATCGCGCCGTAACCGTCTATCTGGTGGTCCTTGTAAAGTTTGACCCTGCGTTTGAGGTCAACCGTGTCGATGACTTTTCCTTTTTCAAACTTTGACTCGACATCCATACCGACAACGTTTTCGCCAATGGTAAGCCCCGTGCCCGCGATCGCGCTACCAATGGCGAGTCCTTCCCAGTTGTTCTTGGCGATGTTCGTAGAGCCGATGCCCGGGATAATCCAGGGATAACGAAATTTGATGCCGTTATCATTCCCAATTTTCACTTCGAGATTGACTGCCGGGAATATTGCTTTATCGCTGTCCGCCTCGACGCCCCGGGCGCCCTCGACTCCGCTGATAATGCTGAAGTGCGAGTAGTCCACGGGATAAGCCTTTTCCCCGGCGCTGGTGATCACGCCGAATGGCTGCGGATAGATTACCTCGTGTCCGCGGTAGGCGGATTTCCCTATCTCGCACATGCCGATGCAGCCGTCCACGCAAGTCACGCACATGCCTGATGTTGGAATAACCGAGCCTTCGGTCCTGTTCTTGGTCAGGGTCGCCGCAGTGGCATTAACTTTTGTAAGTGACATTTCAGAAGCTCCTTTTAAGAGTTGTTAATCCTGCTTATTGATTTCGCAAGCAACGCACGGGTCCATGTAGCACATCATGTCGTGGAACTCGTCCTTTTCCACGCAAGGTGGCTGGAGGTTCTGGCATCCACCGCAAACGGCTTTCTCGGGCTCGTTGTAAGTGCACCGGAGTTGGCAGGCGGGGCATACGTACATGCAGCCTCCGCACTGGCGGCACACGTCCGAAGGAACGTCGAACGGTGTGCCGATGGAAATGTTCTCGCCCCTGCCACGGAAACCGATGGCCTTTGCCATCATCTGCTCCTCACACATCCTCACGCACAGTCCGCACAGGAGACAATTCTCGTTCCGCTGCTTGAATCGCTGCCGGTTCACGCCGTGCGCGGCCGCGAGGTCCTGCACAACCTTCGATTGAGGGCACCTGGCCAGGTACAGCTCAATAATCATCCTGCGTGCCTTTACGACGCGTTCGGAAGCGGTGTGGACCTTGAGACCCTCTTCCGCCGGGTAGGTGCAGGAGGTGACGAGCTTCGCTTTACGTCCTTCACCGATTTCCACTACGCACAGTCGGCAATTCCCGCCCGGGGAAAGTCCTTCTTTGTAACACAGCGTGGGTATGGGAAACCCGATCTGTTTCGCGGCTTCGAGCAGGGACGTGCCCTCCTCCACTGATACGGCCAGTCCGTTGATTTTGAGCGAAACCATTATGTTTCTCCCTGGGCAAGAACTTCTTTTTCAACCTGCGTGAACTCGAGATCGCATCTCAGGCATCTCCCGGCTTCGCTTTGCGCTTGTTCTTCTGAAATGGCGAGATCAACCTCTTTGAACAACTTGCAGCGTTTTTCAATTGGCAGATGAGGCGGTTTTACTCTTTCAACCGGTTCGCCCGGTTCTTCATGGCCGTGCCTTTCAATATACCGGTCAGGGAGATGTACTTCGGCCGGAAGCCTGGGAGCTTTCCCATCAAGGAAAAGTTCTATCAATCTTGCGGCTTTTTTACCCGCGCCAATTGCCTCTATTACCGTGTTCGGGCCGGTAGCGACGTCCCCGCCCGCAAAGACTCCCTTGCGGCCGGTCTCCAGCGTGTCGGCGTCATATTTAACGGTATTCTTCCCGCATTCGACACCTTCAATGCAAGCGGTGTCCGGGGTTTCTCCAATCCCGACAATGAGAGTATCAAGCTTGATCGTGTGTTCGGTTCCATTTACCGGAACGGGTCTTCTGCGGCCGCTGGAATCACGCTTGCCGAGTTCGTTTTTGATGAAATCAACGCCAACCAGTTTATTTTTTTGTGAAACTATTTTAACCGGCGTTTCAAGTTCTTTTATCTTGACGCCTTCTTCAAGGGCGGCATCGATTTCCTCTTCATAAGCGGGCATTTCCTTTCTTGTACGGCGGTATAATATTGTAACTTCAGTCACATCCTTTTGACGTATTGCCACGCGGGCGGCGTCAACGGCCGAGTTACCCCCGCCGATAATTCCGACGCAGCCTTTTGCCAGCTCCTCGCCCCTCATGTTGTACGCTTTGAGGAATTCGATTCCGGGATAAACGCCCTTGGTTTCTTCGCCTTCGATTCCGAGCGGGCGGTTTTTGTGCGCTCCGATGGAAAGGAAAACCGCCTTGTATTCTTCATCGAGAAGCGAATCGATGGTGAAATCTTTTCCAAGAACCGTATTGGTTTTCAGTGTGACATCTTCTCCAATAAGTTCCTTGATTTCACGGTCAAGCACTTTGCGCGGCAGCCTGTATTCGGGAATGCCGCATACGAGCATGCCACCGGGCTTTTCCTCGGCCTCGAAGACGGTGACCTTGCAGCCCGCGAGCGAGAGATAATGCGCCGCGGTAAGACCGGCGGGTCCCGCGCCTA
This sequence comes from Myxococcota bacterium, assembly GCA_035528415.1. Classification (GTDB taxonomy): domain Bacteria; phylum Myxococcota; class B64-G9; order B64-G9; family B64-G9; genus DATKYQ01. The sequence goes on along the minus strand of DATKYQ010000043.1, from coordinate 161,720 downwards.
CTACCGCAACCTTCGGCGATTTAGCCGTTATTTTCTTTTTACGTTCAGGCTTGTAAATCGACGGATCGACGTTATCGCAAACGAATCTCTTGAGCGCTCGGATGGCGACGGGTTTGTCCCCGCTCGTCCCGAGGCGGCATCGGTCTTCACACGGATGCGAGCAGACACGAGAACAGACTGACGGGAACGGGTTGGCGTTCCGGATAGCCATGTATGCATCCTCGTATTCTCCGCGCTGGATGTGCGCCACGTATTTCCACGCTTCGGTATCCACCGGGCATGCGTCTTGGCATGGCGTGCCTACCAGTTCTTTGCATACTCCGGCCCGGCAGAGTTTTTTCTCGATATGCTCGATATACTCGTTCCTGAAATAGCGAAGCGTTGAAAGCACGGGATTTGCCGCCGTGTTGCCCAGGCCGCACAGGGTCGTGTCTTTTACGATAGGTGCCAATTCCTCCAGCAGGCTTAGTTGTTCTAGGGTTCCCTTGCCCTTGGTAATGTCATCGAGTATTTCGTACATGCGCTGCGTTCCGTCCCGGCAGCTGAAGCATTTTCCACACGACTCGTCCTTTAGGAAATTCATGAAGTACTTTGCAACGTCGACCATGCACGTATTTTCGTCCATCACGATCATGCCGCCGGAGCCCATAATGGAACCGGCTTTTGCAAGCGATTCATATCCGATTTCAAGGTCGAACAGCTCGGCGGGAATACAGCCGCCCGAAGGCCCGCCGGTCTGAATGGCCTTGACCCTGGCTTTTCCAGGTGCTCCGCCTCCTATTTCATAGACGACATCTTTTATCTTCGTGCCAAGCGGAACTTCCACAAGACCGGTATTTCTGATCTTCCCGACCATAGAGAATATCTTCGTGCCGGTGTTGTTTTTCATGCCGATTTTCGCGTATTCTTTTGCACCCATACGTATTATGATAGGAACATTTGCAAGCGTTTCGACGTTGTTAATACACGTCGGATTGCCATTTATGCCTTTTGTAATCGGATATGGAGGACGCTGACGCGGGTGTCCCATAAAACCTTCTATGGATTTGATAAGGGCTGTTTCTTCCCCGCATACGAAAGCGCCGGCTCCGCGTACTATTGTAATATCGAAATTTATTCCAGTTCCCAGTATGTTCTGGCCCAACAATCCCATGTCACGCGCCTGTCGAATCGCTATATGTATATGTTTAATTGCAAGTGGATATTCGCTTCTTACATATACAATGCCGGTATCGGCTCCTATTGCCACGCCGGCGGCAAAAAGGCCCTCGATAATCGCATGAGGATTCCCCTCGAGAATGCTACGATCCATGTAGGCGCCGGGGTCACCCTCGTCGGCATTGCAGACGATGATTTTCTGTTGACCGGGTTTTCCTGATTTGTGGGCGTTTTCCCATTTTATACCCACCGGGAATCCCGCACCGCCGCGACCGCGTATTCCGGAGTCCTTGATTTCCCGTATTATCCATTCGGGATTCGGGTTGCTGATGATCTTCTCAAAAGCGGCATAACCGCCCTGATCGAAGTAATCAGTTATACGTATTGGATCCAATTTCTGATTCTGGCCGGATAACAAGCGTTTTTGTCCGCTGAAAAAAGGGATGTCTTTGATTGTCCGGCATTTCTCATTGTTTTCGGGGTTTCTGTAAAGGAGTTCTTCTGCGACTTCCCCCTTGACTGCCGCGTCAATTACCCTTGGCACATCCTCCATTTTAAGCTTCGGATAGAGGTTGCCTTCCGGCTCAACCAGGATGAAGGGGTTCGTCTCACAAAAGCCCTGGCAGCCTGTTACTCTTAGGTCGACTATGTCCCGAAGATCCTCGTCAATGATATAGCGTTTCATGATCCTCAATACATCGTTGGCTCCGCTTGCCTGTCCGCATGTTCCGGCGCATATCACGAGGCAGGGCTTCTTCGCCCTTGATTCATTGTCGGCAAGCACTCGAACACGAAAAGAAGAAAGTTCGTCTACCGTGGTAAGCTTTTTCATTATGATATGCTCCGCTTCAAATATCGTCTTGTGCTTGTTATACGTTCGCGCTCGTGCCGATCAGATCGAGCATGTGTCCCTTGCATCCACGCCTGGAACATATCCTGACCATGCCGCCTCCCCTTATGATCATTGGAACCATGTGGAAGCCGCATTCCGGGCAGGGTGTGGAACTCACCAGTTCGGTGTGGCAATGCGGGCAGAAGAAATCAATCATCTTGTCATCTTGCAGGGGAAACGCGCACTCGACCACGTAACTGCCGTAAAGGGACGACAGCCTCAACCAACCGTGCCGCTGTCCGACGGTGGCGGTAACGCTGATGGACGGGTGGCCGTCCACGAGGTTGTACTTGTCCATAAAGCTGTGGTTGCAGCGGGGGCAGCTTACCTCAATGGGGAATACCCGCTCATCGGTGTACACATCTATCTTTTCGAGCCCGGCGCGGGTCTTTTCGATAATCCCCTGCACCTGGGTTCTCTTTACATGAGAGAAGTAATGCCCGTTCACCACGACTGTTGGTCCCAGGGCGCAGGCACCAAGGCAATTCACCGTTTCAAGTGTGAACTCATTTTCCTTCGTGGTTTCACCCGCCTTGATACCAAGCCTTTTACTAAATTCATCCGCGATCGCGGGCGCTCCCCGGACGTGGCATGCGGTTCCCAGGCATACGGAGACGAGGTGTTTTCCTCTGGGCGTCAGGGAGAAGGCCTTGTAGAACGTGGCTATTCCATACAGGTCCACCATCGAGCGGCCGGTTTCCTCGCTAACGAGTTTGAGTGCATCGGCGGACAGGTATCCGTTCTCGCTCTGGATTTCCTCGAGTATTGATAGTATACCACCATATCCACCATGGTACTTACTGATCGTGTTTATAATTGCCTTATCTTTCATGGGAATACCTTTGCAGTGAGAATACGCGTTGCCACCAGAGGGGCATTCTGAAACCTTGTGTAATCCGGCGATATTGCATTCATTCTATTAATACCCTGGTAACCTATTCATATTCCTCGCAGAACCAGACACCACATTCCGGTTTCCGGAACTTGCATTCAGGGAATTTGTTGCAGTTTACGCAAAGACCTAGAGGCGCGTCTTTATGGTATACGCGATCGCGTACGGGATTGGGCGCCACCTTGTGCCTTTTCGGAATAAACGCCGACTCTGCCTCGAATTCCTCGCAGTGCACAGCGCATCTTTCCGGGTTCTTCGCGTACATGCACGTTTCCCTGTGCTTGCATGTGATACAAAGGCCGTTGTATTTGGTTGTGGACATAGTGATTCTTCTCCTGTTTCCTATTGGTTCGCGCTTCCATTTGAATCGCCGGAAACGGAAAAACGAAATGAACACTATGCTTCTTTCGTGCCGAAACACCGGCAAGTGAAGGAATTGTCATTAATTGCCGGAATTACAGCTATTTTATCCCGAAGCTGTTGGAAGAAAACACGCTATTCAGGAAGGAAAGTGCGGGGCAATTCTCCCCGGCGGGGAATAATTCCCCGGCTCTAGCGGGAATGATTGTCGATCTTTTTTAGCTTTTCACGGAGGGTCTTGCGGTCTATGCCAAGAATTTCCGCGGCCTGCGTCTTGTTGCCGCCCACACTCGCGAGCACATTGTTTATGTGCTCAATTTCTACCTCTTGGAGTGAGCGATTCAGCCCTTTTTTATACTGCACGGAAAAACGCATGTATGGCGGCAGGTCCGTCACTTCTATTTTTTCCCCGTCGACCATGACAACCATGCGCTGCACAAGGTTCTCGAGTTCCCTGATGTTTCCCGGCCAAGAGTAGGAACGGAGCGCAGACCGTGCCTTGTCCGTGAAAACAGAAACACCCTTTCCAAACTCCTTGGCGTATTTTCCCAGGAAGTACCGCGCAAGGAGCAGTACATCGTCCCCTCGGTCGCGGAGAGGCGGCAGGTTGATGGTAAGCACATTCAGTCGAAAAAACAGGTCATCGCGGAAGTGCTCCCTTTCCACGAGCCCGGAAAGGTTCTTGTTCGTCGCGGCGAGGATACGCGCGTCGATCTTGACGCTTTTATTGGACCCGATCATGCGAACTTCCTTGTCCTGCAGAACGCGGAGGAGCTTGGCCTGCATGGAAAGGCTGGTATTGGATACCTCGTCAAGAAATATCGTTCCCTTGTCCGCGGTCTGGAAAAAGCCCGCGCGAGACTCGGACGCGCCGGTAAAAGCGCCCTTGACGTAGCCAAAGAGCTCGCTTTCGAGCAGACCTTCAGGAATACCGCCGCAGTTGACCGGAACAAACGGTGCGGAGGCTCGCTTGCTGGAGTAGTGGATCGCCCGTGCTATAAGCTCCTTACCGGTTCCGCTTTCGCCGGTAATAAGCGCGGTGACCGGCGCTGCGGCAGCCCTGGCTATAATATCGTAAACTTTTTGCATGGCATCCGACTTGCCGATGAGGCTGTAAGGCGCGGAATCCGGCTGCTTAATATCAGGCAGGTCCGCTTTTCGGAGGTTCAGTTTTTCAAGCGCCCTTTCTACCGAGGAGAATAGCTCCTCGTCCGTAAAGGGCTTGGGCAGGTATTCTTCGGCCCCGGTCTTGACGGCCTCGATCGCGCCGTTGATCGATGCGTAGCCCGTTATTACCATAACTTCGGTAGCCCTGAGGTTCTCGCGCACGTATCGGACAAGATCGAGCCCACTGACTTTCGGCATTTTTATATCAGTAACCACAAGGTCTATTGGCGTGTTTTCAAGGATATTCAGGGCTTCCTCCACACCGGAGGAGGTGAATACCCTGTACCCTTTTGACGTGAGGTTTCTCTTGAGGATCTCAAGAGTATCCGGGGCATCGTCTACAACGAGAATGGATTTCTTATTGGCCGGGGCTCCCATGGTGCCGTTCTCCAAACACTCATTTTTTTACATGGATAGGGGAAAATGTATCTTAAATTTCGTGCCGCGGCCGGGGGAGGAATCAACACTTATTGTTCCGCCATGGGAAGTGACTATTCCATGAACCATGGCAAGACCCAACCCCGTTCCCTCGCCGACATCCTTGGTCGTAAAAAACGGCACGAACAACTGCTTCTTTGTTTTCTTGCTCATCCCCACACCTGTGTCTTCAACCACGAACGTTATACCGTTTTTGCCGGATACGGTCCGTATTGTCAGCTTCCCGCCCTTAGGCATGGCTTGTACTGAATTGACCACAAGGTTAACCATCACCTGGTTGAGTTGAGAGGCGTCGCCCGTTATTTCGGGCAGGTCGTCATCAAGAAGCAGTTTTACCCGGATATCGCTCTTTGCGCACCGTGACTCGATGAAGTAAATTCCTTCCTTTATTATGTTGTTCAGGTTGACGGTCGCCTTTATCGGCGGTGTCTGCCTTGCAAATACCAGCAGTTTTCTAATAGTTTCCCTGGCGTGCAGCGAGGCAACTTCGATCTTTTCCACGTCACCCCTTGCCAAGCCGGAAAGCTGGTTGTTCTTCTTCAAAAGTTGGGCAAACCCGAGAATGTTTCCGAGCGGCTCGTTGAGTTCATGTGCAATGCCCGCGGCAAGCTGGCCGATGGTCGCGAGCTTGTCTGCGTGGCGGAGCTGTTTTTCCAATAGCTCACGATTTTCATCGGCAAGCTTACGTTCTATTATGAGGGCAACCTCCTTGGCTACGATGTCAATAAGGCTGTGTTCTTCCCTTAAGAAAGTTCCCTTGTCGATCGCCTGCTTCCACTCAGAATAGCAGACTGAAACCTCTCCCCTGATTTCGTCTTTGATTAATATGTTCGCTGAGATCCTGTCAAAACCCTCGTCAAACCCCGCGGTAGCATAGACATCGTCTTCAAAGGTTATCCTCGCAGCGGCAACCTCGGGATACTGCCAAGCGGGCGGAAGCAACTTCACAATTTTGTGGAGAATTCCATCCAGCGAGCCGCTGACATCCTCGAAAATCCGGCTGATCCCGTAAAGACAGGTAAGCTCCTTGACCCTCTCGTTGAGCGCCACCTGTGTATACTCATTGGAAAGCGCGAGTCCGATGGTAATGGAAAGCTCTTTGTAATGACGAACATCGCCCACGGAGAAGAAGTCTTTTTTCCTGCTTTTCAGGCAGAACTGCCCGATGTTTTCATTTCCAATATGCATTGGAATCAATGCAACGGAATTGTATTCCTGTTCGCTTCCTGCGGTGGAGCCGGACGCTTTCGGCGTGCATCCCGAAGGCCCGGACCGGAAATCAGGCTTCTTCCCCCCTGAAAGCAGGCTCGAGTAATGCCGGCCTTCTTTTTTTAAGTAGAACTCAACACAGTCACAGCGCGAGTATTTCAACAAGACGTCATGAACAGCCCTCAAGAAATCGACTAGCGGCATATTTTGGATCGCCAGTTGTACAATATCCTTCGAAATGGATCCGAGGTCGGCCCTTTTGTTCTCATCATCATGAAAATCCCGTGAGCGGTCTTCTCTCATAGCGGCACAGCCTTTGCCAATACAGTTCGCCACAATGTTGCATAATTCGACCAACTTCACAACCCGCCGCATTGTTTGCAACTTCTCCGTCGACACGACGCCAGGCCTGTCACAGCAGCGAGTATTCGACCTGATGGTCAGGTGTCAGTGCAGACAGAATCGCTAAAAGCTCTACTTTGTCGTCATCACGAAGACGCCGTCCCAGTCGGCGCCGGGAGGGTCGGCGATGCAGGCCGTGCAGCGCGCCAGATAGGTCTTTGACGGTCCGTCGCCCGGGAAGCCTTCCAGAACCTTGGTGAAGTGATCCCGGGCTACATGAAAGTCTTTTGCCCGGTAGGCCTCGATGCCGCGCTCGAAGATCGAAAACTTCTCGGCCTGACGGGCGGGCACCTCGCCCTGGCAGACGAGTTCATATATGCGCACCGGCTCATTCTTGCCCTTGACTTTGATGAAATCCAGCTCGCGCGTCACGAAGTCGTCCCCCAGCGCAGCCTGCGTGCCGGGGCCAATAATAATCCCCACGTTGAACTCGCGCGTCAGCCCCTCTATGCGCGAGGCCAGGTTGACCGCGTCGCCCATGGCCGTGTAGTTGCCGCGAGTGGCCGAACCTATGTTGCCGACAACCATGGGCCCGCTGTTGACACCGACGCCGCAGGTCAATTCCGTCAGTCCTTCTTCAACGAGCTGCCGGCTAAGTTCGACCAGACGCTTTTGGCTATCGAGCGCCGTCAGGCAGGCCGCCCGGGCGTGATCGGGCATGTCGGCCGGAGCGCCGTAGACAGCCATGATGGCGTCGCCGATGTACTTGTCGAGCAGCCCGCCGTTACTCAGGATTATTTCGGTCATCTCGCCCAGGTAGCGGTTCATCACCGCGACCACCTGCTCGGGGGAGAGTTTCTCCGAGATGGAGGTGAAACCGACGATGTCCGAAAAGAGAACGCTGCACACCCGTGACTCGCCACCCAGCTTGAGACGCTCGGGATCTTCGATGATGCGGCCGACTAATGATGGATCAAGATAATACTGAAACAGGCTGCGCACCCGCTTGCGGCCGCGCCGCTCGCGCAGGAAGTTCAGGTAGGTGATCGCCGCGAAGGTTATAAAAATGCCGCACTCTACCGCTACAACGTCCAAAAGCATGCCGCTTTTGAAAAAAAGAAGCGACAGCAGAACGTACCCGCCCAGGCCTCCGACCAGCGCCAGCATGCTCCAGGAAATGCTTCTCAGCACTGATCCCAGCATGCCAGTCAGCATGCAGCCCGCCACAAGCAGCAAAATCACCAGCCAGCGAGGCACGCGCCACAGGAAATCCCCGTGCAGCAGGTTGTCGAGAATCGTGGCCTGGATCTCCATCCCCGGATAGGCACCGGCTTTCGAAAAGGGAGTGGCCTTGAGGTCGAAGCCGGCGGCGGCCGTCGAGCCGATGATGACCCACTTGCCGTCGAAGACATCATTCTTCAGGATCGGCACACCTCCCTGTTTCGCCTGGATGGCCGACAGCAAAACATTGGCGAACGGAATATAGCGGTAGGTCCTTCCCCGGCCCGCCCGGATGCCGCCTTGACCGTGAAAGCGGATCCAGGCCCGCCCGTCGCTCGAAATCGGCAGTTTTTTCCCATCCACAAACAGGCTTTGTTCTGCGCTGTATATTGCGGCAGAGCCTACCTTCAACAGCGGCGCCAATGTCAACGCCGGCACCAGCCTCCCGCCCACCCTGGCCAACAAGTTTGCCCTGCGTACCACCCCGTCCGCTTCGGGAAAAGCATTCACGAAGCCGAAGCGTGCGCCTGACTCGATCAGCTCCACGGCCAGGGGATCGATGCGCTCGAAGAACGGAAGTTCCAGCCAGGCTCGTCCGGGCAGAGCCGTGCGCTCGAGCATACTCATTGAAACACTTGTGGCCGGTGTCGGGTCGGCCGGGCGCAGCTTTACCGCCAGGCCGACGTTGTCCGCGCGGCGAATGGCGGCCGACAACTCGGCGTCCTGCTCGTGACCGTCTTGCTCTTCCGAGCCGGGGCTTGAGCCTTCGAACAACAGGTCGAAGATCACAGCCCTCGGCCCGCCCTGCTCGATGTAGTCGAGCATCACCGTGTGCAAGGCCCGCGGCCAGGGGTAACGGTGGCCCAGAGTCTGCTCCACCTTCTCGATGCTGCCCTGGTCGACAGTCAAAAGAACAATGTCATCATCTGCCAGCGCCGGTTCGGCCGCCCCGCATTGCATGGCGTCGAACACCAGTAGTTCGGGCGTTTCGAAGACACCCAGCCACAAAAACCCTCCCAGCAGGCAGGCTACCACCAGACCAAGAGCCGACCCGACGGCTATGCTTCGCGGTAAGTTCCGTGTGACGGGCATCTCAGCGACTCTCCAAAAGGCCGATCCACGTCTCGTAAGCCGCAAGTGCGCGGGACACGAGCTGCCCGCCGATGGCCGGCCAGTGCCTGCCGTCGCGCACGTCGCGCAGGCCGGAGGCCGCAGCACCCAGTGTAGACAGATCGACGCTGACATCGTCGACCGGAACACCCCTGACGTTGACCACCATCACCAGCGTCTCGGAGTCGTCGCTGCGGGCGAAGGTAAAAACGTCTTGTCCGCCGCCTGTAACCGCAAGTCGCCTGTAGTCGCCGCGTCTTAGCGCCGCGTGCTCGTTCCTGGCTGCGATGGCGTCTTTGTATGACGACTCAAGGGCATTGCCGGGAGAGTCCTTGGACCAGGGCATCATGCCCCGCCAGGTCGTCGTGCCCAACTCCTGACCGTATAGAATCTGCGGGCTGTTGGGCAGTGTCTGCATCAGGACGTTGGCGGCCATCAGTTTGTCCGCGCTGCCGCCCCAGTCCTGGTAGACGGTCGTGTACCAGGGCACGTCATGATTCTCGATGAAAAAGCACATAACGGCGGACGGATCAAAGCGCTCGGCCACGGCTTGCTCGAGCCAATCGAGACCGCAAGCCGTCGCGCAGCCCCCGACCGGCTCTCCGTTCTTGAAGATCCCCTGGGCCACCCAGTAGAAAGGAAAAGTAAAGGCCAGATCGAACTGGTCGCCGTAGTAGTCCTTGATGCCGTACCCCTGCCCGCCGTTGTCGAAGTCGCGGAACACCTCGGCCAGCAGCAGCAGATCGGGCCGCACTGATTTCAGCTCGCGCCTGAGCGCACGCCACACCTGATGGGCGGGACCGGTCACGTGATCGAGGCGCAGGCCGTCCACGCCGTCTTCGAAATCGCCGTCGCCGTTGGGGTCGATCCAGTGGCGGGCCACGCCGAAGGCCCATTCGCGGGCCGCGGGATTTCCAAAGTTGACGTCGGGGATGTCGGCCCAGCCTGATTCGATGGTCAGGCGCGTGCCGCCCAGTTCGCGCCCGAAGCCGTAGCGCGTGGTCAAGGGATCGGAAGGCTGGTGGTTTGCGAACCAGATGTAGTTATCGTGGAAGCGCGAGGAGGGATCGAGCGCGGCCAAGAAGCGAGGATGGTGGCGCGAGGTGTGGTTGATCACCAGGTCGAGCACCACACGCATGCCACGCGCGTGGGCGGCGCGGATCAAGGCGACCAGGTCGTCGTTGGTGCCGTAGTCGCGCTCGACGCGGTAGTAATTCATGGTGTGATAGCCGTGGGCGTGGTCGGCCGACTCGAAGACCGGCATCAGCCACAAAGTGTTTACTCCAAGATCATCGAGGTAATCGAGCTTGCCGATAAGCCCCGGCAGATCGCCCACTCCGTCCCCATCGTCGTCGGCGAAGGCGCGTACGTAGATCTCGTAGATCTCGGCGTCAGGAAGCCAGGCCGGCGGGGCCGCGAAGTCGTAGCCCGAGAGCTTTCCGGCGCTCTTTGTAACGAGCACTGTGGCCGGCTTTCCGTCGGAGCCGTCCTTGGAAGCCACCAGGTAGAAAAAGTAAGCGCCGTCTGTGGGCAGATCGTCCGGAGAAAGATCCAAGCGGGGCCCGGACGGCATCGCCGGGCCGCCCGAGTTGCCAACGTCAGCGTACCAGCCAAAGCTCGATCCGGGCAGGCTCGCGCTCGCGATCGCCGAGATGCCACCCCCGACCGTATTTATCTCGACATGGGCCGAGGGTTTCTCGCCGGAGCCGGGATCGAGCACAATCACATCGGTCTCGGCCGGCTGCGGGCAGATGCCGTCCGCGTCGGAAACAGTCAACGAGAAGCGGTAGCTCCCGGTTGCCTGGGGCGAAAAACCCATCAAGGCGTCAGTCAGCGGCGGCTCGGCGGTCGGGTCATCGTCGTAGCCCGCCTGCGGCGTGACATGCTGAGGATCGAGAGCGACGGCCGGGCCGGCAGTTTGGCTCCAGGCGTAACCGCTGATGCCGATGCCGTCGGGATCGTGGCTTCCCGTGGCGTCCAGCACCACCCAGTCGCCCGGGTAGGCGAACTGGGTCGGGCCGGCATCGGCGATCGGAAGCTCGCCGGCGACGTTGACCGTGAACAGGCCCGAGACCTCGGCCGAGCGATGGCCAAGGTTATCTGCGGCCGAAAGCCAGAAGCGGTGATCACCCTCGGCCAGATCCGCAATCTCGGCCGTGACGCGGGCCGCGCCCGGGTCCCAGCCGGCCTGCCGGCGCAGACTGTCCACCATCAGGCAGATCGAATCGGGATCAATCCCGGCCGCGGCCGCGCCGTCGGTGTAGGCGGCCGAGATAGTCACCTGGTCGCTGTCAAAGACCTGGCCGTAGGTCGGACTGATTTCATCCAGGTTCGGCGTGCAGGGGTTGTCATGCACCAACACACTGTTTCCAAAAAACGGTTCGGGATCGCCTGCCAAGGGATCCGTGTGCCAATCGTTGTCGTTGACGATGAACTTGTACTCGTAGCGGCCCTCCCTGAGTGTGACGCTGGCGCTGAAGTTGCCGGCCCCGTCGCCGGCCATGGGAATGGCCCCGTCGCGCCAGCCGGTGAAGTCGCCGGCCAAAAGAACGCTGTCAGCCGGGTTGCCGGTCGAGTAAGAAAACTGCGCCGCGGCCGGCTCGCAGTTGGTGGCCCGCGGACAGTCGCCCGCGGCCGGAGCTAGGTAGGTGAATCCCGCGGCCAGCTCGCTGAAAAGACCGTCGGGGTTGGTCACCCGCACCGTGACAGATCCAGCGGAGCCCGGCGGAGTCGCGACCTGGATGCTCGAAGAGGAGTTCACCACTGCCCCCGAGGCCAGCGCGGCTCCAAAACGCACCGAAGCGCCGTCTAAGAATCCTCTTCCGGAAAGAGTCGCAAGCGTTCCGCCGGCCGCGGGCCCGGATGGCGGATCCACGGAAGTCAGCACGGGGGCTGGAGCCTGATCACCGGGACCGACGTCTGTTCCATCAGCGCCGTCGGCATCGAAAGAGCCGTCCGGACCACCATCGACAGCCCCCCCCGAACCCGCGCAGCCCGCCAATAAAAAAAGAGTCCCGATCAGGATCCAGCTTGGCGTCGTAATGCTCATGCTGCATTACTATCACAGCGCGGCTCTTCAGTCGCAACCAAAAATCCGCGCAGTACTACTTAGAATCTTCGCGTCCCGCGAAGATTCTCGGGGGGTACTACCAGGCCTGATTGCCGCGGCTGAGCAGGTTGATGGCCCCGCCCACCAGATGCCCGGCCAGCGGGGCCTTCATGATCCGGACGAACATGCGGTTTAAAACGCCGGGTATAAACACCACCGGGCCGTTCTCAAGTGCGGATAACGACTGATCTACCACCCGTTCCGGGTCCATCCAGGCGAATTTGGGGATCTTCTCGTAGTGGAAATCCGAGTATTCCGGAGTGAACATGAACCCGGTTCGGGTGAGCCCCGGGCAGAGTGCCTGCACCTTCAACCCGGTGCCGGCCAGTTCCGCTGCCAAGCCCTCGCTGAAAACATTCAGATACGACTTGGTGGCCGAGTAGGTGGTGTAATGGGCGGTTGTGAAGAACGCGCCCAGGGACGAGATGTTGATCAGTGCCCCGGAACCCCGTCCAATCATGGCGGGCAGAGCCGCCCGGGCCAGCCGCACGCTGGCCAGGACGTGGACTCTGACCATTTTCTCGGATTTTTCGGCATCCACCTCGGCAAAGTGTCCGCGGGTACCAAAGCCGGCGCCATTAATCAGCAGATCCAGGGCCGGACCGCCCTGAATGACGTTCACTAGCCGTTCGACGTCCTGGTCCCGGGCCAGATCGGCCGCTTGCACTTCGGCCTTGATTCCGTGTTTGGCATCGAGTTCATTGCCGATTTCCGCCAGGCGCTCCTTGCGCCGGGCCACCAGGATCAAGTCATATCCGTCGCGGGCCAGTCGACGGGCGAACCTTTCCCCAATGCCTGAAGAAGCCCCGGTAATCAGCGCAAGCGGGCGGCTGCCATTCTTGCATTGTTCGAAGTTTGCCATGATTGTTCTCCGGGTTTAAAAAATATACAGGCACGAATTTACGGTATACTCCAGGGAAATCGGCGCCTGTTTTCCGGCGCCACTCCCGACGAGAGGGGACTATACATGGGCAAGTTCATAGGCGTCTTGCTGTTGATCGTGCTGGGCATCCCGTTGCTGATCGGAGTGATCTTCGCCAGCGGCCTGACCCGGGCGGCGACAAGCCCGGACTTTTACGGCGACCTGGCCGGCAAGGTGGTAAAGCGCATGCCCGAGATGATCGACAAATCCTTCGCGGCCGCCAGGCAACCGGGCGCGGTCAGCGACCCCGACGCGCGCGCCTGGATCGAGGCGATGGCCGGGGCCAAGACGTCTTTTCCCAAGATGCTCGAGCTGACCGGCATCCAGGGCTGGCTGCAGGACGAAGTGGCCGTGAAAGTCGCGCGGGTGGGCGAGCTGGTGGCGGGCAAGGCGCAACCCGGGGACATCACACTGGACATGCGTCCTTTGAAGAAGGCACTGGTCTCCGACGAGATGGGCGCCTACCTGAATCAAGTACTTGCTCTGCTTCCCGTCTGCAACGCTGCGGGCATCGAGCGATGGAAGCAGCGCGCGATTTCCCACCGTCATGAAAAACCGTTACCGGCCTGCAATCCCGGAGCAGAGGTGATCGACCAGCGCTCGCAATGGATGGCCGCCTGGCTGGGGCAGATCCCCGATCAGAAGCCGATGTTCGCGGGGATTGCAACCTCGGAACCGGTTATTCTGGATGCCCTGCGTTGGATAGATTCCGCCATGTGGCTCCTGTTCTTGCTGCCGGCCCTGTTCATCGCCATCGGCGCGCTGCTGCTGCGATCGGACGGACGTGGATTCCTGAGCGTCTGCGGCGGGACGATCTTCACCGGCGGAATCGCCTCGTTGCTGCTGTCATGGCTGGCCAGCGGCTGGCTGATTGCGGCGATTGGCCGGAACCCCGACCGCTGGCTGACGGGCGCGGATGCGCGCCTGTTCGGCTCACAGGCCGGCCGCCTGTTCATTGAGGAACTGTCCGGAACCGTCGGAGTCTTCCTGCACGACCTGTTCTCGCCGGTGATGACCTCGGCGCTGGTTGTCTGTGGAATCGGCCTGGGAATGCTGGTGCTTTCTTTTCTGCTGAAAGACCGCAGGCCTGAGAAGCCTATCTCTTCCATGCCCAGGGTGTGAAAAGTATCAGCACCGAGAAAATCTCCAGTCGGCCGAGGAGCATCAGCAGGCTCATGACCCACTTGGCCACGTCAGGCAGATGGGCCCAGTTGCAGACGGGTCCCACGGCTCCCAGGCCGGGGCCAATGTTGCCCAAGGCCGCGGCCGATGCAGACGCGGAACTCACCAGATCGTACCCGCAGGCAGCCATTACCAACAGGCCGACAACAAAAGTGGCGGAGTAGATCACACCAAAGGCGAGTATGTTCGAAACGATGCCGGGCTCGATCACCTTCTCTCCCACGCGAACCACCCGCACGGCATGTGGAAATATCAGCCGCTGCAACTCACGCATAAGCGCCTTGGCGAATACCAAAAGACGGGCGCTTTTCATCCCGCCCCCGGTCGATCCCATGCAGCCTCCCGAAAACATGAGCAGCACCAGAACCAGGCGCATCAGATGGGGCCATGTGTCGAAATCGGTTGTGGTGTAGCCGGTGGTGGTCCCGATCGACACAACCTGAAAGGTAACCTGGCGGATGTGATCTTCGATACCTCGACCGGATGGGACGACAAGCAGGCCCACCAGAATGCTGGCCAGCATGATTCCGGCATACAGCCGGAACTCGGGGTTGCGAATCAGCGGTTTGGCATTCAGCCTGAACAGTTGGGCATGCAACGAGAAGTTCATTCCGGCTACGAACATGAAAAAGATGATGATCCATTGGGCAACGGGACCGAAGTAGGCGACGGACTCCCCGTGCGGGGAGTAGCCGCCCGTGGACATGGTTGTGAAGGTGTGACAGAAAGCATCGAAGATATCGGCGCCGGCCAGCTTGAGCAGGATCACTTCGGCGGCGGAGATGATCAAGTATATTTTCCAAAGATCCTTAGCCGCGTCCGTGATCCGCTGGCGATCCTTTTCGAAAGCCACACCTCCGGGTGTCTCAGCCCTCAACAGGCGATAGCCCCCCATGCCCAGGAACGAGAGCAAGGCAACGCTCAGCACGACGATGCCCATCCCCCCCAGCCACTGGGTCATGCAGCGCCAGAACTGCAGGCCGTGCGGGATCTTCTCTATCTCCATCCCGGGACTACCGAAAACGGTCGACCCGGTGGTGGTGAAACCGCTGATGATCTCGAAGAAGGCATCGGTGATGCCCAGCATGCCGCATATTATAAAGGGCAACGTTCCCAGGAGGACCGCTGACAGCCAGGCGAAGGTGACGACCGCGAAGCCTTCGCGCCGGCCGACCTGGTCTGCAAAACTGTGGAACTTGCGCCTGATGTAAAAACCCAGGCCCAGTGAAAAGGTCGCAGTCACGAAGAAACTGACTATCTCCAGATCCTCGATGGAGTTCTTCGAATCGTAGACAATGGCCACGATCAGGGGCGCCAGCAGGCACACCCCCAGGATGATAAACAGGTAACCCAGAACCGAAAGGACCGCGCGCCAGCGCATTGTTCAAAACCGCCGGCGCTGCGTGAAGAGCTTCTCGATCTTGGGGATGGCGTCCGGCAGCGCGAATACTACCACGTCGTCTCCAGGCTGGATCAGAGTGTCTCCTGTCGGAATCTGCATCTTCCCGTCGCGGACTATGGCTCCGACCAGCGCATTCTCAGGGAAGGCCAGATCGCGGATCTTGTGCTTGACTGCCGGCGACTTCTCAGAAGCCTCCATCTCGATGATCTCGGCGCGGCTCTCCGCCAGCCGGGTAACCGAATGTATATGACCGCGGCGCACATGCATCAGGATCTCGCCCACTGTCACCAGGCGCGGATTGATGACTATCTCGACACCCAGGCTGTCCATGACCGGAACGTACTCGGGCTGCTGCACCATGACTGCGGCGTCGGTATGGGAGTGTTTCTTGGCCAGCAAGGCCGACATCATGTTGTGCTGGTCGTTATCAGCCAGGGCGCAGAAAAGATCACACTTGTCCAGCGAGGCCTCCTCCAGAACATCGAGGTTGGTCTCGTCTCCCTTGAGGACCGTGACCTTTTTCAGTCGCTCGGACGCCTCGAATGCCTTTTCACCGTCGGGCTCTATCAGGAAAACCCTTTCAACCTTATCCTGGATTCTTTCGGCCAGTTGTAGCCCGATGCGGCTCGCTCCGAAAATGATAACGTGGCCGACCTTCCTGGGTCGCCTGTGGATGAAAGGGGCAACGAACTGCAAGGTATCGGCGGATACAAGCAAGTGAATGTTGTCACCAGGCTCGATCCTGTCATGGCCCCTGGGGACGATGACCTCGTCCGCCCGGGTGATAAAAAGGATCAGAAAAGCATCCAGAGAGCTGACTTCCCGCACTTCTGCAAGGGTCTTACCCGCAAGCGGGCTGTCCGCCAAGATGTCGAAGCCCAACATCAGCACTTGGCCACCGGCCAGATTTGCAAAGTCGTTGGAGCCGGGTATCTCGATCATGCGCACCAGGGCATCGACAATTGAGGGATCGGGGTTGATAACCTGATCGATGCCCAGTTCTTTAAGCGGGAAAATACAGTCCTTTTCCAGGTACTCCTGGTTGCGCAGGCGCACGATGCGGTGCTCGACACCCATGCGGCTGGCCAGCATGCCCACGACCAGGTTAACCTCGTCAACGTCAGTGACCGCGATGATCATCTCGGCCGACTCGATCCCCGCGCGCCTCAGCACGCTGGGCATACCGGCGTTGCCCCAAACTGCGAGCACGTCCAGCTTCTCTCCGATTTCCCTGACTTTCCGCCGATCCTGATCGATCATGGCCACCTGGTGGCCCTCCAAGGAGAGTTGCTCGGCCAACGATTTACCGACAACACCGGCGCCGACAATGAGGATTTTCATGCGGGTCCGATAGTAGAAGAGCGAGAATCAGGAGTCAATCAACTATTCGAATCCCACATCTGCATTGCATCATTGCAATCCGCGTCCACTCGCGTTAGCATCATCCGTTATCAAATCAGGGAGGTAAACCAATGAAGCGATCTGTTTATGTGGGCCTTTTTGTTTTTTCTCTGGCGTTGGTGCTCGTCGGCTCGGCTTGCGGCAGTTCGGGCGAGGATTGCACCGGGGTCGGCATGGAGTTGTGCGCCGGCCAGTGCGTCAATACCCAGACCAGTTCCAGCGACTGCGGCGGCTGTAGCAACGCCTGCACCGGGGGGACGGTCTGCGTCCAGGGCAGCTGCACATGCTCGGGGACCGGGGTCGAGATGTGCGGCGGCGAGTGCACAAACACTCAGACCGACGCCAACCACTGCGGCGGCTGCAGCACGGTCTGCGGCGGCGGGGCCACCTGCTCGGCCGGAAACTGCGCTTGCTCCGGCGGGCTTTCCTACTGCGTCGACAAATGCGTGAACACCGACACCGACGATCAGAACTGCGGCGCCTGCCTGGCCCCCTGCTCGGGCGATCAGCATTGCATCCAGGGCCACTGCCTGACCGCCTACGATGAAAGCTGCGACGGCGAGGACAACGACTTCGACGGCCTGACCGACGAGGATGAAAACGGACAGCCCCTCACCCGCACCTGCGACAACCTGTGCGGCCCGGGAACAGAGGCATGCACGGGCGGCGCCTACGCCGGCTGCACCGCCCCAACCTCTTCCGACGAGGTCTGCGACGAGGCCGACAACGACTGTGACGGCCTGACCGACGAGGGCGTCACCAACACTTACTATGATGACTACGACCTCGACGGCTACGGCGACCCCGACCTGGCCTGGGCCACAGAGGCCTGCTCGCTGCCTGCCGGCCCCTCCCAGAGCGGTGGTGTCTACGTCGAGGACAACACCGACTGCGACGACCTCGATGACACCATCAACCCGGGAGCCACAGACGGCCCGCCCGATTTCTGCGACACGTACGATAACGATTGCGACGAGAACACCGACGAGGGCTGCACCTGTTCACCGAACGGCGCCGAGCGTAACTGCGGCACTGACGAGGGCGAGTGCAACCACGGTACCCAGGTCTGTAGCAGTGTTGATGGCTGGGGTGACTGCGGCGGGGCCGGTTACGTCCCTCCTGCCCTGGGCGAGGAATGCAACGGCCTCGACGACGACTGCGACGGGGAAACCGACGAAGAGTTGGCAGACGACCTCTACGAGAACAACGATAGCTGCGCCCAGGCCCGCCACCTGCCCGACGCCAACGAGGACTGGGGCGAGGTCGCCGTCGACTCCCTGTCGCTCTACCACGGCGCGTCGACCGATCCCGACAGCGACTGGTACATCATACACGCCGAGGAGGCCACCCATCTCGAGTGCATCCTTCATCCGGGCGACTGGCAGTGCAACTTCCGCTGGCACGCCGTACTGACCGTGCCGTCCGACGCTGTCCACCAGGACTACGTCATGTGCATCAAGACCGGCGGCACATGCGGAAGCTTCGACTACAACTTCTGCACCGACGATGTCGACAGCGCCGCCGTCTATGACGCCGCCAGCCACAGCTACACAATGGTACTCACCTGGGACGGCACCTGCGGCCTGGACGACAGCTGGGACTTCTACGTCCAGGTGAGAAACGCCGCCGGGGCGGCCAACTCTTGCCAGAACTACTACCTGGGCTTCGAGTTGACCTACGACGGGCCGGTAAGCTCCGACCAGTGCGAATAGAGCCTTTATTGACCGTTACTAACGGTTGACCATAACCTTCCAGCGTTCAGAATGCGGAGGACACGGCCTTGAAAGTCAACAAGATCGATCATATCTGCATCGCGGTGAAGAACCTGGACGATGCCCGCAAGAAGTGGGAGCCAATCCTCGGCAAGGACAAGCCCGACGACGAGTACATCGACGAGCCGGAGAAAATAAAAGTTGCCCGCTACTGGGTCGGCGGAGTCGGCTTCGAGCTGATGGAATCGACCACGCCGGACGGCGAGGTAGCCAAGTTCATCGAAAAACGCGGCGAGGGCATCATGTTGATGTCCCTCAACGTGGACAACACTCGCGAGGCCATGGACGACCTCAAGGACCGGGGCTACCCGATCATCGGCGGCGCCCGAAAGTTCCGCGACTGCGAGTTTGCCTTCATTCATCCCAAGGCGGTCAACGGGGTCCTGCTCGAGGTTATCGACTACAAGTGGGATGAGCTGAAGAAGTAAGAGGAGGCCGCCTCAGCGAGACGAAAGATGTCCAGGCGCCCGAAAGATCCTCTGCTGGTCGACGTCGAGGGACACGCGGAGTTCCTGCTCGGCAACGAGGCCATTGTGCGCGGCGCGCTGGAGGCCGGTGTGGCCTTCGCCTCGGGCTATCCCGGCACGCCATCATCAGAGATCAGCGACTCCTTCGCACGCGTTGCCGGCCTGACGGCCGGCAGTCAGGGAGTCCGTTTCGAGTACTCGATCAATGAAAAGATCGCCCTCGAGACGGCCTTCGGGGCCAGCCTGGCCGGTGCCCGGGCCATTTGCGCCATGAAACACCTCGGCCTGATGTACGCAGGCGATCCGCTCTCGACCATCCCCTACATCGGCCCGGTCGGCGGCCTGGTGATCGTCTCGGCCGGAGATCCGTCTTGCCGTACCAGTCCCAACGAGCAAGACCAGCGCCTGTTGGCGCCGATGCTGCATATTCCGGTGCTCGATCCGGCAACTCCCGAAGAGGCTTACCGAATGGCGATCTTCGCCTTCGAGCTTTCCGAGAGTAGCCGGCTGCCGGTGTTGCTGCGACCCACTACCCGTGTCTGTCACTCGCGTGCCGTGATCCGCTATGGCAAGCTGCGAGCCCCTGTCGTTACGGGCTTCGTCCGCGACCCGCAGCGCTTCGTCCCCATTCCGGCAAACGCCCGCCGGTTGAGGATCGAGCTAAGTGAAAAGATCGAGCAGGCCCGCCGCATTCTCGATGCCTCACCCTTCGTCTCTTCTTCCGGCAGCGGCGAGTTGGCCATCCTGGCCTCGGGCGCCCCGGCCGCAACTTGCGCCGATCTGCTTGAAGAGTTGGGCCTGACCGGCAAGTTGCGCCTGGTGACGCTCGGCGCGGTCTACCCGTTGCCCGGGGAAAAGCTTCTTGCGCTTCTTACCGGTGTGCAGCGGGTGCTGATCGTCGAGGAATTGTCTCCCTTTATCGAGGATGCCTTGAGCGCCCTGCTCACCCGCCGCGGCCTGTCGCTGGAAGTGCTCGGCAAGCACAGCGGACATCTGCCCGTCGAGTTCGAGTACACTCCCGAGATCATTCAGCGCGCGCTGCATTCGGGACTCGGCCTCGGCCGACCGGTCCCCAAGCAGCCGAGCTTCCAACAGGCGCCTGCCCGGCCGCCCTCGCTGTGCCCCGGCTGCCCACACCGAGCCGCGCAGTTCGCGTTGCGCACGGTATTCGGCGACGAGGGACTGTATTTCAACGACATCGGCTGCTACACGCTGGGTTACGGCCCCCCGCTGAACACCGCCGACGCCCTTTTGAGCATGGGCGCCGCCTTCACCCTGGCGGCGGGAGCGGCGCGGGTCACCGGGCGGCGCACGGTCGGCATCATGGGCGACTCGACCTTCTTCCACTCCGGCATGCCGGCACTGCTCGACATTATAAAGGAAAACTCCGACGTGGTAGCCGTCGTCCTCGACAACCATGTCACCGGGATGACCGGCTTCCAGGAAAGCCCGACCGTCGAAAGGGTCGGCGACGAGTTCCGGCGCAGGGTGACGATCGCCTCGGTGGCAAAGGTCCTGGGCGCCTCGCATGTCGAAACCGTCGATCCTTACGATCTGCCGGCGACAATCGCCGCTTTCGAGCGGGCGCGCGCTGCGCGCGGCGTGAGCGTGGTGGTCTGCGAACGCACCTGCCCGGTGCATCTTTCGCGCGAGACCAAGGCCCCCCGCCCGACCACCGTCTATCAGGTGGATCCGGAGCGCTGCCGGGTCTGTTCTAGCGAGGAATGCGGCATGCGTTGCGGCCAGGGTGTAGATGCGGGCTTCGAACGCTTCATGGCCCGCGCCCGGGCGCTGGAAATCGTCAAAAACGCCGACAATCCGCCCGGCCAGGCTCCCTGCAGCCTGAGTTGTCCGTTGGGCCTCTGCATTCAAGGCTATCTCGGCCATGTCGCCTCCGGGAATTTCCAGGCCGCCTTCGAAGAGATCGTCCGCCGCGTGCCTCTTCCAGAGAGCGTCTGCCGGGTGTGTCATCGCCCCTGCGAGGCAGCCTGCGTGCGTGCCGCAATTGATGAACCGCTGGCCGTGAACGATCTTAAGCGTTTCGTCATCGACTGGGCCGCGAGAAACAAGATCGCCTACCAGCCCGAGTGTGACGAGCCAAGCGGCATGCGCGCTGCCGTTGTCGGCGCCGGTCCTTCCGGGCTGGCCGCGGCGCACGACCTTTGCCTAAGGGGATACGCGGTTACTCTCTTCGACAGCGCCGATAAGCCCGGCGGGCTTCTGAGATACGGAATTCCGCCCTATCGCCTGCCGCGCCCGTCGCTCGATCGCGACATCAATAGGATCATCGATCTGGGGGTGCAGTTCGCCGGTAACAAGCGCCTGGGTCGCGACTTTACGACCGCCTCGCTTCTCGAGCAGGGCTTCGAGGCCGTATACCTCACCCTGGGAGCCGGCCGCGGCCTGGCGCTCGATATCGAGGGCGCTGGAGCGCGGGGCAGTCCCGAGTTGATCGACGCGCTCGATTTCCTTGAGACAATCGAGTCGCGTTCCGTCCCCGCGCGGGTGATCGTCGTCGGCGGCGGTAACGCGGCCATGGACGCCGCCCGCAGCGCCCTGCGCCTGGGGGCCAAGAAGGTCGTAGTGACCTATCGCCGCGATCGCGACGAAATGCCGGCCATCGAGGACGAGATCGACGCGGCCCTGGCCGAAGGTGTCGAACTCGCCACCCGGCTTGCGCCTGTGAGGCTCGAGTCCGGGCACCTGGTTTGCCTGCGCACCGAACCCGGCGAGCCCGACGCCTCCGGGCGGCGACGCCCGGTGCCGATCGTTGGCGCCGAGATCGAGCTGCCGGCCGATCTGGTCATAACCGCCATCGGCCAGTTGCCCGGGCTCGATAAGCTCGGCTTCGATCGCGAGCCCGGTGGATTGCTGCACGTCGACAAGCTACACCTTCAAACCAGCAACGAGCGCGTCTTCGCCGGCGGTGACATGGTGCCCGGCGAACGCACGGTGACAAGCGCCGTGGCCTGCGGCCTGCGCGCCGCCTGGGCCATCGATCGCCGCCTGCGCGGCACGGAGATCGCCGACCGTAGACTTCCTCCGCCCGAGCCCGGAGACAGCGGGCGCTGGATGAGACCGGGCATAGATCGCGCGGATCACCTCCCGCGGGCGCGGCCGGCCGAGCTTGGAGGCGAGAAGCGCCTTTCCGGATTCGACGAAGTCGTCTCCGTATTGGATGAAGCTCTGGCCCGGGCCGAGGCGGGCCGCTGCCTTTCATGTGGCAACTGCGGCAACTGTCGCTCCTGTCTCGAACTTTTCGGCTGCCCTGCCTTTTTCGAAAAAGACGGACTGGCGGCGATAGATCCCGGTCTGTGCAACGGCTGCGGCGTGTGCGCCGAGCTGTGTCCCAACGGAGCCATCCGGCCGGTGGCTGCGCCGGGCGCGGGGGCCGGGTCATGACTCCTGCGCGCCTCAGGCTACTGGTGGTCGGCGTCGGCGGCCAGGGCGTCCTGACCGCGGCGCGCCTGCTGGGCGAGGCGGCTATGCAGGCGGACATCGAGGTCATGGTGGGCCAGCTTCACGGCATGTCCCAGCGCGGCGGCGCGGTGGAATGCTCGGTGGTGATCGGTAGCGGTAAAAGCTCGTACATCGGCACGGGCGGAGCGGACGTCGTGATGGCTCTCGAACCTCTCGAGGCGCTGCGGGCGCTGCCCATGATGTCGGCCAGAACCCGGGTAGTCGTCAATCTCGGCAAGATTGTTCCTTATAGTCTTGCCATCCAAGGCAAGGACTATCCGTCCATCGCTGGAATTCTGGCTAGCGTAGAAGAAACGGCCTCGCGACCGTACACCGTCGACGGCCCGGCATTGACCGGACACGTCGGTTTGCCGCGTGCTCTGAACGTTGTCATGCTGGGCGCACTGGCCGGTCTCGGTCTGTTACCCTTCGGTGACGAGATCCTTTGGCAAACCATCGAGAAGAAGATCCCTGAGCGCTTCGTTGCGGCCAACCGCAGGGCATTCGAGCTTGGCCGGGGCGCGACTGATGGAAGGCAGGAATAGGATCTTGAGCTTTAGAATCGGAATCGACGTCGGTGGAACCTTCACAGACTTTGTGCTGCTTGACGACCAGAGTGGAAAGATCACTATCAACAAGTGCCTGACTACACCCCGTGATCCCTCCGACGCTGTGGAAGAGGGCATCGGCGAACTGGATCACAAGGCCCCCGGCTTCGTCGAGCGACTCGACGAGGTCATCCACGGGACCACCCTGGTGATAAACGCCATCATCGAACGCAAGGGCTCGCGCACCGGTTTGATCACCACACGCGGTTTCAGAGACGTTCTCGAGTTGGGCCGCGAGATACGCTATGCGCCCTACGACATCTTCGCCGAGTTTCCAGCGCCGCTGGTGCCGCGCAGCCGGCGCCTGGAGGTGGACGAGCGTGTAGGCAGCGACGGGAAGGTTCTGCAGCAGCTGGATCCCGGGCAAGTCCGGCGGGTGATAGAACAGCTTACCGATATGGGTGTCGAATCACTGGCCGTCTGCCTGATCAACTCCTTCGAAAACCCCGTCCACGAACAGATGATCCGCGACATCGCCTGCCGGGCGGCTCCCGGCATGTCGCTTTCGATCTCCTACGACGTCCTGCCGCAGATCCGCGAATATGAGCGCACCAGCACCACCGTCACCAACGCCTACGTCAAACCGCTGACCGGCGACTATCTTACCCGACTCGGCCAGAGGCTCTCCCGCCTTGGCTCGCAAGCCAGGTTGTTCATCATGCTCTCTTCCGGCGGTATCACCTCGGTCGAGACCGCGGCCGAGTTCCCGGTGCGCATCATCGAGTCGGGACCCACGGCGGCGGTCATCTCGGGACAGTACTACGGGAAACTGTTCGGCATCCCCGAGATGTTCTGCTTCGACATGGGCGGCACGACTGCCAAGTCGTGCCTGATCCAGGGCGGGCGGGTCAACGTCGTGCCCACCTTCGAAGTCGGGCGCGTGCAACGTTTCATGAAGGGTAGCGGTCTGACGATCCAGGTGCCGGTAGTCGACCTGATGGAGATCGGCGCCGGCGGAGGCAGTATCGCCAGGATCAGCAAGCTGGGCACGCTGCGCGTCGGCCCGCAAAGCTCGGGGGCCGATCCCGGCCCGGCCTGTTACGGGCACGGCGGGCTGGAACCCTGCGTAACGGACGCCGACTTGCTGCTTGGCTATCTTGACGCTGATTACTTTCTCGGCGGAGAGATGCGACTGGACACTGATGCCGCCCGGCGGGCCGTCGAGGAAAAAATCGCGGCGCCTTTGGGAGTGTCCTTCACCAAGGCCGTCTTCGGCATCCACGATATGATCAACGAGACCATGGCCGCCGCCGCCAAGACGCACATCGCCGAGCGCGGCGGCAACCCGGGCCTGGTGACACTGGCCGCCTTCGGCGGGGCCGGCCCCGTCCACGCCTACGGCCTGGCCAAAAAGCTTGGGGCGCCGCGCATAATGGTGCCGCCGAACGCCGGAGTGGGATCGGCTTTGGGCTTCTTCACCGCCCCGCGGGCGTTCGACCTGGTTCGCAGCCACAAGGCGGCGCTGGAAAGCGCAGACTTTGAGGCGATCGAGAAGATCTTCGCGGGGCTGGAGATCGACGGCGCCCGGGCGCTGCAACACGAGCACACGCCGGAACAGTTATTATTCAAGCGCTCGGTCGACCTGCGCTTCGTGGGACAGGGCTCCGAGACAAACATCCCGCTGCCCGAGGACGACTTCGCGGCCTTGGGCCGCGACGAGATCCGCAGACTGTTCGACGCCGAGTACGAACGGCTCTATGGGCGCACCTATCCGACCGCGCCCGTCGAGTTTGTCAACTTCAGGTTGCGCGCCAGTCTGCCCGAGCGCCCGCTTGAGCTTCCAAAGCTTGTAAAATCGGGCGGCGATTCGCAAAACGCCGTCAAGGGCGAGCGCCGTGCCTATTCGGCCGCCGCGGGAGATTTCGTAGCGCATACTGTCTATGACCGTTACAGCCTCGGTCCGGGCGCGGCCTTCCGCGGACCCGCCATCATCGAAGAGCGTGAATCCACGCTGGTCGTCGGCGAGGACGGCCGGGTGTCGCTGGACGAGTTTGGATTCTTGTGGATCGACTTGCTGGGAGCCACACGATGAAGACCGGCTTCGATCCCATAACTCTCGAGATCCTCTGGCGCCGCTTGATCTCCATCGTCGACGAGGCCGACGGCTCCGTGGCACGCACGGCCTTCTCGAGCCTGCTCAGGGACGCGCATGACTACACCTGCATGTTCACCGACAGGCAGGGCCGCGAGTTGGCGCAGGGCACATTCGCCACCCCCGGCCAGTCGGGCGCCATGGCCCTGGGTATCAAGAAGCTGGTCGGCCAAATGGCTCCAGATGCCTGCCGCCCCGGAGACGTCTTCATCACCAATGACCCCTGGGCGCTGGCCGGGCACCTCAACGACATCTGCGTGCTCAGCCCTATTTTCCAGCGTGACTTGCTCGTGGCCTACACCGCTTGCGTCTTTCACCATTCGGACATCGGCGGGCGGGTGTCGTCCGACAACCACGACGTCTACGAGGACGGCCTGTTCATCCCGCTGGTCAAGCTTCACGAGGCTGGAGTCGTCAACCAGGCGCTGCTCGACATGATCCGCGCCAACGTGCGCACCCCCGATCAGGTCGTCGGGGACATCCGCTCGCAGATCGCCGCCAATCACGTCTGTGCAGAGAAGATCCGTCTGATGCTCGACGAGTACTCCCTGGACGGGCTCGACGAACTGGCCCGTGAGATCTTCGAGCGCACGGCGGGCAGCATGCGGCGGGCCATTGCCAAGATCCCCGACGGCGTCTACCGCGCGCAGGGCGTCATCGAACAACCCGAAGGGCGCGACGACGTTGTCATCCGGGCCGCGGTCGAGGTCGCCGGTGACAAGATCTCGGTCGATCTCGGGGGCTCCTCGGCGCACGTCGATTGGGGCGGCAATGTCGTATTCAACTTTACCTACGCCTACGTCTTCATGGCCATCAAGAGCATGCTCGACCCGGACATGCCCAACAACGACGGCTGCACGCGGCCGATCTCGGTCGCGGCTCCCGAGGGAACGGTGGTCAACTGCAGCTTCCCGGTTGCCGTCGCGGCGCGCATGCAGATCGGGCATTTCTTGACCGAGATCGTCTACCGAGCCATGGCCGGGGCGCTGCCGGACAGGGTTATCGCAGGCAGCGGCGGCACGCCGGCGACAATGAACGTCTTCTACGGCCGGCGGCATGACGGACAGCCGTGGCATACGGTGATAATCAGGGGCGGGGGCATGGGTGCAAGCGCCGGGGAAGATGGTCAGCACGATTACATCTTCCCCGCCAACGGGGCCAACACGCCGGTGGAGATCTTCGAAGGCGACACCCCGCTGATCGTCGAGCGCCGCGAGCTGTTGCCCGATTCGGGCGGTCCCGGACGCCACCGGGGCGGCCTCGGCCGGCGGGTGGTCTTCAGGGTTCCCGAGGGCGAACAGGCCCCCAGACCGCCGGTCTACCTGGGCATCCAGTCCGGCCGATTCCGCTATCCTCCCGAGGGCCTTTTCGGCGGCCGGCCCGGAGCGCGGGCGCGCTTTACGATAAACGGCCAGCCGGGAGACCCCTACGGCCTGTCGCGCTTACAATCCGGCGACGTGGTGGTCATGGACGCCGCCGGCGGCGGCGGCTACGGAGATCCCGCCGAGCGCGATCCCGAACTGGTGGCGGCCGACGTTACCGAAGGCTACGTCTCCATCGAGGGCGCCCACCGGGACTACTCGGTGGTCATCGATCAACAAACGCTCAAGGTCGACCATGATGCGACCGAAGCTCTGCGGAGGAAGAAATGACCAAGCCAATCCGTGCCTTGATCGCCAAACCGGGCCTCGATGGTCACGACGTCGGGGCCAAGCTGGTCTGTCGCGCGCTGATGAACGCCGGCATGGAGGTCGTCTACACCGGCCTGCGACAATCTCCCGGGTCCATCGCCAAGGCCGCGCAGGAAGAAGACGTCGACGTGCTCGGCCTGTCGATCCTCTCCGGCGCCCATCTGCCGTTGTGCCGCCGACTGTCCGAAGAAATGAAACAACGCGGCTTCGAGGACGTGCTATGGCTGGTGGGCGGAAATATTCCCGCACGCGACAACGCGGCCCTGGCCGAGTTGGGCGTGGACGGCGTCTTTCCCACCGGCACGCCGTTCGAAAAGTTAGTAAACTTCATTCGTGAAAAGGTGACGCGGTGAGCGATAAAAAGAACGAGGTGTCCCCCCTCTTCTGGGAATCGGGGCTTGAGGTAAAGCCGGTCTACACGGCCGTGGACGTCGAGAACAGCGGTGGTATGGACGGTGTGGGTGATCCGGGCAACTATCCTTACACACGCGGCATCCACCCCTCGATGTATCGCAAGCGTCCCTGGACCATGCGCCAATACTCAGGTTTCGGCACGGCGGCCGAGACCCACGAGCGCTTCCTGTGGCTGCTCGAGAACGGCCAGACCGGGCTGAACGTGGCCTTCGATCTACCTACCCAGTGCGGCCTCGACTCCGACGACGAGATGGCCGCGGGCGAGATCGGCCGTGTGGGCATGGCGGTAGACAGCCTGGCGGACATGGAAGAGGCTTTCGCCGGCATTGATCTCAACAAGATCACCGTCTCCTTGACGATCAACGGCTCGGCCGTGGCCATCATGGCTATGTACTTCGCCATGGCCCGCAAGCGCGGCTACGACCTGGCCGAGCTGCGCGGCAACTGCCAGAACGACATCCTCAAGGAGTTCATCGGCCGCGGCACCTGGATCTTTCCGGTCGAGCCGTCGATCCGCCTGGTGGGAGACACGATGGAGTTTTGCGCCCGCAACGTACCGCGCTACAGCCCGGTCAGCGTCTGCGGCTACCACATCCGCGAGTCGGGAGCCAACCCGGCCCAGGAGATGGCATATGCCCTGTCCATCGCCCGGGCTTATATCGAGCATGCCTTGCAGCGCGGGCTGGATATCGACGCGCTGGCCGCCGGGATCACCTTCAATTTCGACATCCACGGCAACCTCTGGGAGCAGGTGGCCAAGTTCCGCGCCGGGCGGCGCCTGTGGGCCAAGATTCTCCGTGAGGAATATGGGGCCGGCGATCCCCGCGGCCTGCGCCTGCGCATGATCGCCGGCGGCGGCGGCGGCGGGCTGACCATCCAGCAGCCCGAAAACAACATCGCTCGCGGGGCCTACTACGCGCTGGTAAGCGCGCTGTCCGGCACGCAGACCATGGCCCTGTGTTCCTACGACGAGGCCTACACCATTCCATCCGAACACGCCGCCAAACTCAGCCTGCGCACCATGCAGATCCTGATGCACGAGATCGGCCTATGCGACACGGTCGATCCGCTGGGCGGCTCGTGGTTCATAGAGACGACCACCAACCAGATGGAAGCGCGCATCGTCGAACTGATGCGCGAACTTGAAGAGCAGGGAGGCATCGTGCAGGCGGTGGCCACGGGTCGAGTACAGGCCGCCGTCAACGCCCAGGCCTACGAGCAAGAACGCAAGATTCAGTCAGGCGAGATCAAGAAGGTGGGAGTCAACTGCTTCGTCGAAGAAGAAGAGCAACGCGATGTGGAGTTCCATCCCTACCGGGAGGACGAGGCCGGAAAACAAGTGGCTCGCCTCGATAAGATCCGCGCCGGACGCGACGGTGTCGCTGTAGAGAAGCTGCTTTTGGTCGTGCGCGCTGCTGCCGAAAGCGGCAAGAACGTCATGCCGGCGATCATGGATGCGGTCGAGGCCTACGCCACCGTCGGCGAGGTATGCGGCGTGCTGAAGGACGTCTTCGGCACTTATAAGGAACCGGTCCGCTTCTGAGGACGGGGAGAGATCTTGAGACCCCAGACAGTCATCAGCGTCGAGCAGGCCCTGACAATGACCTACGCCACCCTGCGCATGGTGCACCAGGGCTGGCGGGTGATCAGGGTCGAGCCTACTCCCGTGCCGGGACGCAAGTCCCGCGGCGATCCCAACCGCTACGTCGGACGCCCTGTAGCGGGCGAAGACCGGTACTCTTATTTCGTGGCTCCCAACGTAGGCAAGGAAGCCATGGCCGTAGATCTCAAGAACCCCGCAGGCCATAAGCTGCTCGGGCGCCTGATCTCCGAGCTCGGCGCCGACGTCTTCTGCACCAACACCCTGCCGGCGCGCCACCAGAAACTGGGTATCGACTACGCCAGCATCAAGCGCGCCAAGGAAGACATCGTCTGGTGCTGCGTCTCGGCCATGGGCCTTTCGCACCCTGATGTGCCCGGTTACGATCCCGTCCTGCAGGCATTATGCGGTTACATGGATCTTACCGGCCTGCCCGACGGGCCTCCGCTGCAGTGCGGGCCGCCGCTGGCCGATCTAAAGGCCGGGGACGAGGCTTTCATCCAGGTTTTGCTGGCATTGATCGAACGTCAGGAGACGGGCCGCGGCAAGCGCATCGACATTTCCATGGCCCGCGCGGCGGTTTCGTGGCTGCAAACTTTTTTGCCGATGCTGGACATGGACAGCCCACCTGCGGAACTGCGGCGTTCGGGCAACGAGCACCGCCAGTTCATTCCGGTGAATGCCTACCGCACGTCGGACGGTTACGTTTACCTGGCCATCGGCAGCGATGTCCAGTGGACACGCTTTGTCGACCAAAAGATGTTCGCCACGCTCGACCAGGAGCTCTACCGGACCAACGAGGGCCGCAGGCGAGGTAAGCGCGAGCTGCACGCGGCCATGGCGAAAATCATCGGCGGCAGCCCGACGCGCGAGCTGGACGCGGTGCTGACCGCCGCCGGCATCCCCCACGCGCCGATCACGCCGATCGAGGAGGTGCCCGAGTTGCCCTTCGTCCGGGAAAACGCACTCGGGACGGTGGCGCCCGACGGGCGCCGTGTGCGCTTGCCTCCGGCCGCCGCCGACACCGATCATCTCGAAGCCGCGGGCGGCCTGCTGCCCTTCGCCCCGGCCTACGGCGCCGATACCGACAGCCTGCTTGCCGAGATTGGATATTCGCTATCTGAGATCGCCTCGCTGCGGGAGCAGAGGATTGTGGCATGAGCGCTTTCGCCTATCATCGTCCGCATTCGATCGCAGAGGCCCTGCGCCTGAAGAATGAAAGTCCAGACGCGCGCTTCGTCGCCGGCGGGACCGACGTCATGGTCAAAATCAACTGCGGCGCCATGCGCCCTGCGGCGCTGATTTCGCTACGCGCGATTCCCGAGTTAGGGGAAATCGATCTTGGCGAGACGACCAGCATCGGCGCCTCGACTACCATCGCCGACCTGCTGCGCGACGTCGGGCTTTGCACGCGTTACCCGTTGCTTTCACAAGCCGCACACAAGCTGGGCGGCCCGCAGATCCGCAACCTTGCCACCATCGGCGGCAACCTGTGCAACTGTTCGCCCTGTGCCGACACGGCCCCCGCCCTGCTGGCGCTCGAGGCTCGGGTGCGGCTTGCGAGCCCCTTGGGCGAACGTGAGATCGCGATCGAGGATTTCATGACCGGTCCCGGGCAAACCTGCTCGCCTCCGGACGAGATCTTGACCCACGTCCTGCTGCCAAAAGCGCCTTCAGGTGCTCTGGGAATCTATCTCAAGAAGGGCCGTGTGTGTATGGACCTGGCCATCGTCTCGCTGGCGGTGCTGCTCGTCGCCGATGGAGACGAACTGAGCCGGGTTCGTCTGGCCGCGGGCTCCGTGGCCCCGGTTTGCCTGCGCCTGCGCAAGGCCGAGGATCTTCTCGCCGGCAAGCGCGTAACTCCCAAGCTTCTCGCTCAGGCCGCGCAAGCGGCGATGGATGCAGTGACGCCCATCGACGACTTGCGCGCCTCGGCGGATTACCGCAGGCGGCTGGTCGGAGTATATCTGCGACGGGCGCTCGAGTCGCTGCTATACGGGAACGAGCCATGATGAGAATCACATTCAGCTGTAACGGCAAGCCGGCCGAGGTCACAATCGAGGAGCACCAACGCCTGATCGACGTGCTGCGTGAGCAACTCGGCCTGTATGGTACCAAGGAGGGCTGCGGCCAGGGCGAGTGCGGCGCCTGCACGGTGATCGTCGACGGCCGGGCGGTCAACTCGTGCCTCTATCCAGCCCCCGAGATCGAGGGCAAGAGCGTGCTGACTATCGAAGGGCTAAATCAGACGGACAACCATCTCTCGGCGCTGCAGCGTTCCTTCGTCGAACACGGCGGGATCCAGTGCGGCTTCTGCACTCCCGGCATGATCATGTCGGCCCGGGCGCTACTCGACGAGAACCCGCATCCCGCGCTGGAAGAGATCCGCGAGGCACTCACGGGCAACCTGTGCCGCTGCACCGGCTACGTGCAGATTGTAGATTCGATCAAGCACGCCGCCTGCAAAGACGAAAAACATGGCGCCTGATCTCGAATATATCGGCTGGGACATGCCGCGCCCCGACGCCGCGGACAAGGCCGCAGGACGGGCGGTATATATCCACGATCTTACGCGCCCGGGCATGCTCTTCGGCAAGATCAAGTTCTCGGCCCATGCCCACGCGCGCATAGTTAAGATCGACACCTCGCGGGCCGAACGTTTGCCGGGCGTGCAAGCGGTAATCACCGCCTACAATACTCCCGAGATACGCATCGGGTTTATGCGCGACAACTTCGCTTTAAAGAAGGACAGGGTGCGCCAGCAGCGCGACGAGGTCGCCGCCGTGGCCGCCATCAATCCGCGCATCGCCGCCGAGGCGGTCGAGTTGATCGAGGTCGAGTACGAACCGCTTCCGGCCGTCTTCAGTCCCGAACAGGCGCTGGCCGAGGGCGCGCCGCTGGTTCACGAGACTGATCCGCGCGGAGCAAAGCGCACAGACAACCGACTGGGGCTGCGCTATCACCACGAGTCGGGTAACCTGGCTGCCGGCCGGGCGGCCGCCGACTACGCCGTGGCCGGAGAATATTCGACGCAGCTGGTACAGCAAAGCTGCATGGGCACGGCAGGCTGCATCGCAGAATTCGACCAGAACAACAACCTGACAGTCTGGGCCAAGACGCAGATTCCCTTTTTGGCACAGCGTGACTTCAACCAGGCGCTTTCCGCTATGGGACTTCGGGGCAAGAACACGCGAGTGATCGTTCCGACCCTGGGCGGAGGCTTTGGTACCGGGCTTGACACGCACGCCTACGAGTACATCGCCATTCTCTTGGCGCGCCGCAGCGGCCGCCCGGTGAAGATCCTCTACGACCGCGGCGAGGAATTCGCCCGCTTATCCCCGCGCCAATCCTCGCGCACGCACATCGAACAGGGCTGTGATAAAAAAGGCCGGTTGACCTTTCGCAAGATCGAAGTGCTGCTGGACAACGGCGCTTACACCTCGTGGGGCGCGACCTACCCGACGGTGATGCTGCTGCCGGCCACCTCGCTCTACCGCGTGCCCAACATCTATTTCGACGCCGGCCTGGTCTACACTAACAACACCTACTGTCAGGCAATGCGCGGCTACGGCAATCCCGAATTGACCTGGGCGCTGGAGAGCAACCTCGACGAGCTGGCCGCAGAGGCCGGTATCGATCCGATCGAGCTGCGACTCGTCAACTGCAACCGTCCGAACGAGACCACCCCGATGGGTCTCAAGGTGACAACCTGCGGCCTGCGTGAGTGCATCGATTCTGTGGCCCGGAAGCTGGCCTGGAAGAACAAGCGCCTAAGCTCTGCAAACAAGAAGACCGGGGTCGGGATGGCCTCGCTGATCCACGTCGGCGGCGGCGGGCGCATTTATCGCTCGGACGGCTCGGGCCTGATTCTCAAGCTCGACGACTTCGGCAACGTCAACGTCTACTACGGCGGGGTCGAGATGGGCCAGGGTCTGCATACGGTGTTGGTCGCGGCCGTGGCCGAGGCCCTCGGGGTGCTTCCTGAAAAGGTCTTTGTCAACCCCACAGACACAGGCACCTGTCCCTGGGATGTCGGCACGCACGCAAGCCGAGGCGCCTTCATGGCCGGTAACGCGGCCGTGGCCGCGGCACTGCAGATGCGCGACAAGATTTTCGAACACGCACGCGAGCTGTACACGGACCTGGTGCAGAAGAACATAGCCCGTATGAGCAAGCGTGAACCCGGCTATAGCCCGCCGGACTTCAACATCTCGCAGGCCGCCAAGGACAGTCGCTTCGAAATGCGCGCCGGAGTAGTTTTCGTCCCCGGCGCGCCGGATGATCCCGTCCTACTGGTAAATTTGGATGTTTTGCTGCGAGCCATTCACTTTCGCCAGCAGGGCGAGGTGCTGGTTGCCGAGGTCTTCTACGATCCGCCCAATGAGTTGCCCGATTGGAACAAGGGCTACGGCAACATGTCGGCCGCCTACGCCTTCGGCGCCCAGGGCGCCGAGGTCGAGGTCGACTGCCAGACGGGCGAGGTCAAGATCGTCAAGCTGGCCGCCGCCCACGACGTGGGCCGGGTGCTCAACCGCCAAACGCTGGCCGGACAGACCTACGGCGCCCTGGCCCAGGGAGTCGGTTACGCCCTTTACGAAGAGGTAAAAAGCGAGCGCGGCCGGATTATTAACCCCGATTTTCGCGACTACAAGATCCCCACCGCGGCCGAGATGGATTTTCCGATCGAGCTGGACTTCATAGAAACCAACGACCCGGCCGGCCCTTTCGGCGCCAAGGGAGTAGGCGAAGCGGGCATGGTGCCCACGGCCCCGGCCATAGCCAACGCCATCTACGATGCAATCGGCGTGCGCATCCGCGATCTGCCCATCACACCCGAGAAGATCCTGGCAGCCTTGGAAAAGTTGCAACCGTCCCATTCACCCATTCCCCCCAGGAAGGAGAACCACCCATGCGACACCTGATGACTATGATCACACTGTTTTTCATGATTGCTCCCATTGCCGGCTGCGGCTCCGGCGACTCCGCCAACTGCGACGCGCTGAAAACCGATCTGAGTAACTGCATGGAAGACTACTGCGCCAACGAAGGCTCGGGCTCGACCGTTTGCGGATGCTGGGCCAAGGGACAGGACACCAACCAAGTCAACTGCGAATGCGCCACGATGGACTGGAGTTCAATCTGCGACTCGGTGGACCTCGATAAATACGAGCCCGGCTCCCTGGACTGCGCGCAGCTCAAAAGCAGCCTTGCGGGCGTTTGCCAATAGGGAAAAGAAAAGAGGGACGGTTTCGGATTATTGTCGATCTTCACGTCAAGCCAGGCCATCCCGCTGGTAAACGCGCCGTCTCCCTGCTCGAAGCGGAACTTGTATCCCTGACAGGTTCTATTCTGGATCTGACGCGTCTCGTCCCTGCGTTCGATGGTGACGGCCTCCTGGTCGTCGGAATCGAACGGATGTTTGCCGTAAAGCCTGACCTGGATGGTGCCCTTCTTTTCCTTCGCCGCCGAATTCTGCAAATTTGATTCCGCCGATTGCTGGCTTTCTTCCTCCTGCCGGCGCGCGGCGGTCACGTCCTCGCCGTCCTTGGTTGCGCTCACCAACTTCTCGATCAGCGAGCCTTGCGATGAAAGTTTGCGTTCGTAGGTCATTGTCTGTGTTTGTTCGACCTTCCCGCTGCCGTCCCTCACTTCGAACCGGATTGTGTACTTGCCTGCTTCCCAACGTGCATTCTTCCCGGCGATGTTGACGGCCCTGGTCCACAGGTCGGTCCCAGTGGCGCGCGTTCCGCCCTCATCCAGGATGAGAGTCTGGCTCTGTGCCGCGCATCCTGTGGCGAGCAGGCACATAAGAAATAAGTGGATTTGAGTCGGTTTCATGATCATCGCCTAAATTAAATCTCAGTTTGAAGCAGAAAGATCAATCGAGCGGGTAACGATCAGCGCCTGATCTCGCGGATGGCGTCTTCGAGCGTGTCGCCCATGCACAGGTTTTCCAAGAAAGAGCGCTTGCCGGCTTCGCGAAGCGCAGGCAGTGCCCGGGTGTCTTTCATCTCGGCCAGCTTCTTCGCCGCTCGTTTGCGGCTCGAACATGAACCCGCATAGCGCAAGTCCTGGATGTAGGCGTATCCCAGATCGACTTCGTCTGCGGCGCCGTTTTTCAAAAGTAAGTGGATCGCGTTCCAGCGCAGCCAGTAGCGCTTTCTGCGCGAGGCGGCAATCAACTCGTCTTGCAGTTGGTTGAAAGCCGTTTTGGAAATGAATTCCGCGATCGAGCCCGCGTTCGATTGATCGAGGCAAGCTACCAGGTCGGCCCGGACGCGGCTTTCGGAAAGTTTTGTCGGATCTTTCTTACATACCTGCATGAGCAGGTTGCCGGCCCGTTCCACAGATGGATCCTTCTGAGACAGAAGAACGTGCGCCTGCATGGCCATGCCTGATGGAGTGTCCCTGCGGGGATGCTTTTCCATCAACGCTAAAGCAGCAGCAAACCTACCTTGATCGAGAGCCTTTTCGACCTTGGCAAACTGCCCGGCGGGCCAAAGCAACAAAATACCGAGCAAGGCAACTACAACACCGGCCAACGGCATCCAGATTCGTGGGGGAACTTTTACTATGCGCAAGCCGACACTGCGCAGGCCTTCAGCCGCCAGGCTACGTGCGCCCTTGACTCTGCTCTGAACCCCGGCCAGAGACATGACCAGCCCTTTTTCGCGGGCGCGCCCAAGCCCGATTCCTTTGTAGGGGTAGTCTAGCGAGCCCTGCACGAGATCTTCTTTGTCCTGCTGCTGTTCTTCGGATAGTCCCAGCAGGCGGTAGTCGGCGTCCCTGGGAACGCGGTAGATCTTGACAGGCTCGTGTATTCCCTTCAGTTCCCTGACGCCCACTTCTTCGGTCGGGACCTCGCTCTTGGTCATGGCCAGATAGGCGGCCTCGGAGAACCAGATCTCCCCCTGGGGGGTCAAGCCTTCCAGCCGGGCGGCGATGTTTACCGGTTCTCCGTACACATCGCCGCGATGCAGGCGCACCTCGCCCACGTTCATCGAAATACGGACATCGATCCGCTCGGCCGGCGGCGCGGATCGATTGTACTCGAAGAGACGATCATGAACCGCCATGCCGAACAGGAGCGCGTTGGTCGGGGACACGAAGGTACACAGGTAGGCATCGCCGATGGCCTTGATCTTCCGCCCGCCGAAAGCCCCGAGCAGAGGCAGGATCAGCTCCTCGTAGCGCCGCAGCCAGGCGGCGCTTTCCTTGCGACTCTGCTGTCCGGTCCGCTCGGTGTACCCGGCGATGTCCACGAAGAGGATGGCCAGGTTGCGCGACTTCATCGCACACCTCCCACCCACTTGTAACATGGACCAAGGGAGCGATCATACAACAAAGATGGTGAAACAGGGGCGGGATTGCGGCTCTATTTCTTGGACGCGAGCTTGTCCGGGTTTATCTCGAAGAACCTCTTCACCCGCCACTTGTCCAGCCTGACTACAAACTTGGAATCGTCGCTGTAACAGTAGACATTCGTGTCCTTGTCGGGATCGAGTGCCAGGTGAATCACCTGGCGCTCGTTGATCTCCGGCACCTGTGGGGCAGCTTCTTTGGCTTCTTCCCCGGCGGGGGCCGTGGCGGGGAGCTGCTCTGTTGCCAGCGAGAGCACCAGCGTCAGCGGGGTCTTGCCCTGGTCAACCTTGTTCTTGCTGGCGACATCCGAGAGCAAGCCGACGACGTCGCTGACCTCGATCTTGACGGCCTTGTCGACCAGGCCGTCGGCTTCCTTCTTGTCGGCCGGCTGGCCGTTGATGTTCCAGCCCGCCAGGCTGTTACGCTCGAGCACGATATTAGTCTCGCCCCTGTGGATCTCGAGCTTGGCCAGGCGCTTCTTCTCGACGTCGAGGTATTCGCGCTTGACCCAGTCGCCAATCCGCGTGCCCAGTTCCCAGGCCTTCAGATCTTCTATGGCGTAAACCCCGGGACCGGTGTCGAGGCGCACGTTGGTGTAACCGTCCGAGCCCGTCTTGCCGATAATCAAAAGCTTCTTGCTCTTGGGCCCTTCCAGGGTGACCATGCTGCGGAACTTGTCGGAGGCCACTTCGAGATCGACGTGATGCGACGTACCGCTTGAGACCACGTAGACCGATTCCATTCCCAATAGCTTTCCAAGGATGCGATCGACCTTGGCCGCATCGGCCGGGAAGCCGGAGTGCTCCGGCAGGCTCCAGCCGCTCTTGCCATGGGCGAGCTTTATCGACTTGCCGTCCTTGTCCTCGATCGTCAGGCTCTCGATCGAATCGCGATCGATCCCCGAAAGCAGCAGAACCCGCGATGCCTTGTGTCCTTCCTCAGAGCCGCAAAAGACGTAGCCCAGGCCGAAGATGACCACCTGGCCGGCCAGCAGTACAGTCAGTAACCGGTTGGTCCGCTTCATGACTCCTTCCTCCCTTCGTCCTTGCCAGCCCCGGCGGCCATTATCGGCACGGCCCGGCCGCGTCTTCCCAGGGTGATAAGTCCGATCAACACGACGGCCAGGATAGCGAAGGCGAAGTTGCCGACCTGCCAGCCGATCATCTCACCAGAATCCAGTCGCGCCAGCGTTCGGGCGAAGCGCTCCTTGGAGCGGATGCTCAACAGGCCGGCGTCTTCCACCGACCAATCGACTAAATTGTTCACGAATTGCAGGTTGGCCAGATTGGCCTGCGAGACCTGACTGGAAATTGACAGCACGATGTCGTTTACGAAGTTGGCCGAGCCCAGCACCAACAAGCGGGCCTCCTGCTCGGAGCGCTCGATCATACCGGCGCGGTGGCCCTCTTTCTTCTCGGGCTTGCCCTTGGCGGCGGGTCCGGGCTTCTCTCCTGAGAGCACCGGCGACTGCTTGCCCTTGAAGAAGCTTTCGAGCTTGCCAACCACGCTGACCGCCAGCGGAATGCGCTTGGTTCTCTCGGGCTCGGAAAACCCCAGCCCTGGAAACCTCTGGAAATCGGGCTGCGCCTGGAAATAGGGAACTTCCCAGGCCTTGTCCGAAGACTGCAGCAGCGTCTTGCAAACAGGCTTGTTACCGGAAGCCTGCTTGTCGGCAGCTTGGCAACTCACCGGCGACGACCAGTGGAAGACCACCGACGGCAGCGCAGCCGTGGCCGGATTGTCGCCGGCCAGCCCGTCTCCGCTGACATCAACGAAGGGCGGGTAGTGAACCAATTTGATCTCCCTGACGCGCATGTTGCCCAACTGCCTGACAACCGGCACAGGGAAGGCCGCGTTCTGCTCGTCGAGAACCACCGCCTGTCCGACTTCGACGCCGTAGGTCTTGAGCATTTCGCTAAGGCCGGTCTTCTTCAGGTTGACATCCAGCGTTCCCGACTGGCCCGGCTCGAAGGTATACGCCCCGGCCGTAATGATGGCCGATCCGCCCCGCATCAGGAACTGGTCGATTGCGAAGCGTTCGCGTTCTCCCAGGTCGCGCGGGCCGAGAACCACAAGCACGTCGACGTAGCCGGGCACGATCCCGGAAGATAAATCGACATCGGTCACCTCATAGGTGCCGCTCAGCTGTTTCTTCAAGGCGTTGAAGGTTTGATTCCGCGGCGGCGGCATTCCCGGGTAGTTCATCTTCGGAGCCGTCTTGCTTACGAAAATGCCGACGGTCTTCATGAAGCCCGGCGCATGGCGCTGCAACGAGGCCTGGATCTCGCGTTTGGCGTCGGCCTCGCTCAACTTGCCCGAGATATTCAACGCCTCGGCCTTGTCGCCGATCTGCATCAGCATGCTCAGATAGAAAGTGCGATTATCTAATATCGATAAGGCCATCGGCTTGATGCCATACTGCTTGTAAAGCTGTTCTGGAGTAATGCCGCTTTCGGCCTGGTCGGGGTCGATCAGGCTGTAGTCGAACTTGCCTCCGCAGCGCTTTTTGATCTCATCGGCCGCCTTCTCGATACGCTTGGGAATCTCCGCAAGCTCCGTGGGCATGTTCTTGGACGAGGCGAATATTTTCAGACTCGCCTCCCCTTCTATCTGCATGCAAACCGACTCGAGGCTCTTGAAACCGTAAATGACCTTCTTGATCGAACGGGCGATGTCGTATTCCAGGTTACGCAGGCTGACGCGAACATCGGTGCCCTGGACCTCGACGTCTATCAAGTCTGCGAAGTTGAGCACTTCGAAACGATCCCCGTAACGCACCAGGATATCGAAGTAGGCGTTGACCACCGAGTCCTCGTTACGGTTAGAAAAACGGAAAGGCACCGAACGGATGCCGTACTTCGACTGGGCCTCCTTTATCGCCTCGTCGTCATTGGTCGGGTCTATGAACTCGCAGGAGACGTTCGAACCGCCCGCGACCCGCAACTCGCGCAGGAAATCCTTGATACGCGGCACCAGCGGATCGAGCAGGGGATGGGTCTTGTCCGAGAAGTATCCCCTCACCAGCAAGGGTTCCTTGGCCCCGTTCAGCAGTTGCTTGGTCACCGGCGAGATGCTGAATTCGCCCCACTCGGTCATGTCCGCCCGAAGACCGGCGATTGGGGCCATACCCAGGTTGAAGACCAGCAGGTTGGCCCCCAGCAAGACCACGCCCAGCACCAGGCCGCGATGTCGGGACCGGCCCTGTGGGCCGCTGCTCCAGCGGCGCCGCTCCAGTGAGAGCCCGTTCAGGGCGAGGAAGAGTGCCGCCAGGCTCAAGTAGTAGATCAGGTCGCGCAGGTCGAGCACTCCGCGCAACATGCTGTCGAAACGACTCCCGGTGCCGAGCCCCCTGAGGATCTCGTCGACGGCCAGTCCCATGGGGACGAGGCGCGGCAAGTAACCCAGCAGAACGAGCAAGCCGCAAACGACGATGCTCATCAACAGAGCCACCAACTGGTTGTTGGTAAGCGAGGAGATGAACATGCCGATGGCCAGGTAGGCGCAGGCCAGAAGCAGCAGGCCCAGGTAACCGCCGATCACCGGCCCCCAGTCGAGATTGCCGAGGATTGAGACGGTAATGGGCACCGGCAGGGTCAACAACAGGGCGACCAGCATCAACCCGACCCCGGCCAGGAACTTGCCCAGCACGACCTCGCGTATCCTGAGGGGCAAGGTCAATAGCACCTCAAGCGTGCCTGAGCGAGCCTCTTCGCTCCACAGGCGCATGGTAAAAGCAGAGGCCAGAAGCACCAGCAAAACTGGCATGCCGTCGAAGAACGGCCGCGCGTCAGCGATGTTGCGGGCAAAAAAACCCTCGACGAAAAAAAACACGAACAGCGAAGCCAGAAGAAAGATGGCCAGGAAGATCAAGGCCACAGGAGACAGAAAGGACGCCCTCCACTCCTTGCGGGCGATGGCCATGGTGTGTTTCATATCTTCACCTCCTGTCCGGAAGACAGGGCCCTGAATACAGACTCCAGGGTCCGCGTGTTGCGGTGCAACTCGCGCAGCGGCCAGTCGTTGGCCTTGGCCCGCTCGAAGATCAGCCGGCCCAAATCGGCCCCGGAGTCGCCTTCGACCGAGAGGCGCACGAGCCCGTCCGGATCCGCTTCGGGAGACACCGACTCGATCCCCGCGGCGGATTGCAGGTCGGAGCGAATCGGCTCCATTTTCGTACCGGCTGCGAAGATCACCCGGAAGCGATTGGTGGCGGTCAGTTCGGACATGCGCGCATCGGCTCGCAGGCGACCGTTCATCAGCACCAGCACTCGCTCGCAGGTATGCTCGACTTCGGACAGAATGTGGGTCGAGAGAATAACGGTCGAGTGAGAGGCCAGCCGTCTGATCAAGTTGCGTACCTCGACGATCTGGTCGGGGTCGAGCCCGTTGGTGGGTTCATCGAGGATCAATATATCCGGTTCATCCAGGATGGCCTGGGCCAGGCCGACACGCTGGTGGAACCCCTTGGAGAGCTTGCCTATCGGGCGGGTGAGAACGTCTCCCAGCCCGGATGACCGCACGGCGCGTTCCAGCAACTGCCGGCGCCTGTCGCCTTCGATGCCTCGCAGCTCGGCCGTCATCAGCAGGCTCTCCTGGACCAGCATCTCGGGGTATAGCGGGGAGTTTTCAGGCAGGTAGCCGATCTTCTTCCTGGCCGAAACGGGGTCCTCGACGACATCCACGCTTGCGATACGCACCCGGCCGTCGGTCGGCTCGAAGTATCCCGTCAGCACCTTGAGCAGGGTCGTTTTGCCGGCGCCGTTAGGGCCCAACAGACCGACGATCTCGCCGCGTGTGATGCCGAAAGACACATCCCGCAAGGCCCGCACCTCGCCATAGTTCTTTGAAACCTTCTCGACTTCGATCATCTCGCGTCTCCCATTGGTCTCGAAACAACAGCGTTGCAGCTGAACTGCCTTGGAACAATCAACGAGGGCAGTTCATTCCCAACGCCGGGCAGTTGTCAATTTTTATCTAATCAACGACTTAGGGGAGGAGTCAGCCTGCGCTCGATCAGGGTCAAATCACCGGCCAGGCTCCAGGCTGTCAGGCTGGCCGCCAACGAGCGGGCCTCTCGTTCGGCCAGGCCTACGGGCGCCATGGGGCTGGCCCCGATCATGGCGCGCCCCGACTCGATCACGGCCTGGATAACAGGGGCCGAGCGAATCTCGCCGTCAACCAGGATGGCCAGGCGCCGGTGAAGGTTCTTGCGCGTCAGGCGTGCAAAGGCTTCGCTTTGCTCGGCGGCAAGCCTGATTTCAACGGCGATACCACCCTTGTCGGCCTCTACCACGCGGGCCTCTTGAATCCGCGGTCCGGCCATGGTGGGCGGATCCTCAACCAGGTAGGCCAGCAGGCCCCACTCCCCGCACAGGATGCCGATCCGGCGCCCCGGGGGAGGAGTCAACCCGGACAGGAAAGTCGTAAGCTTTGCGCGGCTGGTGGCAGTCAGGTAGCAGGTTTTCAGGGGAGGGCCATTTGGGACTCCGGGATTGGTCTCGATCGCCAGTTGGACGGAGCCGTCCCCTGGCAGGCGGGAGGCCAGGTTTTCGAAGAAAGCGTTGTCCTCGTCTACAAGGCTAAACGCCAGGAGGGAGGGACGAGCGAGCAGCGCCTGTAGACTCTCCACCTTGTTCTTTGCAACCCCCGGCACCAGCACGCGGATGCGATCGTCGCCCTCGGCCGTAACCCGGCAACCCCGCAGACCGGCCGCGTCCAGCCGCCGGCGCAAGGCAGTCTCCATGGCCCGGGCAGCGCTCGTGCCGGGACGCTTGAGCGCGAAAAGAAACCCCGCGCCACCGCCCTTTACCGAAAGCCGGGCAGTGCCCGGGCAACCTGTCATGACAAGCGCAAGAGCTACTACTGAAAAGCCGTATACAGCGTGTCT
The DNA here is from genome assembly GCA_035528415.1 of Myxococcota bacterium. GTDB lineage: Bacteria > Myxococcota > B64-G9 > B64-G9 > B64-G9 > DATKYQ01. The sequence continues at coordinate 119,563 of DATKYQ010000043.1, read as the reverse complement.
CATGTCTCCCCCTTTTCTGTCACCACCCGGTGAACCTTTTTCTTCCCGGCCCGGATAAGCACTGTGCCCTGATCGAGATCGTCGAGAGTCAGCTTGTCCTCGATACCTTGCGCCCTTCGTTCCCCGATCCGTGCGCCGCCCTGCAGCACCAGACGGCGGGCCTCGCTCTTCGACTTGCACAGTCCCACCTCGGTGTACAGGTCGACTATCAGGACACCCCTGCTCAGGCGCTGGCGTGCAATCTCGGTGGCCGGAACGCCGCTGAAACTTTCTCCATCCTCGCCGAAGACGCTTTTGGCCGCCCGCAGGGCCTCGTCCGCGGCCTGCTCTCCATGCACTATCTTTGTGACCTCGTAGGCCAGGCGCTCTTTAGCCGCGTTCAGCTTAGCGCCCTCTCCGGAGCAAAGCGCGTCCACTTCATCCAGGGAAACAAACGAGAACAGGGCCAGGAAACGCTTGACGTCACGATCGTCGGTGTTGCGGAAGTACTGAAAGAAGTCATAGGCGGGCGTTCGCCCGGCGTCGAGCCAGACCGCTCCGAGGGCGGTCTTGCCCATCTTCTCGCCCGCAGCCGTCTCAAGCAGCGGAAAGGTCAGCCCGTAGGCGGGCTGCGACTCGATCCGGCGAATGAGATCCATCCCGGCCACGATGTTGCCCCACTGGTCGTCGCCGCCCATTTGCAACAGGCAGTCGTGCCGCCGAAAGAGCACCAGGAAATCGTAAGCCTGCAGGAGCTGGTAGTTGAACTCCAGAAAGCTGAGCCCTTTCTCCAGCCTGATCTTATAGCTCTCGAATGACAGCATGCGGTTGACCGAGAAATGCCTGCCGATCTCTCGCAGGAAATCGACGTAGTTGAGATCTAAAAGCCAATCGCCGTTGTCGATCACCTCGCCGTCCGCCCCGATGAATCTGCGAATCTGGGTCTCCATATGCCGGCCGTTTTCGCGGATCTGTTCAGGCGTGAGCATTTTGCGCATCTCGGTCTTGCCGGAAGGATCGCCCACCATGGCGGTGCCGCCGCCCAGGATAGCGATCGGCCGGTGCCCGGCGCGGCTCATGTGGGAGAGCGCCATGAGCGGCAACAACGAGCCGGCGTGCAGGCTCTCTGCCGTGGGGTCGAAACCTATGTAACAGGTGATTCTATCCCGCGTCAGTAGCTCTTGCAGGGCCTTTGCGTCGGTCACCTGGGAGATGAAGCCGCGCTCGGCCAGAGTCTGGTATACGTCGCTCATCGACGGAAACCCCTCATTCGTCTTGCCGCATCTCGAGAAATAGATCGAGCACTTCCGGGAAGGCCTTGATACGAAAGACCGCCTCGATCTCGGCGGGTGAAAAATCTTTTTCTTCCAGAAAGACCTTGATGCCCTCAATAGCCAGCTTGACAACCTGGCGTTTCTCCTCGTCCACGGGAAGCCTCTCTCCGTCCAGGCTGGAATTCAGCCCGTCTGAAAGATCGAGAAAGCGATCTTCGTCTTCGATGCGATCCTCGAAGTAGAGATTCCACAGGCGCTCGAGTTCGGCGTCGACCTTGGGGCGCTGTTGCTCGTAGCACAACAGCGCGAGCTTGGGCATGAAGTCTTTCAGCTTGGTCTGGCGGGGAATCGCCGTGCGGGCCTCCTCGTTCAACCTGATAATCACGTTACGCGTGCCCAGCGTTCGCACCATGGGCCTGAATATCTCTTCGAAGCGATCCCGGGGAATGCGCTCCTGGATGCGGGACATGTCCGTCCTCCTTGAAACAGCCTGAATCTCGCTGCACCAGAGAGAGACTGCCACAACACAAAAGCAACCACAATCAGAACTTGCGAAAAGAAACCCAGCGAGCTTTTTTTTTACCCCGCCGGCTGGTATCATTGCCGGGTTGGTTCACTTTCTGTTACAAGGGGGGCGGGAGAACCGCTTGAATCATATGGACCACTTTGACCATCAAGCTCTCATGCGCGAGATGCCCGACGGCACCCTGAAGATGACCAATCCTTTGACCGGGAGGACTGCCTGGTGGGTGCCTGGTCGTATCGGGCGGCCCAACATGCACGCTACCCATGCCTCGGTCGAACACGACGCCATCCGCGAGCCCGAGGATTACTGCGCCTTCTGTCCCGAGAACCTGCTGCAGACGCCTCCGGAGATCGAACGTCGTATCAAGGACGGCGACGGCTACAAGTCCCTGGCCAGGCTCCTGCCGGGCAGCCTGCGCGAGACATCCGCTTCCTTTCGCCGGGTGGCCAATCTCTACGAGATCGTCACACTGAATTACTGGCGCCGCAACTACAACTACAAGGGCCGCAAGCACCTGCACGAATGGGCGCGGGCCTACAGGCAAGACCCCGCCGGGCGCGAGCACCTGATCGAGTTGGCCCGCAGGAAAACGATCGCTCTGCGCGAGGCGGGCGAAGATATTCCCCCGCTGACCGAAGAACAGATGCTGGCCGAGACCGACAGTTTTTTCCTGGGTTGCCATCAGCTGATCGTCGCCGAGCGACATTACCAACCCCGGGCCAGCGTAGGCGGCGCCCGAACCCTGTGGTGGTCTGGTTCCTTCAGCCCGCAGGAACACTTCGAGTACTTTCGCTTCACCTCTGACGCGATTCGCGAAATCTATGAAAACAATCGTTACGTGCGCTTCGTGGTTACTTTTCAAAACTGGTTGGCGCCGTCCGGCGCCTCGTTCGATCATCTGCACAAGCAACTGGTCGGTCTCGACGATTGGGGCACTCTGATCAACAGGGAGGTCGAAGCCTGCCGCTCAGACCCAAACTTCTACAATTCGATGGTCGTAAACTACGCCGGCTTCAACAACCTGGTCGTGGCCGAGAATGAGCACGCCGTGCTGTTCGCCGACTTCGGGCACCGTTACCCGACCCTGGCAGTCTACTCCAAGTCCAGGTCTCTGAGACCCTTCGAGCACTCCCCCGAAGAGCTGCGTGGCATCAGCAACCTGGTTCACGCCTGCCATGCCGCCCAGGGGCCGGAGACAAGCTGCAACGAGGAGTGGTACCACCAGCCGCGCGACTGCCTCGAACGCATCCCGTTCCACGTCTTGATCAAGTGGCGGATGAACAATCCGGCCGGGTTCGAGGGCGGCACCTCGATCTTCATAAATCCCCTGCGCCCCGTTGACGTCCGTGACGAGATCGTGCCCGAGCTGTTTCGTCTGAGAGCTGAAGGCAAGATATCGCCAGACATTCAAATCGCCGAGGAGTGTCCGCTCGAGCCCAACAGCTTGCTGTACAGCCGCTGAGGGCTCCCGGCCCGGGAGGAAAACGCCATGTCCGAGCAAGATCAGATCCACAAGCTGAGCAGTATGCCCCCGCCGCAGGCCCCCCACGACAAGAAAAGGAGCTTTTTCAAGAAACCCCTGACACTGATCATCGGTGTCATCGGCGTTGTCGCCAGCACCAGCACGGTGGTCGGGCTGGTGCGCGGCTGGTTCTCGAGCGAGCCGGATGCAACCGAGTTAGCCGCGCAGTCGACCGAGCGCCTTGCCAAGATCGAAAAGAAGCTCGATTCGCGAGACGAGGACACTCACCTGGTAAACCAGGTGTCCCGCCGGGTAACGGCCTTTGCGGATCGCTTCGCGGAGATCCGCTCGCGGATGAAAGACATAGGCCGGCTGGAGCGCTCTCTTGGAAAGCAATCCCGCTCCGGTGGAATACTGACCCCCGACCAGAAGAGGCTCATGCTGGCCGGGCGCAAGAAAGAGACCGAGGAGTTGCTGACCCTGGTGCGTGAGACCGAGAAGAAGGTCACGACATTCATAGGTGCCGTTCGTGGTGACGAGACTCTTTCGCGGGTTTCTGCTTCTGATTCGGTGGCCGCCGAGAAGAAAACCGCGGCGCTGGCCCACCTGAAAGAGGCCAGCGACAAGATGCTGCCCGAGTTGATGCGACTGAAGGACAAGTACGGGAACTGAGCCCGGTTACTAATTCGGAAGCTCGAGCTCAATGGTCGCGAAGCTGCCTGTCAGCGAGCGCTGCTGGGCTCGTATCCATCCCGGACTTCGGGCGGTGTTCGAGACGCGCACCTCGCCAATCAGGCCGTCCCAGGTGTCGTAGTGATCCCAGGGATTCGAACCGATCCAGATTGGCTTGCCGCCATCGGTGCTGATGGTGCCGCCGTGTGCGGCTTCTCCGTCCGGAGATCCGTTGAAATAGAGACGCATGGTTGTTCCGTCGTAACTGGCCACGGAGTAGACCCACTGCTCGTCCGGATAGTTTACGTTGTTCCCCAAAAGAATTTGGGTTACCCCGCCCAGCTTGAGGCGAAAGCGCAGCCGGCTACCGCTGTCGATCGTCGACAGCATCCACCAGTGGTTGCCGTCCTGCTGGCCGTCGGCCTTTGATATCAGCCGCCCGTCGAGAGATCCCGCGTCCCGCCAGGCGAAGGCCTCGAGAGTAATGCCATTGTCGCCGTTGCCGCCGACAACGTCCCAGTTACCGACCTCGGCCCGGTCGTCGTCTCCGTCGAAGGAAACTGCAAAGTCGCCGAAGCCACCGGTCTGCATGGTGGAGGGGAGGCCGTTGAACCAGCCGTCACGACCGCGCCAACTCGAATCTCTCACCCAGTCGGGCTCGGCCAGGTGGTATACGCCCAAAAAGCCCGTGTCCCATACTCCCGGACGATTCTGATCATCTGTTGCCGAATCATTGCCGTAGTACATCCAGATGTAGTCGTCGGTGGAGCCGCCGGGAATGTGCGGCACGCGCACCCATATCACCGAGCTGCCGCTCTCGTCCCATTTCTCGATCTCGTAGGGCAGATCGGTGGCCAGGTCGGCATCCACGAAACGAATATCCTCACCGAAGTCCTTGGTGTTGTTGTAGTTGAACCAGCTCGAGTGCAGCCTGACCAGTACCGGGAATGCGCTGAGATCCTCGCCCTGCGAGCCATTGTTGAAAACGATCTTGCGCCGGTAGAGCCATGCCGCCCGGGGCTTTCTGAAGTCGACCTCGCGCTGGTCTGCCGGCAGGGACTGCGGCGACCAGACGCAGGACAGCCTGGCCGCAAGCGGTCCGCCGGAGGTGTCCGCGGCCGTGAAATCGTAGTTGCCCAGCCCATCGCCAACGGGCACGTCCAGAGAGACAGATCCGCCTGCCGGGCAAAATTCGATTCCCTGCACCTTGACGTAGTAGATGTCGATCTTGCCAATCGGGCTGTGAAGCACGAATTCGAGCCCCAACAACGGCGCGTTGTTTACGCCCGGATCGAGATCCGACAGGTTGACACAGAATTCACGGCACTGCCCGTCGACGCCCAGGCCGCCGGTCAGGCGGAAAGCTTCGTTGACCCCGGCGCCGGTGTTGTAGCTCAAGGCAAGGTAACTCGAAACATTCGTCCCGGTAGATCCGACACCGAAGCAAACCGAAACCTGGCCATCGAGGTCGGAGGCATCCACGCTTGTCGACATCGAGAACGAACTCCCGTTTGCCTCGACCGCGGGAGACCACTCGGGTCTTGCAGCACAGGGGCTTCCTGGACAACCATGCGCGTCCCCGACGAAAGACCAGGCCGAGGTATCACACGAACCTGCGTTACTGAACCCATCGTCAAGCAACGGAGAGGGCGTTGGGCGGCATCCAGCGCCGAATGCATGTACGCTTACGTTGTCGAGATAGACAGCGTGATTGTCCGCCTCGGAGTGGACTATCAAGCGAATGGTGACGGCCGGGTTGCCATCGGCCCAGGCGTCGATCGGCCGCGTGCAGGCATGCCAGAAGAAGTCGTCCGGTTTACCGCCCGTCGCGCAGTAGATCTGCTGGTAGTTGCTCTCATCCTCGGCCACCACGATGATCCCGTCGTTTTGATCGGCGCCCCTGCACGCGGTATCAAAGCAAACCCGCGCGCCGCCGAGACCCGTCAAATCGAAGGTCTTCTCCAGCCGCCACTCCTCGTGCTTCGTCCCGCAATCGGTCACCTTGTCATGGAAAAGTGTGAAGGCACCCTGATTGCTGTCGGAGCAGATCTTGTCCAGGTCGTCGCAGCAGTCCTTGGCGCCGTCAGCCTCGCCGCAAACGCCACCCTTGAAGACGCTATCCAGGCAGTGGTTCCCGTCCCACCAGCCGGGCAGCAGGCGCCATCCGCCGAGATCGCAACGGCCCAGTTCATCTCCGAAATCGGTCGAGTCGACCAGCACCGGGCCAATCTCGGCGCTACAATCGAGGCAGTCCGCCTGACTAATAGTGTCGCCGCCGGCCAGGGTGATGGTGCAGCCGGAATCGTCGGGCAGCAGGACGGGATTGTCGCACACCAGGTAGAGCGAGTCGGGAGGCGTCACGCAGCCCGAGGCATCCGCCGAGCACTGCGGGATGCATAACTCTCCGAGCTGGTTGGAGGTGCAGTACGAGTTGTCTGGGGTGCCCAGGCAATCTCCCACCCCGTCACAGGACGCCCCGGAGATACAGTCCGCGCCCTGGGCGATGCAAGGGACACCCTGCGGATCGTGGCAGCCCTGACTGGCCTCCTGGCAGTGGTTACACTCGGTCTCGGGACACGGGCTGCCGGCATGGGTGCATACACCGGCCGTGTCACAGACATCGGCACCGTTGCAGTACGTTGCGTCGTCGCAATCCGAACCCTGCGCCTGTGTCCCGCAGGCGCTGTTGCCGTCGCAGGCTCCAGTCCGGCAGGGCAGGCCGTCGTCGCAGTCGTTTTTCTTGTCGCTACCGGTTCCTTGCGGCTCGCATGTCTGGCTGGCAGCGGCGCACTCCTGGCAAGCGGGACACTCGTCGCCACTGCTGCAGCCCGTGCACTTATCCAGGCCCTCGTCGCAGGTCAGCGGAGCCTGGCAGGGAGCGATGCCGTTTTGACATGCGCCCGAGCCGTCGCAGCTTTCCGGGCCGTCGCAGTAAAACCCGTTGTCGCAATTGCCCTTGATGTCGCCGCCGGCGTCCTGCGGCCGGCAGCTGCCGCCGGGTGCGCACTGGTAGCAGGCCAGGCAGTCGTCGTTGCGCCCGAGATCGTCTATACACTCGTGTGTCTCGTCGCAGCGGCGGCAGGGAGCACAGTCGGCGTCGCTCTGGCAAGGGCCGCCCATAGATTGCACCCGCATGACGTCCGGCTCGGACCATGCTCCGCCGGCTTCGACCTCCAGGCGGAGCAGCCAAACACCTGACCGATCCGGCGTCAGCGAGGCAACGGCCCCGTCGTCGCCCTCGATCCCGGTTTTAGCTCTAGAAGGAGAGGCCAACAACGTCCAGCGATAATTGTCGATCTCGTCGGCGTCGGGATCGTAGCTCGCGCTGCCATCCAATACTGCCGTCTGCCTTATGCGCACCACCTGGTCGGGACCGGCTACAGCCAGAGGCGGTCGGTCGGGACCTGAAGTGCTGCTCGAGCAGGCTGTGCAGCCTAACACAAGAAGCGCCGCTAAGATTTTTTTCACGCCCATCTCCTAATGATACTCCAAAAACCAGTTGCTTGGCCGTTCATGGCATGAACCAGACAGCATCCGAGCCCCGCTTGTCGGGCTGTGCGTCAAGGCTGCATTCGACAACGGCCGTCAGCTGGCTGGAGTTGCTGTCGGTCAGCATGAATTGATATTCCCCGGGCGACCCCTCTACAGGCTGCGACAATTCCAGAACCCCGCAGGCCGCAGGACGCCGGCTCAGTCCTTTCAGGACCACGTCGTCGAGCATGATTTTATCGCCGTCGTCATCGCTGCCGGCGGCGATGCGGATGCCCAGGTTGGGATTGTTGTTGACGGCCGGGTAAATGGCCGACAGGTTGACACACACCTCGAAGCAATCGCCGTTCGAACCTAAGTCGCCATCCAGGTGCCAGGCGTCCAACCAGTCACGACCGTCGAAGAAGTCGACGTCTATGAAGTCTCCGGCGCTGTTCGCGTCGTAGTCGCCCACCGTGAAGCACAATGTCACTCGCTCGTCGAGGTCGGATGCGTCGATGCCGCCGGCCTCGACGGTCCAGGAGTCGTTCTCGACCTGCAGGTTGCCCGAGCCGGAGCACTGGTCGTCACCCGGGCAGACCGGTGTGCCCTCGGTTACATTCCAGTTCGAAAGATCGCAGCCGTCGAAGTTATCCTGAAAAACATTCTGTGACTGTGACGCGCACCCGCCGCCCCAGCCAAAGATCTCTATATTATCCAGGAAGACCTGCTGGTCGTCGGTGTTCGAGTGCGGCACGAAGGTGAAGCTGAGCGCCGACTCGTCTGCGGTCCAGGCTGGAAGCTCCAGGCAGTACCTGTAGAACCAGTCGTCCACTGCGCCGCGCGGGCCGTTGTTCTTGCAAAAGAACGGCGCGGCCCAGTCAATCGGGTGATCTCCGTCGGACACATACAAAAGCAGGCCGTCTTCGTTGTCGGCGTCCTCTTCGGCATAGTCGAAGCAGATCCAAAGATCCGAAAGCCCCGAGGCGTCGACGGTCTTGGAGATACGAACCTGCTCATTGTGGCCGCCCGAAAGCTGCGCTTTATCCGCGCGCAGAACCGGATTCAAGAAGGTGCCGTCATCGCACAGGTTGTCGTCGGCGCACTCTTCATCGCCCCCGCCGGGGCTGCAGTCGTTGATGTCGCTGGTGCACCTGCGACCCGTGTGGGGGGCCGCGGCCCAGCCATCCAGCGAGCAGTCTCTGTTTAAGTCTTCGAAATCGGTGAAGTCGACAACGGTTGCCCCTATCTCCGCCGTGCAACGCAGGCAATCGGCCTGACCGGACTTTCCCGCCCCGGTAAGCGTCAGGCTACAAACAGAGCTGTTGTCTCCGCTCAGGTCAACCGGGCCGTCGCACTGAAGATCAAAAGTCTCGACCGGCTGGACGCACCCGTCGCCGTCCGCGCCGCAGCCTGGCCGGCAGACGCTTCCCGATACAATGTTGCCGCAGAAAGAGTCGTCCGGCTCGCCTGAGCAGCTTCCGCCCAGGCAGGAGTCGCTGCCGGTACAAGCGATACTGTCGTCGCAGGCGGCTGCATTGTTCACGTGCTGGCAAGAGCCGTCGGCCAACAGGCAACTATCGTTTGTACAAACATTGCCGTCATCGCAGCCGCCGTTTCCTTCAAGCACACCCGTTTTTTGCTGGCCAATACAATTGCCGCCCTCGCAAGCATCGGCTAAAGTGCAAAGGTTCCCGTCGTCGCAGTCTCCCACCCGCTGCTTGTGCGTGCAGGCTCCGCTTACCTGATCACAGTGCTCGTCGGTGCAAGGATTGCCGTCGTCGCAGTCGGTGTCGAGGTGGCAGATCGTGCATTCATCCTTGTCCTCGTCGCAGACGAGTTCGTTTACAAAGCACGGATCGCCGCTGCTGACACAATCTTTCTGCGCATCGCAGATCTCGGCGCCGCTGCAATACAGACCGTCATCGAGGCAAAGCTCGTCGTCAGGGGTAAAAACGCATTCACCAGTCACGGTGTTGCAGCTATCTGCGGTGCATACGATTCCGTCATTGCAGTCAGAGTCGTTTGTGCACCCCGAGAGCCTGGTGCGCAGTTCGATCACGTCGCTGTCCGCTGCTTCGTGTACGTCAGTGACCGTCAATCTGATCACCCACACGCCTACTGTATTGGGAGTGATAGTCGCCTGCATCTGACCTTCGCCGGCAATAACAGATGTTCCACCCTCCGGTGCCGAGACGACGCTCCAGGCGAAGGTCAGCTCGCCGCCGTCGGGATCGAAGCTGGCGACGCCGTCGAGATCGGCGGCTTGCCGCACAGGCAGCACCTGGTCGGGCCCGGCCACGGCCACGGGCGGGCGGTTGGGCCCTGTAGTGTCCGAGGAGCAGGCATCCAGAAACACCAGGCTAGTAACCAAAAACAATGCTCTTTTCATCGCTCCCCTCCATCTACGAATTACCCACCGTGCCAAAACTAGCCAGCCCGGTCGACTGGTAGGGACTGAGCGTGAAGCTTCCAGAGACACTGGCGTTCGATGTGTTGATCCTTATTCGTCCAGTAGCCCCACCCCCGCCGCCGCCTTTGCGTTTGTCCTCGCCGTCATCTCCGTAGGGCTCGTCGGCAGCCCCGCCCTGTCCGCCGTCGCCGCCGGTGTTGAGCCAACCATCGACGCCATCGCCGCCCCGAGCCCGATCGGTTCCAAACGAGCCGTCGTGGCCCGCTTCTCCGAGAACACCGTCACCGTAGCCGTCGCCTCCGCCGCCTCCGCCGCCGTTGGCCGCCAAGATCCCATCGATGGTGACACTGACACCTTCGAGCAAAATGCCGCCGCCCGACCCTCCTCCTCCGCCGGCCTCGCCTTCCGCGGTAGCGGTGCCGCCCCCGGCCCCGCAGGCGTTGATGCCGTTGCCCGAAGTGATGGTCAGCGTTCCACCGGCGGTAATTTGCATTGCTCCCCCTCCTCCGCCTCCCACTCCACCATCCGAGCCGTCCCAGTCCCCGCCGCCGCCACCGCCCGAGCCGCCCAGCAGCGGGATCATATCCTGCGTACCGTAATGCCCACCTCCGGCTCCGCCGATGTAGCTCGCGCTGCCGTCGCCTCCCTTGCCGCCTTCGTCGCCGAAAGCCCCGCCGCCGCCGCCGCCGCAGCTCCAGGGGTTGCCGTCTTGCCCCGGCCCCCCCTTGCCGTTGCCGCTATAGTAGCCAGAGCCGTCCGACTCGCTGCCTCCTCCATTGCGTCCGCCGGGACCGCCGAGATACGACCGACCACAGGCATTTATCACGGCGTCGATGTAGGCGTCGCCGCAGGACAGCAGCGCCAAAGGCCTGGTCCCGACGACGCTGACGTCTTCCAAAATCTGGATCGAGCTGAACGAAAAAACCCTGATGGGCACGCCGGGCGCAGTCTGGGTGACGATCAGATCGGAATGGGCGATCGGGTTGCCGGCTGTGATATAGATGTCGCCGCTGTCGGTGTCGATCGTCGCCGGGGCATTGATCACCAACGCCGTTGATCCAGAGCACAAGTAACTCTGGGGAATGTTTGAAGGATCCACCTGGAGGCAGCGCGAGTTGGGCGCGCTGCCGGCGCAGCCGAGCGTGCAGGTCAGCCTCGAACTCTCGCCGCCGACACCGTCGCAGTGAACCAGGTCATCGCCGTCGCAGTAATCGCCCGCCACCGAGTTGAACGCCTGGCAGTTGCCGTCGTCATCGCAGCTGCCGCTCCCGCCGCAGAATGTTGCAGTGCCGCATGCGGTTCCCGGGAGCTCGTTGTTCGGCTGGCAGACTCCTGCACCATCACAGCTATCGGGATTGGTGCAATCGTCGTCGGCCTGGTCGCCGCACAGCGTGTCGGCACTCACCGGCACTGTCTTGCAGCTACCGTTGCCGTCGCAAACGTCCTTGTTACACACCAGAGCACCCGAGCATTGCCCCTGGGGATCCGCCTGCCCGTTTGCCGTCCACAGGCAGGTTGTCGGATCGCAGCAGTTGTCGTTTGCCGGCGCCGCCGGATCGCAATCCTCGCTTCCGGTAACAAACCCGTCCCCGCACGAGGTGCATCTATCGCTCGTCTCGTCGCAGTCCGAGGGGTTCACGCAAGGATTGCCCGTACGGCTGCAGTCGTTGGTCGAGTCGCAGAATTCGGCCCCGTTGCAATACAGCCCGTCGTCCGGGCAGCTGTTGTTGTCTGGCGTGTGGTTACAGGCTCCACCTGTGCACTCGTCCAGAGTGCAGTTCACCCCGTCGCCGGCGCAGCTCGTACCGTCCGGCTCGAAGGCGTGGTCCTGGTCGCAGTTGCCGGCCCCGTCGCACTGGGCGTCGTAACAGTCGCCCTCCACCAGGTCGGAGCATTGCGTTCCGGCAGGGACAAATCCGTTAGCAGGGCAATTCGGGTTCACACCGTCACAGTTTTCGGCCTTGTCGCACTCGCCGGCGGCCTGGCGGCAGACCGTGCCAATCGGCTCGATGTTGACCAGGCAAGCGCCTCCCTGGCAATTGTCAGGGTTGTCGCATTCGCTGTCAGACCCGTCGCCACACGCAACCCCGTCAGTGACGGCGGAAAAGGCGCAAGCGCCCATGCCGTCGCAGACATCGACTTGGCACACGGGAGCCCCGGAGCAAGAGCCTTGTGGGTCGGCTTGGCCATTCGGAATCCATTTGCAAGTGGCCGGGTTGCAACAGTAATTGCTTGCCGGCGTCGCCGGATCGCAGTCTTCCCCCGAGCCGACCACGCCGTCGCCGCAACCGCCGCAGATATCGTTGGCCTCGTCGCAATCTGTCGGGATGGAACACGGGTTGCCCGGCGAGACGCAGACGCCGGCCTGACACTCCTCGGCTCCATCGCAAAACACATCGTTACTGTTGCAGGCTGCGCCATCGGTTGCGGAGACAATCTTGCATGCCCCGGATCCGTCGCAGACGTCGAGCTGGCACTCATCTGCGCCGCTGCAGAAAGCCTGCGGGTCGGGCTGGCCGTCTGTAACCCAGTGGCAACCGGTGGCATCGCAGCAATGGTCGCCCTGCCCGACTCCCGGATCGCAGTCCTCGCCCGTGCTCAGAACCCCGTCGCCGCAGACAGTGCACACGTCATTTTCTTCGTCGCAGACGCCCCCTTGAGTCAGGCAGGGATCTCCGCTGCTCAGACAACCCGCCGCGGCGTCGCAGAATACCTGGCCGTTGCAGTACAAACCGTCGTCCGCGCACAACCCGTCATCGGGTGTGAAGTCGCACTCTCCGGCGCCGCTATCGCAGTGATTTACGGTGCAATCGATGCCGTCATCACAGTCGCCATCGTTGGTACAGTGGACGCACTCGTCGGCGTCCTCGTCGCAAACCAGGGAGGCCGTAAGACAAGGATTGCCGGCACCCATACAACCCTTCTCGGCATCGCAGATTTCCGGGCCGTTGCAGTAGAGGCCGTCATCCGCACACAACCCGTCATCGGCCGTGAAGCTGCACACCCCCGTATCGATGTCGCAGTGATTGGTCGTACACGAGATTCCATCATCGCAATCGTCGTCGGAGACACATATTGTCGAAAGCACCCTGAGCTGCAACACGTCCGGATCGGAGGCCAGGCCACGGATGTCAGTGACGAACAGTCCGATCATCCAGACTCCGACCAGTTCGGGCTCGATCGTGGTCTGCTCCTGGTTCGCAACCGCAATCGCCGCCTGAGCCCCGACCGGGGCCGATAGGATGCTCCACTGAAAACTCAGCTCATCGCCATCTGGATCGAAGCTTCCGCTTCCATCAAGCTCGACGATCGTTCCAACGTCCCGCACCTGATCGGATCCTGCGCTGGCCACGGGCGCCCGGTTGGGCCCCGCGGTGTCCGCCGAACAACCGGCAAGCAGTACGACCGTCAACAAACACGTCCTGGCGATTCTCATCGGCAAACCTCGTAACCAAAACGAATCATGGGCCGAAATCCATCGGGAAACTTCCGGAGTTGTCACCCAAGCCATCAGTGACGAGAGGCGGGGCACCATAGAAGATGCACATTACGTTGGCATTTCCGGTCAGGTCGGACTGGATGTTGGCCGTATAGGTGCCGTCGCCCTGGTTGGAGAACGGCCCTATTATATCGTGGCTGGCACGGTGCCAGCTAAGATCGTAATCGTCCAAGTAGATCCCCTGTCCGTTGTTCATCGGGCTCTCGCTCGGGATCTCGAACGAGACCTGCGCGTCGGGACTGCCGATGGCGCTTTGCTCCCATATGAAACGGAACCAATCGTAGTCGACCGTTGTGTCGCTTCCGACCCCGTTCATGCGGTACCACTGGCTGCCGTCGAAGTACCAGGCGTTGGCATAGCTGCCGTTGCCTATATTCAGCTCCTGCATCCAGAACCCGGCTACCAGGTCGCTGCCGGGCGGCACCAGGCGGGTGTTGACGTCCGGGTCGTCGAGATAGGACGGATCGTCGTCGACGATACGCACACCCTGCAGGTTTTCCGAGCTGGTGTTGGCCGGGTTCTGGGCGGAAGTCAGCAGACAGATCTCTCCGTCGGTGTTGCCCTGGTCCCAAAAGTGGACAATCGTCTCGCCGTCGCAATCATCCGCGGTCGAGTTTCCCTCGGCCGCCTCGAAGTGGTTGGAAAGCAGCGTCCAACTCACGGTGGGATCCGGCAGATCATATAAACTGACGTCGTCGACAAGAGCGCAATCGCTGTTGTCCCCCCCCCGCACCCGGAAACGGATACGCAGATTCGTGATGTTCTCGCAGCGCGGCGGCAGGATATGCGTGAACCACTGATATACGTTATCGCGATAATTGTCGCCCTGGATGTCGAGGACGTACCAGTTGCCGCCGTCATTGGGAGAGTACTCGGTGATGAACAGTTCATCGTTGTCAAGAGACCACGACCTGGCGGCGTAACGCAGGCGAATGCGGGTTCTGCCGGTCGTGTCGATGGCGTCGGTCATCAGCCAGTCGTCGCCGCTGCAGATCGCGACTCCCCGGCTGCCGAGCGTGTTTGGATTCTGGGCGCCGTTCCATCTGAAGACACGGTCGCTGTCGCTGACAGAAAAACCGTTCAGGTCCGATTCGAAATCGTTGGCGAACATCTGCACCGGGGATATCAGCCGGGCATTGTCGGTGTAGCAGACGATCAGTGACGGATCGTAGCCCGCCCCGTCCAGGCGCACCGTCAGCGTGTCGCCGGGGGCGCCCAGCGGCACCTGGCCGGCTGGGCCGTCGAGGCAGATGAAGTTCACAGCCTGGCAATCGGAATCCGCTCCGTCCGTGAAGGTGTCGCACTCGTTGTCCTTGCCGTCGTAGCAGGTCGCCAAGGCATCGCATACCGGGCCCTCGCTCATACCGGGGTTCACGAATACGTCGTCGTCATCGCAGTCGTTGCCGCCACAGTCGAGATCAACATAGCTGTCTCCGTCGTTGTCCTTCTGCCCGGTTCCCGGATCGCAAACACCAAAGCCGTCACAGGCATCGCCCAGAGTGCAGAAATCACCGTCGTCACACGCCTCTCCGTTCGGGTCATTGCCCAAGCAGTTGTCGGCAACATCGTCGCACGATTCTGCGCAGTCGCCGTCACCGTCCGGCCCGGAACATGGGTTGCCCGCGCCCGCCTGGCACCCGAGCACCGAGTCACAACGCTCTGCGCCGTTGCACCACGAATCGTCGTCGCAGTTGGCGTCGTTAGCCGGGTTGTTGCAGCCGTTCGTACCCTCGTTACAGCTGTCGTCGGTGCAGACCACCCCGTCGTCGCAGTTCGGCGCCGCCCCCACCTGGCAGCCCTGCTGGGCATCGCACGTCTCCGGACCGTTGCACCAAGCCCCGTCGTCGCAATTGGCATTGTTGGCCGGGTTGTCACAGCCGTCCGTGCCCTCGTTGCAGCTGTCGTCGGTGCATGACACGCCGTCGTCGCAGTCAGGTGCCAGGCCCGCCTGGCAGTCCAGCACGGCATCACATCTCTCCGGGCCGTTGCACCACGTCCCGTCGTCGCAATTCGTGTCGTTTACCAGGTTATCACACTTGTCCGTTACCTCATTGCAGCTGTCGCCGGTACAGGCCACCCCATCGTCACAGTTCGGAGCCGCCCCCGCCTGGCAGCCCTGCTGGGCATCGCACGTCTCCGGGCCGTTGCACCAGGCCCCGTCGTCGCAAAGCGCGTTGCTGGGCACGTTGGTGCACATGCCACCCGCGCAGTCGTCAACCGTGCAGGCTACTCCGTCATCGCAATCCGACGCGTTGCCGCAAGTGCATCCATCGCACAACCCACCCAGGCAGGTGCTCGTGCAGCCGGCCACGGTGCAGGCCGCGCCGTCGTTATCATTGGTCTGGCAGTCTGCCAGCGCATCGCAAGTGTTGGTGGTGCATATGTTGCCGTCTGTGCACAAAGAGTCATTGGGCGGGTGGTCACAGGAATCGGTGCCCTCGTTGCAGCCGTCGTCGGTGCAGGACACCCCATCGTCGCAGTCGGGCGCCGTACCCGGCAGGCAGCCCTGTAAGGCGTCGCACGTCTCCGAGCCGTTGCACCAGGCCCCGTCGTCGCAGTTTGCGTCGTTGGCAATCGAGGCGCACATACCTGTCAGGTTGTCGCAGGCATCATCGGTACAGGTTACTCCGTCGTTGCAATCGCCGTCTGCCAGGCAATCGACACAGCGGCCCCCCGCCGTGTCACACAGCTGACCCGATCCGGCGCAGGGATCGCCGTTGCCGACGCAGCCGGTCTGGCGGTCGCAGATCTCCGTCCCGTTGCAGAAATCACCATCGTCCGGGCAGGCGTTGTCATCGGGCGTAAAGATGCAGGTCCCCGCGTCACAGCTATCAGTCGTACAGGCCACCGAGTCGTTACAGTCGCCGTCCTGGGAGCAGGTCCGGCATTCGCGACCCGCCTCGTCGCAGATCAGGCCCTGGGCCGGGCACGGATCCCCGCCGCTTTGGCAACCCGCTTGCGCGTCGCAGATCTCCGGCCCGTTGCAGAAGACGCCGTCGTCCGGGCACTTGCCGTTGTCGGGAGTGATTACGCAATTTCCATCGGCGCAGTTGTCGTCGGTGCAGGCGATTCCGTCGTCGCAGTCGCCGTCCGTCTGGCAATCGACACAGCGTTCACCGGTCGCGTCGCAAAGCTGCGATGTGGCCGCACAGGGATCTCCAGTATGGCCGCAGCCGATATTGCCGTCGCAGTACTCCGTCCCGTTGCAGAAGTTGCCGTCGTCGGGGCAAAGAGAGTCATCGGGTGTGTACTCGCACGTGCCCGTACTCGTATTGCAATGATTAGCTGTGCAGGCGACGCCGTCGTTACAGTCGTCGTCCAACTCGCACTTGGTAGACATTGCCCTAAGCTGCATGACGTCCGGCTCGGAGGCCAGGCCGCGGGCGTCGGTTACGACCAGCCCGATCATCCAGACGCCGGCCGTATCCGGCACGAGGCTGGCATGCTCCGCTCCGGGCTCGCCGATTTCCGTCTGCGCCCCATTCGGACCCGAGAGGACGTTCCATTGAAAGCTCAACTTGTCGTCGTCGGGATCGAAGCTCGCGCTCCCGTCCAGGTCGACGATTGTTCCCACGTCCCTCACCAGGTCGGGCCCGGCATTGGCCACAGGCGCCCGGTTGGGCCCAGCGGTGTCGGAGGAACAACTCGCAAGCAGAACAAAGGCAGCTAGCGCGCCAACCAACGAAAGCATCAGATTCCTGCTCATCTTAACTCCTTAGGGTTTGTAACCTACCAGACTACGACGTTTCCCTCGCTGTAAGCGCCGCTCGAAGCATCTGGGCTAGACGTGCCCGTCGACGAGAACGTCGATGAGCCGGAGAGAGTATTGACGCGGACTAGTCCAACTGCGCCTCCTCCTCCTCCTGCGTTACCGTCACCCACTCCCGGATCGCCCGAGTCCGTATCGGCGCCGCCGCCCTGCCCGCCGTCTCCCCCGTTTCCACTGCTCGTGCCTCCCGCGGCCCGGGCCCAGCCGAACGGTCCCGGCTGGCCGGGAGTCGAGGTGACGCCGCCGCCGAATCCGTCGCCGCCGCCACCGCCGCCGCCGTTAGCCGCCAGCGTACCGTCGCCCAGCACGTTGATCGCCTCGACCAGGATCCCGCCGCCCGAACCGCCGCCGCCAGCCGAGGCGCCGTCGACGGTAGGCACTGCTCCGCCGGCGCCGCAAACGTCGATTCCTCCCGGCGAATTAATTACAACGAAACCACCGGCGGAGATCTGGACGGCTCCTCCTCCTCCGCCGCCGCCGCCATTGTTGCCTCCTCCTCCCCCGCTGCCACCCAGGAGCGGGCTCAGCGCGGCCGTTCCGTAAGTCGTGCCGCCGGTTCCGCCGGAAGCGCCGGGCGCGTCGCCCCCGTCGCCGCCTGCGCCTCCGAAGCCGGCGCCTCCGCCGCCGCTGTCACTGAACCCGTTCGAGTTGCCGGCCTGGCCATAGCCCGTACCATCGCCGTCACTCCCGCCGGGACCACCGTCGTCTCCCCCGGCTCCGCCCGTCTGTCCGGACGCACAGGCGTTGATAATGCCGGAGATATTCACATCGTTGCAGGACAAGAGCACCAGGGCGTTGCTGCCGGTGACTGCAACGTCGGCGGTAATATCTATCGTTGCGAAGGCGAACACTCCTAAAGCCGGCGCGCCGCCGCCCTGGGGCACTACCTTGAACCTGATGTCGCCGGGCGCAACGCCGCTAATGGTGCCGGCGTCGGTGTCTATCACCGAAGGCGAGCCGATGTTGAGCGAGTTGGGATTCATGCACAACAGGCCGGGGCCGACGTTGGTCGGATTGATGCCCGCCGGGCGGCACCAGACCCTGTCCCAGTCGGAAAGCGCCGGATCTGGCGTCCACTGGCAGGAAATGTCGGAGGTGATCTGGGCGTCGCTGTCGGTGGCTGTGAAATCGTAGGTGCCGTTCATGTCGGGATCTTGCGGGTTACTCAGCGACACCACCGCCGGCAAGCTGCAGTCCGGGTGGCCGCTGATGACGATCTGATCGAGATCGATCTCGTGATCGTCGGCTTCGAGCTGGATGCGGATTCCGGCATTGGCGTTGTGATCCACGGCCGGATCGAGATCCGAAAGATTCAGGCAGACCTGTTCACAGGTGTTGTCTGAACCGAAGTTGCCCTCGTTGCTCCAGACAGGCTGCCAACCCAGGCCCGAGTCGACATCTACGGTTACTATCTCGTTCGCGTTGGCACCGTTCTCTCCGTAGTAGAAGCACAACTGTAGATCGGTGACGGCGGACAGGTCGAAATACTGATAGAACTCGCCGACTCCTCCGCCGGTGTCGTCCACCCATGCCCTGTTGCTGGCATCGAAGCAGCTGAAGCTCGGGCTGCAGTTTATCGAAGCCCCGCCGCCGACTGTCCAGCCGTTCCAGTCGGTCAGCGGATCCGTGCAGGTTGAGAAATCCTCTGTAATCGCTACCACGCTCGCCGGGCAGGAAATTGACTCACCTCGCAACGTGATGTTGTCGATGTAGATGCGGTTGTTGTTGTCGTTGGAGTGGGCGAAGAAGATCACACTGACGGCCGGTTTGTCATCGACGAAGGGAGCCGCCGTGGAGATATCGACGCAGGTGCGGAACCATGTGTTGTCCAGGCCGGCCCGCGGGCCGTCGGCGTCGCAGAACACGGCCGCCTGGTAGTTGCCGTTGGGATCGGCGACGTCCACCTGGAGGACGTCGTTGTTGCCGGCCGCCTGCCTGTCGGCGTAGTCGAAACACAACTCGAGGTTCGTAAGCCCGGTTGTATCGAACGTGTGCTGCAGGCGCCATTGGCGATCTCCGTTGTTGCAGCTGTCGCGATCCGCCTGGAAGGCGATGGTGCCCAAAAGTGCGTCGTTGTCGATGGGACACATCAGGTTGTCGCAGCAATCCCGGTTGTTCGTATCGGACATGGGGCAAGTCGTCCCGGTTCCGTAACATTCGGTGCCCGTCACGATTGTCCAGCCATCAGCGATCTGGTCGACCACCGGGGCGCAGTTGCCCGGGTTGAGATCGTCTTCGAAGTCGGTCTGGATCAATGTCGTCACGCCTACGCTGGCGCTGCAGCTCAAGCAAGCCTCCTGACCGGTGATGTCGCCGCCGCCGGCAAGCGTGATCGAGCAATCGGAGACGGTGTCCAAATCGAGATAGACCGGGTCTTCGCAGGTGAGTGTAAACGAGCCAGGAGGCGTCACGCAGCCCGAGGCGTCGGGCGAACAGGCCGTCACGCACAGATCCGGCGAAGTGCAGTTGGCGTTGTTTTCCAGGTTGTCGCAGCCGTGCGTGCCCTCGTTGCAACTGTCGTCGGTGCAAGCCACCCCGTCGTCGCAATTCAGCCCGGTACCCGCCTGGCAGCCCGCCAACGCGTTGCAGATCTCCGCACCGTTGCACCAGGTCCCGTCGTCGCAGTTCGCGTCATTGGGCAGGTTGTCGCAGCTGTCGCTGCCCTCGTTGCAGCTGTCGTCTGTGCAGGCCACCCCGTCGTTGCAGTTCGGAGGCAGGCCGGCTTGGCAGTCCAGCAGCGCATCACAGCTCTCTGCTCCGTTGCACCAGGCCCCGTCGTCGCAGTTGGCATTGTTGGGCAGGTTGTCGCAGCTGTCTGTGCCCTCGTTGCAGCTGTCGTCTGTGCAAACCACTCCGTCGTTGCAGTTCGGCGCAACACCCGCCTGGCAGTCGGCCAGCAAATCGCAGCTCTCTGCTCCGTTGCACCACGTCCCGTCGTCGCAGTTGGCGTCGTTGACCAGATTGTTGCAGCTGTCGCTTCCCTCGTTGCAGCTATCATCGGTGCAGGCCACCCCATCGTTGCAGTTCGGCGCCACACCGGCCTGGCAGTCGGCCAGCGCGTCACAGTTCTCAGCACCGTTGCACCAGGCTCCGTCGTCGCAGTTGGAATCGTTAGGCAGGTTGTCGCAGCTATTGTTACCCTCGTTGCAACTGTCGTCGGTGCAGGCCACTCCGTCGTTGCAGTTCGGCAGCACACCCGCCTGGCAGCCCAGCAGTGCGTCACAGCTCTCTGACCCATTGCACCATGTCCCGTCATCGCAGTTCGCATTGTTGGCGAAGTTGTCGCAACTATCGGCACCCTCGTCGCAGCTGTCGTCGGTGCAGGCCACCCCGTCGTTGCAATTCGGCGCAACACCCGCCTGGCAGTCGGCCAGCACATCGCAGCTCTCGGCACCGTTGCACCAGGTTCCGTCGTCGCAGTTGGCATTGTTCGCTACGTTGTCACAACTGTCCGTGCCCTCGTTGCAGCTATCGTCGGTGCAGGCCACTCCGTCGTCGCAGTTCGGCGCCACACCCGCCTGACAGTCGGCCAGCGCGTCACAGCTCTCAGCGCCGTTGCACCAGGACCCGTCGTCACAATTTGCATTGTTAGCCAGGTTGTCGCAGCTGTCGGTTCCCTCGTTGCAACTGTCGTCTGTGCAGGCCACCCCGTCGTCGCAGTTCGGAGCCACGCCGGCTTGGCAGCCCAGCAATGCGTTGCAGCTTTCCGCCCCGTTACACCACGCTCCATCGTCGCAGTTGGCATTGTTGGCCAGGTTGTCGCAGCTGTCGCTGCCCTCGTTGCAGCTGTCGTCTGTACAGGCCACTCCGTCGTCGCAGTTCGGCGCCGCGCCTGCCTGGCAGCCCAGCAAGGTATCGCAGCTCTCCGCTCCATTACACCACGCTCCGTCGTCACAGATCGCGTTGTTGGCAGTGTTGTCGCAACTGTCGCTGCCCTCGTTGCAGCTATCGCCGGTGCAAGCCACTCCGTCGTCGCAGTTCGGCGCCGTACCCGCCTGACAGCCAGTTAATGCATTACAGTTCTCGGCCCCATTGCACCAGGCACCGTCGTCACACAAGGAATCAGTGGGTGTATTGATGCACATTCCACCCACACAGTCGTCAACCGTGCAGGCCACCCCATCATTGCAATCCGATGCGTTGCCGCATGTGCACCCATCGCACAACCCGTTCAGGCAGGTGCTCGTGCAGCCGTTTACAGTGCAGGCCGCGCCGTCGTTGTTGGCAGCCTGACAGCCTGCTAGCGCATCGCAGGTGTTCAGCGTGCATACGTTGCCATCGTTGCACAGTGAATTATTGGCCAGGTTGTTGCAACTGTCCGTGTCCTCGTTGCAACCGTCGTCGGTGCAGGCCACTCCGTCGTTGCAATTCGGCGCCGTGCCCGCCTGGCACCCCGCCAACGCATTGCAGCTCTCCGCTCCGTTGCACCACGCCCCGTCGTCGCAGTTGGCATTGTTGGCCGGATTGTCGCAGCTGTCCGTGCCCTCGTTGCAGCTGTCGTCGGTGCAGGATACGCCGTCGTTGCAGTTTGGAGCCACGCCAGGCTGGCAGCCCAGCAAGGCGTCGCACCTCTCCGGGCCGTTGCACCACGCCCCGTCGTCGCAGTTCGCATTGTTGGCCAGGTTGTCGCAACTGTCCGTGCCCTCGTTGCAACTGTCGTCGGTGCAGTCCACCCCGTCGCCGCAGTTCGGCGCCGTTCCCGCCTGGCAGCCCGCCAGCGCATCGCAAATCTCAGCCCCGTTGCACCAGGCCCCGTCGTTACACAGGGAGTTGCTAGGAACATTCGTGCACATTCCGCCACTACAGTCGTCAACAGTGCAGGACACCCCGTCGTTGCAGTCCGACGCGGCATTGCAGGTGCATCCATCACACAACCCGTTCAAGCAAGTGCTCGAACAGGCGCCAATCGCACACACCGCGCCATCGTTGTTGGCGGTCTGGCAGCCAGCCAGCGCATCGCAAGTGTTCAAGGTACACATGTTGCCGTCGTTGCAGGCTGAATCGTTGGGCAAGTTGTCGCAGCTATCGCTGCCCTCGTTGCAACTGTCGTCGGTGCAGGCCACCCCGTCAACGCAATTCGGCGCCGTGCCCGCCCGGCACCCCGCCAACGCATCGCAGATCTCGGATCCGTTGCACCACGCCCCGTCATCGCAGTTGGCGTCGTCGGCGCTCGAAGAGCATGTGCCCAATCCATTGTCACAGACATCGTCGGTGCAGGCGACTCCGTCGAAGCAATCGCTATCTGCCAAACAATCGACGCAGAGCCCATTGCCTGCGTCGCACAGTTGTCCCAGGCCCGTGCATGGATCCCCGTCGCCGACGCAGCCGGCTTGTCGGTCGCAGATCTCCGGCCCGTTACAGAAGACGCCGTCGTCCGGACAGGCCGTGTCATCGGGCGTGAACAGGCAAGTTCCCGTGTCACAGGTGTCCGTCGTGCAGGCCACACCGTCATCGCAGTCACCGGCCTGCACACAGGTCCGGCACAGTCCAGTGGCCTCGTCGCACACCAGGCCCTGCGAAAAACACGGATCTCCGCCACTCACACAACCGTTCGCCGCATCGCAACTCTCGGGCCCGTTACAGAATACGCCGTCGTCCGGGCAAAGCGCGTCATCGGGCAGGCTGCCGCAGGTTCCGGCGCCGCCGTCGCAACTGTCAGTCGTGCAATCGACACCGTCGTCGCAGTCGCCGTCGGTCAGGCAATCGACACAGCGCCCGCCGGCAGCGTCGCACAGCTTCGACTCGGACGCACAGGGATCGCCCGTGTGCCCGCAGCCAGAAGAGCTGTCACAGTACTCCGTCCCGTTACAGAAGTTTCCGTCGTCGGGGCAAAGCGCGTCGTTAGGGGTATTTAGGCACTCATGCGCGTCGGTGTCGCAGGTGTCGGTGGTACAGTCGACATTATCGTTGCAGTCCCTGTCCTGCGTACAGCCGCTCGGCGTTGCCCGAAGCTGCATCACGTCGGGCTCGGAGGGCAGACGCGTGTCGCTGACTGCCAGGCGGATTACCCAAACACCCGCCTTGTCGGGTATGATCGACGCCATCCGGGCCTGCGGGTTTGCAATTTCGGCCATGGCTCCGGCCGGGGCCGAGATGATGTCCCACTGGAAGTTGAGCCTGTCACCATCCGGGTCGAAACTTCCGCTCCCGTCGAGGTCGACCGATTGTCCGACCTTCTGCACCCTGTCGGGGCCGGCGTTTGCCAAGGGCGCCCTATTGGGCCCGGCCACGTCCGATGAACAGCCGGCGCCCAAAACCGCGCCCAGGCAGAAAACCAGAAAACAAAATCGCACGCCCATCATCATCGACCTCCCGGGAAAATACGGCATCCGTCAAATGCAGCCGTCTGGATGAGTTTTTGCACCAACATGCTTATTGTACTATTTTTACCATGAGACTACGGTAAATGTCACTATTGCCCCAGGCGGTAATGAAAGAAAAGCCAAGCAACCCTGTGAAGTTCGAGCTGCTGTTCGATTTGCGTTACCAGGACACGGACAGCCGCCTGGCCGCGACCCCACATTCCTTGCTCTCGGCCATGCAGGAAGCGGCCATCTTGCACTCCGAGCAGGTCGGCCGCGGGATCTCCTGGTTGAGCGAGCGCCGTCTGAGCTGGATGATCGTCCAGACGCGAGTCGAGTTCGCCAATTTCCCTCCCTGGCGATCCAGGCTCAGGGTGATCACCTGGCCCTCGGAAATGGGCCGCCTGCTTTCGCGTCGTGAGTTCGTGCTTCGAGACGAGCACGGGCCCGTGGCGCGCGCAACGACATTGTGGGCCTTCATGGACACGGCCCGCAGGCGGGTGGCCCGGGTGCCCCCCGAGGTGTCCGGCTCCTTCCGGGTCGATCGCGAGCGAGCCATCGAGCGCCGCTTTCGGCGACCCGCTGCTTGCGACCCTGCGGATCAGCAGGAAAGCTTTTCCGTCAGACGCTCGGAGATCGACTTCAACGAGCACGTTAACAACCTGCGCTACCTGGACTGGATGCTCGAGACGGTTCCCTCGGACGTTTATCGCGACTTCGTTCTGCGGGAGTTGAACATTCGCTTCCAGAAGGAAGTCGGCCCCGGGCGGAACGTAGTGGCCGGTATCATGGAGCTTGCGGGTGGCAGCCCGAACGAGAGGCGCTTCGCTCACGAGGTCCGGACCCTCGACTCGGACGAGGCCATCGCCGCGGCCGAAACCACCTGGACCAGGCCGGTCTAAGAAATTTCGGTCTTTTTTCCGCCGCGGCCTCGCCGGCCGCGTCCGTGGTGTCTGTGTCCTCGACCCGCGGCCCGGTCTGGAGCGGATCCTCGCCCCGGCGCCGGCCCCATAGCGGACGTGCGGGCCGATGTTCCTTCCTTGAGAAATGCCCGCCGCAGATGCAGCAGCGTCCTGCGTCCTTCGCCGCAAGCCCGCACGCCGATTTCGAACAGGTCGAGCGCCTCGGGGAAAGACGCCCGCCGCATCAAGGCGCGCGGCGGAGGGCGCGTGTTTTTCATCTTCAGCAGGCGCCTCTGGGCGGCAACCAGTTGCTGCACCCGTTCGGCCTGCCGCTTTGGCAATTTGAGTCGCATGACCATTCCGCGCAGCATCTGGCGGGCTATTTCCCCCTGCCCCCCGGGGGCGGGCTTGATCCCGTAGGACTCTTCTCCGTTCCCTGCGGCATCGGCCACCGGATGAAGCAAGACCGCCGCCAGCAACACGGCGTTGCTCAACAACTCGCGCTCCGAGCCGTCTATGGCGGACAGGTAGGCCCACAATCCCCCGCCCGGCTCGCGTTCCTCGTCGCGCTCCGGTGCCCGGGAAAGATAGCGGGCCACCTCGGGCATCATGATCTTCAGTACCCCGGTCTCCCACATCAGCCTGAAGCAGGCCTCGGATCCGCCGGAGCGCAGCATGCGGAAGATCTCTTCGAGCAGCCGCGGCGCGGCGCACTTTTCGAGGTGGCTGCGGTAGCGTACGATTGCGCGCAGCGTGGCCGGCTCTATCGTAAATCCCAGGCGGCCGGCGAATTTGAGCGCCCGCAGGATGCGGACGGGATCCTCGCGCGTCCTGACGTCCGGGCTACCGATGTATCTCAGCGTGCGTCCGACGAGATCTTCGAGGCCGCCGACGTAGTCGACCAACGTGCGCTTGACCGGGTCGTAAAACAGGCCGTTGATGGTAAAATCGCGCCTGAGAGCATCTTCCTGCTCGTCTCCGAAAACGTTGTCCGAGTGGATCAGCAAGTCACCGTCCGGCGCCTGCTCCCCCGCCGCGGCCCTGAAGGTGGCCGTCTCGATGACCTTGCCCCTGAAGAGGATATGCGCCAACCTGAAACGCCGGCCGATCAGCCGGCAGTTGCGGAAAAGCTTGCGGATCTCACCGGGATGCGCCGAGGTGGCCAGGTCGAAGTCCTTGGGGGTCAGTTTCAGAAGCAGATCCCTGACGCAGCCGCCGACCAGGTATGCAGTGTGCCCGAAGCGGTTGAGCCTGCGGATCACCTTGAGCGCGTCCGGATCAATCTTGGCGGGCGGGATTCCCCGCGTGGGCACCACGACGGGCTGCTGGACAGAAGAAACACCGATCTCCTCGGTCACTTCTCCGGAGGTCTCGATATCCTTCTTGCCGGTCGCGCGCGCTGTCATCGAGAGCCTTTTACACCCCGAGTGGTGGCGGATCAAGTCGAGCCGGAAGAGGCAAGGTGTTGGCAGCTCTTCAGCGACCAGGCCGCTGGAAAAAGACGTCCACGTAGTCTGTGACACCGTCGCAGGGATTGTCCATCTGTTTCAGGCGCCAGTATTTTCGCTTGCCGGTGATGCGAAAGGTCATTGGGCCCTGCCGCCGGCAGGGCCGGCCTCCGTTGATATGGCTTATGCGGGTCACGATGGTGCCTTGGAACTTGAAGTAAAGCGTTCCCACCTCCGGGATGACGCCGTCGATGCGGACGTAATCGTTGCCCTTCCTGGACTCCTGTGACCCGCTGATAGTCAAGGTGCCGTCGCCGTAAACGACCTCAACATAGCCGAAATGACTCCAGGAGATCCACTGCAGCGCGAACAGGTGCTTGCCCAAGAGCTTATCAAGGACTACCTGGTCCTTGATAACGGTCTGCGGCGCCGCTGGCGCAGGCGTGGCCTGCCAGGCCAGAATCATCATGGCAGCCAGAGCCTTCGACAAATAACTGAACTTAAAAAGAATCATCGCGATATTTCTCGATCGTGAAGCTCACCGACCAGGGACCATATGCGTTTGAAGTAACACCGTTGGCGGTCGACCCCTGGTAACTTTTTTGGCCCGGCAGAATTCTGACCAGCACGACGCCATGCTCCCCGGGTTTCAGCAGGCCGGCGTGTACAGCTGCCGCGCCCAGGTGCGAATCCGAGGTGTAAACCTCGCTGCCCCAGACAGAACCCTGCAGGCTGCCCGTGACCTCGTACAGGAAACGTTTACCGATATCCCCGGCAGCCGTGCGCAGGTAGCCCGGATCGGGCCTGACCCCGCGCAACGCACGTATCTCGTCGCGGACGGCAACCGCCTCGTCGAGCATGGCGGCCCTGGTATACTTGTCTTGCAATGATTTCAGTATACGGATGACCTCGATCCTCAACGGCTTGATCTCGTCTTCCGCCCTCCCACGTATCTTCTCGGCGGCCAGTTCAAACTTGGAAATCAGCTTGGCGGCATCCCGCGGCAACTCGCCTCCAGTGGCCGACGCGGAACCCAGAACAAGCACCAATGCCGCGATCGCCCGACCCGTCATTTTCATCGCATTCTCCCTTCGTTTTTTCTATCTCGTAATATCATACGGATATATTGGCGCTTTGGTCTGGAAGGCGTCAGCCGAGCTGGTTTTTCCTGCGCTGGGTGACGCAATAGACTCCCTCTCCGGCGCGGGCCGGCTTGAAGCACAGATTATCCGACAGGCACTTGGCCCTGGCGCGATCGCCCGCGGCCCAACGTTTGATCAGGTCGGGCTCGCATATCAGCGGTCGACACAAGGCCAGATAGTCGGCCTTGTCTTGTACGAGTATTCTCTCGGCCACCTCGTACGAGCGAATGCCGCCCACCAGGATGACGGGCACATTCAGCCGTTTTTTGAAAGCCCCCGCCTGTTCGGCGAAATAGGCCTCCCGCTCGGGTGTCTTGATACCCATCCGCGAGGGAATCAGCTGTTTCGATTCGCCCGTGCCGCCGCTTACTTCTACGGCATTTATTCCATTTTTTTCCAACAACTCACCGACTCGCAGCGAGTCTTTCAACTCGAGACCACCATCCACAAAATCTTCGCAGTTCAGCTTGATCAAGATCGGGTAGTTTTCCCCGACCCGCGATCGGATCCCTGTCAGGATATCGAGCAACATACGGGCGCGATTATCGATAGTTCCGCCATACTCGTCCGTGCGCAGGTTGAAATGCGCAGATAGCGACTGGCTCAGCAGGTAGCCGTGAGCGGCGTGAATCTGCACACCGTCGAATCCTGCCGCACAGGCCCTTTGCGCGGCCTTGCAAAACGCCTCCACCACCGCGGCGATCTCGTCCGCCGTCATGACCCGCAACGCAAGATGTCCGTATCCATCGGGCTTCGAAAGCGCCCAGGCGTCCAGACCACTCAGCGGCTTGTTTCCTAAAATACCGGCGTGGGCGAGCTGCGATACTATCACTCCTCCGCATTCGTGAACCGCGCGCACCATATTGCGCAGGCCCGGGACGAGCTCGTCGCGATGGATGCCGAGTTGGCGCATCCCGGCTCGGCCCTCGGCGCTGACAAACGCGTGTCCCGCGATGATCAATCCAGGCTCGCCAGACGCCAACTGACGCAGGCGCTCGATCATCTCGTCCGTTACGGCGCCTTCGGCATCGGCCAGCCCCAGCCAGGTTGCCGAACGAACGAAGCGATTACGCAGCCGGAGGCCACAGATTTCTGTCTCTTCGAACAGTTCGCTCATCTTCCATTCCCAAAGCTGAATCATAAGCCGACAAAATGCCCGATTGCAAAGAACTACATGAATCATCTTTGACGACTAATGTGTAGTGTTTTAGGACACCTGTCCGGCTGTCGGACACACCAATAACTGTGGCCGTCAATTATACTTATATAAATATCAACAACTTGTGCGGGCGCCGCATTCTGGCACGCAGGTTGCTTGTTTTGTTGCCGCAACAACTTGGAGGCGGTCTTGCCGGATACGAATCAAACCATTCAGGCTATCCATTCGCGCTTTGCCCAGGCCGGAGCCGAGGCCCTTTCCGATCACGAACTGGTGGCCTTGCTGATCGGTCCGTGCGGCGGCGGGCGATCTTCTCTCGCGCCGCTGGGGCTGGCCGAGCGCGCCCTGGGGCAAGCCGGTGGACTGTGGGGCCTGGCCCGGGCGGAGATCTCGCAGATCGCAAGGCTCGACGGCGTGGGCGAAGCGCGCGCCTGCCGGCTGAAAGCGGCCGTCGAGATCGGCCGCCGCCTGGCCGTCCCCGATCCCCCAAGGGGACGGCCAATCGAATCGGCGGCCGACGTGGCCGAGTGGTTTCGCTGCCGCCTGCAGGATCTGGAACGCGAGTGCATTCATGCCTTACTGCTGGACAACAAGCACCGCCCGCTGCGCCAGCTGCGTGTCTCCGAGGGATCGTGGACCTCGTGTCACGTCGATCCCAAGGTAGTCTTCGCGGCCTGCCTGCGCGACGGCGCCCCGGCCGTGATTCTGGTGCACAACCACCCCTCAGGCGATCCGACACCCAGCCGCGACGACATCGAGTTGACCGAGCGCATGGTCAGGGCGGGAAAACTGGTCGGCGTTACTGTAGTCGACCACCTGGTCGTCGGCCGCTGCGGCTACACCTCGATGGCGGATAGCGGTTTGATCTGATCACTTTTCTTGGTATACAGATTGCAGTCTGTTCCATATCGGGAAAAGAGGTTAGACATGACGCGCAAGGTTCTATCCATGTGGTGCTTGGTCCTTTCGGCCGCCCTGGCGTTCTGTCCCCTGGCCGCCTCGGCCCAGGACAAGGACAAGAAACAAGAGGAGAAAACCGGCTTCGAGGGCTGGGAGGAAGAATCCAAAGACGAGGGCCAGAAACCTGGGGCCGCGCCCGTCAACCGAGATCAGCGCTTCCACCCGGCACCGGCCCCCGCGCCGGTTGTAAAGATCGTACCGCCGCCGGTCGGCCCAGCCGCCGAGGAGCCGGTCAGCCACAAGGGGCTTCTGCCCTCGGTAGATCACAAGTACGGTTCGCTGGCCTTGATGGGCCTCTTCCAGACCCTCTTTGAATCCTACATGTTCAACGACGATGCCGACAACGAGACCGTGGGCTTCAGGTTCCAGCGCGCGCGCATCGTCCTCAAGGGGCATTTGCTCAGCCGCAACCTCGAGTATTTCTTCCAGGGCGACGCCGGCAACATGGCCTCTTTCGCCCTGGACATGTTCTTGCGTTACAAGTACCACGGCTTCAGCCTGCGGGTGGGCCGCTTTTTACCCGACTTCACCTACATGATGCCGCGCGACCGGGCCCACCTCGATGCCGTCAACTTCCCCGTTTTCCTGACCGACGGGGCCTTCGGCGTCTGGCGCCAGATCGGCTTCGAAATAGGTTACCAGGCCAACGAGCAGTTCACGGTCAAGCTGGGGGTGTTCAACGGCCTGATGTACGAGCCCACCGCCGTGAATCCGCAGTTGATCAACATGCAGATGGGCAGCATCGAAACCGGCGGCGCCGTCTACACCAACTACACCGACAACAACAAGGCCAAGGACATCATGCTGCGGGCGGCCTTCAAGCCCATGGACACCCTGTCACTCGATCTCAACTTCTGGCTGGGCATGCCCAACAATGCAGGTGTCGATTCTGACAATGACATCGTCATCATGGGCGGGCCGGGAGCCGAGTACAACGACGGCCGGCTGCACCTGATATCCGAGTTCATGTTCCGGGTAATCAGCTACGGCGACCCCAGCGACTCGAAGTCCAGCCTGGCCCTGTGGGCTCACATCGGCTACAAGCTACAGGACTGGCTGGAGTGCGTCTTCCGCGTCGAGTGGCTCGAACCCGACATGGACACGGACGACGACATGCGCCTGCGGTTCACGGCCGGCGGTCACTTCGCGGTCGAACAGGATCATTTCGCCATCCTGGCCGATCTGTTCGCCGATATTCCGGCCCAGAGCGGCAACGAGGCATTCGGCATCCTGGTCCAGGCGTCACTGGCCTGGTGAGACGTGCCTCAATCGCGCCTTTTGGGGCGCGGGAAGTTTTTTGGCAGCCGGGCGCTTTCGAAAGGCGTGTTGGCGGTCAGACTGGACACCGGATGAGTGCAGTTGCGCTGGGCGAAGACTCCGCCGGGCCGGTTGTTGCCGCACTCTCCCACTCCGACCAGCGGTAGGCGCATGGTCATCTCGGTGGTGGCCAGGTTGAAGTTCAATAGTCCGTAGTTCAGCTCTTCGGCCCAGCGCGCGCGGTGTTCGCGATCTTCGCTGAAGACGGCCGCGGCGAAAGGATAGCGATTCGTAGCGGCCAGATCGAGGCCCTCTTTATCGGACACGAAGGGCACCAGTATGACGTCGGGACCGAACGACAAGCCCTCGGGGCGCAGCGCGTTGATCGATTCAGGCTTCTCGAAAGCCAGAAGCGCCGGGCCAACGTAGTGTCCAGGACGGCCGGCGGCCAGAGGCTCGCCCTTGAGAACGGCCCTGGCGCCGGCGCTGACCAGGCGCTGCTGCAAATCGAGGAAACGCTCGCGAGCGGCCTCGCTGAGCAGAGGACCCATGAACACTCCGCGATCGAAAGCATATCCGACTTTCAGCCGACGTGTAATATCCAGGAAACCGTCTGCGAAACGTTCGAAGACCTTCTTGTGAACCAGTACCACGCCGGTCGAGGTGTACTGCTGCCCGGTGGTCAGGTAGGCACCCTTGACACACTCGCACACCGCTCGATCGAGGTCGGCGTCTTCGAGGACCACCGCCAGGTTCACCCCGCCCATCTGCAGGGCGGCCAGCTTGTGCGGCTGCTCGGCCAACGCCGTAAGCAACCGCCGGCCGGCCGTGCAAGATCCCGTGAATAGCACCCCGTCCACACCCTCGTGGGTTGCGAGGGTCAACCCGTAATTGGCATCTCCCTGGAGCAGGTTGAAAACCCCGCGGGGTAGATCGATCTCATCGAACAAGCGGGCTATGAACTGGCCCGTAGCCGATACCAGCTTGGATGGCTTGAATACCACACTGCAACCCGCGACCAGCGCGGGCATTATCTGCGAGATGGGCAGGTGAACAGGCGAGATGGCTGATCCGAGCACTACCATAATCCCCAGCGGCCTATAACCGACGCTGCCCTCGAGGCCGAATTTGACCTCCCCCACCTTGAACGGGCTGACAGCGCGTACTCCCTCACGTATCTCGGTCTCGAGTTGGGCCTCTACCTGGCACACTTCCTTCTCCGCCTCCCACAGGGGTTTTCCGGTCTCTGCGGCAACCAGTTCAATCAGCTCGTCACGATGATTGACCACCTCGGCGGAAAACTTGCGTAAAATGTGCGCACGCTCGGTGTGTGACCGGCGCCTCCAGCCGCCGAAGGCGCGCCGGGCGACAGAGACCGCCTCGTCGATGTGGGCTGGAAACACGGGAAACGAACCGATGCGATAGCCAGAATCGCCGGGATCGGATGACACAATCCTGTTCTCGGACCCGCGTGATCTCAGAAACTTGCCGTCGACATAGTCACCCAGGACCTTGACTGTTTGCATGCCGGATCCCTCGCCTGGTACGCTCCAAGACTGAGAACAATGTATACCAGAAACGCAAAGCCGCTGTAAAATCGAAAGCCGCCATGGATAGCAGCAAGGAGGTGCAGATGCGAGCCGTCCTGCAGAGGGTATCGCGGGCCAGCGTGAGCGTCGCTGGAGAGGAAAGGGCAGCCATCGGCAACGGCCTGCTGGTGCTGCTGGCCGCCGGGCGGGAAGATACAGAGAAAGACGTCGCCTGGATAGCGGACAAGATCGTCGGCCTGCGCGTTTTCGAAGATGAACTGGGCAAGATGAATCTATCTGTGAAAGATGTACACGCTGAGATGATCGTCGTCAGCCAGTTCACTCTCTACGGCGACTGCCGCAAGGGACGGCGGCCTTCATTCGTCCGGGCCATGGAGCCGGATAGCGCCGCGCTGCTATGCGACATGTTCACACAGCGCGTGCGGGCAGCCGGAGTGCGCTGCGACACGGGCGAATTCGGCGCGCACATGGCGGTTGCGCTGGTCAATGACGGACCGGTCACCCTACTGGTGGACAGTGCCGTCCCGCGCCGGTCGGGAACGGGAGGTTTTGGAGACGGGTCTTGATCTTCGCCGATTCCTCGGGCATCATTGGCCTTGACTCACCAACAAGCAACGAGAGGATTTGACGATGGCGGCATGGACAGGCGCGGACACCCTGCGCTTCATTGAGGAAAGCGAGCTGTTTGAGACACTGAAGCAGGACACGCGGCGGGATCTGGCAGCCAAAGCGGACGCGCGCCAATTTGCGCCCGGCCAGCAGGTAATCAAGCGCGGCGAGTCGGGAGACTCTCTGTTCGTGGTGGCCCTGGGCGAGGTGCGGGTCGTTCTCGAAAGCCCCAAGGGAGAGCAGGAGGTTTCCCTGCTCAAGCCGGGCGATTTCTTCGGTGAGATCGCCATGATGACCCACGCTCACAGGACGGCAACGGTCACGGCCACCGGCGAAAGCGTTTTGATCGAGTTCTCGGCCGCCGATATCATGCCGATCATCGAGCAGCATCCCAAGCTGAAGGCCCGTATCGCCCGAACCGGGGTGCAGCGCTCACAGGATTCTTTAAAGAAGATGATCGAGGACTGATTTTCCGGCAAGCGGGAGCCAGATGAGCGGCGAAAATACGGCTAAGACGCGCCCGGCGGAAATCGAGCGCGACCACACCTACCGCGAGCTTGTCAAACGAGTCGTCACGGGCGATGAGCAAGCCTGGTCGACCTTTGTGCACCAGTTCTCAAACCTGATCTTCTCGTTGCTCTGGCGCTATGCCAACGGCGATCAGGACCGCTGTTCGGATCTGTACCTTTTCGTCATCGAGGGGCTTAAAAAGAGCAACGAGCGCGGCGAGAGCTTCTATCGCTTCAGGCGCTATCTGCAGAGCATCGAGCGTTACCACGGCCGCGGGCGCCTGACCACTTGGCTGGGACGAGTCACCCAGAACCTGGTGTCCGACTACTTTCGCGAGCGCGAGGGACGCCGCACTTTGCCGCGAGCTATCCAGCGGCTCGACCTGCCCGCCCAGAAGATGTTCAAAATGCTCTACTGGGATAGCCTCAGTGAGCACGAGACATTCGGGACCATGCATGGCGAGAATCCACATCTCGGCCGTGCCGAGTTCGACGACTACGTACGCGAATTCAACAGACTGCTCAAGAAATCCAACCGCTGGTCCCTTTACAGCGAAGTGATCCGCCGCACCCCCGCCTTGCCGCTGCACCCCTGCGCGCCGGATTGCCCCGAGCGCTCAGCGCAAGTCCAGGTGGCCGATCCACATCCAACTGCGCAGCCGTCCGTGGCCGTCATCGAAGGTGAGCAGCGGGCAACCGCCCGCTCGATGGGCCGGGCCCTGCGCGGGCTGATCGCTGAAATGGACGAGACCAGCCGGCTGGTGCTGGTGTGCCGATTCAGGCACGGAATGACGGCCAAGGAGATCGCCAGGCTCGTGAAACAGCCCGATCAGAAGCGTATCTATACTGAAATCGACAAGATTGTAGGCCACCTCAAGCAGGCCCTCGGACAGGCCGGCTTCGAATGGAACGCGGTCTGCGGGGGAATCGGCGCCATCGACGGCCTGCTGGACGAATTCGACCAGGCCGACCGTGATCACGATCATGTTTTTCCGGGTAACGGCAATACCTTTCCGTCTAAATAACAACAGAGGAGCGTTGTGGGCTGCGAAATAACAAAAGATATTCAGAGACTTTTTTCGGGCCAACTGGCCGAGGACGAGCGCCTGCGGCTTACTGAACACCTGGCCTCCTGCCCGGAATGCCGCCGTGATTCGGAATTCCTCACGGCAGTACGGCTCTCGTTGCCCTCGCAACCTGCGGGCAGCGAGTGCCTCACGGACGAGAGACTGGCCTTGCTTTACGACGGCGCTCTCGAGGGTGAGGAACGTATGCGAGTTCTTTCCCACCTGGCCGGCTGTGACCGCTGTCTGGGTGCCTGGCTGGCACTTGATCGATCGCTGGCCGAAGCGGAGTCAAAGCCAGCCTCCGTCCCGGCCAGCCTTGTCTCTCGCGCCCTGGGGACAAAAAACGCTTCCTGGCTCGGGCGACTCTTTTCGGGCCATGCCTTAGCCAGGCTCGCCGTGGCCGGATCCGCGGCCGCCGTGGTCTTCGCGCTGGTAGTGACGCTTTCGCCGGGGCCGGCAGGGCAATCTGGTGACATCCCCGCACAGGAGGCAGGAAAGGGGCGGGATCTCCACCTGGCGGACAACGACCGGCAGGTGCCACATACCGGCACAGCCTCCGTCGACACCAGCGGGGGTACGCCTTTTGCGACTGGTCGGAGCGGGCCCCGGGTGCCGATAGTCACGAAAACTCCGCAGGAGTCAGGCGTGATCGCTAGTAACACTTTCACACAAAGCCTTGACGGCCGGACCAGGCAGCGGCTGTTTAACAGGCTGGGCCGGCCCTGGGCAAAGGACGCGGCGCTCGTCAGCGCCCTGGCTGCCAGCGGAGACTCTCCCACGGTGGAAGGTTACCTCGCCGGCCGCGCTGCGCAGGCGTTCGGCATTTTATCAAGACACCAGGACGACGCCGGGGCACGCGCCGTCACAGCGAATATCCTCAGGTCGCTGGCCGCTGAACTCAAGCTTTCGCGCCGACCGGACGCCGCGCGCCTGGCCGTCTTCGCCGCCGATCTGGGCGGCAAGATCTCGACCGGCGGATTCTTCAAAGATTCTTCGGTACGCCGCCTGAAAGTCTTCGTTGCGGCTCTCTCAGGAGACGCTGCCGCGGGAAAACCCTTTCAGGCCGGCCTGGAACTTGGCAAGCTGACAGGCAGGCTGACACTCCTGGCTGCGGCCCAACTCAACGGCCACTCCCCTCCACAAAAATCCTGGCCCGACAAAGAGAGCATCACCAGGGTACGCAAGTTGATCGAGCAGACAAAGGCCCTCGATCCCAAGCTGCGCGGGGCGCTCGACAATCTCGGCCGCACGCTTCCGGCCGGCGGCGGGCAAGAGCGGGCGGCCCGCATTCTGGAAGATATCGAGCAGATCGACCGTAATATTCGCAACACCCGCTGAAACAGCCAGTGGGTAGAGGGGGACGTTGGTACATTAAGAACATTAATTCATCCAATCCCGCTCTTCGGTCCAAATTTTCAGCAACTAGTAGTATTAATGTTCTTAATGTACCAACGTCCCCCTATATTTCCCTATATTTCCCTTTGTCGTTGACCACGACACGG
Source organism: Myxococcota bacterium (assembly GCA_035528415.1). Lineage (GTDB taxonomy): Bacteria > Myxococcota > B64-G9 > B64-G9 > B64-G9 > DATKYQ01. The sequence continues at coordinate 84,094 of DATKYQ010000043.1, read as the reverse complement.
CCGGCGAGTACGCTTCCTGCTGATGTGCGGCTTCGTGGGTATAATCAGTCGCGCGCCGTGCGCGGCAGACATCGTGCTGGCCCTTCAGGCGCTGCAGCACCGTGGGCAGGATAGCGCCGGGGTCGGCACGATCAGTCAGGGCGACTTCCCGGTGATCCGCAAGCTCGGGCTGGTGGGCCAGTCGTTCGGCCCGCACGACGTGGAGGCAACTCCCGGGACTGTGGGTATTGGCCACGTACGTTACCCGACCCTCGGCTCGGGCCTCTTGCGAGACGCGCAGCCCTTCTGGTATCGGCAGCCCGGAGTGCTGATGGCCCACAACGGTAACTTCATCAACGTGCCCCAGATGCATTGCAAATTAGACGACGAATCGGTCCACTTGATGAGTCGCTGCGACATCGAGCCCGTGTTATGCCTCTTCGCCATCGAACTCATGCGCCGGCGCCACAAAGACCACACGACAGAGGACGCCGTGGCCGCCCTGAAAACGACTTTCAAGCAGGCCAAAGGCGCCTACTCGATCGTGGCGGCCATGATCCTCGACGGCCAGGAGACATTGATCGCGGCGCGCGATCCTTACGGCATTCGCCCGGCGGTCTGGGGACGCAAAGACGGCCGCGCGATCGTAGCTTCGGAATCGGTGGCGCTCGACGCCCTGGATGCGCATCTCGAGGGAGACATCGCGCCGGGCGAGGTCATGATCCTGCGCCCCAACCGGGAACCCGCCCGTTTCAATCTCGGTTCGCGGGGCTCGGCCCCTTGTATTTTCGAGTACATCTACTTCGCCCGACCCGATTCGGTAATGAACGGCCAAAGCGTTTACGGAGTGCGGCTGGCGCTGGGATACGAGCTGGCCAAGGCCTTCAAGTCCAAGGGACTCGAAGCCGACGTGGTCATCCCCATTCCCGACACATCCCGGCCGTCGGCCAACGCCCTGGCCGAAGAACTCGGCCTGCCCTACCGCGAAGGATTCATCAAAAACCGCTACACCGGGCGGACCTTCATCATGCCCAGCCAGGGAGAGCGCACCAACGCCCTGCGGCTCAAGCTGAATCCCATCCGCTCTGAGTTCGCAGGGCGCAGGGTACTGGTGGTCGATGACAGTATTGTGCGCGGCTCGACGCTCAAACGCATAATCCAGATAATGCGAGACCAGGGCGCTTGCGAAATTCACCTGGCTATTCACTCTCCACCGGTTATCTATCCCTGTTACTACGGGATAGACATGTCCACACGCGAGGAACTTGCGGCCGCGGCCTTCCTGCCCCGTTGTGAGGCAGGCGGTCTCTTGACTCCACAAGAATCACAGGCCGCGATCGAGCACGGCTTGGCCCGCAGGCTGGGACTCGACTCGCTCACCTACCTGCCGCTTTCCGGGCTGCGAACCGCCTTTCCTGAAGACTGCTGCGCGGCCTGCTTCGACGGTCGTTACCCTTTGCAACTGACGGACGAACAAGTCGATTGGATCGAAAAAGATCGCAGAGCCTGTGTTCAGAGAGAACTCGTTTTATAGATCCCACTGGCTTCAAGAGGAGGTAAAGAGATGAACAGAGACGAGATGGTTGACGGCATCATGCGCGCTTCGGGAATCAGCAAGGCCAACATCAACCGCTTCTACGACGGCCTGGTGGCCCTGGCCAAGAAAAGGCTGGCGACGGACGGCGAGTTCGTCTTTCCGGGGCTGGGCGTACTCAAGGTCAGGGTGCACAAGGCCCGTGCGGGACGCAACCCGAAAACAGGCGAGAAGATCCATATCCCGCGCAAGAAGGTCGTTCGCTTCGGGGCCTACAAGGAACTCAAGGAGATCGTCAACCCGGGCAAGAAGGAAGATGGCGAGGAAGCCAAGGACGAATGAGCACTACTTCCCCCGCAGCGCCCCGATGTCTTCGAACTGAAACTGCTCTTTCAGAAACTGCTTGATTTCGGAGGGGGCTTCCTTGGGGCATACGAGCAAGTAGAGCACGTAGTCCTCGGTCGCTTCGATCGGAGCCGCCGTTACGGCCTGCCTGGCCCGCGATAAGATCTCATCCTGCCAGCGTCCGCACAGGCCAACGAGTTGCTTGCCGATCTTCCCGGCGGCGTCTGTTGTGGCCTTGTCGGCCAAATCTTCGTCTCCTACAGGAAAAGCGAGCGGGTCGGCCTTGACGCCGAACTTACGTTCGGCCCGGTTGGTCTTGTCACTGGTCGAGGAGCTTCCCTCGACGACCTGTTCCGTGAGTTTCACGTCGCCCTCACCGCGAGCGATGAAGCGCGCCTTGATGCCCGCGGTGCGAGTCACCTCGTAGACTTCGTACGAGTGCATGTCGAAGACCGGCTCGGGAAGCTTGCGCGGCGTATGTGAGAGCTCGCTCCGTAGCTGCACGACCTCGTCCTGAGTCTTTTCCCTGTCCGCCTTGTGGTCGAGGTTGTCCTTTTCGGCCTTCTTCAGGCGCCCGCGCAACGACTCCTCGTCGTCACTCGGGCCGGCATCCGCGAAAGCTTGTCTGGCCTGCTCGATTATCTTCTTGTCTACTTTTATTTTTTGTCCGAGATCCGAAATATGTTCGCGATCGGCGGCGATCTTCTTCTTCATCTCGATAAACTTGGGATTGTCCACCATGCGTGTCCCGGAGCGGTACTTCTGCTCGGCCGTTGTCACCCGGCGGGCCTCGTCGAACGACAGGTCCTCGACCGACACCCACAGCCTAAGCTCCGGCTTGCCCGTGGCCGGAATATCCACCGTCGGGCATTTATCCACCTTGGCATTCTGCAACGCCTGAACCATATCAGCCGTGCGTGCACGCTGCTTGCGCTTCGTCTTGCCGGGTACGACGGCTATCCCAAACCTGGATGCAGTCTGGATCTCGCCGCGGGCCTCGGCCTCTAAAGCGGCCGAATCGCGGTAGATGCCGACGAGTTTATGGATCCTGACCAGCGATATCAAGGCATTACCGAACAGCTTTCTGTCCATGTCCTCCCCGGCCGAGGCGAACAGTTTCTTAGCCCATTCGATCTTGGTCTCTTCCAGGCCCTGCTCCGCCTGCTTATCGCCGGGCAACACTTTTTGCAGCTTCTGATAGAAGGAGATCGCCCCGGCGAAATCCTTTTTTTCGCGGGCCTTGTTCCCAAGCTGCATGACTTGGCCGATGGCCTTGTGCAGGTTCTTCTTGTAGGAGTTCTGAGAAGAATCGTATCCGATGGCCTTCTTGAAGGCCGCGATGGCCCCGACGAAGTCCTTCATTTGCATCAGGCTCAGGCCTTCCTCATTAGAACCCGAGGAAAGCTCCCGGCGTACCTTCTCGATGCGAGTCTTGGCCTCGGGGTTCTCGGGATCCGCGGCCGCGGCCTTGCGATACTCGGCAAGCGCCTCTTCAAAAAGATCTGCCTGCATCAACTCGTCGCCGCGCTTGAGGTGAGTTGACACGGCCGAGCAGCCGGCTAAAAAAAGCGCCGCGACCACACCCGCAATTAGAAGCAATCTAGACATGTTCGTTGATCGTAAGGTTGACACGGCGGGAATGTCAAATATTGCGCCCGTCCAAACGGTTCTCAAGGCATCAAGTGCCAGGCCGTGTCTGGGAAATCGACTTGCGTCTTGGACCATAATATCAGCGGTTTGCCGAAGGTGACCAGATCGCCGCTGTCCGGCACAAGCGCGGGTTCTTCAGTGTTGCCGTTCATGTCTATCAAGGCATACACCGAGTACTCGCCCTCGGGGACGAACAGCATGCTGTAATCACAGCCGGGCCCCTGGAACAGGCACGAGGAGGAATACAGGGCCGAGTCGGTGAGATTGCCCTCTGCCGCGACAAGCTTGATCCAGGCGACCCGGTTGCCGGGGTCGATACTGGTGAAGGTCAGCCTGCCGAAGACCATATGCGTGGGTGTGGGCGTCTCTTTTTCTCCGCAACCGACAAATACCAGCGCCACGGCGAACAATATCAACTGGGCCATTTTCTTCACAATCATCTCAATCTCCTACGTCTGATTGCCCGTCGCCTACTCGATAAGTTCGTCCATCAACGTGCCGACCGCCTTGTCGCTCGACGGGCTTGAGCAGAAGCGCTCGACTACCTCGGCCAGGACCTCCTGGCCCCAGCCGAAGGCCTCGATGCCGATGCGTTCGTTGTGACCGTGTATCAAGGTCGAGATCTTCTCTTCCGGGTCATTGTTCATGGGAGAGAACCCATAGGTGATGATTCCCAGTTTGTGCATGTGCTTGGCGTCCGTGAAGGCCGTCAACAGGTATGGCACCACCTCCGCACCGGGCTCTCGATCACTCACCACGCGGCGAATCACGTCGAACAGGGGCGTGTCCACCGAGTATACCAGCGGATCCATCCAGCGCAGCAGCTCGATCTCGGCCTCCTTGCCCAGCACGTCCTGAAGTTCCCGCTGGAAATCCTCCCATGTCTGTCCGGGCAGCACGCGCCCGTCCAGCATCGCCTCCGCCCGGGCCGGGATCACGTTTTTCTTCTCTCCGGCGCGCAGTACGGTAGGTGTGGCCGTGGAGTGTAGCTGGGCGTAAAAGACGCGCGCCTGTTCTTTATCCATCCGGCCCAGTGCCAGCCGGCTTGTAAGTGGGTTCAACACAGCCTTCATGGCCGCGCGCACATGGGCCTTCTGTCCGATCGAGACCTGGGCCATGAAATCTCTAACGGTATCGGTGGCGTGATGCGGCAAGCCCTTCTTCTGCAGCCGTAACAGGCCACGCACCAGCTTGCAGATCGCACTGTGCGGGTCGGGAATGGAACCGTGGCCCGGCCGGCCCTCGAAACTCACCCGGCACCAGGCACAGCCGCGCTCGGCCACCTGCACCGGGAAAAAGGTGCGCCCCCGTACGTCCAACCTGAACCCGCCAAACTCGCAGAGTGCATACTCCGCGCGGATCAGGTCGGGGTGATTCTCGACCAGGTAGGCCGCGCCGAAGCGGCCGCCTTCTTCCTCGTCGGCCACGGCGGCGAAGATCACGTCCCGCTTGAGCTCGACACCCAGGCGTTTAAGCCGGCAGACGGCCATCAGCGACATGGCTGTCATCTGCTTCATATCCAGCGTTCCGCGCCCATACAGGTAGCCGTCCTTTTCCTGGGCTGAAAACGGCGGCACTTCCCAGCTCTCGGCGTCGGCAGGAACCACGTCCAGGTGGCTGAGTAACAATAGCGGCTTTTCGGACCCGTCACCGCGCAGGCGGGCCACCAAGTTCCCGCGCCCGGGAGCCGACTCGAGAAGCACAGGCTCCAGCCCCTCGCCGATCAGCACTTCGTGCAAGTAGCGCGCGGCCTGCATTTCGTTGCCGGGAGGGTTCGTGGTATCCATGGCAACCAGGGCCTTAAGATGCTTCAGTCCCTCGTCACGGAAGGCCTGGTCGTCCATGCTCGCTCCTTCCATGCGGTGCAGCGGTCAGCTATCTTCCCTTTGTTCGGCAAGCCGGCGCGCGAATTCGTCACGCCGCTCTTCGGCCGCACGCGCCCGTTCCTCCATCTCGGCCAGGCCGGCGGCCAAAATGCCGAGCTGTTTCTCACGAGCCCTGACTTTTTCCAATTCGAGCTGCAGGCTCTGCGCGCGTCCCTCTTCTGACTGTGCTTTTTCTTCCATCTCGGCCAGGCGTGTGGTCAGAGAGCGCATCTGCTCTTCACGCCGCCTGAGCTGTTCTCCGAGAGCAGACATGTCCGTGCCGGTCTTCTCTCGCAGTTCACCGAGTTGTTCCTGTAAAGTGGCCACCCTGGCCTGCAGTGTCTGCTCGCGCTCCAGTACGAGTTTCAGCTCCTCGGCTATCGGGCCGGCACTCTCACGCAGTTCGAGCCCCAGGCGATCCAGCTTCTCGGTCAGGATCTTGCCCTGGGCCTGCTCGCGCTCGAGATCCTGCCGGGCCCCGCCGAGTTCGCCGGCTTGATCATTCAGCTGTCCGCGTAGTTTCTCGATCAGCAATTCCTTGTCGCGCTGGCCCTGTTCCCACTCGGCCAAGCGACCGCGCTCCTTGACCAGTTCCTGCTCTAGTCTCCGGCGCTCTTCTTCGAACCCGGCAGCCTGCCGCGCGGCAGCATCGTTTGCGGCCTTATCGGCAACCTCGCGAGCCTCGACAAGTTCTTCGTGCGCCTGATCGAGATCCCAGCGGCAGTGTTCGAGTTCCTCGCCCAGTGTCTGAGCCTCGGCCGTCAAGCGAGACATTTCCTCCTGATGCCAAGCCAGGTCTTGCTCGAGCGCCGGCACCTTCCCGGCGCGTTCGCGCTCCTCGCCCAGGCGGCCCTCGGCGACCGCCAGCGTCCCGCGCAGCGCCTCGATCTCCGTCCCCTGGTACGTGAAATCCGAACGGGCCCTGCGGGTGAATTCACGTTCGCGGCCAAGCTCTTCCCGTAAAACCCCTATTTCTCGATCGAAGACCGCGATCCGGCTCTCGGCCGTCTTAACCTCTGCGGCCATTTGCAACAGTTCGCCGCGCTCGCCCACCCGCAGGTTGGATATCTCCAACTCGAGGGCCTCGCGTGCGCGTTCCAGGTCGAGCACTTCGGTGCGCCGGCTTTCGATCCGCCGAGCCAGATCTTCTTCGTGCAGACGGGCAGCATAAAGCTCCCTGGTCAGCTCGGCGACCTTCTCCAGGGCATCTTCCAGATCCTGCTGTTTCTGCAAGCTGCGATCGGAAAGCTCATCAATTATCACGCGGCGATCCTGGTCCCTGCTCTCGCCATCCTCGACACGGTTGATCATGGCCACCAGGTCGGATTCTAGCTCTCGTTGGCGTACCCGCTGGTCGGCCAACTCCTTCTGCGCTCCGGCAAGCTCGCCGGTCTTCTCGGCCAGCAGCGAGCGTAGTTGCTGGGCCTCAGAGCGGCTGCCGCTCAAGGCTTCCTCAACTGATTTCCGCCCGGCCTGGGCGGCCTCTTCCCGTCGGCGGGAATCCCTGAGCGAAAGATCGAGTTTTTCCCCCTCCCCTTCCGCCACAGACAAGCCAGCGAGCAGTTTGTCGTTCTCGGCCCGCACGGCCTTTACCTGCGCCTCGGTCGCCGCACGCTCGTTGCGTCTCTCTTCGTCGAAACGCTCCAACCGCTTGCGCTCTTGCCGCAGGCTCTCAAGCTCGTCGCGCGTCTCGTCGATCTGCTGCTTGCGCTCGATCAAGGATGACTGCAGGCTTTCCATTTCTGCTTGCCGCTCGTCGCGCCCTGCCCGCAACGCCGATAGCTCCCGCCCGAGCTTGCGCTGGGAGAGTTTCAGCCCCTGGTTCTCCTGGCGCAGCGCGGTGAGCGCCACTTCGTCGTCGCCGCCCGTAACGGACCGCAGTCGCATCTCGCTCTCCAGTTCGGCGATGCGCTTGCGCAAGTCGTCGTCCTGCCTGCGTTGATCGGCCAGTTCACCCTGTAGGTGCTCAACCTCGCACCGAGCGCCATCGAGCCAGCTCAGCTTCTCGGCCACTTCCTCTTCGCGCCGCCTCACCAGGCGCCGCAGTTCGCTCGCTGCGGAACGAACATGCTGCGCCTCTCCCTCGCGCGCCGCGACCTGATCCTGTAGATCTTCCGCCGCCTGAGAAAATTCTGCGTTCTCCCTCCGCAGTTCGACGAGCTCCTCCTGCAACTCTTCCTGCTCTTGTCCCGCCTGCCGGGCTGTCTCGCCGGGCTCCTCCTCCTCGGTCACCTCGACGAGTTCATTGGAGATTTCCTCAACGACTTGCCGGTAGGGCAGCTGGATCAGCAGTTGCTCGTCGAGCTTCAGATTCTCCCGCCCGCAGACCACGATGTAGTAGGCGACCTCCTCCTGATCGCCGTCAACCAGGCTATCCATCACCAGCGGCGCGTCCTCGGCGCCTGCTCCCATCCATCCGACCGTGCAACCGAGAAAGGGCGTCTGTCCCAGAACCGTCACCCGCGCAAAATGCTCTTGCAGGCGGGCGATGAAATCCTCGAAAGACAGCCGCGCCGGCTCGGCCGGAAGATCGACGAGTTCCGACAAGGTTGGGTGCTCAGGGTTGCGGATTCCGGTGACCAGGACGCCCGTCGGCTTGAGCACCCGCATGACTTCCTCGAAGGTGCCCACCTGTATGTCGGAGCCGAGTTCGAAATCTATAACCACGTCAAAGGCGGCAGAGGGAGCATCGACCCGTCCGGCTTCCAGGGCCTTGAAAGACACACCCTCGACGGGATCGAGACCGAGGGCCGCGTTCAGGCCGCTACCGGGGATATCGACTCCAACAACTTGATCGGCGCCGCGCTCACTGAGAAACATCGCGCCGCTGCCGTCACCGCAACCGATCTCGAGAATCCTGAGTCCTTCGAAGAGGGTCCCCAGGAAAGCGTAACGCGGCAGGATGTCTCCCCAGGGCTTGTCAGAAGCGTAGTAACGCATGCGGTCCGACCCTCCGGAAAGCAGGAGCAGAGCAGCACGCATTGTAGGTGTAAACCGGCCGGTAGGTCAAATTCAGGTAACATCTTCCTAACGTGTTCAAAAGATTGATTCTGATAGCAATATCCAGCAGCATATGTTTTCGAGGGAGTCAAATGGGTTCCAATCGGCGATGCTTGGTATTGATAATCACGTTCAGCCTGGCTGGCGTCTTGGGCTGTACCGACGACCCGCCTGTTCCAGTACTCGATCTCGAGGAGTTTGCCGAACCCGGAACCGACTACCGTCCATGGGTTCGTTGGTGGTGGCCTGGAAACGATGTTGAATCGACTGAACTCAGGCGCGAAGTCGATCTTCTAGCCGATGCTTATTTCGGCGGGGCGGAAATTCAGGCCTTCGACGCTGCTTTGAATCCCGAGGCCGAAGCGACCGAACTTGAACGGCGCTTGTCATTCGATAGCCCGGCTTATTACGAAAACCTGGCGGTGGTTATGGATCAAGCTCGCAAGCACGGGTTGACCATCGACTTGACTTTCGGATCCGGTTGGCCGGCTGCCGGAGTAAACATCGATCCGCAAGAATCGTTGAAAACACTCCTTTACAACGAATGGTTTTTCAAAGGGCCGGGTCAGGCGAATATCGAACTACTCGAACCGCAGAAAGGAACATTTTACGAAGTTGCAGAAATGGCAGGGAATGTCTTCGGCGAAGACCTGGCCCGCTACATGGGCGATCAGGCCGAACTAGTCGAGCTACTGGCGGCCAAGGTTGTCATCAACCAGCGTACGAGTTCGCTGTTTGATCTCAAAGACACCGTCAAGATCGATTCAGACTCGCTCCAGGTCATAACGTCGCAGGTCGCAGCCGAGGGAACACTCAGCTGGAGTGTGCCGGATGGTGATTGGGTAATCATCGGCATCTTCTCACTGCCCGACGGCGAATATCCGATTTTGCCGGCAAGTCAGGCTGAGGCTTTTGTTATTGATCATTTCGATTCAACGATTGTAACAAACCATCTGGATTACCTTTTTGGCCAGCGGACCGGCCTGGATACGTTCTATGGCGATCCGCTCAGGGCTATATTCAGCGATAGTTTCGAGTTCAAAACAGAACGTCACTTTTCCAAGAAATTTTTAGCTGAGTTTAAAAGCCGGCGTGGCTATGATCTGATTCCCTGGTTGCCGGCTGTACTGCTGCCCGGGGCAGATAACTACATTTATGAAGTCGGCCGGCTTGATCGTGCTACACCTTTTACTTTTTCCAAAGAAGACCACAGAATCCTGTACGACTACTCGCTGACGGTCTCGGACTTGTTCATTAGCGAATATCTCGAAGCCACTTCGAGTTGGACCGAACAAAGAGGCATGCAATCCCGCACCCAGGCCTACGGTATCAATCTCGACAATATCAGGGCGGCTGGGAGCGTGAGCCTGCCGGAGGCCGAACAGCTGTATGCCGGTGGGGCCGATATGTTTTTACACATGGTTTCTGCGGGCGCCCATCTGTATAACCGAAAATTGGTCTCGGCCGAGGCAATGGTCTGGCCTGGGCGCGATTACATGACGACTATAATGAAGATGAAAGCCGGGGCAGATAAGGCCTTTGGTGCCGGCATCAATCATTTGATCTACCACGGATTCCCTTATGCCCACCCGGGAGATTTCGGGATGACGGGCTGGACACCTTTCTCTTCATGTTATGGCGGTACCAATACCTTTGCTTCTAATGTCGGCGAGCGTTTTGCTTTCTGGGATTACTTGCCCCAACTAAACCGCTATGTAGCCCGCTGTCACTACCTGCTGCGTCAAGGGCAACCGGAATCGGATATATTGGTTTACTATCCCTGGCTGGGTTTTCCTTCGTCACTGGCTCTGGATGAGAATCATTTCGAACCACTCCTGGGAGGTTTCATCGACGGAGAACCCGAGCTACGCGAAGTACCTTTCGCCGAGTTGGCCGCCTTGTTCGGCGAACCGGTTACCGATTCACGGGTTGCCTGGCTGACTTCGATTTGGCCGCGGCTAGTTGAGCTTCAGCAGGCTGGTTACACATGGGAGTGGGTCAACGATCACAGCCTGGCCGAGGCAAAAGCAAGAGGCGCCAAGATAGATATTCGCGGAAATGTATATAAGGCCTTAGTGTTGTTCGAAACACGCAGCCTGCAAGTCGCGAGTGCCCAGATTCTGGCAAAACTGGCCAAGAGTGGTGTGCCGATAATGGCGGTCGGGGAAACTGCAGATCAACAACCTGGTTTTCATAATTACAAAGAAGCCGATAATCTCGTAAGGCAGGCAATGCAACAAGTAACAGGCTCGGATAATTACCTGTATCAAGAGTCACCCGCTGACCTGGCGGCTGGCTTGGGCACAATCGGAGTAGCGCCTACGTTGGCTTTTAGCAGCGCAGCTAACAACCTGTATCAAATCCAGCGTCGGCTGTCGAACGGGGGCCTGGTTGTTTTTGTGCGCAATTCCGAGATCGTCGAGCAATCCATTGATATCAAGTTCGACAAGGACTGCAGCGATCCGCGCTGGCTGGATGCCTGGACCGGCGCAACCTATTCCGTCGAAGTTAGTGATGACAACACTATTGCCCTGGACCTGTCCGGATATGAATCGGTTTTTCTGGTTTGCGGCGAAGGACCAATTGAGCCGGGCAGTTTGCCTCCCAACCCGAAAACTTTGCGGCCCGGGCCAGGTGCCGAAGAGATCGAGTTGGACAGCTGGCAGCTGACAGTTACCGGAGACGACGTAGTTGGTGGCAGTCTGAATAGGTCTTCTTTTACGCTGCAAGATTGGCGTGAAATCGAAGAACTGATGTACGCCGGAAGCAGCGGGAAGTACGTTGCCGACTTCGAGGTCAGTCATATCGACCCCGAGCAGGCTGTCGAACTGGATCTCGGTCGGGTCCAGGGAGTTGTGATTGTCTCAGTCAATGGTGGTCAGGCGGTGCCTTTACTGGTGTCGCCTTTTCGTCTGGATATCAGCGGCCAGCTCGAATCCGGCTCGAATACAATTTCGATCGAATTGATTCCGCCCTGGCGAAATCGGTTGGTGGGCCTGGCTATCGATGGCGACGAGCGCTACACTCAGTTCACAGGAAAGGAGAATACGCTTATCGCCATCGGGCTGCTCGGCCCGGTCAAATTGCGTATCGAGAGAAGGGAAAGCCGCTCGTTTGGAATTGACTCACACTCCACATTCTGAATAGGCGCTCGTTGTCCAGCGTCGATAAACATATATCCGCTGAAGCAGGAAGCCCTGCCGGCGCGCGAAACTGGTTGACAGCTTGCTGCGGCGATAAATATGATGCTGAATCATCAACTAGATTTTATGATTTCACCCTACTTTAAGGAGGGCGTAACATGAAGAAGTTGCTTTTGATTCCGAGCGTACTGGCCGTCTGTTGCCTGGCCTCGACGGCCATGGCGCAGTCGCTGTTCGAGGAGTGCCAACAGAAGAAAAACGACATAGCCGAAATGCAGCAGCAGGCCAAGCAGATGGATGCCGAGATAGCCAATGTCGATCTCAAGATCCGGGATCTCGAGCGCCAGAGGCAGCAGCTTGTGCGGGACAAGTTCGAAAAAGCCCGTGAAAAAGCCAAGCTCCAGAACAGGATCCGTCTCGATCAGAAAATGATGGATCGCATGTGCTCAGGCCTCAGGCAGTGCGACAACCTCGAGCAGCGCATCGATGCTCTCAAGGCGCACCTCGCCCCGCTGGCCGAGCAGCTGCGGAGGATCCGCCGTGAGATCACCGAGCGCAACGCCGACACGGTGCGCCTGAACCGCGAGGTCAACAAGATCGAAACCAGCTACCGGCAGCTCAACTGCGACAACCTGGTCGCGGGCCAGACGCAGCAAACGACGATCGATCGCTGCACCGAACTGTTCAGCCGTTGGAACCAGTCACAAAAAGACATCAACGGCCTGCGGGCCTCGGTGGCCGCGCTGCGCGGCAGGTATCGAAGGGTCATGCAGAAGATGCGCATCCACGGCGTCAATCTAGCCAGGCTGCTGGCGAAGATGCGCCGCACCTGCGGGCACAGCACGCGGCTTGCCGAACTCGAGAATCTCGAAAAAGAGCAAACCGGCTTCAGTGCGCTCAAGAGAGAACTGGACCAGATGGAGTCCAGCATCGGGAGGATCCCCCGGCTGAAGATCATCCGGCCTAGGCTCAAGCCGATGCTGAAGAAGAAACCAGTGCTTCACAAGATGCTGAAGCCCAAAAAGAATAAGCCCGGCCTGAAAACAGTCCGCTAGCCTGCCGTTACCCGGCTTGCTGCTCCGGCATTCGCCCGGAGTCCTTTTGCTTCGTTCTCCCATATCTGCTATAGATCCCCCATCTGAGAGCTCGAGTGGGAGGCAGTTTGTCCAGGCCGCACATGCGTTGCATGGGTTGTCGAGCGCCTATTCAATTCCAACCGGGCGCCGGAAGCCGTCTGTGCCCGTTTTGCGGATACATCAACCTGGTGCGCGAACAACGCGTCGCCGTTCCGACCATAGAGCTGCGCACCGACGAAATCTTCGCGCTCATGCAGCGTGGAAACCTCGAAGAGGCCCAGCGACAGGCCGATGATCTCATCGGAGCGGGGATAGAAAGCTACCGCCTGGCGTTCTACCGCGCCTGTGTCATGTTCGAATCGGGCAAGGTCACCGAGGCCGTATACACCTTGATCGACCTGACCGGTATGGAAGCTCCCAAGCAACTGCGGGCCGATACGCAGGCTCTCCTGGCCGAGGCTCTCTTCGCCGCCGAGCGCGACGAGGAAGCGCTCGAAGCGACCGTGCGCTGCCTTGGGCTTTACGAAAACCACCCCGGGGCGCTGCACACCAAGGCAAAAATACTGATCGAGGCGGGAAAAATCCCCGAGGCCATACAGGTGCTCGAAGAATGCATCCCGACCCTGTCGCGGCGCTGGAAAATCACCTTTCCGCCAAGACCGAGTTCGCTTTTGATTCTTCTGGCTCGCTGTTACATAAAGGCGGGCCGACCCGGCAAGTCGTTGGTGCCACTGGAAAACCTTTTACTGCAAGACACCGCCGCCTCTCTGCCGACGGTTGCGGAGGCCATCTCCCTTTTAGGAATCAGCTACATCGAGACCCGGCCGGATCGCGAGGAAGGACTGGCGCTTGTGCGCCAGGCGGCCCTGCTTGATCCGCAAAACCGCATGGGGTTGCTTACTAACCTGCAGACGGCCATCGAGAAGGGTGGCGGTGACGCAGACGCAGAACTAGGCGGCCTCGCTGAAAAGAGGGCCGAGGTACTGGCGGAGATCAGGCAGGTCTTCCGGATAGCGGATATAACGGTCGACGACGGCGGCAACGCCGACGCCCTGCCGGCCGAAACGTCGCTGCGTTCGCTCGACCAGGATTCCGACCGGCGCACGGACCTGCTCGAGTCATCCGCCCACCGGCTGGATCTCAGTTACTTCGACAGGGGCACACTATACCCGCTGCAGTCGCTTGAAGACTTTCGACGCTGGGTCGTCGCCTGGAGGGCCCGCGACTACATCAGGCTGCTGAAGCACAGCCGATTGGAAGAAAGTCGTATTACGCGGCTGAAGGCCGCCCACGAGTTCCAGCAGGGGCGGGCCTCTTTCCATCGCCAGCGCGAGAGGCTGCAACGCAAGCGCGGATCCCGCAGGCACGGCAAACTGCGTTGGATCATGCTCGGCATCGCCGGCCTGGCTTTAATGGGGCTGGTTTTCCTGACCGTCTTCGGAGATCGGCTCCTCGACAGCTTCGAGGGCCGGCTCGTGCGAATCGAGTGCCGCGGGAATGGCAACGGCCCTCCCTGCACGCTATACGTCGCGACAGACCGGGCCGGCGTGAAGCGTTACCGGAGGCGCACATCCTCGAACTCTCCGCTAACCCGGCTGGTAAGCTCTTGGCTGGACCAACGGGTGCAAAAGGACGGCCTGCTCAGCTACCCGCTGGATTTTCCCTGGGGTGATATTCCGGCCGACAGCTTCACGTCCTGCCGCGGCAAACAGGTCTTCAAGGAAAAGTTTTCCTTCTCACCCAGGTGCAAGTAGTTCCCGATGGATGTCGGAGGCTCAGGCGCCCTGCAGGCCGGCAAGCCTGAATGGATCCAGGTCGAAGGGTAAATCCGACTCGTGGTCGCCCGGAGCGATCTCGATCCGTTCGCAACAATCCGGATCGTTAACCAGTTTACGCATCAATGCGTGATGCAGGCAGTGACCCGATTTACGCGCCACCACCCTGGCCGTCAGCAGTCCCCCCAGAAGGGCCAGGTCACCCATGATATCGAGCGTCTTGTGGCGGACAAACTCGTCGGGGAAGCGCAGGCCACCGGGATTCAGTACGGAAAACGAATCGATGACCACGGCGTTGTCCAGCGACCCGCCGCGCACCAGGCCGTTGCGTTTCATCTCGCCCACATCTTTGAGAAACCCGAAGGTCCGCGCCGGCGCGAGTTTGCGCTCGAAGGCGCTGGCCGCGTGCCTGTAACTGAAGTTCTGATCGCTGACCAGCGGATGGTTAAAATCAACTTTGCAATCGATGCTCAACGTCCTGGCCGGGATAAGCGCAAAATAACGATCGCCGTCGCTGACCTCCACCGGGCGAGTAACCCGGGTCAGCGACCGGCAAGCAGCCTGCGAACGTATACCCGCAATCTTTATCAGCTCGACAAACGGTTGCGAGCTGCCGTCCAGTATGGGCACCTCCTCGCCGTCCAGCACCACGCGGGCGTTGTCCACTCCGAGTCCGAAGAAGGCCGCCAGTAGGTGCTCGACCGTCGAGACGCGCGTGCCGTTATTGCCCAGCACGGTGCAGAAGGATGAGCTTACAACAGATTCCGGCTCGGCGGTCACCCGGGGGTTGCCATGAAGGTCCGAACGCTCAAAGACAATGCCGCTGCCGGCGGGAGCGGGTCCGAAAGACAATTCCACCCTCTGGCCGGTGTGCAGCCCGATTCCACCGACGCTCATCCAGCCCCCCAGCGTCCTCTGGTGTAGCACATTGTCATGCAGATTGCTGTTCTGGCTCATCGTCTCGTTTTTCCTGATAGTTCGAGCTAGTTTGGCCTTTTCGTGCAAATGATGTGCCAGTTTCAACAGATTCTGCCCGAGCACATTATCCTTGTCAAGTTCGTGACTTACAAAACCGCACAAAAATTCAAACCCGGGCGATGGTATCGAAAACGCGACAGTCTTGTCACAGTGCGTAATTAATAAGTTACATTCACCTCACAGCAGTTTCTGCGGCCCGGCAGGCAACGCTATTCCCAGGTGCTCATATGCCCGTAAAGTCGCGCGCCGCCCCCGTGGGGTTCTTTGCAAGAGGCCCTCTTGCATGAGAAACGGCTCGTAGACGTCCTCGATCGTCTCGCGCTCTTCAGCCACCGAGGCCGCGATGGCCTCGACACCGACGGGACCGCCATCGAAGCGCTCGATTATAGTCCGCAGGATCATGTGATCCATACGATCCAGACCGAGCTCATCTACATCCAGGCGTGCAAGGGCGGCTTGTGCGGCCTGCTGATCGATGGTGCCGTCGCCAAACACCTGGGCAAAGTCGCGCACCCTGCGCAGTAATCGGTTGGCCACCCTGGGGGTGCCCCGCGAGCGTCGGGCGATCTCATTGGCGCCATCGCGTTGCAACTCGAGGCCCATAATGCTCGCCGAGCGGTTGACGATCTCGGCCAGGTCCTCGGGCGGATAGAACTGCAGGCGACATACCACGCCGAAGCGGTCACGCATGGGCGAGGACAGAAGAGCCGTTCGCGTTGTCGCTCCGATCAGCGTGAAGTGGGGTAGTTTGAGCCGCAGGTTGCGCGCCGCCGGTCCCTCGCCCACAATGTAGTCGAATTGGAACTCTTCCATGGATGGGTAGAGGTTCTCCTCGACCACCCGCGGCAGGCGATGGATCTCGTCGATGAACAGAACGTCGTTCTGTTTCAGGTTGGTCAAGATGCCGGCCAGGTCTCCCTTGCGCTCGATGGCGGGTCCGGAAGTGGTGACGATGTTGACGCCCATCTCATTGGCGATCACGTAGGCCAGCGTCGTCTTGCCCAGCCCCGGCGGCCCGCAGAAGAGAACGTGGTCTAAAACCTCCTCGCGCTGCCGAGCCGCTTTTACAAATACTTTCAGGTTGGCGATCGTCTCCTGCTGTCCGATGTACTCGGCGAAAAACTGCGGGCGCAGGGATTTCTCTAAAGCCACCTCTTCCGGAAGGGACTTTGACGACACGTTGCGCCGGGACGGCTTCTTGTCGTCGTTGCCCGTTTTCATCTCAGCAGCCTCAGCGCCTCGGGCAGCAGCGTGTCGAGAGCCTCGCCCGTGACTACTCTCTCGCGCAGGCATCCCAGCACCTGCTCGATCTCCACGACCTTGAAGTCCAGGTTCGAAAGTGCCGAACGCAGGTCGCCCATGGTGGATGCGGCCGAGATATCGCCGTCGCCTGTCGATTGTGCCAGCGGCAGCAGGCGATCTTTGAGATCGATAATCATGCGCTCGGCCTTCTTCTTGCCGATTCCGGGAATCAGGCATAGCCGGGCCGTGTCGGCACCGCACACGGCCAGCGCCAACTCTCGGGCGTCGATCCCCGAAAGAACGCCGATGGCCAACCGCGGGCCGATTCCGTTCATCGAGATCAGGGCCTCGAAGGCCTCCTGCTCGGCATCGTCGAGGAAGCCGTACAGATGGAAGGCGTCCTCCTTGACCCGTGTGTGAATCAAGAGTTGCACCCGCTCGCCGAGCGGCCCGATGCTTTCCAACACCCGGCGCGAGACGAAGACTCGATAACCCACCCCGGAGACGTCCACCACCAGGTAGCTCGAAGTCTTGCGTTCCAGACGCCCCTGCAAGGAAGCGATCATTCGTCCACGCCCCCGGGAGCACCACGCCAGCGCAGGTAACACAAGGCCACCGCCAGAGCGTCCGACTCGTCCAGCGAAGTGGGCTCGGTGTCCAGTTGCATTTTGACCATCTCGCACACCTGTTGCTTGTCGGCCCCGCCGTAACCGGTCAGCGTCTGCTTGATCTTGCGGGCCGAATACTCGTGCACCGTGATTCCCGCCCGGCCGGCAGCCAGCAGGGCGACCCCCCGGGCATGGCCCAGCACCAGGGCGCTCTTTATGTTCTTGGAGTGAAAGACCTCCTCGATCGCCATGACCTGGGGGTGCTGGGCGTCGATGATCTTTTCGATCTCTGAGAAGATGACGGCCAGGCGCTTAGACAGCTGGCCGCGACCCGCGCGGATCACTCCGCTGGCCACCACGCCGGGCTCCGGAGTGCCATCATCCAGCACTCCAAAACCGCAACAAGCGGAGCCTGGATCGATGCCCAGCACGCGCACGGTCTTCTCCGCCTCAAGAGTTGGAGATCTCTTCCAGGGTATCTGGATCGATATCAAAGTTGGCGTAGACGTTCTGGACGTCGTCATTCTCCTCCAGCGCCTCGGCCAACCTGAGCACCTGGCGGGCCTCTTTGCCGGCGACCTCGATCGTATTCTGCGGAATCTTGTCGAGCCTGGCTGAGGTCACCGCGATGCCAGCCCCGTCGAGGGCGTCTTTGACCGCCTGGAAAGCCGCAGGGTCGCTGGTGATCTCGAAGCTGTCATCCATATCCTGGATGTCCTCGGCGCCCGCATCCAGGGCAACTTCCATGAGTTGCTCTTCGCTGGTGTTGGCCTTGTCGATGATGAACAGGCCCTTGGCGTCGAACATCCAGCCGACGCAGCCCACCTCGCCCAGGTTGCCGGCGCTCTTCGAGAATATCTTGCGGATCTCGCTGGCCGAGCGCCTGCGGTTGTCGGTGATCACCTCGACCAGGATTGCCACCCCGCCGGGACCATAGCCCTCGTAGGTTATTTCTTCGTAGGCCACCCCTTCCAACTCTCCGGTGCCTTTCTTGATCGCCCGATCGATGTTGTTGTTGGGCATGTTGCTGGCCTTGGCCTCGGCAATCGCCGAACGCAGGCGCGGGTTGTGATCGGTGTTTCCGCCGCCCATACGGGCCGCCACGGTGATCTCTTTGATCAGGCGCGTGAAGATCTTGCCGCGCCTGGCATCCGCGGCACCCTTCTTGTGCTTGATGGTGCTCCACTTGGAATGACCCGACATGACACCTCCCGGGAAGCTTTACGAACCTGATTTGTCCAGCTAACACAAATCCAGCCGGGCTTCAAGCCCGACACATGATTACCGTATAGAAGAAGCCGCATTGACTTTTCGACCGCTGCGGCGATAGCCTTGGCGCATGCCCAGCCTGGGAGAAATGCTGGTCGCGGACGGGGTCTGCAACCGGCAGCAAATCGAGGATGCTGTCCAGAATCAGGTCATCCTCGGCGGCCGAATGGGCACGAACCTGGTCGAGTTGGGAGTAATCGACGAGGAGACCCTGGCCCGCTATCTTTCGCGCCAGCACGAGTTGCCCAGCGTGTCGGGAGAAAACGTGCAACCCGATCCCCAGGCGCTGGCAACGCTCAGGCCCGAAATGGCCGAAAGACTCGAGATCATCCCCTTCATTAAGGAAAGTAAACACATCCAGGTGCTGTGCGTCGATCCGCGTAACATCAAGACGCTGGACGAGGTGGCCTTCATCACCGGGCTGACGCCCGACCCGATCGTTGTCGCGGAAATCCGCTTCTGGGAGCTGCTCGAGCGATGCTACGGAATCGCGCGCGGGCTGCGCTACGTGGCCCTTGACACGCGCGACTTCATGGCCAAGACGCTGGTCGACAAGAAACCCGAGGCAGGTGCGGAACCCGGCCCCTCGGAGGATCTGCTCAGCGAGGACGCCTTCGCCAAGCTTTACCAGCGCCGGGACGGTTTTCCCATCGTCGCGTCCCACAAAACGCCGTCCCCGCTGTCATCCGAATACCGCACACAGCAACAACCGCTTCCATCGGAAGCCATGCCCCTGCTGACGGCCGCAGACCTGGAAGAGCTCGAAGAAGAGCCGCCCTGTGGGCCTCCCGGCGAGATCGAGCGTCGCGTCTGGCAACGTGATTCGGTGCACCAAGATCGCCGCCGCGAGGACCGAGTGCTGACCGAAGCGGCTTCCGCGGCGCCGTCGTTTCCCCCGCCCGCCGAAGAGGAGGAAGACGGTCCGCTCACCTTCGATGAAGCCTCGCGCCAGCTTTCCGATGTCAGCGCCCGGAACGACATCGCCCGCCTGGTGCTCAGGTATGCCCGCTCGCTGTTTACCCGGGCCATGTTGTTCACCGTGCACCGGGGAGTGGCGCTCGGCTGGGACGCCGTCGGTGACAGGGTCGACCGCTGGTCTTTTCGATCGGTCATGATACCCTTAGACAGCCCATCGGTCTTCAACCTGGTGGTCGACAACCGGGCCCATTATCTGGGCGGCCTGACCAAGACCAAAGTCAACATCGAGTTCCTGCGGGTGATGGGCAAGCAGGTCCCGCTGAGCGCCTTCCTGCTGCCAATTCTGGTTCGCGGGCGGGTGGTCAACATCCTGTACGGGGACTGTGGGCACAAGGCGCACTGCCCTTCCAGCATCGGCGATTTATTGATTCTGGCCCAGCGCATAGGTCGTTGTTACGAGACGCTGTTCGAGAAGAAGCGCAAGGATTACCTTGCCGAGACAGGCCCGTAGACATCTGGGAGATCAGGCGATGGTCGAGAGAAGAGATTTCAAAAGGCTGCCCGCCGAATGCGAGATCAACATCCGGCAGGTGCCCGCGGGCTCGCAGAAACGCGGCGCGGGCAAGAACATATCGGGCGGCGGCGTCCTGCTGTCTGCGAGTGAACGCTTCGAGCCGGACGAGCTTTTGGATATTGAGGTGCTGACCCGCACTCACCGGAAGTTCTCGCGCGTCTTCAGGCCGATGACTGCCAGGGTCAGGGTCGTACGCGTCGACGGCAACGAGCCGCCATACGACGTCGCCGCCGAGTTCGTCGAGGTCGAGCGCTGAAGATCAACCTGTCCGTTGTTTCCTGGATCGCCAGCCGTCCAGGCCGAAACGTCCATCGTCTACGAAAAGCACGTAGGCGGCCCCGGCCAGCCAGATGCCGTCGCGCCACAGGGTGGCAGCGGAAATCTCTTCGCCCGCCTCGGCCGACGCGAAGCAGCCGCAGGAGATTGGCAGATCGCGGGAAAGAGCGACTCCGATAGCGATCATGAACATCACCAGCATGCCGCAGATAACGAGCGCGCCGGCCCGGGTCCACAGGCCGGCGATCAGCGAAAGACCTACGACGATCTCCATCCACGGCAGCGTGATGGCCATGATGTTCACGAAACCCAGCGGAAGGATCTTATAGCTGGCGATGCTCAGGCCGAATTCGTGCGGTTCGGCTATCTTGTACCAGGCGGCCGCGATGAAAACGATCCCCAGAGCAACCCTGACAGGCAGCGAGATGCCGCACAGGACGTTTCCCGTCCGGGCGCTCATCGCTGGCCCCCGCTCTCGGTCGGGCGTCCGGCCTCGATCCAGGCTGTGAAGCCGCCTTCGATGTAACGCACTCCGAGCAGGCCGGCACTCGATAGCTCGCCGGCCATCAGGCGGCCAGAGTCGATCTCATTATCCCCGTAGACCAGCAACCGGTTGGGACCCAGCGCGCGCAACTCGGCCATCAACTCCTTGTCCATCGGACGAATGGGATCATAGGGCAACGAGCGCGCCCCGGGCACATGCGCGGTCAAAAAGTCGTTCACGGGCCGGGAGTCGATCACGCTAAAGGCAGACAAATCGGCATCGAGATGCTCCATTTTCACCGCGCTAGCTTCCTTGGATATCTCGGGGCAATCCTTGTAAATCTCATAAGGCTCGCCGGCAACCAGTGGGATCCCCCCCGACCGGATCCAGTTGACAAGCAGTCCCAGCGCCGCCGCCGCGATCAGCAGAATCAAAACCCTTAAGAAAGTATAAGCCGCCTTTTTCAATTTGCACTCCAATTGCGGGCTGCGATTATCACGTCCCTCGTCCCCAAGGTCAAGCGGGACCAACAGAAAGATCGGAAAGACCGATCGCAGCGCCGCCATCGGAACTCCTTAGTGCCAATGCCACCTTCGACAATATCAAGAGAGTCCAGATCAGTTTACAGTATGGCCGTCGGTTGGTTTGGGTGGCGGCCTGAACGGGTCAGGAATCTGCCAGCAGCGCCAAGAGAAGTCCCCGATGGTGCGCTGGGGATGGGCCTCGGCCCGGTATGTTTCCACATCCAGTGCGGCCTTGTCGGCCGGGTTGCACTCGTAAAAGGCTTCGCGGGCGCAGCCCTTGACCTTTCGGTATTCCCGGTCGGCCGGGTCTGCCTCGTGCATCTTTTTCACTTCAGCGGTGATATCCTCGACCTGCAGTTCCCCGGTATCGCACTGTAGGTCGCGCCTGGATTCCTTGTTCACCCGGCAGTAGATCGACTTGCAGCAGGCCGAACAAATCAGCGAAACCACAACCAGCATTCCCGTCTTGAGCGTGAATGACAACCTTACCTCCCCTTCCCGTTATGGATAGTCTCCAAGGAGGACATCCCTTGCTTTGTTGTCGAGGGATCATCGCTGATCAAGACCATGGTCTCGGCCGGCTTGCTGATCACCAACTGGCGTTTACCGCCCGAATCCTTAATCCATTGGCCTTTTCCGAAAACGGCGACCATCTCTTCGGCTTCGATGACGCCCTCGCGGTAGCGCAAGGTCTTGTTGAAACCCAATAAGCCGCTGCTGGATTCTCCATATTGTTGCAGGAGTTTCTCGAGTTCGGGGGTGGCGTCTTTGAAGGTGCCCGAGCGGGCGTTGGCATCCCGGACCACCGCAAACTGGCTCTGCCCGGTTTCGACAATCGCCCGGCCGCTGCCGTCGTCGACTATGAAGTCGACTGTCTTGGCATCATCTATGATCGTCACCCAATGACTGCTCTTGCCCGAACTTCTTCTATGCTCGATCTCGAGATGATAGTGGGCGCAGGGTCGCCCCGAAAGCGGGGCGCAAAACTCTTCCAGCAACAGAACCTTGCCGACCAGCCGGGCTTCAGCCCCGTCTGAAAAATCCACGATGCGCACCAGCGGTACCCGGCGTAAAGCGCGCTTGACCCTGGCATCCTGGTTGAAAAAAACTATCAGCACGACAATGGCGATCACCACAATCGCTATGATAAAAAAGATACCGAGTTCCACCGTCACCTCCGCCGGGAAACCTATCACAAGTTATCCGCCCGATGGCCTACTATTCGCTGAAATTTTCTACGGGCTGCCACCCGGATCCGGACGAAGAGGAGTTTCTCAGGTCATTTTCCAGAAAACAACTGCCACGGCTCGTTCAAACATGTCAACTCCGTAACGAGTGCAGATAATGGCGCCCCTTGACAACTATCCATGGCCGGGTACGCTTGCGATACAAACGAAAGGAGAGAAATCATGAAGTCGCTCATCGTCCTGTCGATCGTGGCGCTGCTTGCGAGCCCGGCCTCGGCCGGGAAGCCGTCGGTCAAGTCGATGCCCCCGGTGGTGGTCGAGACCGCGCCCCGGTCGGGCCAGACCGCAGTGGATGCGGGCCTCAAGGAGATCAAGGTCACCTTCTCCAAGGACATGCAGACCAAGAAGATGTGGTCTTTCGTGCAGGTATCCAAAGACACCTTTCCCAAGGTCGGCAAGCCCCACTACATAGACTCGCGCACCATCACGCTGCCGGTGACGCTGCAGCCGCACAAGACCTACGTCATCTGGATCAACTCGGCCAAGCTCAACGCCTTCCGGGACACAGACAATCACCCGGCGGTCCCCTACCTGCTGGTCTTCGAGACGAAGTGAGAAAACTCTTCCCGGCCGGGAACGCAGAAACGGTTAGCAAAAGATGAAAATACCGGCCCCAGACGGGATGGATGGGCGCTATTCCAGGGGCACCCGGCCATTTTCGCGCAACAACTCTGCCAGGGAAAAATGTATGAAAGGCTGGTGGGGAACCGGCAAGCCTCCGCCGTCGGCCAGGTAGAACTCGCCCCGGCCGGGCAGGAAAACCATCGAGTATATGGTGGCCGAGTTGCCGATCGTGCCGCAGCCGTCGAACTGCTCGGGCGGGCAGGTTTCCTGGCTGCGCGGATTGTAGTTGTCCGAAAGCAGCGAGATCATCCCGTCGACGTCGAGCTTACCGTACAGGCTGTCGGCGCCGCCGGGTTGAAGGAGTTGTTCGAGCCGCTCGTAGCGCGCCCAGGAATCGCTCTCGGGACTTTCCGCCTCGCTCAGACACAGATCGACCATCTCTGGCGATACGAAGTGGTTGGTAAGCCCTACTATTCCGTTTTGATCGAGGTAGCGAACGCCCAGGTGGTTGGCCGTCATTTCGAACACCGCCGCCCGGCCGCTGTTGCCGTCCGAAACCACGATGGCCTCGGCGGTCATGTGATCCTGCGCCCGCAGGAATGCCTCGGCCTGGTCGAGAGAGGAACATTCCTGAAGCATGCGAAACATCATTTGCTGGTGGGAGCTCCCCTGCCGGTCGATGTCGTCACGGGCGTCCATCTCATCCGAGGCGATCGCCAGGCCGGCCGCGTTCATGCCGGAATATGGAACCACGCTGCCCGGAAAGCCGACCACCATGAAGGGGATCTTGCCCTGCGGGCGCCTGATGATGATGGTCGGATGATCGAGTAAAAAGCTCAGTTCGCTCCAGTCCATGTTGCGCCCGTGCACCAGCTCGCCGTCCGGGCTGGCCGGCCCGGACGCCAGCGCCTGGGTACAAGCCCCACCCGATCCGTGGGCCAGGTGCTCGACGATCACCTCGCCCCAGGCCAGTCCCATGCAATGATCCATGGTCCATTCCTCGACTCCCGCCTGAGCCGCGGCCTCGACCATGCCGCGGCACTCGTCCAGCACTTCCGGAAAGGACTGGGCCATGGCCTCGTCCAGAAATCCCATGCTGCGGGCCAGCGGCACCAGCAACGAGAAGGTCGGGTCGCTGTTGAGCCATTCGACTCCCTCCTCGAGCTCGTCGGCCATCAGATCTCCGTACTGCAGTCCCATCTCATAAGGCGTCCCGACCAGCCGCAGGATTTCCAGGTGCCCCACCCGCTCGAACGAAGCCTGCTGATACTGTGATACGGCCTCCGGCCCACAGCCGTAGGCACAAAGCTGGCCGGCGAGCAAAAAAAGAACGTGAAGGATAGATGTCTTTTTCGAAGTCATGATTGAATCATTGTCTTTTCTTGCCGGCTACGTTGGCCGCCACCAGAATCGGATCCCAGACGGGAGCAAAGGGCGGGGCGTAGGACATGTCCAGCGCGGCCAGGTCGTCGACAGTCCAGCCGGCCTGCAGCGCGGCGACTATCACATCCAGGCGTTTGGCCACTCCCTCGCCGCCTGCCATCTGGGCGCCTAGCAGCTTGCCGCTGCCCTTGTCGAGCACCAGGCGCACGGCGATGTCCTTGGCGCCGGGATATGCGTGAGCGCGGGTGCGCGCCTTGATCGTGGCGGCAGTCGGATCGAATCCCGCCTGCCGGGCTTCTTCCTCCATCAACCCGGTGTGCCCGACCGCCATCCCGAAGACCTTGGTCACCGAGGTGCCCATTACCCCGCGGAATGCCTGCCCCGCTCCTGCCACGTTGGCCCCGGCGATCTTGCCCTGCTTGTTGGCCGTCGTCCCGCGCGGAATAAAGGCGCTTTTGCCGAGCAGGGTATGGAACGCCTCGGCGCAGTCGCCCGCGGCCCAGACCCCGGCGGCCGATGTCGCCATGCTCTTGTCGACTGCGATGGTACCGCCTGCGCCAAGTTCGATCCCGGCCTGTTCGGCAAGCGTAACTTCCGGCCGCACCCCGGTGGCCATAAGCACAAAGTCGGCATCCACTGCGCCGCGATCGGTCTTTACCTTGCGCACGCGGGTGTCACCCTCGAAGCCCAATACCTTCACGCCGACCTCGAGTTGCACGCCGTAGCGTGAAAGCTCTTCGCGCACCAGGGCCGAGATCTCCTCGGGATAGCCCGGCGGCAGAGAAGCGGAACGTTTCAGCACCGTGACCGCCAGCCCGCGTGAAGTGAGCGCGTCGGCCATCTCGAGCCCGATGTGCCCGCCGCCGACGACAACCGCGCGCTTGAGTGAAGAATCGTTCAGATAGCGCTTGATGCGCTCGGCGTCGACCAGGGTGTGCAGGCTGAAGACGCCCTCAAGCTCGACGCCGCTGAAAGCCGGAATCTGCGGCCGGCAGCCGGTGGCGATTACCAGCTTGTCGAACTCGACCCGGCTCTCCCCGTCCGCCCGGCGCACGCGCACCAGGCGCTTTTTGAGATCCAGCTCGAGCACCTCGCTGCGGATGCGCACGTCGATATTGCGTTCGGAACGGAAGCGCTCGGGTGTGATCACCACCAAGTCATCGATCGCCCGCTTGGGATCCTGGATATTGTAGGGCATGCCGCAGGCGCCGTATGAAACCCAGGGCCCTTTCTCGAAGACGATAACCTCGGTCTCCGGGCTGCGCCGCTTAGCCTGCGAAGCCGCGCTCATCCCGGCGGCCACCCCGCCCACCACAACCAGTCTCGTAGAGCTCAAGGCTCACTCCTTCATATTCCGGCGGAAATGATCATATCCAGGCCGGAGGACCTCGGTCCAGACTCCCTCGCGCCCGACGCGAATCGGGCCGTCGGGCGTGATTGCGCCTATTGAAAAAATATCCGCGCCCAGCTCCTTGTGACAAAGACGAATAGCCTCGTCCTGCTTGTCTGCCGGAACGCAAAAAAGCAGCACGAAATCCTCACCGCCTGAAAGGCCCCACTCGACCACATCTTCTCCCAACGACGCAGCCAACCGCCGGGCGGCCTCCGAGATCGGCAGGCGCTCGGTATCCAGCTCGGCCCCTGTTCCGCTGCGTTCGCAGATGTGACCCAGATCCTGAAGCACGCCGTCACTGACGTCTATCATGGCACTTGCCAGCCCGTGCACTGCAAGCAGTTGTCCCAGGGCAATCTGGGGCCGCGGCTCGAGGTGCGCCGTGAGCAACAAGCGCCTGTCGGCCTCCGACACTTTGCCCTGCCCGCCCAGCACCAGCCTAAGTCCCGCTGCGCTGTCGCCCACCGTCCCGCCGAGCATAACCCAATCGCCGGGCCGGGCGCCCGCGCGGGTGACGACCTGCCCGGCCCGTGCGCGGCCCAGCACCGTAAGGCACATCACCAGATCGCAGCGGGTCGCGATCGTATCGCCGCCGAGCAGATCGACGCCGTACTCGCGGGCGCAATCGATAAGTCCGTCACGGAACCCGCGTACGAAATCGGGTTCGAGATCGGCCGTCAGGCCCAGCGCCAAAAAGGCAGCCTGTGGCTCGCCGCCCATGGCGGCGATATCCGAAAGGTTGACCGCCAGCGACTTCCAACCGAGCTGCCAGGCAGAGACTCCCTCTCGCACGAAATGCACTCTCTCCGCGAGCATGTCGGTCGTCACCAGCAAACGCTCGCCGCCCCCAATGTCAAGCACCGCGCAATCGTCACCGATGCCTTGCTCCACCCAGCGGCGTTCCGGCCGCGTGGCCGCCTCGAAAAGATCGATGATGCCAAACTCCCCCAGAGATGACAGGTCACGATCCATGACGTTGCGATCTTCCTTTGCGCACGGCGTCCAGCAACTCGCGGCAGGCGGCCGGGACATCGACTGCGGCCATGACAGCCGAGACCACCGCCACACCGTCCGCTCCGGCGGCAATCACCTCGGCCGTGTTGCCTGCATTGATGCCGCCGATGGCCACCAGCGGCAGTTCGCTTGCGGCCCTGAGATCTTTTATACCCTCCAGGCCGATAGGCTTGTCCAGATCCGTCTTGGTGGTCGTTGCGAAAACCAGGTTGGCAGCCAGGTAGTCGGCCCCGGCCCGCTCGGCCGATCGGGCCTGGTCGGGCGTCTGCACCGAGATCCCGATTATCGCCTCGGGTCCCATTACCGCTCGGGCCGCAGCGAGCGGGGCATCATCCAGTCCGAGGTGGACGCCGTGCGCGCCGCAGGCGGCGGCGACATGAGGCCGATCGTTTACGATAAAGACGGCCCGATAACGATCGGCCAGCGCACGCAGCGTGCGCCCCTGTTCCACGAGGCTTGAAAAAGACGCGTCCTTGTCGCGCAACTGGACGACCGTGGCGCCCGCATCGAGGGCCTGTTCGCAAACTGTGAAAATGCCGCGAGTCCCCGCGAGGCTCTTGTCACTAACGACGTAGAGAGTAAGATCCAGATCTTTCAATCCGTCTCCTCGATCCGCACGCCGCTTCTAATGGCCTCGGCGTCCATATTAGCGAGATCGTCCAGCAGTAGCGGCACGAAAGTCCCGGGTCCTCCCGCCCGGCCAGCGGCCCGTTCGGCGGCCAGGCCGAATACCGCCAGCGCGCAGGCTGTCGCCCGGCAGGGTTCCTCGGGGGCAACCGCCAGAAATGCCGCCACGGCGGCTGTGGACGAGCAGCCCATGCCCGTCACCTGTCCCAGCATCGGATGCCCGTTACTGATCTTGACCATGCGCCGCCCGTTGGTGACCAGATCGACCGGGCCGGTGACGGCTACAGTGAAGCCGCGTTGGGCCGCGAAATCGGACACCAGCGAGTCGCGCTCGCCGATAGCGTCCTGCGAATCAACACCGCGCACCTTGCCGCCGGCGCCCGCCAGGGTGAGCACCTCGCCGGCGTTTCCGCGCAGCACTGAAAGGCGCACTTCAGCCATGATCTTCTTAGCCGCATCCGTCCTGAGCGATGTCGCTCCCGCGCCAACCGGATCGAGCACCACCGGCACCCCCAGATCGTTTGCCTTGCGCCCAGCGGTCAGCATGCTCTGCACCAGGGCGTCGTCCAGCGTGCCGATATTCAGCAGCAAGGCGCCGGCGAAATTGACCATCTCCTCGACCTCGTGCTGGCAGGGCGCCATGACCGGCGCAGCGCCAAGGCACAACGTCACGTTGGCCGTCAGGTTGGTGACCACGTCGTTGGTCAGGTGATGAATCATGGGTCGCTTTTCGCGCACCAGCCCGGCGAGCGCGCTTGCTTTTTCCGGCCAGTTCGTCATCTAAAACCTCCGCGGTGCAGTGCGCGGAAGGAGGACGAGAGAGCAAAGCAATCACGGCCACGGATTTCCTTCCGCCGGCACTACCCGGATCAAGTTCCTGGGGTTTTCTCTCAGGCCCGCTGGGGCCACCCCCAATCCATGACTGAATCGTTTCTACCTTTCCCGCCACTGACTGTCAATCTTCAAACAAGGCTTGACTTCGCTCAGACTTCCGAGAATGATCGGCCTTGCGCGGACCGGGGTGTCTCCGGTTGCAGCGGGGCGGGTGGGCGAGATACAACCTGCGCCGGGAAAATTCTTCCGGTGCCGCTGTCTGGAGGTGTCTCATGACCATCGTCCTCGACGGACAATCTCTGACCATCGAAAAACTGACAGCGGTCGCCCGCGACCGCCAACCGCTCGAAGTGGCCGAGCAATGCTGGGAGAAGATCTCGAACTGCCGCACCATGCTGCAGAAGAAGATCGACGCCCACGAGATCATGTACGGCGTCAACACCGGCATCGGCGAGTTTTCGGAGGTGGTGCTGAACGACGATCAGGTGCAAAAGTACCAGCGTTTCCTGGTCTACAGCCACGCCGCCGGAATCGGCAAACCCATGCCCGAAGAGGTCGTGCGCGGCGCCATGACCTCGCGCATCAACGTCCACTGCCACGGGCACTCGGGCCAGCGCCCAATCGTCACCAAGACTTTCGTCGAGATGCTCAACAAGGGCGTCACGCCGGTGGTGTGCGAGAAGGGCTCGGTCGGGGCCTGCGGCGACCTGGCGCCCATGGCCCAGTTGGCCCTGGTGCTGATCGGCGAGGGCCAGGCATTCTACAAGGGCAGGCGTCTGTCGGGCCTCGAGGCCATGCAGCAGGCCGGTATCCAGCCTATCACCTTCGAGGCACGCGACGGGTTGGCCTCGATAAACGGCTCGAACATGCTGACGGCCATGGCCGCCCTAGTCATCTACGACGTCGAGCGCTTCCTGAAAATCAGCGAGATCGCCGCGGCCACCACGCTCGAGTGCCTCAAGGCCAACATGAAACCCTACGACTCGCGGCTGCACACCGAGCGCGGCTTCTTAGGAGCCGTGGCCTCCGCGCGCAACATCCTCAAGCTGACCGAAGGTTCCCAGATCCTGGCTCAGAAGGGTAAGAAGGTCCAGGACGCCTACTCGATGCGTTCGACCCCGCAGGTGACCGGCGCCGCCCGGGACGCGGTCGCCTACGCCCGCTCGCAGATCGAGATCGAGCTGAACGGCGTGGGCGACAACCCCATCTTCCTCTGGGAAGACGACGCCGTCCTGACCGGCGCCAACTTCCAGGGCACGCCGGTCAGTCTGCCGACTGAGATGGTCGGCACGGCCGTCTCGATGCTCTCGGTTCTTTCCGAGAGAAGGCTCAACCGGCTGATGAATCCGGCCCTGTCGGCAGGCCTGCCGCCTTTTTTAACCGAGGGTGCCGGCATGCACTCGGGCCTGATGCTCAGCCAATACACGGCCGGGATGCTATGCGTCGAGAGCCGCATCCTCAGCCAGCCGGCCGCCAACCAATCCATCCCGGCAGCAGCCGACCAGGAAGACTTCGTCTCGATGGGTATGAACACCTCGCTCAAGACGCGCCAGATTCACGAAAACGGCCTGGGCGTGCTGGCCATCGAATTGATCGCCGGCGCCCAGGCTCTCGATCTGCGCGCGCCTTTGAAGCCCGGTCGGGGCGTCGCTGCAGCGCATGCCGTCGTCCGCCGGCACGTCGAGCATCTCGGCGACGATCGCCCGCTGTTCGATGACCACAACGCCATGGTAGAGGTGCTGCGCTCGGGCGAATTACTTTCCGAAGTGGAGGAGGCCGCGGGCCCGCTCGAATGAAGGCTGAAGGATCTCCTAGCATGGATACCGGCATCCTGGGCGTCGACATCGGCGCGGTAAGCCTGGCGCTGGCCGAGGTTGACGAGCGGGGTCGCATCTTGCATTTCGTAAGCCGACCCCACGCGGGAGACGTCGCCGGAACGTACGCCGACTGCCTCGGCGAGTTCGCCAGGCCCACAACAGGACTCATTGCCGCCACCACATCCACCCCTCGGGTGATCCGCTCAACGCGCCGGGTCGATAACCTGGTGGCCGCCGTCCGATCAGCTTTGGCGTTTCACCCGGGTCTGGGGGCTCTGCTTGTGGTGGGCGGTGAGAAGTTCAGCCTGTCGCTATTCAGGCCCGATGGCAGTTACCGCGAGAGCCGTTTCAACAGTCTGTGCGCCGCTGGGACCGGAAGCTTTCTAGACCAGCAGGCCCGGCGCCTGGGACTGGCCGACAGCGCAGCATTGGCCGCGACAGCCATGCGCAGCAGGGGCGACAGACCGCGCATCGCCACCCGCTGCGCCGTTTTCGCGAAGACCGATCTGGTCCATGCACAGCAGGAAGGTTTTCCCCTGGAGGCCATTTGTGATGGACTCTGCCGCGGCCTGGCAGCCAACGTGCACAACGCATTATTTGCAGGCCAGCCGCCTCCCGGCTCCATCGTCTTCGCCGGCGGCGTGGCCAATAACTCGGCCGTAGTAAAACACATGCACGAATTACTGGACCGCCCGCTACTGGTGGACGAGCACGCTTCCGTCTACGGGGCTTACGGGGCCGCCATCGACCTGCTGGCCGCCCTGCGGCGTGGCGAGTTGGAAGCGCCCCCGGGCGGCGCGCCACTTCCCACACAAGAGTTCGTGCGCCTGGAGGGCGCTGCAAACAAGACCTACTATCCACCGATCGAGACTACCCGCGGCAGCTATCCCGAGTTTGCAGGCGTCGAAAACTATACCTACCAACCGCGCCAAGCGCAGTCGCCGGCGGAGGTGGAGGTTGACATCTACCGGCCAGTCGAACCCGCTCGGGAATATGTGGTCTACCTGGGGGTGGACATCGGCTCCACGTCGACCAAGGCCGCCCTGTTGCTGGCCGACGAAGGCGCGCGACCGGTGGAGGGGGACGAGGGTCTTGGTGTGCTGGCCGGTTTCTACACCCGCACCGCGGGACGGCCGCTGCCGGCTATGCAAGCCATCCTGGAGGCCGTCAGCGATTGGTCCCGGCGGGCCGATATCCGGCTGAGCGTTGCCGGCGCCGGAGTCACCGGCTCGGGTCGCAAGTTCATCGGCGCACTAATAGGCGCCGACCTGGTGCTCGACGAGATCACCGCCCACGCCCGCGCGGCGGCGCGGCTCGATCCAGATGTTGACACGATCATCGAGATCGGCGGCCAGGACGCCAAGTTCACCATCCTGCAGAACGGCAGTGTCACCCAGTCGATTATGAACCACGTCTGCGCGGCCGGAACGGGCAGCTTCATCGAGGAGCAGGCGGCGCGCCTGGGATGCCCGCTTGATGAAATTTCAGCCCGCACTGCGGGCCGGCGGGCACCGCTGGCCAGCGACCGCTGCACGGTGTTCATGGAGCGCGACATCAATCAGTTCCTCTCTGACGGCTACCAATTGGACGAAGTGCTGTGCTCCGTGCTGCACGCGGTGCGCGACAACTACCTGCTCAAGGTGGCTCGCGCGGGAAGCATCGGGCAACACATTTGCTTCCAGGGTGCCACGGCCAAGAACCACTCGCTGGTGGCAGCCTTCGAGCAGAAACTCGCCAAGCCGATCCAGGTTTCGCGTTATTGCCACTTGACCGGCGCGCTGGGAACCGCCATCGAGTTGCGCTCGCTGGCCGGGAACTCACTCGGCACGAGTTCTTTCCGAGGCCTCGATCTCTACGCCGAGCACATTCCGGTGCGCGGCGAGATCTGCGATCTGTGCCAGAACCATTGTAAGCTGCGCATCGCCGAGGTGCGCGGGCAACAGGTAGGCTACGGCTACCTGTGCGGGCGCGACCAGCAAGACGAGCGTTTCGTGTCCGCCAACCGTTCGGGATTCGACCTACTCAAGGCCCGCGCGCGACATTTCCGTGTTGCGACCAGTCCCCCGCGGCACTCTGTGCGCATCGGCCTGCCGGCCGCTCTCTACATGCTCGAAGAGTTGCCTTTCTGGCAGAAGTTCTTCGATCAACTCGGAGTGCGCACGGTCACCAGTGAAAAACTCGACGACCCGGTTGGCCGCGGTAAACAGCTCGCCCAGGCGGAATTTTGCGCCCCCATCGCCGCCTGGCACGCACACGTGGCCGATCTCGCCGAACGCGCGGATTTCATATTCACTCCTTTCTATCTCGAGGCGGAGCGCTCCAAGAGCGGCGAGCGAAGCCAGTACTGCTACTACACCCAGTACGCGCCCTCGCTGACAGCCAACCTGCAGATTCCGGGATTGGCCGACAAGTGCCTGATGCCTGTCTTGCACGTCGGCGCACGAACCTTCGGATCATGGTCCGAGTTACATCGCTCGCTGACGCGCGCTTTCGGACCCGGCCTGAAACGATCGCAGGTGGTTCGGGCCTACACCAAGGCGCGGGCCTTCTTCGACCAGCGCCTGGCGAGTTGGCCGCTGGTCATGCGGGAGCAGTTGGCCGGGCGGGACGAACTGGCCGTAGTACTGCTGGGCAGGCCCTATACCGTCTACGCGCCGCGGATGAACAAGGGCATTCCCGAGATCCTGTCCCGGATGGGTATCAAGACTTTCTACCAGGACATGCTGGCGCCGTCCACGGCGGACGACACGGGCGAGATCGCCGATCTGCTGCGAGCGGCCAAGTGGCACAACGTCCGCAAGATGCTGGCAGCAGCCGACAGAGTGGCCCGCACGCCCGGGCTATACCCGATAATGCTGACTTCCTTCAAGTGCACGCCCGATGCCTGCATCATCGAGTACTTCCGGCGCCTGATGAACGCACACGGAAAGCCTCATCTGATTCTGCAACTCGACGAGCACGATTCACAGGTTGGCTACGAGACGCGCATCGAGGCGGCTTTGCAATCTTTCCGCAACCACTACCGCGGCGACAGACCGGCGGCCAACCGCACTCGCCTGCCGCGCGTGCCAAAAATGACGCGCGACCTGGACGGCCGCACTCTGCTGGTTCCGCCCTGGGACACGCTGGCCAGTCCGCTTTTCACAGCCGGCCTGCGCGAGGTGGGCATCGACGCCCAATTGATAGACGAAAGCCACGATCTGATCCAGCAGAGCCTCTCTCACAACACCGGCCAATGCATACCGATCAGCATCATCGTTCATGAGTTTACTCAGACGGTTCGCGCCCGCGATCTTGACCCGGCCCGCTGCGCTCTTTGGCTGCCGTGCTCCTCGATTGGCTGTAACATCTGCTTCTACCCGCAGTATGCCAAGGGTTTACTCGAGACCATCGGCGGCGGCTTCGAACGAACAGCAATCTACGAAGGCGAGACCAGCGCAATAGACGTCTCGCCCCGCGCCACGCTGAACGCCTTCTACGCCTACCTGTTCGGCGGCATGCTGCGGCGTATGCAGTGCCGCCTGAGGCCCTACGAGGTGCGGGCCGGGGAGACCGATCGTGCCACTGGTGATGGACTGGAGGTATTCCGTAGTGCGATTCTGGGCCGGATACCCAAAAAGAAGGCCGTCCGCCGCGTGGTAGAGAATTTTCTAGCGATCGAGACGGCCGGCGAGCGGCGGCCAAAGGTGGCCATCTTCGGCGATCTCTACTCGCGCGACAACGACGTGCTGAACCAGGACATGATCCGGGTCATCGAGGCGCACGGCGGCGAGGTGGTCACTACGCCATATTCCGAGTACATACGCATAATCGCCAAGCCGTACCTGCGCAAGTGGCTGCGCGAGGGTATCTACAAGGACGTGCTGCTATCGGCCCCGTTCGTCTTCGGAATGGACTTGCTCGAGCTTCCCTTCCGCCGGGAGTTCGCCCGGGTGCTTGGAGACCTGAGGCCATCCGGTCCACGCCTGACGACCGGGGAAATCCTGGCGCGCTTCCACGTCAGCGGCTACCACACCGGCGAGAGCTTCGACAACTTGCTCAAGATCTTCCACCTGCTCCAGCGCTATCCGGAGCTTTCCCTCTTCGTCCAGAGCAACCCGGCCTTCTGCTGCCCCTCGCTGGTTACCGAGGCCATGTCGCGCGAGATCGAGCGCCAGACGGGCGTACCCGTGGTCACCGTGACCTACGACGGAACCGCGGCCTCAAAGAATGAAGTGGTAGCGCCCTACCTCGAACTGGCAGCCCGCCGGCCGGCGGGGCGCAGGCCCTCGAAGTGTACGAAAAAGAAGGCCCGCAAGTAGATCTCGTCATTCTGGACATCATAATGCCCCATTTCGACGGCAAGGCGATTTTCCGGCGCATCACCTGGGGCCCAGATAAGCGCCTGCGGCTCATTGAGCTTGCCTCGCGCGCCGGCTGCTAATAACATGTGCCCATGCCCAAGCATGAGAGCCCATCGGTGCTGCATTCCGTCGCCGCCATGCTTTCCAAGCAGGTCACCAAAGATCGCCTGCTCAAGGCCATGGTCGACCGCGTCGTTGCCGAGCTTACCGCCGAGCGCGGGACCCTCTACCTGGTCGACGCCGTCACCGGCGAGCTGCGCAGCAGGGTGGCCCAGCTGCCCGAACTCGATGAGATTCACCTGCCGCCTGGTCAAGGCGTGGCCGGTCACGTCGCCGAATCCGGCCGGGCGGTGATCGTCCCCGACGCATCGCGCGACAGCCATTTCTTCCCGGGTATCGACTCTGCCACGGGCTTTGTGACCCGCAACATGCTGGTGGTGCCGGTTCGCGACGACGAGGGCGCCATACGCGGGGTGCTCCAGGTTCTGAACCGCAAGCGTGGAAACTTCAACGAGGCCGACAAGACACTGCTCGAAGATCTGGCCGGGCAGGTCGCTCAGGCCCTCGAGATGACATCGTTCAGGCCCATCGGCGACCGCGCCCGGGGCGTCCTGGTGGACGGTCCCTTCAACAATATCATCGGCGAAAGCCCGCCGATGAAGGACTTATACACGCGCATCCTGGCGGCCGCCGGCACCGACGTCACCGTCCTAGTTCGAGGCGACAGCGGAACCGGCAAGAGCCTGGTGGCCCGGGCCATCCACGACAACTCCGAGCGCGGCGACGGACCACTGGTGCACGTCGATTGCACAACCCTGCCGGCCGGGCTGATCGAGAGCGAACTCTTCGGTCACGAGCGA
The DNA here is from genome assembly GCA_035528415.1 of Myxococcota bacterium. Taxonomy (GTDB): domain Bacteria; phylum Myxococcota; class B64-G9; order B64-G9; family B64-G9; genus DATKYQ01. The sequence goes on along the minus strand of DATKYQ010000043.1, from coordinate 48,772 downwards.
GGCGCCTTCACCGGCGCCGAGCGGAGGGTGGAGGGTAAGTTCGAGTTGGCCAACGGAGGCACCCTTTTCCTCGACGAGATCGGCGATTTGCCCCTGCAGTTGCAAGGCAAACTGCTGCACTTTCTGCAAGAGCACTCTTTCGAGCGCCTCGGCGGCCGGCAGACCCTGCGGGCCGACGTTCGGGTGATCTCGGCCACCAACGCCAACCTGGAAGACAAGCTGGCGGAAGGCTCGTTCCGCCGCGACCTCTACTACCGCCTGCGAGTACTCGAGCTGCGCGTCCCCTGTCTGTACGAACGCGGCCCCAGGGACATCGAGCGCCTGGCGGAGCATTTTCTCGATCAGTACTCGCGCCGCCACCGTCGCCGGGCACGAAAACTGAACAAGGCGTCCCTGCTGCGGCTTTGCGCCTACGACTGGCCCGGCAACGTGCGCGAGCTCGAGCACTGTATCGAAAGCGCCGTGGTCCTTTCGGCCGACGAGGTAATCACCGAAGACCTTCTGTCGCTGCCGGACGCGGCGGCACCCGCGCCGCAGGCGACCGGCTATCCTGCCGGCACTCCGCTTTGCGAGGTCGAGCGCGATCATATACTTCGCACGCTCGATGCCTGCGGCGGCAACCGCACCGAGGCCGCCCGTCGCCTGGGCATCGGCCGCAACACGTTGGCGCGCAAGCTCAAATAGTTGCTTTTCTGGAGGTGAGCATGAAGGTCCAACACAAACAGATATTACTTACAAGCAGACCACCCGGGAGGAAGACGTGATCCTCGTTGACGCGCCAGGCTGGGGCCGGAGGGAAATCGAGCATCTGGTGCTCGACTTCAACGGCACCCTGGCCACAGACGGTCGCCTGCTCGACGGAGTCGAAGATCGCCTGATAAAACTATCCATCAAGACCCGGCTCTACATTTGCACGGCGGATTTTCACGGCACTGTGGCGGACGAAACCCGCCGTTTCGATCTGGCTCTCAAGGTGCTCAAGACCACTGACCAGGCCCTGGAGAAGGCCGAGTTCGTAAGGCGACTGGGGCCGATGAAGGTCGCGGCCATCGGCAACGGTAGTGCCGATGTTCAGATGCTCGTGGAGTCCGCCCTGGGTATCGCGGTCATCGGACCGGAAGGCGCATGCCCGAAAGCGATCAATGCCGCCGACATCGTTTGCGGCGACATACTGGAAGCCCTCGATCTGTTTCTGGCCACAAAGCGCCTGGCAGCAACGCTGCAGCACTGAAGATAAGACAACAAAACAATGGACAATTTACGACCCTGACGATATTCTCGCCGAAACCTGTGCAAGGATCTGAAAATGAGCGCTTCCCGCGGTAATCCGCACCTTTCAGAGCTGCGTTTTCAACTAACCGTAACGCGTGCCATGCTGGGCACACTGAACCTGGATCAGGTTCTCTACATCATCCTCTCGGGAATAACACACGGAGACGGCCTTAGCTTCAACCGAGCCTTTCTTTTTTTAGCCGACGAAGATAGCAGGGAGATCCGGGCATCCACGGCGGTCGGCCCCAACGACGAAGCCGAGGCGCATCGCATATGGGAGGAGATGGAAAAACACGAGCTTGACCTGCCGACGCTGCTGGATGCCTTCCAGGCGGCCAGCATCAACCCACGAACGCAAGACCTGGCCAAAAGGCTGGCGGGTTTCTCCATGCCCTTGTCCGCCTCGGCGCCGCCTATACCAGAAGAGGGCGAAGATGTCCCTGTGCAGGCTCTCGTAGCCCGCTGTGCCGCTTCGAAGAAGGCCTTTTTTTCCAACACACTGCACGCCATTTTCTCGCCACCGCCTGCTTCGGGCGGCAAGGTGCTGCACTTCGCCAAGGTTGCGGCCGTGCCGTTGCTGCTTGCCGATTCTGTCATCGGCGTTATCCTGGCAGACAACATCTACAACGGGCGCGACATCCGCGAAGAAGAACTGCGCGGATTGACCACCGTCGGCAACCTGGCGGCAATAGCCATCGAGCGGGCACGCCTCCATCAACGCATCAAAGACATGGCGGCCCTGGACGGGCTGACCGGCGTCTTCAACCGGCGTCACTACGAGCAGCGGCTCGAACAGGAGGTGGCCCGCGCGCGCCGCATCGGGCGATCCCTATCGCTTCTGGTGTTCGACATCGACCATTTCAAGCGCTGCAACGATAGTTACGGCCACGAGTGCGGCGACTTGGTTCTCAAGGATCTGGCCGCTTTCCTGAAAGACCGCCTGCGCACCGAAGACCTCGTGGCCCGATACGGCGGTGAAGAGTTCGTGGTGCTGCTCACCGGCGGCGCCACCGGCGAGGAGAGCCTCCAGGTGGCCGAGAAGCTACGGGCTTACATCGAATCGCACAGCCTCGGGGGCCGGCCGGCCGGAGAAGTCACCGTCAGCGTTGGGGTGGTCACCCAAACGGCCGATGAGCTGGACGGCGCCGAGATCTTCCGCCGGGCGGACAAGGCGCTCTACCTCGCCAAAGACAAGGGCCGCAACCGCGTGGTTGCGGCAACGAATGATTAAGGCGGGGCCGTAGCTCTTGTCGGTACTGCAACCAATCTCCAAGTTCGGATCGGGACGTTCGGGTGGTCATCGGACCGCCGGCATCTACCTGATAACCGGCATCATCATTGGGGGAGCCGGAGGTTTCTTCATTGGGCAGTCCACCCGGCCGAGGGAAATAGTGCGGCCCGTGCCTGTTACGCAGCCGGCGGCACCGGCGGTGGGCGCTAACGAGGCCAACCCGCAAGCGGGCCCACCCAGCGTCGCAGGGACGTCAGGAAACACTGCTTCCGAACACACACCGAGGGCCGAAGACAATTTTCAGCGGCTGGATATATCGGTAAAGGGCTCGCTTTCCTCCACGCTGGCCCGCGAGATCAAGGGGCACGAAGCGGACGTATTGAATGCCCACCTGGGACGCATCATGGTGTGGTGGTTCGATCTGCGCCGTGACGTCATGCGCGGCGATCGGGCGCAAATCCTCTACCAAACGGCCGAGAACCCGGAAGACCTGCGGGTGCTGGCCTTGCGCTATGTCAGCGCCAAGCAGGCAAAGACACTCAGCGCATACTATTTCAAGCCCCGGGGCGTCGACTATGGACGCTACTACGATCCGGACGGTGTCGAGATCGAGCTGCGCCTGCTGCATTCTCCAATCGAGACCTACGAGCAGATCACCGAGCGCATGAACCTGGCCGGCCGCAGGCATCACGGCGTCGACTTCAAGGCCGACGAGGGCACACAGATAGTCAGCCCATACCGGGCTCGCATCGAACGGCGCAACTTCAACACGCACCGCAACGGCAACTGCCTTCAACTGCTCTACATCAAATCCGGGATTCGGGCCTACTTCCTGCACCTGAGCGAAATCCTGCCCATCGCCCGACCCGGACGAGTGGTCGAAGCCGGCACGATTATCGCCCGCTCGGGAAACACGGGCCACTCCACGGCACCCCATCTGCACTACGAGTTGCACGGGAGGGAAAACCACTTACTGGATCCATTCGAGGCGGGCAAGACCGAACAACGGAGACTTACAGGTGATATCCTGACCGAGTTCAAGGCCCGGCGCGACAGGCTCGACAAGGCGCTTGGCGACGCGGCAGAAGTTCGTGAATCATCTGCACAGCCTTCCGGGTCCAATGTTTCGAAGGCGACAGGAGAATAAACCGCTCCAGGTTGCGCACGGCATCATTCCAGTTGCCGCGCCTGGAGTTGATCAGCGCCAGAAGCAAGTGCGGCCCGGGTGCGGCCGAATCAAGATCCGTAAGCCGTCCAAGTTTTTTCCAGGCCTGTGGTAATTCCTCCCCGTCGATATCGTGATCAAGCGCGTCGTTCATGCTCTCGGCAGCATGTTCGAAGTCTCCAGACTGCGCCAGGCAGAGGGCGATATCGAAACGGGGGGAAATCAGCTCGGTGTTGCGGTCGACGATCTTCTTGCCCACCGCGGTGCAGCCGGTGAAATCATTCGTCCTATACAACAGATCCATCAGGACGAGCTGAGTGTCCTCGTCCGCCGGGTCGAGAGAGGCAGACTTCTTCATCTCCAGCACGGCGCCGGGCAGGTTGCCGTCGTGTACCAGGGCAACACCCAGCGCGAAATGAGCCGCGGCAGATTCCGGGCTGAGGCCGATCGCCAGGGTCAGGGAGCGGATCGCGGGCTTCGTCTGGCCGGCCTGGAGCAACGCCTGGCCCAGGGCGAAGAAAGAGTCCGGCTTGCGGCGTCCCATGGCAATCGCCCGCATGAAGTGGCGTGCGGCCAGCTGAGGCTGCTCGCACAGGAATAATTTCAGACCCTGCATGAATTGCGCTTCGGAATCCTGTGTTCCCCGGGCAAACCCTCTCTCGAGAATATCGGCGGCATCGGCCAGCCTGCCCAGGCGCACGAGGCTGATAGAAAGAACTTGGTAGGCCCTGGGCTCGGACGGGTCTTGCTCAATAGCGCGCCCAAGGCGCAGCGCCGCCTCCTCGTTCAGCCCGAGTTGCTGGCAGGCCATACCCAGCGCCAGATTCAGCGCCCGGTCACAGACACCAAGTTCAGAGGCCCTGAAAAGGGCCACGGCCGCTAATATCGGATTCTGGTCTCCCAGGTGGGCCAACCCCTCGAACAAGTAGGCCCGTCCGACAGCGGGAGCAGAATGAGCAGCCTGCCTGAAGAGAGACGCGGCTTCATGGTACTCATTTCTGGCCAGGAGAATCCCGGCGCCGTTGTATGCCGCCGCGAACAATCCCGGTTCGGCCTGCGAGGCCTGCGCGTACTCGATCAGTGCCTGCTGCGGCTTCCCGGCGGCCACAAGGGCCCGGCCCAGGTTATTGTGAGCCACTGCCAGGTAGCCCGGCTCCTTGGCCAGTGCCCGGAATTCCCGGATGGCATCCAGGGGCTGTTGCAACTCGACGAAGATGTTGCCGAAGCCGTTTATCACATCGGGATTTTTTGGAAAGGCCGCCGCGGCCCAGGTGTAGGCGCGCGCGGCTCCAAGATGATCACCCTGCATGAAGAGTACGTTGGCCAGACCCACTCGCAGCAGTGCACTATCCTCTCCTGCCGCGATTTGCGCTCGAATCGATCCGACCGCATCGTCGAGCCGTCCAGTTTTAATGTAACGGCAAGCGGCGGTGAGTTTCGCGCAGTTCATTCCGCTGACAACTGTCACCGACCCGGCCTTGCTACCCTCAGACAGAAGCACCTGAAACCCGCCCGCCCCACTGACCACTATGCGTCTTATGGTACTGTCTGCTCCAGCTTCGCTTGGACCTGACAGTTTGTCCACGCTGTCACCTTCCGATGCCAAGACTCCGTTCCCCTGCACCATCGAACCTGCCACGATCAGGAAAACTCCCATGAAAACCAAGCGCCCCAAAGCGCGCATGGTTTTCGAAAGCTTAGCGCCAAGCAACGCTCCTCGTCCGGCGAACATCGTAACCACCTCCAATCCCTTCAACTATCCAAGACGGAAGGTGATAGCGGATCTGTATTTGGAGATTCGGGTTGGTTGGGCGCGTGTTACTTGTCAGTGATTCGCGGGCGGTGTGGAAGGGGCGCGAGGCCAGGCTTGCTCATCTTCGGGGCAGGACGTTTTTCAATCGCCCGCAAGACAAGCTCGGGCGGAACTTGTCCCCAAAAAGCATCCGGCAACGCTTCTTTGCGCAAACCGAAGAACGCGCCGAATTCATGGCAACAGCGCTGGCACATGGCCAAGTGGTCGCGCAGCCTTGAGGATTTTTCACGCGAGAAAACACCGTCATACAGACCGGCAAGCTCTTCAGTAGAAAGACAACTCACACACCACCTCCTCATTGGACGTGTTTTTTCCCACTTTTTGTCACGACGGAAGTCTCCGAGGGATCTGGAGTAAATTTCTCATTTTTTTCTTGCAGGCAGTCGTCCAGCCAACCCTCAACACGCCGCACCTGTTCTTGCCCGATTCCGGCTCGAGCGAGACGTGTTCGGACCAATAGCCTGGCCTTTCTCAATTCGTCGTAAACACGCTGCCGTTTTCGAAATCCCATGGCCCTTTGCGTCTCTGCTCCCGTGAGTCCTCGCACCATGTGCATCATCAGGACATTACGGGTCACCGGGGACAGGGAGTTCACTGCCAGGACCAGTTCGCGGGCGACCTCCTGCACTAAAATCCCGTCCCGGGTCATCTGCAGCACAAGGTCGGGCCTGCCGTAGGGACTAAGATCGGCCACATCGAGCGGTCGCGGATTTTCTCCCGGGCCCCAACGGTCAAGGCTCAATGGCGGCACGCGGCGTATGAGATCCTGGTAAATATTCCAAAGGTTTTTGTCGGTCAGCTTGCCCGCCAGGAGATCGATCTGCCGGTCGAACTCGGGACGCTGAAGATCCGCGCGCGAGCCCTTAAGCGTTTCGAATGCCTCGTCCTCGGACCGACCTTCCCAGAACAGGCTGGCGAACACCTCCTGCCCGAGTGCGCTCAGCCCCTCTACTTCCTTGGGCAGCGTCCGGCGCCCTTCCCGTCCACGGTACCAGTCCCTGAACAGGTTCTTGACGACGAGTGCCAGCCAACTAGTAAACTTGCTTCGCCTTCCAAAATCACCGATCGAATCGAGATAGTTACGCAGGCGGTAGAACTCCAGCCCGTCCGCCCCCGGCTTGCGCAGCCCTTCCAGTGCCCAAAGCACTAGATCAGAGGCGGTGTCACGATCGCCGCGGGCGTAACGCCAGGCAAGAGAGTACAAGAATCCCGCGTAATCGGTAACGAAACGCTTCCAGGCCTCCACGTCACCCGCCACCACGGCGCCAAGCAGCCGCACCGGCCGCTCGGTCCTAACTGGACCTGCCTGTTTACGAGACATGCCTTTGATTCTACCCCATCTCGCACAAGAGACACAAACATCAGACCACAGAACAGAGAAGTCCGGAACGCACCTGCCACCACCTTTTCGCACATCCGCCCCCATGCCTACAAGCGCGGGCATAGTGCCGGAAACATTCTTATTAGCTGATTTCAAAACAGAATATTAGAAACCGGCAGGTCGGATCGAAGATTAGTGAAAACCGTTTCACACCCGGTGGAAAAAATCGACCCCCGGACAGTGTTTGACACCGCGTGTAAATCCAATAAATCAAACAGTTACAGATAAGGCACATCTCTTGCATGAAGGCTGGCCAACTCATGGCATACATTGGGTTGGTTTGTAGTCTCTAACCACTCGAAATATATCCTGTTTTACGAGAGCGGCAGTTTGTTACGAAGGGAGTTTGAAATGATTCAGCCGGAGATGGAGAAAGAAGAACTCGATCTCGTCCTTTCAACAATAAAAAGTTTCGCCAAGCGGCGCCTGGATATCGATACACGCCTGGCTTTAGACCGGGAAGAACGCTGCCCCGAGGAGTTGATCAGGGAACTTCTGGGCCCCGAGGTCGGCTTGCACCTGGCCTTCATCCCAACAGCCTACGGCGGGCTGGGGGGCGGAGCGATGGAGATCTTCCAGATTTCAGAACTGGTAGCCAGTATCGACCTGGGAATCGCCACCTCTCTCCTGGGTGTCTCGCTGGGAACCGACCCCATCAGGGTCGGCGGCACGGACGAGCAAAAGAAACACTGGATGGGCAAAGTGGCCGAGGAAGGCCTGGTGGTGGCATATGCCGTCACCGAGCCTTCGGCTGGATCCGATCTGGCTCATATCAAGACCAAAGCCACACCGGTCATCGAAGACGGCAAGACCACAGCCTACCTGCTCAACGGCAACAAGCAGTTCATCACCAACGGCGGCATCGCCGACTTGTACACCGTGCTGGCCGTGACGCCGAACGGGCCGTCTTTCTTCGTGATCGAACGTGGAACGAAAGGCTTCGAGCCCGGGCCGTCTGAGATAAAACACGGCATTCGCGCCTCGAACACCACGCCGATCAGCCTCGACGATGTCCGTGTTCCGGCCGCCAATCTGCTGGGCGGCGTAGAGGGCCAGGGCCTCAGGCAGGCGGCCAAGGTTTTCGGCTATACGCGTGTAATGGTGGCCTCTTTCGGGCTGGGCGTAGGAGTCGTGGCCATCGAGAGAGCCATCGAGTACGGCAAGGAAAGATACCAGGGCGGCTCGCTGCTGTGCGAGAAGCCGGGCTGGACCCACAAGCTGATCGTGCCGCATGTCGTGGCGCTTGAAGCCTCACGGGCACACATCGAATACGTCGCCCGGCGGCTGGATTCTGGTGAGGAAAGCCTCGAGGTGGATGGCGCCGTGGCCAAGATGACCGCCACCGAGTCAGGCAACGCCGCCGCCGAGGCCGCTATCCAGGCTCTCGGCGGCTACGGATATATGAACGCCTACGAGGTGGAGAAGCTCAAGCGCGACGTGCGCATTACCTGTATCTACGAGGGCACCACCGAAATCTGCCAGCGCAGCATAGCCCAGGACCGCTGGCGCCTGCACCTGATGACCAGAGGAGCCAACTACAAGAATCTGGCAGCCGACCTCGCTCGCTGCGAACAATCGATGCCGGGATGCGGTGCCACCGTGACCGCCCGCAGCGCACGCGCACTGGCTGAGATAATGGAGGTTTGCCGAGTCAAGCACCTGACGCGCAACCAGCACGTCTTGTTCACGCTGGGCATGATGTGTGCTCACCTTGAAGTCGCCGCGGCTTTCTGCCGCAAAGTGGCATCTAAAGATCCCGGCACATCGAGGTATTCCCTGCCCACCCTGGCCACCATGAGCCGCCTATGGGCACGCCAAGTCTCACAGGAAGTGACATCAGAGGGGCTGGGGATAATCGCTGGTTCGGGGGCGCTGACCGGTTCCTTTCTGACTTCTTTCGTGCAACTGATCGAGGTCGACGGAATCTACCAGGGCCTTTCGGGCAAGCTCGACGACCTGGGCGAGGTGGCCCGGGAAATCTTTGCAAACTGAGCCGATGGCCCATCGCAAACAGCAGGCGAAAATCGCAACCAGGAGACGCACATGACCGCAGCCAGACCCAATACTCCCATAGCCATTATCGGGCTCGGCGCCGTGATGCCCGACGCCAACGATCTGGCCTCTTTCTGGCACAACATCTGCACCGGGAAATACAGCATCCGCGAGGTTCCCCGTGACCGATGGCTTCCCGAGGATCACTACGATCCCGATCCCAAGGCGCCCGACAGGAGCTACGCGAAAATAGGCGCTTTCGTGCGCGGGTTCGATTTCGATTCCCTGTCCTACCGGATCCCGCCGCGGGTCGCCGAATCCATGGACAACGTCCAGAAATGGGCCGTCGATGCATCGAGGCAGGCGCTCTCCGACGCCGGTTACGACAAGAAAGATTTCGACCGCAACCGCACCGCGGTGGTGATCGGCAACGCCATGGCCGGCGAAATGCAGTACACTACTAATCTCAGGGTGTACTTCCCGCGCTATGCCCGGTCCCTCAGATCATCGCATACCTTCGAGGCGCTGCCGGCAGATATCCGCGAGCGCATCGTCGACGAGTTTCACTCCTTGTTCACCGACGGTCTGCCGCCGATCACCGAAGACAGCATGCCCGGCGAGTTGTCCAACGTCATCGCCGGCCGGGTGGCCAACGTCTTCGGCCTGCGCGGGCCTAACTACACCGCCGACGCGGCCTGCGCCTCGTCCCTGGCCGCCCTGGAGGCGGCTATCAACGGCCTGGCGGAACTTCGCTACGACATGGTTTTGACGGGTGGCACCGACTCAAGCATGGCCCCGCACAGCTTCGTCAAGTTCTCCAAGGTTGGCGCGCTGTCGGCCAAGCTGAGCTGCCCGTTCGACAAAAGGGCGGACGGTTTCGTCATGGGCGAGGGCTGCGGCATGCTGCTGCTCAAGCGCCTGGTAGACGCCGAGCTCGACGGCGACAAGATCTACGCCGTACTGCACGGCCTGGGCAGTTCCTCGGACGGCAAGGGCAAGGGAATCACGGCCCCCAACCCCGCCGGCCAGATGCTGGCACTCGAGCGCGCCTACGAAAACAGCGGCATCTCTCCCGCCGACGTTACCATGCTCGAGGCCCATGGAACATCCACCATCGCCGGCGACCGGGCCGAGGGCAACCTGGCCGCTGAGTTCTACGGCCGGTCCGGCGCCGCCCGGCACTCGATCGCCATGGGATCGGTCAAGAGCCAGATCGGCCATCTCAAGAGCGCCGCCGGCGCTGCCGCGCTGATCAAAACGGCCCTCTCCATTCACCAGGGCGTCATCCCGGGATCTTTGAACTTCGAGCAACCTAATCCCGAGATCCCCTTTGACAGTGCACCGGTCTTCGTACCCACCGAGACAAATAAGTGGAAAGTCGCAGGCGGCAAGCCGCGCCTGGCCGGCCTGTCGGCTTTCGGCTTCGGGGGCACAAACTTCCACGCTGTGCTGGGCGAGTACCGCCCGGCCCAACGGCCGCGGGTTTTTCCGGCCGGTAACGGCGGACAGGGCTCCGAGGACAATGCCTCACGTAAAATGCTGGCGCTTGGCGCAGCTGACCCGCAATCCCTGAAATGCTCGCTGGAAAAGGCTCTCTCCCTCCCGCGCGGAAAAGATGCGCAGCAAGCGTCCATGGAAGTACTAGCTGCCAAGGAGCGTATCGTCATCGAGCACGGATGCGAAGAAGAACGCACAAAGCGCGGCCGACGCGCGCTGGCCGCCATGGAGGGTGACAATCCCGCCGCCTGGCGCGCTTTAGCCGGACAGGGCATCTTCCGCGGCAGCGGCCACGAAGCCAAGGTTGCCTTCATCTTCCCGGGGCAGGGATCGCAGTACATCGGCATGTTCAAGGAACTGCGCGGGCAGGAACCAGTCGTCGAGGAGACCTTCCGCGAGGCCGACCGCATCATGGAGCCCATCCTGGGCAAACCGCTGAGCGCATTCATCAATGCCGAGGACACCCCCGCGACCCGCGAGGCGCTGCGGGACACCAACGTCTGCCAGCCGGCCATGTTGGCAGGCGACGTGGCTCTGGCGCGCCTGTTCGAACAGCACGGCATCCGCCCGGATATGGTGGCCGGCCACAGCCTGGGAGAATACGCCGCCCTGGTGATGTCCGGTATGCTGTCCTACCCGGAGGCGTTGCGGGCGGTGTCGTCGCGGGCGCGTGAGATGTCCAGCGTAAAAGTCGACGACCCGGGCAAAATGGCCGCAGCCCTGGCGTCGTTCGATGAGATCCTGGCGGCCCTCGACGGGCTCGAGGGAATTGTCCCGGCCAACATGAACAGCCACAGGCAGACGGTGATCGCCGGCGCCAGCGCACCTTTCGACGAGGCCATGAGCCGGCTCAAGCAGGCCGGGATCAGGGCTATCCAGCTTCCGGTGTCGCACGCCTTCCATTCTTACATCGTCGCACCCGCCATGAAGCCGTTGCGCAAGATGCTGGCCAAGTTCGATTTCCATCCCCCGCGGATCCCGCTGGTGGCCAACGTCGATGCACAGCCTTACGATCCCGATCCGGCCGCCATGAGCGACAACCTCGACCGGCTGGCGCGACAAATCGCTTCGCCGGTGCGCTGGGTCGAGAGCGTCGAAAAGATGTACGAATTGGGCGCCCGGGTATTCGTCGAGATCGGCGCCAAGCGCGTGCTGGCCAACTTGACTTTTGACATCCTGACCGATCCCGGAGTCGTCTCGGTCTCTTCGAACAATCCCAAGCTGGGCGACCGGACGTCCTTCAATCTAGCAATGGCAGCGCTGGCTGCAGCCGGCCGACCACTGCCCGAGTTTGAAGAAAACATCATCCGAACGTCAACCACGGAGAATGCAATGCCGACTGACAACACCTCGATCACGACCTCGGCTGAAGCCGGCCCGGAGATCGTCATCAGCGGGGCGAGCCTGGGCTTGCCTGGTGTGAACCATCCCGTCTTCGATGAGAACAACACCGAGCGCATCCTCGAGGGACAGACCTGTATCGATCCGGTTCCCTTGGACGATCGCCGCAAAATGGCCGGGCAGAGAATAGTGCGCCTGGTGAAGAACGCCCCCGGCGGCCCGGTCTTTACGGTGATCGAGAGTCCCGACCAGGTTGCCCGCTTGACGGGACGCAAGGGGCCGTTCGACCTGGCCGAGGAGTTCGGCCTCGATCCCAAGCGGGTCGAGTCTTACGATATCACCACCCGCCTGGCGATCGCCGCCGGATTGCTGGCCTTACGCGATGCCGGCATCCCGCTGGTGATGCACCATCGCCAGACGAGCACGGGCTCCAGGTTGCCTATCGGCTACCGGCTGCCAGACGAATTGGCCTCGCAGACGGGGATCATCTTCGCCTCGGCCTTCCCCGGCTACGATCAGCTCGTGCAACAAATGAACCTCAGACAAAGAGACGAGCTCTACCAAGCGCGCATCGCCGAGCTTAAGTTATTGGCCGAGGATGTCGGTTCTCTGCACGCCGTCACCCGGCGCATCGAACAGCTCGAGCAGGAGCGCGGTGAACGTTACGGGCTCGATCGCAAGTTCATTTTCCAGGCCCTGGCTTTCGGTCACGCCCAGATGGCCGAGTTGATCGGGGCCCGCGGCCCCAACATCCAGGTGAACGGCGCCTGCTCGTCGACGACCCAGGCCGTCGCCATCGCATCCGACTGGATTCGCCTGGGCCGTTGCCGTCGGGTGCTGGTTGTCGGCGCCGATGACATCACCAACTCAAACCTGGCTCCCTGGCTGGTCGGCGGGCTTTTAGCTACCGGGGCGGTCACCAACGAGGCGCGCCTGGAAAACGCCGCGCTGCCGTTCGATCGCCGGCGCAATGGCATGATTCCCGGCATGGGCGCGGTCGGCATGGTCGTCGAAGACTCGACAGAATGCAGGCGACGGGGTGTTGCCGGACTCACGCGCCTGCTCGGCACCGCCGTCGTCAACAGCGCCTTCCACGGTACGCGCCTGAACATCGAGCACATCTCCGAGACAATGGACGCGTTCATCGGCAGGATGGAACACGAGCACGGTCTCGATCGGCACCAGATAGCATCGCAGACGGTCTTCGTCTCCCATGAAACCTACACACCCGCCCGCGGCGGAAGCGCCAGCGCCGAGGTACACGCCCTGAGACATACATTCGGCCAGGACGCCGAGAAGCTGGTGATCGCCAACACCAAGGGGTTCACCGGCCATCCGATGGGCGTGGGCATCGAGGACGTAGTTGCGGTCAGGATGCTCGAGCGCCAGATCGTACCGCCGATACCCAACTACAAGGAGGTCGATCCGGAACTGGGCACGCTCAATCTCTCGCGCGGCGGACATCACGACGTTCGTTACGCCCTGCGCCTGGCGGCGGGCTTCGGCTCTCAGCTGGCGATAAGCCTGATGGAGCGTGTATCGGGCAATGGCGAGCGTATCAACCAAGCCGAGCAACTTGCCTGGACGCAGGATGTGACCGGCATCGCCGGGCCCGAACTGGAAACAGTCAACAAGACGCTGCGCGTGAAAGACACAACTGACTACACCCGCGCCGCGGCCGCCAGGACAGTGTCCGCCGCAGCGGAGCCTGAGCCCGAAGCCAAGCCCGTCGAGCCGACCGAGGTCGTAAACCCTCCAGCGCAGGCACTCGACGCCGCGACGATCGAGAAGCGCATCCTTTCGATTGTCGCCGAGAAGACCGGCTATCCGGTCGAGATGCTGGAACTCGATCTCGACCTCGAGGCCGACCTGGGCATCGACACCGTCAAACAGGCCGAGACCTTCTCGGAAGTCCGGGCCGCCTTTTCCATTCCCAAGCAGGATGACATGAAGCTCTCGGACTACCCCACCCTGGGACACATCATTCGCTTCGCCATGCAGAAGTCCGGCGCGGCTGCCGCCGCAGAGCCTGTGCCGGAAGCCGTAGGGGCGCATCGCGATGCGCCCCTACATGCCGCGCCCGAGCAACCGCCGGCGAACACACCGGCCTTCGACACAGCAAAGGTCGAGAAGCGCATTCTTGAAATCGTCGCCGAGAAGACCGGTTACCCGGTCGAGATGCTCGAACTCGATCTCGACCTCGAGGCCGACCTGGGCATCGACACCGTCAAACAGGCCGAGACCTTCTCGGAAGTCCGGGCCGCCTTCGACATTCCCAAGCAGGATGACATGAAACTCTCGGACTACCCCACCTTGGGACACATCATTCGCTTCGCCATGCAGAAGTCCGGCGCGACCGCCGCCGCAGAGCCTGTGCCGGAAGCTGTAGGTGCGCATCGCGACGCGCCCCAACATGCCGCGCCCGAGCAACCACCGGCGAACACACCGGCCTTCGACACAGCAAAGGTCGAGAAGCGCATTCTTGAAATCGTCGCCGAGAAGACCGGCTATCCAGTCGAGATGCTGGAACTCGATCTCGACCTCGAGGCCGACCTGGGCATCGACACCGTCAAGCAGGCCGAGACCTTCTCGGAAGTCCGGGCCGCCTTCGGCATTCCCAAGCAGGATGACATGAAACTCTCGGACTACCCCACCTTGGGACATATAGTCCGCTTTGCCATGCAAAGAGCCGGGGGAACATCCGCGGCGAAGCCGACGGCCAATGCAACCACTACCAAAGACGATCAGGCCGAGGAAGCATCGCAGGACAATCAGCCCGAGCCGCTTACCAGTATTGCGGCCGAGTCGGAGACAGTTCGTTTTCTGGCGCCCGTGCTGGTAGGCAGGCCGCGGGCCCGCGAGTGCCTGCCTACCGGTGTCGATCTCGCCTGTCGTTCTTTCATTATCGGCGGCGATGAAGGTGTGGCGAACACCCTGGCCGCAGCCATCAGGGCCAAGGGCGGTCAGCCGGTAATCATCGCTGCGTCCGCTGACCCGGATAGCGTGGCTCACCAGGTCGAGCGCCTGGCGAGCGAAAACCCGCCCCGGGGAGCGTGGCTGTTGACCGCTCTCGGCGATCCGGTCTTGCCAGGCGGCGACGACCAGGAAGCCTGGCAAAGGGCCGTGGATTCACGCGCCCGCCTGCCCTTCAGGGTTGCCAAGGCCCTAAATGAAGCACTTTCCAATACAGCCGGCTCCTTCTTCGTGGCCGCGACCCGTATGGGCGGCCACCTGGGACTGCGTCCGGGCGGCGGCTCGCTGGATCCCGTCGCCGGAGCCACCTGCGGCCTGGTAAAGTCTCTCGATCGCGAGTGGCAAGAGACGCTCTGCAAGGTCGTCGACCTGCCGGCAGAAGCTGACGCCGATTACACAGCCGCCACTTTAATCGAGGAGGCCGAGGTTGACCGCGGCGTCTGCGAGGTGGGACGCGCGGGCATCCGCCGCTGGGGCGTCGGCCTGGGTGAGTATACCCCCTGTGCCGAAGAAGAAGCGCAGGCCGGCGCGGGCTGCCTGCCCGCCGCGGATCCGGTGGTTCTTGTCACCGGCGGCGCCGGAGACATCACCGGCCGCATCGCGCTCGACCTGGCCGGCAACCTCGGCGGCAGCTACTACCTGCTCGACCTGGCTCCCGAGCCCGACCAGAACGACACGGACATCAAGCTTCTGGGATCCGACCGGGAGTCCCTGAAAAAGGCCATCCTCGAGCGTTTGCGCGGACAAGAGGCGCGTGTAACTCCGGTCATGGTCGAGCGCGAGTTGCGTGGCGTCGAGCGCCGGGCTGCGGCGCTCGAGTCTCTGCGGGCCATACGCGCAACGGGCGCAGAGGCAAATTATATTTCTCTGGATATCACCGACACGGCCGCCGTCAAGCAGGCTGTCGGGCAGATCGTCGAACGGCACGGCAGGCTGGATCTCGCCTTGCATGCCGCCGGCCTGGAGCACAGCCAGGGCATCGCCAGCAAGAAGCCCGAGGCCTTCGACACTATCATGGGCGTTAAGGTGAACGGGCTGCAGGCTCTACTTTCGGCCACCCGCGACGTCGAGCTAAAGGGTCTGATGCTCTTCGGCTCGGTGGCCGGCCGTTTCGGCAACGCCGGACAGACGGACTACGCCGCGGCCAACGACTTGCTGGCCAAGTGCACTACCTGGCTGAAAGCGGCCAGGCCCGGCCTGCAGGTGTTCACCCTGGCCTTCAGCGGCTGGGACGGGCGCGGCATGGCAACCCGTGGCTCGGTTCCCGAGCAGCTGGCCGGCGCCGGGATCACCCTGATCCCGCTCGAGCAGGGAGCATCTTCCGTCCGGCGCGTTCTTGCCTCGGGGTTCTCCGGCGAGCTGGTGGTGGCCCGCAGCCTGGGCGTGCTCTACGAGAGCCTCCGCCGCGAAGGGGTAGATCTCGATCTGCTGCGCGGGCGGCTTTCCAAAACTCCCGAGCGTTTCCCCCTGTTGGGCGACGTGCTCGACTGGACACAGACGGACGGCCTGCGCCTGCGGGTCTCATTCGATCCTGCCAGCGACGGCTTTCTGAACGACCACCGCATCGACGGTGTCGCGGTCCTGCCCGGCGTGATGGCGGTCGAGACCTTTGCCGAGGCTGCCATCCTGATGCGGCCCGATCTTACCGTGGTTGCCATAGAAGACCTGGCTTTCGAGGCGCCCTTGAAACTGTATCGCGACCAGGAGCGCAGTGCCGTAGTGCGCCTGATTCCTACCTGGGACAAGAACGGGCGCGTCATCCTGGCTACCATGGAGACGGAGCGCGAGTTGGCCGGCGGCCTGCGGCAGAGAATCCGGCATTTCAAAGCCCGCTTGCACCTCGACCAGGATCTGCCGCTGGTGCGTTCCGACCCGCCGCCAAACGGTCGCGGCCCGGCAATCGACAAGGAAGCGATCTACCGCGCCTACTTCCACGGTCCCAGCTTCCAGGTTCTAGAGCGGGTGACCACGGAAAGCGACGGCCGGATGGCCGGATGGATGAGCCCGGGAACTGAGCTGCCGCCGCTGCGCCGGCCGGGAAAGCTCGCGGCCCAGCCGATGTTCACCGAGCTGGCATTCCAGGCCGCCGGGATGGTCGAGATGCAGAAGAACAACAAGCAGGGCCTTCCTTCGGGAGTGCGGCGCCTGAGGTTGCATCGCACACCGGACTGTGCCGACACCAAGCATCAAGTCGCTGCCTGGGTTATACCGCATGGCAGTAACGGCGAGACACAATACGGCATCAAGGTCATAGATGACCGCGGCTACGTGCTGCTCGAGCTCGACGGCTATCGCACTTCGACCTTGCCGAACTCGTTGCCGGACAGCGTGCGTGCCGGGCTTGAGCCGCGGGAACAAAAATGATCCGCTGGCTTCTAGCCCACCCCGGCCCGGCGCTTGACCGGGGTGTTTTCCTCTGTCGGCAGGAGGTCTGTGAGGGCAAGCGTTTCAGGCATCCAGGCCGCCACCGCCAGTGGCTGTTGGGACGCGCGGCGGCCAAGACCCTGCTCGTCAAGCAGGCCGCGGCCGACGGCGGGCGGGACTTGCCTTTTCGCGGCATTCAGGTGCACCGCACTCCCGATGGCTGGCCCCAACCCATGGCCTACGGGCGGGTACTGCCGCTCTCGCTGTCGATCTCGCACACCGGCGAGCGTGCCCTGTGCGCAGTCTGTCCCGAGAACGAGGGCCTGCTAGGCGCCGATATTGAGCTGGTAGCAGCCAGGCCCCAAAGCTTCATGGAAGACTACTACACGCAAGGCGAGCGCCTGCGCCTTGCTGCCCTTCCCGCCGGCACCCGCGACAAGCTGGCCACCGTGATCTGGTGCATCAAGGAAGCCGTGCTGAAAGCCCGCCGAACCGGCTTTCACGAAAGCGCCACCAGTGTCGAGGTGCTGGCGCTGGATCATTTTCCCACGGGGGTCTGGAAGAAGGCCGAGGCAGTGTTGAAAGACGGTACCCGTCCCGGGACTTACTGGCGCCTGTCGGAAGACGACAGCCTGGCCATGGCAATCGCAAAAATTTCGGCTGTTACTTCTTTACCGTGATGGATTCGATGGTTACGTCCTGCAGGGGGCAGCTCTGGCCGAAGGGGCCACGGGCGCCCGTCTTGACCTTGGCAAGGGCGTCGACCACCTTCATGCCCTTGGTCACCTTGCCGAAGATTGCGTAGCCGAAATCGCGCACACCGTGATCGAGGAAGGTGTTGTCCTTGAGATTGATGAAGAACTGGTTGGTCGCCGAATCGACCGCCGCGGTGCGCGCCATGGCCAACGTGCCGCGCTCGTTCTTCAGCCCGTTTTCGGCCTCGTTCTTGATCGGCGCGCGGGTGGTGCGCTTTTGAAACTTGGCATCGAAACCTCCGCCCTGGATCATGAAGTTGGGAATAATGCGATGGAAGATTGTCCCATCGTAGGCCTTGTCCTTGGCGTATTTCACGAAGTTGTCCACCGAGATGGGCGCCTTGTCCTTATAGAGGACGGCCTCGATTGTGCCCAGGCTGGTCTTGATGACTACCGTCGGGTTGGCCGGGGCCTTATTCGGCCCGGCCATGACGGATCCGTAAAGACAGAGACTCAATCCCAAGATCAACCCGGCTACGACTTTCGTTTTCATTGACGTTCCTTTCTCTCACAGTATCTTGATCGACTCTATGATCACGTCTTCTTTGGGGCAGTCCTGGGAAAACGGACCCTTGGCGCCGGTGGGCAGGCCGGCGATGGCGTCGACGACGTCCATGCCCCCGGTCACCTTAGCGAAAACGGCGTAGCCGAAATCACGCGAACCGTGATCCAAAAAGCTGTTGTTCTTGAGGTTGATGAAGAACTGGCTGGTGGCCGAGTCGACTACCGAGGTGCGCGCCATGGCCAGTGTGCCGCGCTCGTTTTTCAGCCCGTTATCGGCCTCGTTCTTTATAGGCTCGCGGGTGTCTTTTTGACTGAGCCCCGCATCAAACCCGCCTCCTTGGACCATGAAGTTGGGAATGACCCGGTGGAAGATAGTCCCATTATAGTGCCCATCGTTGGCATACTGGATGAAGTTCTGCACCGATAGAGGCGCCGAGTCTCCATGCAAGGTTACCTGTATATCTCCCTGTTTCGTCTTGATTAGCGCTTGCGTATCAGCCATGCTCACACTCCCTCAGGATAAAGGTTGACTACTACTTTTTCTCCTTCAATAAATCGCCCAGCGTGCCGAAACCCGCCGACGAAGCGTCACTTTCTTTTTCTACGTACTTATCGAAATCGGCCCGCTCGACCTCCTGCAGGGCGGCCTGGCGGCTCAGGCTGATGCGCCGCCCATTCTCGGTCACCTCGAGCACCTTGACCTTGATCGGCGTGCCGGGCTTGAACTGCTTGCGGTGATCGGTGCCCTTGGATGTTCCCATCTCGACGTTTGGCACCAACCCCTTACGGCCGGGACCAAGTGTCACAAAAACACCGAAGTTGACCACGCTGTCGACCTTGCCCTCGACCACGGCGCCGGCCACGGGCACCTCTCCGAATTCTCCATCTCCTGGAACCCGGGCCAGTCCGATACGGCGCTGCTGGGGATCTACCGAGAGCACCTCGACGCTGACCTCTTCGTCAAGCTGCAGCACGTTCCGCGGGTGGGAAACTCTTTCGGGAACATTCAGATTCGAGATATGAATCAAGCCGTCCACGCCCGGGCCAAGTTGCACGAAGGCCCCGAAGGGCTCCAGGCGCACGACCTTGCCTGTCTGCCTGCTGCCCTCGGGAAAGTTCATAAGCGCCTCGTCCCAGGGATCGATCTCGAGGCGCTTGAGACTAAGGGTGATGCGCTCTCCTCCCTGCTCGATGGAGATCACCTGGACGTGGATCTCCTCGCCTTCCGTAAGAACGTCTCGCGGGTCGGCCACTCGTTCGTACGAGATCTCAGATACCGGCAACAAGCCATCCAGACCGCCGAGATCGACAAAGGCGCCGAAATCGCGAATCGATCTGATCGTGCCGTTGAGGATGTCGCCCTCGGCCAGGTTCTTGAGTAACTCGGCGGCCATCTTCTTGGCCTCGGCCTCCAGAAGGGCCCGGCGCGATAGCACCATGTCAGGCCGGCGGCCGGAGGTATCGTACTTGGTGATCAAGAAGTTGTACTTCTGCTCAAGGTGGACGTCCGGGTCCTCGCAGTATCGCAACTCGATTTGACTTATTGGACAAAAGCCGCGCAGGCCGGCTACCTCGACATCAAAGCCGCCCTTGTTGCGCGAGATTACCCTGCCCTGCACCGGAATCTTGCTGCGGGCAGCCTCATCGAGGAACTCGCGATCGTGAATCCCCTTGGCCAGCTGTTGGCTGAGTATCAGCCCGTCCGCTCCGTTGGACAGCACGCAGGCTTCGACCTCGTCGCCGACCGCGGGAATCTTATCATCGTCTCGCTTGAGTTCTGCCAGCGACAGGATGCCCTCGCTCTTACCGCCCAGATCCACCACGGCGAAATCATCCGTGATGGCGACGATGGAGCCTTTCACCATTTCCCCGCGCCGCGTCGTTCCCGCAGTGATCTCGCCCTGCATGGCCTCGAGAAACATGCGCTGCTCGGCCTGGTCGAGATCCTCCCCAGCAGGCTCCACTTCGTCGTTCTTGTGCTCGATCTCCTTGCCGTCGTGACCTTCGTCCATCAAGGCTCTCCTCCTTACGATGCGCTGCAGCTATAGCACGTAGCAGTTGCGTCCGCAAGAGCGTGATCGCCGGCACAAAGGCAGCCGAAAAACGTGATCGCGATCACCAACTATATGATTTTTATATATAAATTTGTTTTTTCGGTGAAGATTTTTCCGAACTCGACCGTTAATATAGCCAGCCGAACGAGAGAACCACAAAGGGAGGTTGAAGCCATGATTTATAACCCGCTCAGACGCATCTTCAAAAGACAACCGCTAAAGCCCGCGATCAACGAGCGTGAATCGACGCGCTACAACATCACTATGTTCGCGCGCTACCGCGGCACCGGCACCTTCGTCGAGCGCCGCGGCAACGTGGGCATCGGCGGCTTCTGCTTCGAAGGAGAGTGCGAGTACGAACCTGGCGCAGGAGTCGATCTTCTCTTTCGCCTGCCGGGCACTGTCAACTGGATTCACGCCGGCGGCACGGTGCTGGGCCACACACGGGCCAACGGCTGGCTCGGTATCCGCGGTTGCTTCAGCAGTATATCCTTCGAGAACGAGCGTCGCCTGGCCCGTTGGCTGGATAACACCTCCCTGCAGATCCAACTGGCCGCCGCCTGAATATCCAGCGACCCTTCCCGGCGGTCGATCGAAACATCTAGTGCGACTGCGGTGTCTTTTCCTCCCGGAGCCTTGAAAACTTCCGCGCAAGCCCTATATTGGGATTTGGAGCGTGACGTGGGATGAAGTGGTCATACGATATCGGCCGGCTGTTCGGTTTTCCCATCCGGATGCACGTAAGCCTTGTAATCTTCCTGGCTTTCGTGCTGTTCAGCGGTGGCGGCCTATACGGACTTGCGCTGATGATCGCCGTCTTCGCCTCGGTCGTATTGCACGAGCTGGGACACGCTTTGACGGCGCGCCGGCTGGGTGTGCAGATTGTCGATATCTCGCTCTACCCGTTCGGTGGGATGGCCCGCATGGCGGCCAATATGCGCACCTCGTCCGACGAGATCGAGGTGGCCTTGATGGGCCCTGCCACGAGTCTGGCGCTGGCGGCGATACTGGGCATTCTAGCCTGGGTCAGCGCTTCGGGCAGCCTGTGGATGCTGGCCAAGATTAATCTCATGCTGGGTGTCTTCAACCTCCTGCCGGCCCTGCCGATGGATGGTGGCCGTGTGTTCCGCGCCTATCTGGCCCGCCGGATGGGTTTCTACCGCGCCAC
Organism: Myxococcota bacterium; assembly: GCA_035528415.1. Taxonomy (GTDB): domain Bacteria; phylum Myxococcota; class B64-G9; order B64-G9; family B64-G9; genus DATKYQ01. Next base: position 27,262 of record DATKYQ010000043.1, on the reverse strand, counting down.
TGCCGTATCCGCCCGCCTGGCCCGCTGGCTGGCTGCGAGCCTGGCCGTACTGGGGTTGTTCACCTCCGGCTGGCTGATCGTGCTGGCCGCCTTCTTGCTGTTCATGTCGCTGGTCGAACAGGCCGCCGCCCGCGCCCGGGAATTCATGGGAGATCCCGGCTACGACGACACAGCGGCGCAAGCGCACCGTTTCGACAGGCGTATCGTCGTCGAGTGGCGCGACGATTCCTGAACGTGAATCCACTTGCACTTACAGAGCCCGCCGGTCTATAAATCTGGAGCGTCACGGTTCACGAGGCGTTGATGGCAGGGTGGCGCCCGGAAATTCCGGAAAGGGGGTCTTTGTGCCAGGGTCTTCGTGGCTTGAGAATTTTCTCACCTGCGGCAGAGAAGAATTGGACATTGAGAGCAGGCGCAGGCTGCGCCTGATAAACTGGGCCGGTCTGTCTATGTTCTCTGTCCTGGGCGCATGGGTTGTCGGCCAGGTAATCTTTTCCGCATGGGCCCTGGTTGCATGGCAAATCTCGTTCGCTTTGTCCGCGCTTTTGCTCCTGATTATTCTTCGCTTGACACTGGCTACGGAAATAGTTGCCCACCTCATGTCGCTGGTGCTGCTTCTGGTCGTGACCAACAGCGCCTATTACTCGGGCGGCCCGACCGGCGCCAATACTTCCCTGTTTTTGCTTATTCCCGTCGGTGCCGTCAGCGTCGCCGGCCGGCGGGGATTGTGGTGGACGCTGCCGGCCCTGGCCGCGGTAATCACAATGGAGTGGGCTCGAAAGACAGATTACGTCTTTCCCTACCTGGTCGCCGACGAAGAACAGTGGCTGGACGCATTGCTGACCTGGATCACCTCGATGGGGGTGATCTCTTTCCTGATCTTCCAGTTCGAGCGCAGTCGCGACAAGGCGGCGAGAGAATCGACCGCGGCGCGTGAGATTGCCGAGGAGGCCTCGCGGGTCAAATCTCAGTTCGTGGCCAATATCAGCCACGAGATCCGCACGCCGTTGCACGGCATCCTGGGCGTGCTCGACCTGGTCGAAAACGAGCCGGATCCGTCCGCCCGTAAGAAGCTGACCGCGGTAGCGCGCGAAGCGGGCAAGTTGCTAATCGACGTTATCAACGACGTGCTCGACCTGTCGCGGATCGAGGCCGACAAGATCGAGATCAAGCCCGTGGATTTCATGATCGCCCGAACACTCGACCAGGTGGTTTTCCTGGTCTCGGAGCCGGCGCGTCAGAAAGGGCTGGTATTGAAGCAGGAGATCGATCTCGGGCTTCCCGAACGCATTCGGGGCGATTCGGTACACCTCAGGCAGGTGCTTCTGAACCTGATGTCCAATGCGGTCAACTACACAGAAAAGGGCCGGGTCACCTTGCGCCTGAGTTGCAGCCAACCCGGCCCCGAAAAGGTCCGCCTGCGATTCGAAGTGGAAGATTCCGGAATCGGGATGGACGCGGATCAAATCGACAGGGTTTTCGAACCTTTCGTACAGGCCGACGGCACGTCCACACGCTCCCACGGCGGCGCCGGCCTGGGGCTGGCCATCAGTCGAAAGCTGGTTTGGCTGATGGGCGGTGAGTTGCTGGTATCCTCAGTCCCCGGGCAAGGCAGCACTTTCTGGTTCGAGATTGATGTCGACCAAGCGGCGTCGAAACCCGAGTGCCCGGTGCACCGGGCACCGCAAGAGCCCGCGCCCGAAGAAAGCCGGCCGGTCGTGCTAGTCGTCGAGGACAATGCGATAAACCGCAGACTTGCCGTGGTCATGCTAGAGAAAATCGGCTGCCTGGTGAGCGTTGCGGACGACGGGCAAACTGCGCTTTCGCAAATTGAGTGTCAGGAATTCGATTTAGTTCTGATGGACTGTCAGATGCCGGTTATGGACGGGCTGGAGGCCACCCGGCGGATACGCGCCGGTGAGCAGTCGGCCGGGGGCGCTCACATTCCCATCGTCGCCTTGACGGCACACGCCATGGAAAACGAGCGCCAGATCTGTTTCGAGGCGGGAATGGACGACTACCTCTCAAAACCCTTCACCAAGCTGGACATAGAGAGGATCGTCAGAAAATGGGCCCGGGCCGACGGCAAGATATGAAACACCTGACCCGCAAGACTACTTTACGAACTGCTCGACGAAGTACTTTGGATTGAGGGTCTCGCCGGTGGCCTTGTTCAGGAATTGATCCCAACGCAGGCTCTTGCCGGGTGCGAAGATTTTTTCTGTCAGGAACTTGCCGATCTCGGGGAGGCCTACGTAGTCCATGTCCTGGGGGGCGATTTTCAAAATCTCGCGGGCCAGGTAGTAGTGCAGCTGGCTGGCCATCATCTCGCCCAGCATATAGTTGTGATAGTATACAGGCCAGGCGGCGATGTGGATCTTCGAAGCCCAGTCGGCCGCGCCCTGCGGGCGTTCGGGCGGCGTCAGAAGCTGGTAGCGCTTTTTCAGATCCCACCACAGCTTGTTCAGATCCTGATCCGGATCGGCATACAGCCCGCGCTCGAAGTTGACCACCACCATGGTCCAACGCGCCATCACCAGCATTCCCAGGCGCTGCTGAAAATGGATGTCTTCAACCAGCGGCTTGATTTGGTCGGCCGGCACCTTGAGCATCGCAAGCAACCAGCCCGGATTGCGGGTCAGCCGGCCGAAGAGCATGGCAATAGCCTCGGTGGTGAACTCGTGCGACTCGCTTCGCAGCAGCCAGGGTAGCTTGCGGTCGATGTACTTACTGAAAACTCCGTGCCCCGTCTCGTGCAGCAAGGTCGAGGTCTGCATCTCGGTCGGGTTGAGGTTGGCCAGGATACGCACGTCGCCCTGGCGATCGATGTCGGTGCAGAAGGCGTGCGGCATCTTGTCCGGCTTGGCAAAAAGGTCCGAGCGGGCCAGGATATCGGCCGGGTCGAGCCCGATGCCCTGGTAGTACGAGGTCACCAGGGCCTTCTGGTTCGTGCCCTTGAAAAACCTGTCCAGGTCGACCTTACCGATGGCCGGCCCCTCCTGGAAGAATGGATCCTCGTAGTGCCAGGGCATGAGTTCCTCGGGCTTTATGCCATAACGCTTGGCCAGGGCCGCGTTGACCCGTTGCATCAGCTTCTTGAAGGGCTCGTCGGTCCGGGCGGCCAGGTCGTCGAAGATCTTCTTGATCGCCGCCGGGTCCTGCTCGATCAGTTTCAGGCGCATGTTGTAGAAGTTGTCGTAACCCAACGAACGGGCCGCCTGGTTGCGCAATTTAGCTAACTCGACCACCTTGGCGCTCACCAGGGCACCGCGTTTCTTGTAAGCCTCCCAGGCCACCTGGCGCTTTTTCGAGTCGCTCGACGACTTGAGGATGTCGTAGATCTTGTTGTCGGTCACCTTGTGTCCGTCCACAACACCGCGATAAGTGTTAAATGTCTCCTGCACCTCGTTGGATAGCTTGACCGTCTTCTCCATCAAGCCTGGGTCGATCTGGTTCTCTTGGAAATCGAGAAACAGGATCTCGAGTTGGCGCGCGAGAAGAACGTCTTTTACCTTGCCGGCCGCTCGAACCTTCTTCAGGTAGGCGAAGTTCTCGCGGTTCGAATAGAGCTTGCGAATGGCCAGCTCCAACTCGGCGTTCTTCTTGTAGGCGTCCTTTGTGCCGGTGACGCTGGCGTCCCAGAAGGCGAGATTCATCTGCTTCTGCAACGGGGCCACAAGAACCACGTGCGCCGCAATGAATTTCCCCAGATCGGCTTCCACATCGGCCGTGGTTTCCGCTTTTGGCTGCGTCACTTTCTTCTCCTCGACCGCCGGCCGCGGCCCGGATGCGCATCCCCCGATCAGCAAGACCTGCGCGAAAACAAGATAGATAGTCTGTCTCATGAGTTTCTCCCTGTTCGAGTCGGGCGAAGTGTAGCGCCGCCATCGGTGCAAAGCAAGACGATCAATGTTCCAAAGTGGAAGAATATTGAGCGCGAAATGGAAGCCCGCGGCATTCGACCCGCTGTGTTTGTAGAATATCGATCGAGATTACAAGATCTTGTGCATCCCGCGAAGTTGGCACGAGCCTTGCTTTGTGTTATCTTATCGAGACCATATGGGAGATTCGAGATGAACAGGACAATCACGCTTTTGGTTGGGGCGCTAATGTTTCTGAGTTCCGGCTGCATCGTGCTGGATCACCAGCACCCGGGCTGCGTCGGGGCCGACTGCAACCTGCAACCGGGAGAGATTCGCTTCTACTGGGGGTTCGAACTGGAAGACGGCAGCAGCACAGACTGGTGCAACGCTGCCGACGTGGCCAGGGTCGACCTGACCATCTACGACGCCTGGGGCAACGTCGAGTTCGAGGCCGCCGATCGTCCCTGCGGTGACATGGGCGCCACCATCGACAACTTCTTTCCGGACGACTATGACCTGCAGCTTGTAGGAATCTGCCCCAGCGGTGCCGTGACTCACGAAGGCTATTGGACTCTGGATGTGGACCCGGGCCTGAACGACTACGGCACGTTGGTTCTAGATTACCTGGGCCCGTGCGAATGATGTGATCCTGGCCTAGCCCAAAACTTGCTTGATTTGCTCGAATGCCCAGTCGAGGTCTTTCTCCTCGATTACCAGCGGCGGGGCGAACCTGATGATGTTTTCGCGGGTCTCTTTGCACAGCAGGCCCTTGTCCATCAGTTGTTCACAGTACCCGCGGGCAGCGCCCGCGGATTTTGAAAGCACCACGGCCAGCAGCAATCCCTTGCCGCGCACCAGCTCGACCTTGCCTCCGGCCGTCAGGCTCTCCAGCCGCGCGCGGAACCTGTCGCCCAACTCGGCAGCGCGCTCGGCCAGCTTTTCTTCTACCAGCACGCCCAGGGCGGCGCTGGCAACCGCCGCTCCCAGCGGGCAACCGCCGAAAGTGCTGCCGTGGTCACCCGGCCGGAAAACGCCCAGGATCTCCCGCGATGACAAAACCACGCTGACCGGCAACACGCCGCCCGAGATGGCCTTACCCAGCACCAGCACGTCGGGACGGATGCCTTCGTGCTCGAAGCAGAACATCTTGCCCGTGCGCCCCAGCCCGGTCTGGATCTCGTCGAGCACCAGAAGCACATTGTTGCTACTGCAGATCTCGCGCACTTGCTTGAGGTAACCCGCGGGGGGCACTACCACGCCGGCCTCGCCCTGGATGGGTTCCACCAGGAAAGCGACCGTGTCCGGCCCGATGGCATTTTCCAGCGCCGTCGCGTCGCCGAAGGGGATCAGTTTGAAACCGGGAGTGAACGGGCCGAAGCCCTGGCGATACTGCTGCTCGGAGCTGAACGATATCACCGTGGTCGTTCGTCCGTGGAAATTATCGTTGCAGCAAATGATCTCGGCCTTGTCGGGCCGCACTTTCTTTTTCAGATAGCCCCACTTGCGCACGGCCTTGACTGCCGTCTCGACCGCCTCGGCGCCGGTGTTCATCGGTAGCGCCATCTCCATCCCGGAAATCCCGCAGATCTGCTCCAGAAACGGCCCCAGCCGGTCGTTGTGGAAGGCGCGCGAGGTCAGCGTCAGCCGCCCGGCCTGCTCGCAAAGCGCGCGAACGATTGCCGGGTGGCAGTGCCCCTGGTTCACGGCCGAGTAGGCGGACAGGAAATCGAGGTACTTCTTACCCTCGCAATCCCAGACCCAGGCTCCCGCGGCCCGTGAGATGACCACCGCCAGAGGGTGGTAATTGTGGGCTCCGTATTTTTCGGTGATTTCGAGAATCTCTTGGGACGATGACACGAGCATACCTCCTTACGGGCATTAGCACTGATAATGCACAGCATAACGTGGCACTAACGAATCAAAAAACGATTCGTAAGTGCCACTAACGGGCCTTGATGGTAAAAGTCTTGGCCTTCTCGCCCCTGTCGATGGCGGTCACCTTGAACTCGCCCAGAACGTTGTCAATTGTCAGGGTGCCGCCCTCGCTGCCCTTACCCTCGCCCAAAACGACGCCGAAGGCATCGGAGGCCAAAGTACTCTGGGCCGACTTGCCTTCCGGGCGCAGCGCCCTGAAGCTGACCGTGTTGGTGCCCTCCTTGAGGTAGTTGTTCAGTTCCAGCACGAACTGCGGCACATCGTCGGTGAGCGCCTTCAGGAACTTGTTGTTGATAATTACCTGGATCTGGTAGCCGGTCATCTTGGGCCGGGCGATGCTGGTGACCACGAAGTACTTGTTGGTCAGATTGGCCGAGGTCGTCTGCGCCGCGGGCGGCCGGCCCGGGCCGCCGTCGGTTCCAACCTCCCTGACCTTGTAGTCGGGCGCCGTGATGTGCACGTTGCCGCTCTTATCCAGCACGACCTTGGCCTTGTCGATAACCTGCTCCTTGGCCCCGGTTATCTGCACCCCGTTCAGGAACACATCCACGCCCCCTTCGGCCCGGGCCGCGCCGAGGCAAGTGAAGAATCCCAAAACGAGCGCCAGTGTTCGCATTTCGAATCTCATGCCTGACCTCCTGTTTTGTAACTGCGCTCCCTGTTGGACCGCCTTTTGCCCACTGACATTCACTTATCAGCGCTTCTTGCGCCCGAAAAGGCGCCCCAGTATGCCGCCCTCCTTGGCGCCATCATGGCCGGGTTCATGGCCGTGCTCACCAGGGCTCGGCGCATCGGGCTGTGCCTCGCTTGCCGGCGCCGTGGCTTTTCTCTGCTGGTCCCGTTGCGTGCGCATCGACTCCGGGTATCCGAAGATCTCGCCGCTGACCTCGTCATCAGGGATGTTGAGCTTGCTGCGGATGGTATCGGCCGTGTCCTTGGTGGACATGTTGGTCTCGGTCACCTTGCCGCTTTCGAGCTCACGCGAAGAGACCTTGAGCATGCCTTCCTGATCCAGTGCAAAGGAGATCTCCAGGTGAACGGCGCCCTTGGGGGCCCGGGTGATGCCGGATATCGACATGGTGCCGAGATACTCGTTGTCGACGACCCGGTTGCTCTCGCCCTGGAAGATGGTCATCTCCAATTTCTCCTGGTTCTCCTTGAAGGTCTTTAAAGTATAGCTCTTGGCGGTCGGCAGCGAGGTCCCGGCCTCGAGCACGGGCAGGAAGCGGCCACCGGGTATGCCGATGCCGATGCTGATCGGCAGCACGTCGATCAGCACCACGCTGTCGATCTTGCCCATCGATTCGGCCAGTAACGCCGCCCCCAGTCCGACTGCCTCGTCCGGGTGCACGCCCTTGTGCGGTTCGCGTCCGAAGACCTCTTTTATTCGGCGCCAGATCAAAGGCATGCGACTCTGTCCACCCACCAGCAGGACGTTGTCGATGCGACCCGGTTGCAGCCCGGCCTTGTGCAGCACCTGGGCGGCAACCTCCATGGTCCGCTCGACCAGCGGCCCGACCAGCTCCTCGAGCAACGAGCGGGTCAGCTTCACCGCCAGATCCTTGGGCGTGTTGTCCACGGCGACGTAAAAGGGCAGCCTGACGATGGTCTCTTCCTTCTCGCTCAGCGCGCACTTGGCCAACTCGGCCGCGTCCCGCAGGCGCTGGACGGCCTGGCGATCGAACTTCGGAACCTTGCCGATATCGCGGCAGAAGGCGTCGAGGATGTAATCGACCAGCTGATTGTCGAAATCCACCCCGCCCAGGAAGGTGTCGCCGCCGGTGGCCACCACCTCGTAGACGTTGTCGGTCATTTCAAGCACCGAGACATCGAACGTTCCGCCGCCCAGGTCGTATATCAGCACACGTTGATCCAGCCGGCGGTTGTAGCCGAAGGCCAGCGCGGCCGCGGTCGGTTCATTGACGATGCGCTCAACCTGCAGCCCGGCCAGCACCCCTGCCTGGCGCACCGCCTGGCGCTGGTTCTCGTTGAAATAGGCCGGGACGGTGATCACCGCCCGGTTGACCTCGGCCTTGAGAAGTTCGCGGGCAATGTCCTTGATTTCGCTGAGGATGAAAGCCGCCACCTGCTGCAGACTGAAATTGCGGCCGACGATGCGCACCGCGGCCTCGTTTTGCGGGCCCTTGATGATCTGGTAGTGAAAACGGTCTTTCATCTGTTGAACCGCCGGCGAGGTATAGGGCCGGCCGATCAGCCGTTTCGAACCGTAGACCGTGTTTGTGGGATTGAGCTCCATCTGCGCCTTGGCCGGGTGGCCGACCAGCAGACGCCCCTCGTCTGTGTAGGCCACAATAGATGGAATCGTGCGGTACCCTTTGCGCGAAGGAATCACCTGGGGCTTGCCGTCGATCATCACCGCGGCGCAAGAGTTGGTGGTGCCCAAATCGATGCCGATAATCCGCGAGACCGCCCCGCCGGTAGGCTCAGCAGGCTCCTCGCCCTCGCCCGGCTCTATAAAGTCATCCACCGAGATATCAACGTCGAACTCGCCCGCAGGCGACTGGGCGGTCTCGCTGGTTTCAACCTCGAGATCGGAAGACACCTCGACCGTCGGCCGCAGCGGTTCCGGAGGCATCTCGACGCTGACATCCAGCCCGTCGAGGTCACCCGCGCTTTTTTCCTCTGTATCCGCCTGGGGCCTGCGGGCCGAAGCCCGTGCCGCAGGCTTGGCTGCCGGCTGCGCTTTAGCGTCCGCGCTCTTCTTGCGCCCCTCCTTGATCTCGACGATCTTCCGCACCAGTGCCTTGGAGGGGTCGTCCAGCTTGACGAACTTGACCCCCATCCCGGGGACCTTGGGCTTGCCCTCACCGGCTGGCAAGCGCGCCCAGGCCACCTCTCCTTTGCCCTTGAGGACGGTCTGTCCGCCCTTGAGCTGCATCTCGAACCTGAGCACGGTGCCCTTGGGATAAGGTTTACGGCTCTGCAGGAAGATGCCCCCGCGGCTGATGTTGGTGGCGAAGTGGTCGATGAACTCATCGACCTGCTCGTACTTGACCCGCACCAGCAGGTTCACGGGAACCCGCGAATCATCACGCCTGTTGTCGTGTTCGTCTGGCACTGGCAGCTCACTCCAATTCGTCAGACCGGGCAAGGATTATAGGCGAGCCGCCGCGCCGATTCAAGGCAATGTAGTGAAAAATACATGTAACTAGAATTTCACGGGCGAAATAACAATCTATTGTCACTCTTCCTGATCGTCGCGCCTGATGCCCAGCTGCTTTATCTTCTTGTGCAGGTTGGTGCGCTCTATCCCCAGCACATCGGCCGTGCGGGTTATATTCCAGCCGTACTCGCGCAGCTTGGACAAAATGTATCCCTTCTCTACTTCGTTGCGCACGTCCTTGAGACTCATCCCGTCGTAGCTACTGATATCCACGGCCGTCTTGGAGCCCGTCACGTACTCGGGCAAGTCGGCTACGGTGATCGGGTCGGTACTCATGATCACCATGCGCTCGATGACGTTCTTCAGCTCCCTGATGTTGCCGGGCCAGTCGTAGCCGCGCATGACCTGCAAGACCTCCGGCTCGATGTCCTTGATCCTCAGACCGTTCTCCTTACAGAACTCGGTCACGAACTTGGTCAATAGCGGCGGGATGTCATCAAGCCTGTCCCTCAGCGGCAGGCAATGGATCGGAATGACGTTCAGCCGGTAGTACAGATCGTCACGAAACTCCGCGGCGGCGACGGCCTTTTTCAGGTCTTTGTTCGTCGCCGCTACCACCCGCACGTCGACACTGATGGTCCTCTCGCCGCCGACGTGGCTCATCTCACCCGTCTGCAGCACGCGCAGCACCTTGGCCTGCGCCGCCAGGCTCATGTCGCCCACCTCGTCCAGAAAAAGCGTGCCCCCGTCAGCCAGCTCGAACTGGCCCTTCTTCTTGCCGGTAGCGCCGGTGAAGGCGCCGCGCTCATAGCCGAACAACTCGCTCTCGATCAGCTCGGCCGGGATGGCCGCGCAATTCACCTTGACGAAAGGTTTGTCGGCGCGCTTGGAAAGCTTATGCACCGCCCGGGCAACCAGTTCCTTGCCGGTCCCGCTCTCGCCGGTGACCAGCACGCGGCCGCTGGTGGGAGCCACCTTGCGGATCTCGGCAATCAACTGCCGCACCACCTGGCTGCTGCCCACCATCCGGTAGCGCTCGTCCAACTCCTCGTCGATCAGCATCAGCCGCCGATACAGCGCGTGCTTCTCGAAACAGTTGCGCACCGAGAGCACCACCCGGTCACGATCGAGCGGCTTTTCGAGGAAGTCGTAGGCCCCCAGGCGCGTCGCGCCCACCGCGTCCCGAATGCTGCCGTGCCCGGAGATCATGATCACCTCCGTGGACGGCCACTCCTTCTTGACGCTCTCGAGCATCTTGATGCCGTCCATGCCGGGCAACTTGATATCCAGCAGGATGATCTCGGCCGGATCCTCGCGCATCAGCCGCAGCGCCTCCTCGGCTGAACCGCAGTCCCGGGGCGACACGTTCTCATCTCCCAACACCATCAGCAGTGTGCGCCGGATGTTCTTCTCGTCGTCAACTATCAGCAACTTCGCCTTGTATGGCACATTCTCAGGCACGGCTAACCTCCCGCTTCGCTCTCGGCCCGCAGGCGCACCTTGAACACGGTTCCACTAGAGCGCCCATCCTCGACGGTGATCTCACCGCCGTGCTGCAGGACGATTTTCTTGACTATGGCCAGCCCCAGACCGGTTCCCTGCGACTTGGTCGTGAAATACGGCTGAAAAAGGCGGCCGCGCGCTTCTTCCGAAAGGCCGTCGCCGTGATCGATCACTCTGACCGTCCCCCAGCCGTCGCCCCGCACGACTTCGATGTTCACGCCGGCGCCGGATTTGCTTGCCTCGAGCCCGTTGTTGACCAGGTTAATGAGCACCCTGCCCATCATGGTTCGATCGAGCTGCACGTTGACGGCCGGGCCGGGCTCGAACTGAACCTGGCCGGCGATATGCGGGTTGTGCTTGAGGAATTCGGCCACGAAGGCGTTCAACTCCACCGGCTCGGCCTGCACCCGGGGCATTTTCGAAAAATCAGCGAAAGTCTCGACCAGCCGGCGCAGGGTGGCCACTTCTTCCTCGACGATCTCCAGCGAGTCATCCAGCTTGCGCTCGAAGGCCACATCGTCGCCGCGATAGGAACGGTGCAACTCCTGGACGGCAAGCTGAATGGGGGTCAGGGGATTCTTGATCTCGTGCGCCAGTTGCTGGGCGATGCCCTGCCAGGCCGAGATCTTCTCAAGGTAGACGATGCGATCCCGCCCGCGCTGGATCTCGTCCATCATACGATTGAAGGAGCCGGACAGCTCGCCGATTTCGTCTACGCTCTTGACCGGAACCCGGACGTTCAGATCGCCCGCGGCGGCCTGCCTGGTGGCCAGCGCCAGGCGCGCCACGCGGCGCGTCACGCTGCGCGAGAGCAGCAGGCCGAGCACCACCGCCGATACCAGGATCCAGGTGTAAATCAGCAGAAACAGCTTGTAGTAGCCCATCTTCCAGGGCTGGAAGTTTGCCTTGACGTCCTCCATCGTGACGACCAGATCGCGCAGGGATTTCGATGCGACCAGGAAGTCTTTGCGTATGACCAGGGTCACCTCGAGACGCCGGCCGCCGGGCAGCTCCCATTTCTCGATCTTGGATTTCCATTCGTCGGGCTTGAAAGTAAGCGGACTGCTCTCCTGGACCTCGGCAGTGTCTCCCGCAAGCAGGCAGGCGCGGCTGATGGACGGATTGCCGGCTACCAGGTCTTCCAGTCGGGCTTTGACGCCGGGCGCGTCTTTTTGGGAGACAACCTCCAGAAAGGCCGCGTCCCTCACCAGTGCATCGCCCTGCAGCCTGACTATGCGGATGCGCGACTCGATTACTTCCTTGTAGAGATCCACTCCGGCCCGCAGCCCAGAAAGAACCTGCTCGTTGAGGCCCACCGCCATGCTCTCGGCGACCAGGCGGTCAACGATGAAGATGGTGAACACCAGCGGGACGGCCGCCGTCACCAGTAGCGCTGAAGTGATCTTCCACTCGAACTTTCGGATGCGTAGCATTTATTGTTCAGTTCCCACCCAGGCGAATGCCCGGCGAACGATAGGTATAGACCATGTCGGCCTGGATATCCTTCTCGCTGACAAAGATGCGTGAGAAAGACCCGAAAAACGAGCGCGGCGACCCGATGTGCCCACTGCCATCCGGGTTGGCCAGGTACTCTCTGACCTTGCGGCGCATCTCCCGCGAGGCGGGGTTGACCGTAATGCGCACCTCTACCAAGAACCGTTCATCTTTTGGTAATTCGAGCAACGGCCGAAGCGCAAGTTCGTGCAACGAACCGCAGGTGCGAATGAGATCTTTCATCGAACCGATGCCGAAGCTGCGATTGCCTCCGGGTGTCTCCTCCCTGACGCTGAAGGTCTCCTCCCAGATGTCATAGATGATGGTGTACTGCACCAACCCATGGGCCACGGGTGTCCTGCGTTTCGACATGCTCAAGATGATGTCGATCAGGATGCGGCTGGTAAAGCCGCTTGAAAGCCGGTGTCTCAGGCGGGGCGTGAAGATCTCGTCAAAGGCAACCGACAGGCCGGGTTTGCCGTCCTTTACCATAAGCTGCATGTCGCGGCTGAACGACTTGACTTCCCTGACCTGACCGCGGGCTGCTTCGGCCAGACCGACAACGGCCAGGCAGGCAACCAATATATATTTTCCACGGCCAGCCATGCTTGTCAGAAAACCATGTCCATGATGTATCCGAGTGACAAGGTAAACAGGCCGACCGGCGTATCCACCTTGAACCCCAGGTCAAACGACACCGGCCGCTTGGTCCTGCCGCTCCATTCGTCCTCGGAGGCCAGGAAGGCGGCCTTGGTCACAACGGAAAAGTTGACGGCGCCGTAAACGTAGCCACGGTAGAAAAACTTGCCGCGCGACCAGAGTGGAACGTCATACTCGGCGGTCAGCGAGGCCATCAGGTCGCCGTAGTCGACCACTTCGGAGAAGTTCAGCTCCAGGTTGCGCGGCAGAGAATCCTTGTTGATCAAGAAAAACGCATAGTCGCCGACGAAAAAGCGGCTGAAGAAAGGGCTGCCCTTTTCACCGACGTCCTGGATCAGCCCGCCGACGACCGACAGGCGCACGGCGTGATCGAGGAAGGCCGGGAAAGAATGCTCGTACTTGATCAGGTACTTCGAGAACTCGTAGTCGCTGCCGAAGATCTTGCTGGCCAGCTCTATGCTGACAACCAGGTGCATTCCATGAGTCGGCAGGAAAAAGTCGTCCCGGGTGTCCCGCTCGAAGCGCAGTGTCAAAGACGAGTAGGTGCTCTGGCCGGGGCGGATGTAACCGTTGAACGGGTGGTTGGCGCACCATTCGCCTTCCCCGACCTCGGCGTCGATGTGCTCGGCATGCACGTTGAGCGACAGGCGGTGGATTCTGTCCAGCCTGATACCCAGGTCGATATCGGCGCCGGCGCGCAGGTAGGACAGGTCGATATCTTTCTGGCCGAGGTTGGCGCACGGGGGGATGCAGGTCGGGCCGCTGCAGGAGGCGATCTTGTCCTTGAGCGCCCTTTCCTCACCGAGCGAGACCAGGGCGGTCACGCCCGCCTGGAAGCGCGAGTTGAACACCGAGGGCCAGAAAATGCCCAGGCGGTAGGCCTGCTGGTACTTGGAGGCCACGGCGGCGCCGGAGAGCACCAGGCCCCGGCCGAGAAAGTTGATATCGGAAATGCCCAGCCCGCCCCAGAAGGGGTTGGTCTGCGACCAGCCGAAGAACAGGTCGTCTATGATTATCGTATTGCGCTCGTCCACCTCGATCACCAGCTTGACCCGGCCGCGCTCGGTGCCCTTTTCGAGGCTCATGCGCACGTCCTTGAAATAACCTGTCGACAGCAGGCGAATTCGGCTTTCTTGCACCTTCTCCTGGTCCAGGGTCTCCCCGGGTTTCAAAAGCAACTGCGAAATAATCATGTCTCCGCGGGACTTGGTGTTGCCGCGCACCTCGATTGACTCGACTATGTACCTGGGTGTGAAGGGATCCTCTATCTCCACCCGGTTGAGACGCGCTCTCTCGGCCGCTTCTTCCGCCTCATCGGCCGCCTTTTCCGCCTGCGCGGCTTTTTCTTGCTCGTCGACGGTCGCCGCGGCATCGATGGCTTTCGGCTGCCCGGCCATGCAGACTGTGCCCACGACAAGCATGACGATCAGCACTCCAACAGGTATCGTCCAGGATCTAACCCTATTCACCAGGATCTCCCTCGCATCTTGATTGGCAGGCGACCATGCTACCTCAATTTTTTACACCAGACAGGCAAATAGAGCAAGATTGACAGGTCCTTAAGATATGGTTATTGGAAACCGGTGATGATCGGCGATTCTTCACTCGATGTCGAGTACCTGCAGGGGATCCACGTGGTGGACAGCATCCTGTGGCTGGATGCGCCCCGGCTTGCGGATCTTTGCTTCGTCTCGCATGCGCTGCAAAAATTCTCCGGCCCGCATCGCAAGATCCTGCTGTCTGATAAAACCGCGGCCTTGCTCGACGACCGGGGAAAAACGGCGTCAATGCCGGCGCTGGTCTCGCCGTTCTACCGGCGCTTTTCCATCGGCGGATTGGACCTCGAGCTGAGTCCCTCCGGTTACATGCTCGGCGCGGCTCAGCTTTGCGTGACCAGGAACAACCGCCGCCTGGTCTACACCGGCGACTTCCAGCTCGAGCCGAGTCGAACCGCGGAAAGTGCCCGCGTGATCGAGACGGACACGCTGGTGATGAAGGCAACCTTCGGCGGAAGCGGGCACATTTTTCCTCCCCGGGCCGAGGTCGAGCAGGCGATTGTCGCCTGGGCACGGCGGCGGATCGAGGCCGGCGAGTGCCCCGCGATCTTCACTTCCGATGCAGGCCAGGCCCAGGAACTGGTTGCAATCCTGGGAGACGCCGGCCTGGGCGTGCGGGCGCACAGGACGATCTTCGCATTGAGTAAGAAATACATCTCGCTGGGCGTAAAGATGACCCTGCCGCGCCGTTTCGCTCCGGGCGCAGGCCATGGCGACGTCATTCTGTTTCCCCGGCACTTGCGTCGATCGCGGGCGATCGCCGGGCTCGAGCGGGTGCGAACCGCCATTGTCGGCGGCCAGGCCGTCCATCCGGGGGCAGGCCTTCAGCGGGAGGTCGACCGGACCTTCGCGCTTTGCGGGCATGCCGATCATCCCGCCCTGGTTCGCTACGCCAACGAGTCTGGGGCCGGCAAGATCTACCTGCTGGGCCCGGCGGCGGGTGAGCTAGCGCAGGAACTCAGGGATATGGGCCTAAAAGCCTGGACGCTCAGGCCGCCCGTGCAAGCAGAACTTTTCGCGCCGCGCTAAATCAGCTTTTTCACCGGGCGGCCGGCTGACCGATGACGTGAGCATAGGTTTGGATCGTACAATCAAACACGTGTAGACTCGAGGAGGACGTGACAGACAAGAAGAAAAAAGTCTTACTGGTGGCATTCGAGCAGATCCCTTCACCCAGGGGACTATCCTGCTGGCTGACGGAGGAGATCAAGCTCCTTGCCGGCCGCTACAACCTGGACGTGCTGTCTCTGAAATCCGAAGACCTGTCGCACATCGAGCGCTTGCACGGCGCGCGCTTGTTGCGCGTGCCGGTCGGCGAGGGAGCATTCCTCGAGCGCATCAAGACGTTCCAGCGGGCCATCCGTCGTCAGCTCGACAGCGAAGACTACGCCGTGTGTCATTTTTTATCGATCTGGGGCGGCCTGGTGTTGGCCGCGCGCAAGGCCGAGGCCACATTCAAGCTTCTTTACGAGGTTCACTCACTGCCCTCGATAGACTTTAAAGTCTTGCATCCAGGCGAGGCGCCGCTGGTCGAACACTCCTTTCCGCTCAAGCAACAGGAAGAACACTGCCTGGCTGCGGCCGATCAGGTGATCGCCGGTTCCGAACTGATCCGCCGGCACCTGATCGGGCGCGGTGTACCCGCAGAGTCCGTCACGCTGGTGCGCCCCTCCCTCGATCTCGATCCGTTCGACAAGCTCGGGGAAGTGCCTCGCCAGCCGGGCACCATCCTTTACCTGGGCAGCCTGGCTCCCTGGCAGGGAGTTCCCTCCTTGCTCAAGGCGGTGGCCGAGCTGCCGCACGGTCTGCCGCTCAGGCTGCATCTCGTCTGTCCCGGCGACGATCCCTTCCGCAAGGAGGTGCTGGGCAAGATCCAGATGCTCGGACTGGCACGCAGGGCGGAGCTTATCGACACCCCTCCCGTGGAACAAATTCCCGGGCTGGTGGCTCGGGCCGACGTGTGCGTGGCGCCCTTTAGCAACCATGTGCACAACCGGCTGGCCGCTTCGACGCCGCACAAGCTCATGGTTTACATGGCTTGCCGCCGACCCATTGTCGCATCCCGTCAGACTACCGTGACCGAGATCGTCGAGGACGGTGTACAGGCCGTGCTTTACCCGCCCGGAGACGCACATGCCCTGTCCACGGCGATCAAGAAGTTGCTGCTCGATCGCGACCTGGGCACGCGCCTGGGCAACCAGGCCCGCCTGCGACTCGAAGAGCTTGCTACACCCAAACGGGCCAGGCAGGCTCTGAGCGGCGTCTATCGCCGCCTGGTCGGCGGCGTCTTTGAAGCCGCCCACGATACCGACAAGCTGGAAATGCCGGCCGCGTCCGAGACGGACACGCAGCCCCGTATTTCAGAGGGTGGCGAGTCCGGTCAACAGGCGCCTGAGGTTACCGAGGACACCGTCACCTTGCAGCTCAGGGACGGCCAACCCCTGACCGATCCCGCCTCCCAGTCGGCCGTCGAGCCGCCTCCGCCGCCCACGTCCGATACGGATCCCAACGGGCAACAACTGCCCACTCAAGATGACCTGGTCTTCAAATCGGTGGACGACGAGGACACCGCCCCCCGGCGCAACCCGGACGGCTGGCAGGTCATGGAGCTGTCCGGGGTCGATTTGCCGTTCGAGGACGACAGGGAGGCAGGCGAGGACCGCAAGAAGGGCCGCTGGCTGCTGGGGGGGCCACCCTTTCCGGTAGGACCGGACACCGAAGGCCTGGAGGACGAGAAACACCAGGAACTCACCCGGCGTGCCGATGCGGCGACGCCCGAGAACCTCCAGATGCTCCCGGACTCCGACGTGCGGCTGATCGAATCCAACCTGAAAAACGGCTCGGCACGGGAGCCGCCTACCGATCCGCGACGCAAGAAGTAAAGTTCAATTCGAGCCCTTGGCCGTCGGCGGTTGTGACGAAGTCGATCCCGCCCCGGTGAAGCTCGACTATCAGCAGCGCCAGCGACAGGCCGAGTGCGTAGCCCTGCCCCGTCGACGGCGCGTCGGTCGCAAACAGCTTGCGCCTCTCGTCTTGAGGCGCCAGGCGGTATTTCGGGCTGGTGACCCGCAGCCGGAGCGCGGCACCGTCGAGGATCTCGGCCTCGAGCCTGACGACTCGGGATGCGTCGCCTTCTCCGACGTGCTCGATCGTGGCCGTCAGCGCTCGCGCCAACTTGGCGCTATCCACCCGCAGCTCGGTGAGTGCGTCTTCCCCGCTCAGCAGCGTGTTCAGCGAGACGGCTCCGTCCAGTTCACCCGTCGCCTTGTCGAGCAGGTCGGCCAGTGTGATCGTCTCGGGCTGAAATAATTCCTTGCCCGATTCCAGTCGCGCCTTGAGCAAAATATCGTTTATCAGCCGCAATAAGAGCAACCCCTCGCGGTTGATCACCTCGAAATCTTCCGTCTGGCGCGCGCTAAGCTTACCCTCGTAGCCGCGTAAAAGCAGGTCTGAAAAGCCGATGATCGAGTTCAGCGGGGTCTTCAGTTCGTGGCTCACATTGGCTAAAAAACTCGAGCGGATTTGCGCCGTCAGCCGCACCCGTTCGGCGTAGCGACCGAGTTTGCGATGCTCGGACTCGAGCCAGTCCGACAACCGATTGAAGGCGCGGGCAACCCGGCCGATCTCGGTGGCCGAGTGAATCGGCAGTCTTCCGAGCACACCAGCCGCCCCGCCCGTGCGAATCTCGTCCAGGCGCCGGCCGATGGCGCGAGCCGGTGAGCGCAACTCCTGTCCCAGCAGCCAGCCGACGACTGCGGCAAAAACCACGGCCAGCAACAAGGCCAGCAGCCGGGGAGTGGAGAGCAGGGGCTGGAATTCAGGCCCCCAGTGTTTACCTCCGAGATCGTTCCGCGCGGCGCTCAACTCTCCCAGCAGCCCGCCGCTGGTTGATGCATCCAGCACCAGCACCGGGGCTACGACCACCAGTGTCAGCAGCACAAGCCAGAGCATCATGCGCAGGCGCAGCCCGAACCTGTGGTGAGTTGGAAGGCGGGGAACACCGAATGCCACCAGCGCCGGCCGCATCAGGCGCCTGAGTGCCAGGTAACAGATTGCGCCGAACAGCAGGATGCTCGCCAGCAGGACAAACAACTGACGCAGCGGCACGTCCCGCGGCCAGCGGGTGGGCAGCAGACCCGAAAACCACAGCACCAGACCCGTCCCCAGCGCCACCAGCACAGCGCCCACCAGCAGTCCTTCCGGTAACTCCATGGCGAACACGGCCGCCCGCTGTCTTTCGGCCATGACGACCGGCTGGCCGCGGCTCAGGCGGCCGAGCAGCTTTCCGACGGGCCACAGGCGCCAGGCCAAATATGCAAACACCGCTCCCAGCGCGGCGACGAGACCAATGATCAACCTCTTGGCCACGATTCCCTCGGGCGACGGAAAACCTTCCACCAGCAACCCGCTGACACCGACGTCGGCGATCAGCAGGCAGGCTCCGGCTGCAAAAACAGCGGCGAATGCGAGTCCGATCGTCCGGGCCGCCGGCGGCACTTTCACCAGTTCGCTCAAACCGTACCCGCCTTTTGAGGAAAGACCGGGATATCAAAGGAGAAGACAGCACCGCCCGCCGGCAGGTTCTCAGCCCGGATATCGCCCCCATGCATCTGCACCAGCTTGCGGCTGATGGCCAGGCCCAACCCGGTGCCCATCTTCTCCTTGCCGTCCGCGGTACGCACCTGTTCGAATTCGTTGAAAACCATACCGAGCTTGTCCTCGGGAATGCCGGGACCACTGTCCTCCACCAGCACCTCGATATTATCGGCTCCCGCGGGCCGCGCCTGAATGCGCACACTGCCCCGATCGGTGAACTTCAGCGCGTTGCCCACCAGGTTCAAAAGGATCTGCTTCAGGCGAGTCTCGTCGGCATGAACCGGGGGCAGATCGGCGGGCAGGTCGGATGCCAGGCTAACCCCGTCGCGCTTAAGGCTCGCCCCGACCTCAACCACCTCTCCCACCACTCCGGCCAGGTCGACCCGGCCGCGCTGAAGCGACATGATGCCGGATTCGATCTTGGAAAGATCTACCACGTCGTTCACCAGGCTCAACAGGTAGCGCCCGGATTTCAAGATCGTCCGCGTGTCCGCAAGCTGGTCCTCGCTCAGCTCACCCTCGTCGCCCTCGGCCAGAAGCTGGCTGAAACCGATTATCGAGTGCAGCGGAGTTCTCAGATCGTGGCTGATGACGGTAAAAAACTCCATCTGCTTACCAACGGCGCGTTGGGCCGCCTTTGCGCTTTCGCGCATCTGGCGGTCGTGCTCCGCCAGTAACTCTTCAAGGCCGTTGAACGACTCGGTCATTTCGCCGACCTCGTCTGCAGACAATACGGGCAGGGACTCCCCGGCTCCGTCCACCCCCGCCCGCGTCAGCCGCTCGATACCGTCCGTGACCGCCTCGGTGTCACGACCGAAGTCACGCGCCAGCAGGTAGCCGAGCGCGCCCCCTGAAAAGACGACCGCGATGCCGCCCAGCCCCAGGAAAATCACCGTGCCCCTGATGGCCGGGTGTAAACAAGGATCGGACAGCAGCAATCCGGCCAGGCGGCACTGATGATCGAAAACCATAACCGCGATTATCGCCCAGGCCACGCTCACGGTGCAGGCCGCGCCCAGGGCCAATCGCTTGCGCAGATCCGGTTCCCGCTGGACCATGTGCGGCACAAAGTCCGGCAGCTTGAGAAAGCGGCTCATGAAGAGGCGCGCCACGCCGAAGGAGATCACGGAAAGGGCCACGGCGTGCGTGCAGGCCAGCAAGAAAAGACCGGCAACAATGCGCGGCGGGGTAGAGTGGGCCGCCGTCTGGACAATGGCCACAACGACCGAGGCGGCGATGATTCCGACAAACGGCATGAAAAACGAAAGGTATGGAAAGCGCGCCACCCGTCGCAGCAGTTCGCTCGTACTGTCGGCATCCAGCGAGCCGGCCGCCAACTCTTGCCGCCGGCTGTATACCGGCCGCAACCACAGAAAGTCGACCAGCATGATCACAGCCACCAGAGGCAGGAGCAGGACGGGATATATCCGCACCCTGGCCGCCACCCCGGGCGGCAGCGCCAACATGCTCGGCACCAACAGCACCCAGACCAATATCAGCAGCAGGACAACGAGTGCCAGCGCCCCCTGCAACAACCAGATGCCGGTATTGCCCTTGCGGACATGAACGTCCGGGCCCATCAACGCCTCGATCAACTTGAAATGCCAAATGCTGCCGGTATAGTACACCACCAGGCAGGTTTCGTTCAACCGACCTATCAATGCCCGGCAGGCAGGTGAAAAGTCGACTCGGATCCCTCGATTGTCACCCGCTCGTCCTTGGCGCTTCCGTCCCGGGTGATGCGAACCGTGGCCGGCATGCTGAAAAAGCGCTCGGGGGACATCGACCAGGGTGTTGCCTGGGTCACGCTCAGGTCGACCGAATCGCCACTGAGCGCGTGCGACTCGGCAAGCGACATCAGGCCGGTGCCGGTCAGCCACTCGTCGAAGAACCAGGCCAGGCTCTCGCCGTGGACCGCCGTGGCCGCTGTAATGAAGTCTTGGGTCGTGGCCTCGGCAAACGGGTGCGCCAGGCGGTAATCTGAAAGCGCCCGGGTAACCTCGTCGCGGCCGATTACGCCCTCGAGCATGCGAAACACCCAGGCGCCCTTGAGATAGTAGATGTAGGCCACAAGCTCATCGGCGCTCTCGGGCACCAGTGGATAATCGACGCCACCCTGGGCGTAGTAGTCCAGAAGCTGAGCGGCGTCTATCAGCCATTGCTCGCGGGCTGCATCCGCGCCCCAGTTCGAGCCCTCGAGGTAGCTGATTGCCGAGTAGTCGGCCAGCCCCTCGGTCAGCCAGATGTCCGTTCCCGAGGCGAAGACGTCGTTGCCCCACCACTGGTGCGAGACCTCGTGGGCGATGTAGAAGTCGCGCGCGGCAAAGCTGCCCTTGCCGTCGTCGTCCAGGGTGTAGTTGGGCACGATCAATAATCCCGGTGACGAGTAGCCGTTGGTAAAACGCTGATCGACACCGGCCAGCCGAATCGCCCCGAAGGCCGGCTCGCCGAAGCGCGCGCGGTAGTCGTCGCAGATCGCCTCCATGATCGGCAGGTAGGTCGCGGGCACGATGGGGTAGTTGTCGATACTCTTGCCGGGCATGCCGTAGACTTCGATGGCCGTGTTTCCGCAGCTGCTCTCGGCCTTCTCGTAGTCGGCCAGCGCCAAAGATACGTACCAGGCGGTCGGGTTGCTAAGTCGCCAGACGTCCGTTTTTGTCCCGTCGCCGTTGTCTTTGGAACTTTCTTCCTCACCCGACATGACCAGGGTCAGAGCGTCGGGGTACGTCACCTCGAACTCGACGTCGCTGACAGTCGCGGGCCCGACCAGACGCGGCCAGAACCAGTAACCGAAGGTGAAGAAAGTCGAAGGCTCGCCCAGGTAACCGACAAGGACATTTTTTTTGAAACCCTCGGGAAAGAACTCGACCTCGAGTTCGATATCGGCGTCGTGCCAGGCGATGCTTATGGTAAGGCTCTCACCGTCGGGAAGCGGCGTATCCGGTGTACAGGTCAGCACCCCGTTTTCATAAGTGTGCGTAAGCGCTACTCCCCCCGCCGTAACTTCGTCGACCGCCGCGGCCGAAAGCCGGAAGCCGATCGAATCGAGCGCCGCGCCCGCGGCCCACACCTGGATATCCGCCCGGCCGGAAAGCGTGCGCCCGGCGGGATCCAGAGAAAGGCTGACGACGGCCGAGTCCAGCTCAGGCGCCGGCCCGTCGAGCGGCTTGCTCTCGATCCTCCCGACAGGCGACAAATCAGGCGCCCACAAGTAGCGCCCCCAGGCCGGCCCGGCCCTGAGAGCCTGCCCGCCCGAGCCCGGGGCCGGCAGGTTGTCCCGCAACAGCCACAGCTCGGGATCCAGTTCGACCGAAATGCTGCTGCCCGAACCGCAGGCAAGCAAGTTCAAAGACAGCAAGGCGGCCACGAAGAAAGTACGCATACCCGAAAACTAACGCGATCCTCCCCGCGGCGCAAGGCCAAGGGGAAAGACCCACACGGGAAAGACCCGGCTTGCCTTTTCTCAGCGCCGATGCCATGCTGCACGACCATACGGATACTAAAAAAGGGAGAGCAGACAATGAAAAACGTCGAGATGCAAGTCAGCGGCCGGAAGTTGACAATCACGGTGGACCTGGGCAGCGAGTTCGGCCCGTCGTCCTCGGGCAAGAACATCATCATAGCCTCGACCGAGGGCAACCAGAGCGTACCCGGTCAGGAGGAGCAGGGTGTCAAGATAGGCCTGAACATCTACAAGAAAAAGCCCGCCGCCTGAGAGGGCTGCCGCGTTGTTCTTGGGACAAACAGGGACGGTGCTCGATGAACCAGCGTTTCGATGAGAGAAAGAAAGACATAGGCAGGGCGGTGGCGCGGCTGAAGGAAGCAGTCGCGCAACCGGAAAGCGACATCGTGAGGGACGCCACGATTCAACGCTTCGAGTTCACTTTCGAGGCAACCTGGAAGACGCTAAAGCTGTACCTCGAACGACAGGGCCATGAGACCGGGGGACCCAGGCAGACAATAAAGAAGGCCTTCGTGGAAAAGCTGATACCCACTGCCGAAGAGGGCGACCTGTGGTTTCAAATGCTCGACGACCGCAATCAGACCAGTCATCTTTACAGGGAGGATCTGGCGCGGGAGATTTACGGCCGCATCAGCTCGCGGCACGCCGATTTGCTTGAGCGCATGGCGGAACGTCTGGTTGCATTGCAATGGGACTAATCAACACACAACCGCAACTACGCCCCAGGGACCAGGCCGTCCTGGAGCGGATCTTCAAAAGTCATTCGAAGATCGAGGAAGTTCGCATCTACGGCTCCCGGGCAAGAGGCAACGCCAAGCGGGCCTCCGATGTCGACCTGGCGATCAGCGCGCCCGGGATGACCAGTGCCGAATGGGCCGGGCTGGCGTTGGATCTGCGCGAGGCGCCGATAGTCTACGAGATCGATCTGCTGCGCGAAGACAAGCTTCCAGATGGTGCCCTCAAGGCCAAGAGCCGCAGGGAGGGCGTCAGGATATACACGGCGATAAAGAAACCTGAGCAGCGGGATTGATTGCGGATTACATCGCGCAAGCTGACGTCGACGCAGATACGCGAATGGCGTGGGTCGTATTACACGATACCAACCGCACTCGGGAAAGATCGCATATAAAACGACCGCTTGAGCCGGCCTGCATAACGGCACGCCATTTGCAGCATCCATCTTTTCATGGACGATGTGATAATCATCGGCTCCGGTCCGGGCGGCGGTACCGCCGCCTGTGCCCTGCGCCTTCGGGGCTTGCGGGTGACGATCATCGAGCGCGAAAGTCATCCACGCGCGAAGATCTGCGCCGGCGGCCTGCCGCCGAAGGCGATAGCCGCGCTGCCCATAGACGTCTCGCGGGTGACGGAGCAAAAGATAGAGCGCATCAGATTCGGCTTCAGGGGACGATCGCCCTTCGAGCTTTCGTTCGCCCGGCCGGTGGTACACATGGTGCGTCGCGAGCAACTCGACAGGCTGCTTTACGAAAAGGCCATCGGTCTGGGCGCAATCGTCAGGCAGTCGGAGCGGGCCTTGGAGTTGCGGGAAGAAAAGGGAGTGGTGACGGTAGAGACCGACAAGAGGCGATATCGGGCCAGGCTGGCAATAGCGGCCGACGGGGCCGGCGGCCTGGGCGCGCGGCTGCTTGGGCGCGAGGGGACAAGGGTCTGCCCGGCCATGCAGATCGAAGTTCGCGCGCGGCCCGAGCTGCAAGACAGCTGGGCCCAAACGATTGCCTGTGACTTCGGGGTAGTGCCCGGGGGAATAGGCTGGCTGTTTCCGAAGCGGGCCAGTCTGTCCGTCGGAGTGTGCGCCTTCGTCAAGGGAGCGAATCTGCGCGCCGCCTTGCGCCTCTGGCTTGATATCCTGGGCCTGGATGCGCCCAAGCCTTTCGAGCCGCGTGCCCATCCGCTACCGACCTGGAACGGCCGCCGAAGATTCTCGCGCGGACCGATCCTGGTGGCCGGCGACGCCGCGGGCCTAGTAAATCCCCTGACGGGAGCCGGCATCCGCAGGGCCGCGGTAAGCGGCCGCCTGGCCGCCGAGGCTGCCTGCGCCTACCTGGCGGGCGGGGCAGTCAGCACAAGAGACCTTGCCGCTTACGACCGGCGGGTAAACCACGAACTGGTTTGTGAACTACGCAGGGCTTGGATATTGGCCAGAATCTTCTACAGCGCGCCGGCCCTGTTTTACCGCCTGGCGGTAGCCAACGCACGCATGAACCCGTGGGTAGAGCAACTACTTACGGGCCAGAAGAGCTACCTGGAGGTTTTCGCAGAGTTGCTGACAGGCAGGTGGCCGGCACGGAAAGCAGAGGGGAAAGCAGGGCAGAGGGGGACGTTGGTACATTAAGAACATTAATTCATCCAATCCCGGGGGGGAAAGAAGGGGTCATGACCTGATCCCTTTCCTTTTTAATTTTAATGTTCTTAATGTACCAACGTCCCCCTCTATCTTCACCAGCACCACCCGGCCCGGAAGCAGGCGCTCTCGCAGCTTTCGCGGCCAGCAGGCAATCTCCGTCTGGATCACCTCGCGGTAGCCCTGGGAGCGGAAAAGGCCCAGGGAGCGCACGTTGTTCGGCATCACCTCGGCGATCAGCAATTCGCGACCGCTCCGGCGCGCCTCATCCTCGACGGCCTGCAGCAACCGGC
Organism: Myxococcota bacterium; assembly: GCA_035528415.1. Taxonomy (GTDB): domain Bacteria; phylum Myxococcota; class B64-G9; order B64-G9; family B64-G9; genus DATKYQ01. Next base: position 2,413 of record DATKYQ010000043.1, on the reverse strand, counting down.
GCCCGATACCGCTTCCGCGCAGGCCAAGTTGCACCACCAGCCAGCCCACGTAACCGGTTTTTCCGAAACTCCTGAAGTCGTCCTCGATCAGCACCACCGAGCCGCCCGCCCCCGGCCTGCGAGAAAAACGCGCCGTGAATGCCCTAATCTTGCCGCGGTTCAGTTTTTGCTCGATCCAGGTGATGCTCTCTTCGGAAGCGGGCCAGGCGGGAGACATGATGCTTGCAAGAATTATCGGGCGGTCTTTCTCCTCGTGGACGGAGATTTCCCCCAGCAGCGTGGAAACCAGCAGGCGCTGGGCCAGACGCACTGGGCGAGAAGAAAGGATTTCGATTTCCACAAGCTTTCGCAGGCGGGGAAAGCGGGAGGCAACCTGTCGTGTGGTTGCCATAGCGTAGTTGCGCACAAGCCCCAGAATCCGCTCGCGTTCGCCATTGAGATCGATGCGCCTACCGTTGCGCACAATCGCGACCACCCGACCGATTGTATCCTCTGGTCCAACCGGACCCTGAACCCCATCGCTCAGGTCCCCCCGTGCCCAAAACCGTCCGCCGTCGCATCTGATTGCGCGATGGGTGAGGTTGGCTTCTCCCCAACGAAAGCTCATGATCCAGCCGAGCCGAACAGGCCTCTCGGTATCGTCCAGTACAAGCTCGTCACCAGGCAATAAAATAGGGCTCATGCACCGCCCGGCGACGCTGTACTTGACCTCCTTGGCACCGGAAGTACCTAGTACCTCCGAGGAAAGGATGTTGCACCTGTTGTCTCCCTGGAAGATTATAAAGTTACTACTTTGTCTAGCAGAGGCGTGCATGGCGTTAAACTTTCAAGGCAAATCCTGTAGTAAAATAGAGTAAAACAGGGACGGTCTCAGGTTATTAGGTCTAAAACCAGCGAGCACGCGTGATCTAAACCGGGCCCAGCATTTCCTTTTGCAGCGGTTTCGCAATGTGTAAGAAAAACTAAAAACCTAAGACCGTCCCTGGTCCCCTTGTGAAAAGCTCCCGATCGAATCAGAAGTACACCCTCACGGCATTCGGAAGGCTGAAGACCCACTGGCGATAGGCCACCTCCGGCAGACGCTTTCCATCAAGTTCCTTCTGTCCATTGAAATGAGAGATGGAGTGCCCAAGAAGCTCCATTGCGCTTTGAAATAGGGGTGATTCTAATGCCATCGTGAGTCCTTTATTTTATCTATGGCGACCAAGTCAACAGAACTCCATTGATGTTGTAGACTGGAGTATATGTTAGGGTCTTGAGTGTATCAGTTTTACCAGTGATACAGATTTTGCTCCCATCCTTTCCAACTGGTGATGTCTCTGGATAGATTTTCTGCACAGTCTGCCACCATAAAACGCTGTCTTTTTCCTTTCGGAACAGTGTCGATACAACCGTCAGATTGCACAAGCCAACATCTGTTTTTATTTGCCTCCACGTGTTTTCGTCTATTTTCTTATACTCCTCATTTTCGCCAATATCGGTGCTTATCTTGAACTGCTTTGCTTTGTACTCAGAATCTTTCAATATGGCCTTCCTTGCTCTTGATGAAGTTGGATTGGCACAGAACTCATTCCACAACTGTATAATCTCCTTGTTAGTTGCTGCCGTTTCCGCATAGGTAGGCTTGCCTTTGTATGAAGTAAGAAGTTCACTTTTTACTTTTTCCCTATATTCGACCTCTGCTCTACATGTCTTTTTATGTTTAGCAGTAAGAGACTTTAACATTTTTTTGCCTTCACTTGTGTCAAGATACTTATTTAATTTACCAACTGCCTTATTTACATCAGCTTCAGAAGGTATGCGCCCCCTCATATTATATTCTGTACAAGTTATTATTTTGTCGCTCGGGTAAAAACCACCTTTTGAATCATCGATATATTTATTGCTGCAATGCACTGTTTTCATACAAACAGGCCAATAATCACACTGGCCTCCACCAATAAAGGGAATATCTCGTCCATAAGAATTCCCAACAAAAAAAAGAATTATAATGGCAGGTAAAAACCTCTTCATGACCATTCCCCACAATGAAATTTTGTGTCGTTTACTGCAACAGCCGATCCCCTTGGCTAAACGCCAATAGTTGAATGCTAGCTCCCTGACAACTCGGTGACAACAACTATTTGCCAGCTACGAAACTATCCGCGTGACCCCGGCTGTTGTGCGGCCGGGCTGCGAATGGCAGAGGGGGACGTTGGTACATTAAGAACATTAATTCATCCAATCCGGGGGGGAAGAAGGGGTCATGACCTGACCCCTTTCCTTTTTACTTTTAATGTTCTTAATGTACCAACGTCTATGAAAACGCCTGTCAAGGGAAAACACCTCTCCCGATCTGTCAGGAATGGATGAATGTTTCTGACAGTGCGTCCTTCGCGTTTCGAATACTCGTAGCCACTCGGATGACTCTCGG